>NZ_JBHXNJ010000003.1:245406-392203 GCF_042719655.1 Nocardia sp. NPDC058518
GTGTGGGTGGGGCCCCCCTGCTCTCTTGGTGTCCAAAACTCGTCCACCTACCCCTCTCCACCCCCTGCGTGGGGGCCCCCCCCCGCCCCCCCCGCCCCCGGACGATTACCGCTCGACGCGGGCAGCGGCCACCCTCGCGGCAGCATCATGTCCGCCGACCGAACCGGATCCTCCGGCCTCGCTGCGCGTCCGGTCGGCCAGGGCGACAACGCCTGCCGCGGCTGTGGCCCCTGCGGCGGCAGCGACCAGACCGAACCAGCCGAACCAGCCGACCGCGGCGGCCCCGAACGCCGTGCCCAGACTGCCCCCGACGAAATAGACGGACATATACGCGCTGTTGAAGCGGGCCGGTGCCGACGAATCGATGGCCAGTACCGTGCTCTGATTCGCGACTTGCGCCGCGAACAGCCCGGCATCGAAGAGACCGAGACAAACCAATGTCACCACGGTGTTCGACAGCGCGACCGCCAGAACCACTGTCGAGGCGAAGGCGAGCGCGAGCCCGACCAGGATCACCTTCCTCGCACCGACCCGATCGGTCCAGCTTCCGGCGATCCGCGTCGCGACGACACCGGCCAGTCCGGCACAGGCGTACAGACCGATCCGTTCGGGCGAATACGAGTACGGAGGCTGCGACAACGCCACCGCGAGACCCGCCCAGATCGCACAGAACGCGAAGAACCACAGCGCACCCCGCGCCGCCGCCCATCGCAGCGCCGCGAAGCGAGCGAAGAGCCCGGGAATCCCCCGCACCGTATCCAGATATCCGGCACGCGCGCGACCACGCGCTGCCGGCAGGACGGAATACGCGATAGCCGCCACCGCGATACAGGGCACCGCGAAGACCACAAGCATTGCGCGCCAGCCGATCATCTCGGTGAGCCAGCCGCCGACGATGCGACCGGCGAGAATTCCGGCCGAAATCCCCGCGGTGACGATCCCCAGCACGGTGGCCTGACGGTGAGACCCCGCGAAACGCCCTGCCACCGAACTCAATTGAGCGCCGACGGCCGATCCCGCCCCGACCACACCGACGGCCGTTCCCAGCACCCACACCGAACCCGCAATCGCCCCGGCCGCCGAAGCGACAGCCAGTGCCGCGAATTGCGCCGCCACCACGGTCCGCGGCGCGAACCGGTCAACCAGCGGCACCAGCAGCACCAACCCCGCCAGATAGCCGATCGGCCCGAATGCCAGCGCGGTGCCGATCGCCGCCGCCGAGGTGTCCAGCGATCTGGCGACCTCGGCGACGGCCGGATGCAGCAGGTAGACACTGGCGGTTGCGAGCGCGGCCGCCGACGCCATGAACCACACGATCGGCGCGCGCAACACCGTGCCCGAAATCTCCGGAACCCTTTTGTTTTCCATGGCATCGACGTTAGAAATCTAGGGGCGACGGATCCGGCGGAAAACGGACTACACCGTCAGCCCGGCGCATCCTCGCCGGGCGCGATGGCCGCGGTGACCCGGTGCGCCAGCGCGCGGAGGTGGTCGATGAGTTCGGGTGGCTCGTGTACGCGGAAACCGAAGCCGAAAAGCCCGGTGTAGACGGCTATTTCGTCGAGCGAGTTCGATCCGGTGTGCAGCAGACAGTGCCCTTCGTCGATCGCTTCGATGACCCCGACAGTCGGCGGGATGCGATCCGCCGCCACGGCGGCCGATACCTCGAGCGTGATGCGGGCCTGATAGCGGTAGGCGGCGCTGCTGACACCGCGCGACACCCAGCCGGCCAGGTCGACCTCGGGCGCCTCGCGCGGGGTGAAGCGTGGCCCGTTGGGGATGCGCCGACGGAGGCGGTCCACGCGGTAGGTGCGCCAATCCTGCTTCTCGACATCCCAGCCGACCAGATACCAACGCCGTCCCGTGTGCACGAGTCGGTGAGGTTGCGCTGCTCGCCGGATCTCGGTGCCCTCGTGTGTGCGGTAGTCGAAACGGAGCTGTTCGTGGTCACGGATCGCGGCGGCGATCGCGGTCAGTACGTCCGGGTCGACCGTCGCGGCCCCGGCGGGCATGGTGACGGTGGCGGCTTGCAAGGCCGAGACGCGATGTCGCAGTCGTGACGGCAGGATCTGCTCCAGTTTCGCCAGCGCCCGCAACGAACTCTCCTCGATCCCGGTGACCGATCCGCCCGCGGCCGTGCGCAGCCCGAGCACGACGGCGACCGCCTCGTCATCGCTCAACAACAGCGGTGGCAGCTTGGCGCCCGCGCCCAGCCGGTATCCGGCCGTGCCTGCGACCGCGTGCACCGGATAGCCGAGAGTGCGCAGCTTGTCGATGTCACGGCGGACCGTGCGAGCGTCGACCTCGAGGCGCTCGGCCAGGTCGGGGCCGGTCCACACCCGGGGTGTCTGCAGCAGTGACAGGAGTTCGAGGAGGCGAGCCGAAGTTTCCAACACACTTCGTATTCTCCCCCATTGCTAGGGCAGTACCTGTCCTAGCCGCCTCGTAACGTGGTTCTCATGAGCGAAGCAATCACACCCTTCCGCATCGACATCCCGCAGTCCCAGCTCGACGACCTGCATCGGCGCCTCGACGCCACCCGCTGGACCGACGGCGTCACCGGAGTCGGCTGGGCGCAAGGCATCCCGCTCGACTACACCCAGGAGCTGGTGCGGTACTGGCGCACCGGCTACGACTGGCGGGCACAGGAGGCGCGACTGAACGCGTTCCCGCAATTCCGCACCGAGATCGACGGCCACGATGTGCATTTCCTCCACGTCCGGTCGGCCGAACCCGGTGCCATGCCTCTGATCCTCACCCACGGCTGGCCGGGATCGATCGTGGAGTTCCTCGAGGTGATCGGACCGCTGACCGATCCGGTCGCGCACGGCGGCCGGGCCGAGGACGCGTTCGACGTCGTCGTGCCGACCATTCCCGGATTCGGGTTCTCCGGCCCCGCGGTCGGCTGGTCGACGAGCCGGGCCGCGCGGGCCTGGGCGGAGCTGATGCGCAGGCTCGGCTACGAACGTTACGCCGCACACGGCGAAGACACCGGCGCGGCCATCTCACGGGAACTGGCGGTGATCGACCCCGACCACGTCGTGGCGTTGCACCTGACGATGATCGCCTCCGCCACCGTCACCCCCGAAACGGCCGACCTCGACAATCCCGCCGAGAAGCGCGCCCTGCAGCTGGCACAACGGGCCCAGTACGAACTCAGCGCGTACGCGCTGCTGCAGGCCACCCGCCCGCAGACGCTGTCGTACGCGCTCGCCGATTCCCCGGTGGGTCAGTTGGCGTGGATCGTCGAACGTTTCAAGGACTGGACCGACTCGACCGACGTGCCGGAGGACGCCGTCGATCGGGACGCGATGCTGACCAACGTCATGATCTACTGGCTCAACGCCACCGCCGGTTCGTCGGCCCGCTACTACTACGAGGGCGCCGCCACCTGGGGCAAGCCCGAACCGGAGACCGATGTGCCGGTCGCGGTAGCGGTCATGCCGCAGGATCTCGGCGTTCCGGTCCGCCGCATCGCCGAACGCAACCACAACATCGTGCGCTGGACCGAGTTCGATCGAGGCGGCCACTTCGCGGCCATGGAGGAACCCGACCTCATCATCGATGACCTGCGTGCCACGTTCCGCGCATACCGGCGACAGGCCCGACTCGCCGTGGCGGGGTGATCGTCTTATAGGTTCTGTCCATGAGTCGCACCACGGCCGTCTTCGACAGCATCCACATCGCTGCGGACCCGGTGTCTGTTTATCAGCAGGTCAGCGATCCGACCCTGATGGGTCGGTGGAGTCCGGAGAACCGCGGAGCGAAGGTCACCCAGCCGCGCGAGTCCACTTATGTGGGAATGGAATTCGAGGGGTTCAACAAGCGGGGCTTCGCTCGCTGGGTGACCCGCTGCGTGGTGATCACGGCCGAGCCGGGCAAGCGATTCGCGTTCCGCGTAGAGGCGATCGGTGTCCGCAGTCCGTGGATCCGCGGAGGTATCGCGACCTGGGAGTACCGATTCGAGCCGGACAACGGTGGCACCCTGGTCACCGAGACCTGGCACGACGATCGCAAGACCTGGCCGAACGCGGCGGTTCAGGTCTTCGACCGGATCGCCACCGGCGGCGACACCTTCGTGGAATTCCAGCGCAAGAACATCCACCGCACCCTGCGCAACCTCAAGCGGCAACTCGAGTCGACGGACTGAACGGGTCTCAGTCCTTGACCGGCGAGGGATCCGGTATCTCGCCGGGCCGGTAGTTCGGCAGCCGACCTGCCGGGACGATCGCGGTAGCGCTGATACCGGCCAGGATGAGCAGCCCGAGTTTGAGCGTGCGCAGGCGGGCGTCTTCGTTGATTTCGACGGCGGCGTCGACCTGTTCCGGTGTCGCGTCGGTCCGTTCGAGAATCTCGTGCAGGCGGTCGTTGCTGACGAAGTTCACATTGTCGAGGTCGACCTGGGCGATCAGCGCATCGGGCAGATCGAGGTTGCTGACGATCGCCTGGCCGACGGTGAAGCTCAGGATCGTCACCAGCATGGCCCCGACGACCGCCGTGCCGACGGCCGACGCGAGGTTCTGCGTGGTGCCGCGGATCGACCCGACGTCCCCGGCGAGGTTCTTGGGCGCCGAGGTCACCAGGACGTTGAACACGAGGGTGACGAGTGCGCCCTGGCCGATGCCGAACACGATCAGTCCGGCGATCGTCGGCAAGGTCTCCCAGTTGTTGTTCACCACATAGGCGAGCCAGATCAGGGCACCGGTGGTCAGCGTGAACGAGAAGATGCCGATGACGCGGGCGCTGTAGTGCTTGTAGAAGCGGACGACGAGGGTCGCGGTGACGAAGACCGTGAGGTTGAACGGCATCATCGCCAGCGAGGTGTCGAACGGTGACCGTCCCTGCACGATCTGGATGTAGAGCGGGACCGTGAAATTGAGCGCGGCCTCGAGGGCGACGACGATGAACATCGCGTACACGGCCGCTCGCTCGCGGGAACTGCCGAGCACCGACAGGTCGACCAGCGGTGCCTTGCCTGCCCGCATCCGCTGTCGCGTCCACAAGAAGAAGGCTTGTCCGAGCACGATGCCGACCACGATCAGCACGGGAGCGGGTGAGAGACCGAGCAGGTCGAACGGCGCCGCGGGGTCGGCGAAGAACAGGCCCCAGGCATTGAGGTTGTTGAAGCCCAGGGTGAGCAGCACGATCGCCGCGCCGATCAGCACCGCGGCGGTGAGGTCGATGTCGATGCCGGCGGCGCCGTGGTCGGAGCGCAGGGTGAAACTGAAGGCGAACACGATCACGGCCAGCACCAGCACGATCCCGAACACCGGTCGCCAGCCGACGAGCGAGCCGAGTGCGCCACCGATGAAGAAGGCGCTCACTCCCGAGATCGCTCGCGCCGACCCGAGCGAACCGATGGCTGTCGCCTGCTGCTCACCGTGGTAGTTCTCGGCGATCAGAGCCACCAGCGCGGGAACGATGATCGCCGCCGAGGCACCCGCCAGCGCTTGTCCGGCGATCGCCCACGACACCGACGGGGAGAAGATCATGATCAACGCCGAACCGGCGAACGTCGCGACAACGACCCGGAAGATGCGTAGCCAGCCGACGCGTTGCCCGAGTTTCGCGCCGACCATGACCAGTGCCGCCACGGCGAGGCCGTAGACAACGATCGTCGAACTCACCACCGTCGGCGCGGAGCCGAAGTCTTCGACCATGCCGCCGAGCGAGACGGGCAGCGCGGCGACGTTGAACGACATCAGCACCTGCGCGAAGAAAAGACCGACCATCGGCAGCCATGACGTCCGCTCGGAATATGTTGTCGTCGAACTGGATTCAGCGGTCATTGCTGATCACTCCCTTGCTCCGAGTAGGCGTTCGACGCGAACAGATTCAGCCCGAGGGTGCGGGAAAGGTACGCGGTCGCCCGCTGGCCACGCACGCTGTTACCGGCCGAATCCAGTCGAGGAGAGTACGTTCCGATCGCTCCCTTTCCCGGCGCCACGGCGACGATTCCGCCCGCGACACCGGATTTGGCAGGCAGCCCGATCTCGAAGAGCCACTCACCGGACCGCTCGTACATTCCGGTCGCGGCGAGAACCGAGAGGGTGTCGCGGCAGACGCCGGCCGAGACGACCCGCTGCTGCGTCAACGGATTCACCCCGCCGTCGGCGAGGGTCGCGCCCATGACGGCGAGATCACGGGAATCCACGAGCAGCGAGCACTGCCTGGTGTAGACATCGACGACCTCCAGCGGATCGATATGGATGCGCCCGTAGCTTTCGAGCAGTGCCGCGATCGCTCTGTTGCGCTGGTTGGTCAGCATTTCGGATCGGTAGACGCCGCCGTCGAGTTCGAGCTGACGGCCGGCGAAACGTGACAGCCCGGAACGGATCTGTTCCCACTGCTCGGCGGCGGTGGCACCGGGGATCATCGCGGTGGTCGCCATCGCGCCGGCATTGACCATCGGATTCATCGGGTGACCGTCGTTCAGCTCGATCGCGATGACCGAGTTGAAGGCCAGTCCGGTGTTGTTCACGCCGACACGGTCACGCACCCCGTCGTGCCCGAGTGCCTCACACACCAGGGCATAGACGAATGCCTTGGCGATCGACTGGATGCTGAACACCGCTGACGCGGTTCCCGCGGGGTGCAACTCACCGTTGACCTCGGCCACGGTGATGCCGAACGCCTCGGGATCGGCCTCGGCCAGCGCGGGAATGTAGTCGGCGACGACCCCTGCCTGATGGGATCGGTACCGCTCATAGGCCGCGCCGACGTGCGATTCGACGTCGTCCCAACCGGGCAGTGCACCGGTGGAGACCGCTTGTTCGACATTCCCCACATCGAGGTCCATCTTTCCGTCGGATGTCGGTGTGGACACAGAGATCCCTCACTTCTGATATAGCCGAGCACTGTCATTTGTGGGCGCGACGAGTGGTGAGAACTCCGGCAACCCAGCCGACGACGAACATCGCCAACAGGATCAACCACATCGGGGAACGGACCGAGATCAACAGGAATTCGATGGATACCTTTCCTCTGTTCTCCACCACGAAAACGACGGCGACGATGCTCAACCCGATGGCGATCCATTGGGTTGGTGAGACGCGACTCAGCAGGGACCGCTTACCGGCGGCATCGTTCATCAGAGTCCTCCTTTCGACGGGTGGCGTTCACTCGGCGCCACGCAGGATCTCTCGCAAACGCTCGGTGTCGGCGACGGTCCAGCCGGCGGGTTCCAGGATCGCCACCCAGGCATCGGCGATAACCGCCTGGAAGGTGTGGCCGTGCCCGTCGGGCACATCGACCGAGACGGCCATGTCCGCGGACACCTGCAGAAATGTCACCACCGGGATCCAGCGGGTGCTCGGCAAGACATCGCGGCCGCGTTCTTCGCTCAGCCAGTCGGGTTTCTGGAACAGCAGTCGCGGTGTCCACCAGGTGATCGGGTCGGAGGCGTGCTGGAGGTAGACCACTTTGGGTGCGGTCCACGCGGTGTCGGGGCGGGCGAGATCCGGTGCGTCGGCGACGAATCGCACTGTGTGCCCGTCACGGTAGATCGGTAGCCACTGTGGGGAACCCGGGTCGCGTCGTGCGGTGGCATCGCGCCATACCGGATTGGTGGCGGTGGGACCGACGAACAGGACTCCGTCGGTGCGGGCCGCCATGTCCTGGATACCGGAGAAGGCCGCCTCACCACCGAAGGATCCGAGGCTCTCCCCGAAAACCACCAGCTTCGGCCGGCGATCGACCGGCAACAGGTCCCACTCGGCGTGCACCGCCTCGAACAATGCTTGACCGGCCTGTCGAGCGCGTTCCTGGTCGACGACGAAGGACAGCCAACTCGGCAGGTAGGAGTACTGCATACTCACCAGCGCACTGTCACCGCCCGCCAGATACTCCAGCGCCGAGGCAGTCGACTCGTTGATCCACCCGGTGCCGGTGGTGGTCGCGATCCCGAGGACCGCTCGTTGGAAGCCACCGGCCCGCCGCAACTCGGCAACCGCGAGATCTGCTTCGGCCCTGATCGTCTCCGCGGAATCGAGGCCGGTGTAGACGCGAATCGGCTCGCGCGCGGGCTTTCCGCTGAATGCCGTCAGTTCGGCCGCGGTCAGACCGTTGGACACGAAGATTCGTCCCTGCCTGCCCAGCGAGTCCCAGCTCACCAGCGAGCCGGGACCACCGGAACGCTCCGCGAGGACGGGCTCCTCGGTATCGGGCGAACTCTCCTGGTTGACCGCCTTGAATGTCTCGTTGAGCATCGACATCGCCACGTCGGCCACCACCCCGTTGACCGCGGCGACAGCTAGGGCGGCCACCACCACAGCGCCGAGCACCGCCGCGACGCGGGTGGGCAGCACCCGCCCCAACAGCCCACCGACCCATCGCGACAATGCCCAGCACAGCCGCGCCACCGCGAGCAACACCGCGAACACCACGACAGCGATCGCCACGATGATCGGATAGGCGTGCCAGGGAAGACCGCTCACTCCCATGAGTGACCGCAGATCCCTTTGCCACTCGGCATACCAGGCCAGCACGGCGACCGATCCGAGGCAGGCCACGACGCCGAGCCCCCACCACAACACCGACGGCGTCGGCCGAGGCTGCCGTTGCAGCATCCACCACAGCAGCGCGGCGACTGCGACACCGAGTCCGTACCCGAAGACCGCCGCGGCACCGGTGACGACCCCTTGGAACAACGGACCTCTGGGCAGCAGCGACGGCGTCAATGACAACCACACCAATACCAATGCCCCCACCGCGCCACCGAAATGGAATCCCCGGCGCCGAAAAGTGGGTTCCGCGACCGGCCGTGCGGACGAATTTTCCTGGCGGGTGCCCGCCGCGATCTCGGGAGGTGGGGGATCCTGGGAACTCGCGTCGGTTCGGTGTGCGCCGAACGTCCACCGTCGACCGTCTCCGCGCGTGGAATTCATTTGTTCCCCTGTGTTTCGCCCAACGATCCACCGGTGCACGCATTTCGCTGTCGAGTGTCAACTCGATGCGGTTCGTTCAATGTGGAACTATACGACCCGATCTCACCAGAACACCGGAATAGGGCTTTCGACACCAACAATGTGATCTAACCGCAGGTCAGAACTGGTGACTCCGTTCGGTACAACCACCGGTCAGTGCGAATAGTTGCCGATTGTTCAGGGAACCGTCGGTGGGCGTTCGGGAACCAGGAGGGCACCGATCTCTGTACCGATGCCGACGGCATTGTTCTGGTTGGAATCGGAGGCCGGGCCGAGGGTGGCGTAGACGACAACGGTTGTCCCGGTTTTCGTGTCGTAATAGGCGACGCCGTCGTAGCCGCCGTAGGACGGGTTCATGAACAGCCAGTCGGCGAGGTGGACCACGCCGAAGGCGAAGTATTTCTCTGTGGTGAAGGGGCCAAGGCCCGCGGTGGAGGGGCCCATCATCTGCTGGAACTGGTCGGGGGTGAGTCGTTCGCCCGTGCCGAGGGCGCGGACCCAGCGGCCGACGTCGGCGACGGTCGAGTTCATGTTGCCGCTGTGCAGGAAGGCGGTGGGGTTCCAGAAGGTGGAGTCTTCGAAGACGTTTCGTTCGTTGGTGTATCCGTGCAGGATCGGTTCGTCGACCTGTGGGGTGAGTACTACTTTGCTGTCGTGCATCCCGAGCGGTTCGGTGATGTGTTCGGCGATCAGCTCGCCCAGTGGCTTGCCCGCCGCCTTCTGCAGCACTTCGCCGAGGACGACCAGATCGCTGTGGGCGTAGGCGAACCTGGTGCCCGGCTCGAACAGCGGTGGGCGGGCGTTGGCGCGATCGAGCAGTTGCTGTGCGGTCCATTCGCGGATCGGGTTCTCGCCGAAGATCTTCAGGAACTCCGGTTCGGTCACATAGTCGGAGATGCCGGAGGTGCTGTCGGCGAGCATTCGCGGGGTGATCTTGTCGGCGCGCGGGAAGTCGGGCAGCCAGCGGGCGATGGGTTCGTCGAGTTTCAGCACGCCCTGTCCGTCGAGTCGCCACAGCACGGTGGACAGCATGGGTTCCATGGGCTGGCCGACCCGCAACCGCATATCCGCTGTCGCGGGGACACCGAGCGGTGATCCGCCGAGCGCGCCGAGGGCGATCTGTTCGGTACCCCGCCATGCGCCGTAGACCGCGGAACTGAGGTCGAGTTCGGTCATCTTCGCGCGGACGATGTCAGCGATCTTCGACGCTTCGGGACTCTCGACCTGCGACGACGAGCCCGTGGACGGGGAGTCGGCGGACTTCTCCTGCGCAGTGCAGCCGCCCGTCGCGATGGCGAGCACGACCGCGAACACCGCACATGATCTGCGATATCCGCGAAGCGGGGGCGACAAACTCATGACGGCGATCCCTTCGTTCAGAAGAACTCACGATCAGCGGCGATGTCGAATCTACGCGCCGACGGCACTCGACCGGCTGAGACTCGCGAGCTACTCGAGGCCACAAGGTCATACTCGAAGGACCTGGCAGCGACGACACCGAAGGAACACCGATGGGACTCGAGGACGAGGAGTTCGACTGCGACCTCCCGCCGATGGCCTTCTCCCCCAACGACGCCCGCCGGTACTGGTTCGAGCACCGCCACCACGATTGCGGGCTCGGTGCCGCCGCATGGGAGGTCCTGGCCGGATCACGTGGCCTCCCATGGCCGGACGCACACGAACTGCGGAACCCCCGGGACTGGACGAATGCCTACCGACACCGAGGACTACCGACCGAAATCACCGCCGACGGGGCAGGCGTGGAGCTGGTATGCGACGACACGGTCACCGCGCTACTCGTACCCGCCGGACTCGCCGCCGCCACCTACGACGGCAACGCTCTGGCAGTACCGACACTCGCCACGGCGCCGCCCTATGTTCCGCTGCACCGGTGGGCGATGCTCACCCGGTCCGTGTCCCTGTCCGACGACGCCGCCGGAGTTCTCACCGATCTCCATGTCACCGTCCTCGTGCCCGGGGATCGGCTGCGGCTCCCCACCGGACCCGGCACCTGCCTCGACCCACCGCACTATTGGCATGAATGGCCCAGTCGGTCCCATCCCGGCAAGCCCTACCTCGTGCTGTTTCTCCAACTCGCCAACATGCTGCTGACCAGCAGCAGAGCTGGGTGCTCGCTGGCCTCAGCCAACGGCCGGCTCGAGGTCCTGCGCCACCGGTGATCGCACGGCGAAGGGGCCTCGACCGCTAGTTCACGAGGGAAAGCATCCTGGTGAGGGTTGCGAGCTGTTCGTCGTAGGAACCATCGAGCTTGGCGAGAAGCGTGGTGATGCCGACGCTCTCGTAGGCGCGGACGCGTTCGGCGATCATATCGGGCGTGCCGATCAGGTTGGTGAGCCGGCCGAGGTCCAGTGGCACTTCGCGACGCGCGGCCTCGTGATCGCCTGCTTCCCAGCGCTCGCGAACGGTCGCGATGGCGTCCCCGTAGCCCAGTCTGGTGAACGCGTCGTTGTAGAAATTGCGGCCGCCCGCACCCATCGAACCGATGGTGAACGCGTATCCGTCGGCGTGCCTGCGGCTTGCGACGGTCGCCGACGCCTCGTCTTCGGTGAACTCCACCGCGACCGGTGCGACGAGGTCCAGATCAGCCAATGTGCGGCCCGCCAGTTCGGCGCCCTCGCGAATGGGGCCGAGGAAAGTCTCGGCAGCCTCGGGGATGAAGGCGTTGCCGAGCCAGCCGTCCGCGGCCTCGCCGGTGAGGCGCAGATTGGCCGGACCCATGGCCGCGATGTAGACGGGTACGTGGCGGGGACGCACGAGCGGACGAAGGGCTCGTCCCACGCTGTCGGGCAACGGAAGTGGATAGATCTCGCCGGCGTGCTCGAGTCTGTCGCCGCGACTGACAGTCCGGATGATCTCGATCGTCTCGCGTGTGGTCTGCACCGGCTTGCGGAAGCGAACGCCGTGCCAGCCTTCCATGACGCGCGGACCCGAAACACCGATGCCGAGGTCGAAACGGCCGCCCGACAGCTCCTCGAGGCTGAGCGCGGACGTGGCGAGCAGAGCCGGTGTGCGCGAGCCGAGTTGGACGATGAAGGTGCCCAATCGAATCGTGGAGGTCTTGGCGGCGAGGTAGGCGAGCCCGGTCAGCGCGTCGTAGCCCCAGACTTCGGGAACCCACAACGACGAGACGCCGATCCGCTCGGCCGCGAGAGCGAAATCGGCCGCACCGGGCAGCCGCGGTTCGATCATGACACCGATCTGCACGTTTCACGCTTCCTGTGGGCGGATGGAATTCGCGAGGATCACTTCCAGCTCGCAGAGGACGTCGTCGAGCGGAGCGGTCGAGCGCGCTGCCCGGCACAGGATGACCGCGCCTTCGATGGCGGCGATGGCCATCGTGGCCAGCCGGGAGGCGCGAGCCTGCTCCACGCCCTCCGCTGTCAACGAGCGGGTCACCGCATCCTGCCACCGCCGGAAGATGTCGGCGACGGCTGGGATCAGCCGCTGATCGTCTTCCGATCCGCCGACCGTCACCGATACCACCGGACATCCCGCCGCGTAGTCGCTCTCATGGAGGATCTGCGTCCAGAACGCGCCGAATCGCCGGAGGGCACCGACCGAACCTTCGCGCACGGATTCGTCGATGATCGCCGTGATGGCGTTGCCCGCGAGTTCGACTGCCTCGGCGATGATCTGGTTCCGGCCACCGGAGAAGTGGTGATACACCGAGCCGCGGGGTGTCCGACTGCGCGTCAGGACGGCATCGACGGTAACCCCCGCGGCTCCACGTTCCCGCAGGAGTTCTACCGCGCCGTAGAGCATCTTCTGCTTGGTCCCGCTTCGTGCCGCCACGTTGTCCCTCCACATCGAGGGCGCGAAGTTAGCCACCCTGACATAGAGCATAGTAGGGCGGGCTCTCACGCCCAGACCCCCCGGCAACAAGGCCCTGGCATCTCAACTGACACCGGCTTCGGTGTTCAGATACGTCACGAGATCGCGGGGCAGCCCGTGTGTGTCGTGCAGATAGCGGTAGTCGTCGTCGGTCAAGGGCCCGGTGAAACGGCCGTGGGACAGGACCTTTCGACCACGCTGGAGCAGCACAGCGAATTTGCGTTCCTCATCGAGCAGGATGGTGCGCACCTCGTCGGGGTGAACGGATTGCCGGAAGTGCCCGAGGGTGTGTTCGACAAGCTCGATCGGCAGATCGAACAGGGTGCGGGTCGGATCGTCGCGCCACAGCGTGGTCAGGGTGCGGCGGATCAAACGACGGAGGATATGACCGCGACCGGACGGCGATGGCGTGACCCGGTCGCCGAGGACGACGATGCCCGATCGCAGATGGTCCGACAGCAGCCGCAGCGTCCGATCGTCGCGTGTGCCCCAGATTCGGGGCAGGGTGGTCAGCCAGGGCTCGAAAACGTCGATCTCGAAGACGGACCGCGTGTTCCGCAGGATTCGCACCAGTCGTTCCACACCGAGGCCGGTGTCGATGCCGGGCGTGCGCATCGGTTCGAGGCTGCCGTCGGGATGCCGGACGTAGCGCATCATGACGTGATTCCACACCTCCACCCACCGATCATCGGAGGTCGGTGTGCCCTGCGGCAGTCCGTCCCCGGTCCAGACGAAGACCTCCGAATCGGGCCCGCAGAGCCCGGTCGGGCCGTTGGACCACCAGTTCTCGTCCGTGGTCGGCTCG
Source organism: Nocardia sp. NPDC058518 (assembly GCF_042719655.1). Taxonomy (NCBI): domain Bacteria; kingdom Bacillati; phylum Actinomycetota; class Actinomycetes; order Mycobacteriales; family Nocardiaceae; genus Nocardia; species Nocardia sp. NPDC058518. The sequence continues at coordinate 258,988 of NZ_JBHXNJ010000003.1, forward strand.
ACCGGTAAGCCCAGCTCATCCCATGTGCGCCACGACTCGTGGTCGGGCTCGACCTGTTCGTCACCGCCGAATACCGTGACCGACATCCGGCCGGGGTCGATACCGAAGCCGTCGCGCAGCAGTTCGAATCCCCACCGCAGGCTCTGCGGGCCGCCGTAGTCGCCCAGTGACCAGGATCCGAGCATTTCGAACACGGTGAGGTGGGTGTCGTCACCGACCTCGTCGAGATCGGTGGTGCGCAGGCATCGCTGCAGGCTGGTGAGCCGCCGACCCAGAGGGTGGGGCCGACCCATCAGATACGGGGTCAGCGGATGCATCCCGGAGGTGGTGAACAGCACCGGGTCCCCCGGCGAGGGAACGAGCGATCCGCCCGGCGTGAGTTCATGCCCGCGTTCGCGGAAGAAGTCGTGGAAGGTCTGAACGGTCTGGTCTGTCGTGATCATGGTGGTCGCTCCATCGATGTGAAATCGACCGGAAGCGACCGCACCTGGCAAGTCCGGCACCAGGACCGACGCACACCAGCGGACCGTTTCCGGTCGCCGGCATGGGAGAAAGAAGGTCAGGCGGCTGCGACCGGCGAGCTGAGAGCTCGTGCGGCCGCGGCGGCGATTCGTGAAGTGACCTTCATGCCTGCACGGTAGCAACCAGGCCGTGCCGAGCACGACCGATTATCTGCGCACCGGCCACCACGGGATGGACCCGAACGCATCAAAATCGAGGACGCGCGGGCGACTTGTTGATACAGTCCCAGACAGCTAACTACGGATGCGTAGATATTTGGTAAACATCCGTGTAGATCAGAGGTCGGATTCGGTCGAACAGCTCTGCGGCCGCATGGAACACGGGGTGATCGACATGGTATCGACAGACGGCAAAGTTGCTGTTCCAACGGATTTCGAGCTCGTCGTCAGGTTCTGTCTCGACTGGTGGCGTGACCATCCGCGACAGTCTGCCGAGACCGCTGGCCGACAGGTCACCATGGCGTGGCAAGCCACCGCAGAGCTGGTCCGGGCACTGGTGCAACGACGTTTTCCGCTGTCCGAATTCCTCCGGCAGAGCTCATTCATGGCAGGTGTCTCAGCCACCCCGACGCTGCTGGTCGCCATCCCGATCGCGGCCATCGTTTCGATTCAGATCGGTTCGCTGGTCAGCCAGGTCGGCGCGACGACCTTCATCGGCGCGGTCAATGGCCTCGGCATCATCCGGCAGGGCGCGCCGCTGGTCACCTCGCTGATGATCGCAGGCGCGGTCGGCTCGTCGATCTGCGCTGATCTCGGTTCCCGCACCATCCGCGAGGAGATCGATGCCATGCGGGTGATGGGCGTCGATCCGGTCCGCAGGCTGGTCGCGCCGCGACTGCTCGCCGCGGTGCTCGTGAGCGTGCTGCTGTGTGGGTTCGTGGTGTTCATCGGCTTCGCCACCGGCTATCTGTTCAACATCTACATCCAGGACGGCACCCCCGGTTCCTACATCAGCACCTTCGCCTCGTTCGCCGTCGCGAGCGACCTGCTGGTCGCGCTGGTGAAGGCAGCGGTATTCGGCGCACTCACCGCGATCATCGCCTGCGATTGCGGCCTGAACACCAAGGGTGGACCGGGAGGTGTCGCGAACGCGGTGAACTCCGCGGTGGTCAGCTCGGCGATCGTGCTGTTCGCGGCCAATATCGCGCTCACCCAGATCTACAACACCCTGTTCCCTTCCAAGGTGCTCTGAGATGACGAACTACCTACCGCCCCTGCTGCGTCCGCTCCGCGCTGTCAAGGCCACGACCGACCCCATCACCGAGGCCAACGCGAGATTGGGACATCAGGGCGTCGTCTTCGTGGAGACGTTGCTGGCGATCCCGTTCGTCCTCCGGCACTACCGCAAAGAGGTCGTGCGGCTGATCATCGACGTCACCTGGGGCAACGGCGCGCTGGTGGTCGGTGGCGGCACGGTCGGCGTGATCCTGATCCTGTGCGGCTTCGGCGGCATCACCGTGGGAATGGAATCGCATTCCGCCTTGGATCTGCTGACGATGAGCCCGCTCACCGGCGCGATCTCCGGCTTCGCCACCACCCGTGAACTGGCTCCTCTGCTGGCCACCATCGCCTTCGCCGCCCAGGCGGGTTGCCGGTTCACCGCCCAGATCGGCTCGATGCGGATCGCCGAGGAGATCGACGCACTCGAGTCGATGGCGATCCGCCCGCTCCCCTACCTGATCACCACCCGCATGCTGGCCGCCGCGGTCGCGATCCTGCCGCTCTACAGCATCGGCATGGCCACCGCCTACCTCACCACCAAGGTCACCGCGTTCTTCCTGGGCGGCAACGGCATCGGCACCTACGACCACTATTTCCACCAGTTCCTCGACCCGGGCGACATCGTCTACTCGGTGCTCAAAGCGGTCGCGTTCGTGCTTGTCGCCACCTTCATCCAATGCCACTTCGGCTACATCGCCGCAGGCGGACCGGAAGGTGTCGGGGTCGCGGCCGGGCGCGCGATCAAGATGACGATCATTGTCGTCGTTTTCCTCAATCTGCTTCTCACACTCGCGATCTGGGGCGTCGACTCCGGCATCCGGATCTCCGGATAGGGGACAACTATGTATCCGGATCCCAGTGGACGCGGCTGGTCGCGCGGGCGGCTCAGCGTGGCCGGTGTAGCGATGACGCTGAGCCTGTCCGGCGTCGTCGCGCTGCTCGGGCTGCGCTACGCGGGCCATTTCGAGGAGACCGTCGCGGTGACGGCACGGATGACCAGCACCGGCGACGGGCTACCTGCCCGCGCCGATGTGCGTTTCCGCGGACTGCTGGTCGGCGCGGTGTCGGAAGTGCAGATCGCCGAAAAAGGGCTGAGCCAGCGTGTGGAACTCGACCTCGAACCTGCCGCTGCCTCGGCCATCCCGGCCTCGGTGACGGCTCGTGTCGTGCCTGCCAACATCTTCGGAGTCACCTCGATCGAACTCGTGGACAACGGCCCGGCCGCGACGCCATTGCGCGCGGGTGCTGTCGTCGAGCAGGACACCAGCCGGGCGACGGTAGCCCTACAGACCACGCTGACCACGTTGCGTGACGTCCTGGATCGCATCCAGCCCGCCAAACTCGCCCGGGTGCTGGCCACCCTGGCCGAGGCACTCGACGGTGACGCCCGGATGCCCGGCTCCACGATCGAACGCCTCGACCAGTGGATCACCGAGGTCCGCGCGATGCCCGGGATCGGCGACCTGCTCGGCGACCTCGGCGCGGCTACCGCGGCGGTGAATCAGTCGGCACCCGAACTCGCTGATGCCCTGGGCAAATCAGTGCAGACGGCACACACGATCACTGTTCGCCGCAGCCAGGTGATCGAACTGCTCACCTCGGCAGGCGCGGCCACCGACGCGACCCAGGCGTTGTTCGCCCGCAACCCGGACGCGGGCAAGGAGCTCGTCGTCGGCTTGGACGAGACATTCGGCGCACTCGCGGCGGATCCGTCGGCGTTGAGCGAAACCGTCACCGCGCTCGGCGATTCCCTGAGTCGCCTTGCCACCGTGTTCAATTGGGGGCCGAACAAGCAGATGCAGTGGGACGTCACGGTCTCGTTCACGCCGTTCCGCCAGTACACCGCGGCCGACTGCCCGCGTTACGGCAGCCAAGCCGGACCACGGTGCGATACCGGCAGCATTCCGGATTCCCCTGCGCCACAGTCTTATCCGGCGCAGTTGCTTCCCGGCTGGCTGGCATCGGCGGGGCCCGCACCGATTCCCACCATGCCCGCCCTGCCTGTCCTGCCGAACATTCCGGCCCTGCCGAACATCCCCGGACTCTCGCTACCCGGTCTGGTGATCCCCGGCATCACCGCCCCGGCGAGTTCCGTTCCGCAGCAACCCAGCCACCGAGCCGGACCGGTCGCGCTCACCGGACCCGCCGCGGTGGCCGCGTTCCTGGGCGAGCGCCCGAACACCACCCAGCAGCTTCTGCTCGGCGCCGTCCTCACCGGTGCGACCGTGACGCTGGCACCGCCACCCTCAGGAGGCCACTGAGATGCGCACCCGCACTATTCATTTCGGGCTCGTTGTCTTCGTCGCGCTGTCCGTGATCGCGACCTACACGATCTGGTCGACCTTGCAACGTTCGGTGCCAGGGGACACCCATCGCTACAGCGCCACCTTCACCGACGTGCTCGGCCTGCGCACCGGCGACGACGTGCGGATCGCCGGCGTGCGCGTCGGCCGGGTCGACGCGATCGACCTGGTCGACCGCCGCAATGCCAGGGTGACCCTGTCCGTGCAGTCCCGCCAGCACCTGAGCACCACCACGAAAGCGCTGATCCGCTACCAGAATCTGATCGGCCAGCGCTATGTCGCGCTGGCCGTGGGCGAATCGGCGGGTGAACCGTTACCCGCGGGCGGCTCGATTCCCTTGGAGCGCACGGAATCATCGTTCGACGTCTCCACCATGCTGTCGGGCTTCGAACCACTGTTCAGCCTGCTGCAACCCGACGAGGTGAACTCGCTGTCGGAAACCCTGGTGCAGGCACTGCAAGGCGACGGGGTGTCGTTGTCCGCCTTGATCACTCAGGCCGCCGCGCTGGCAACGACCTTCTCCGAACGCGACGAGATCCTCGGCGCGGTGATCACCAACCTCAGCGATGTCATCACGAGCCTGGCCAACCGCAGCGGCGAGCTGGAGACCCTGATCACCCAGTCCCGTGCCCTGGTCAGCGGGCTGTACGAACAAGGCGCGGTGCTCGAGGGCTCGGTCACCGGGATCGCCGAGTCGACAACGAAACTCACCGACCTCATCACCAGGGTCGCACCGGGTATGGCGCAGGCACAGCAACAGGCGAGCGAGGGCGTCGACCTCCTGCTGTCCAATGGTGCGCGCCTGGATCAGTCGGCGATCGAACTCCCGCTGATCCTTGCCGGGCTCGCGCGGATCAGCGGCAACGGCACCTACGTCAATACCTATGTCTGCAGCCTGGATGTCTCGCTGTGGGGCGTGCTGTTTCCCCGCGGAATGTTCTCCCAGGTCGGCGGCAACGAACACTCGGAGGTCTGCCGATGATCAAATTCCTGGTCTCCCTCGTCCTCACGACCCTGCGCGATGCGTTCCGCAACCGGAACTTCGCCCTCGGCATCGCGGCCGGGGTCACGGTGATCGTGCTCGTCCTCGGATCCGGGATCCTCTCCCGCGCACATCTCGGCGAGGACACCGTCCACGCGGAATTCGCCCAGGCCGCAGGCTTGCGGACCGGCAACAGCGTCGACGTGGCCGGGATCGAAGTCGGCACAGTCACCTCCGTGCGGCTCGAACGGGACCGCGTGCTGGTCTCGATGAGTGTGCGGCCCGACCTCGCCGTGGGTCACGACGCGAAAGCGGCGATCAAGATGTCGACCATCCTCGGCAAGATGCACGTCGAACTCGATCCGGGAACCGAGGGGCAACTACCGGGTTCGCGTATCCCGTTGTCGGCCACCACCGTTCCCTACAACCTGGCCAAGGTCGTGAACGATCCGAGATATCGCAATTCCTTCGAACATCTCGAACGACTCGATCCGAACGCGCTGCGCGCGAGCCTGGACGCGGTGAGCACGCAGCTGGGCGATTCACCGCAGCTCACCGCCAAGGCGCTCGACAGCGTCGGCGCGCTGGCCAAGGTGATCGCCTCCCGGCGTGACGAAGTGGACCAGCTCCTCGGCAGCATGGATCAGGTCTCCGGACTGATCGCCGACAACCAGAACAGCGTGCTGGTGCTGCTGACCAACGGCCAGGCGATCGGCGACTCCGTCATCCAGCGCCGCGACCTGATCAGAGAACTACTCGACAATATCGCCGCCGCCTCGAAGATCCTGCAGGACATGGGCGTCGACGACGGCGGCAGGCTCGGCCCGCTCATCCACAACCTGAACACGATGTCGCAAGGGCTGGAAAAGAACCGCGAACACCTCGACGCGCTCTATCAGGTGATGCCGGTGGCGGTCCGCCAATTCAACAACTCGTTCGCGCAGGGACCCTACGGCGACATCTACCTGCCGTGGATTTTCCCGGACAACTGGCTGTGCCTGGCCGACGCGGTAGAAGGGTGCGAATGATGCGCAGAGTGCTCCAATGCCTCGCGCTGGTGATCGTCACCGGCATCGGTGCGGGCTGTTCCTCGATTCCGGTGTCGCTACGCCCCGATGCTGTCCACCTCAGCGCCGACTTCGAAAGCGCCGCGGGCCTGTTCGTCGGCAATGACGTCTCGGTGCTCGGCGTCCCGGTCGGGCGGGTCGACGCGATCGAGGCCAAGGGCGCCTTCGTCGAGGTGCGGATGACGATCGAGCCAGGCGTCGAGCTGCCCGCGAATGTCATGGCAGCCCTGGTCTCCCCCCAGCTCATCACCAACCGTCACGTCGAATTGACCCCCGCCTATACCGGCGAAGGGCCCACCCTCACCGACGGCACCCACATACCGCTGGCCAACACCAGGACACCGGTCGAACTCGACCGCATCCTGCGCAACTTCGAACAACTCGGCGAAGCCTTGAAGGGCGACAACGCGAACGGCCCGATGGCCAGCCGGGTGCTGTTCCCGATGCTCGACGGCAACGGTGACCGAATCCGCGAGACCCTCGACGCCCTCTCCACGACGTTCGAGGTGTCGCTGGCCAATCGCGACCAGATCTCGCGCACCATCGTCGAACTGAACGAGCTCACCACGATGATCGCCGGAAACGATCAGACCGTCCGGAACTTCAGCGGCCGGCTGACCGAACTCGTCGCCCTGCTCGCCGAGCAGGCGCCGGGCCTGGCCGCGGTCCTCACCCAGGTGAACGACTTCATCGCCAACACCTCCACGGTGCTGGCCGAGAACCGTGTACCGCTCACCGACGCGGTGAACCGTCTGGTCACCATCACCGGCCAGATGCGCGACAATGCACGCGGACTCACCGAGATCGTCGATGTGACACCGCTGATGGCCGACAACTTCGCCCGCGCGGTCAGCACCGATCAGCGGGCGCTACGGCTTCACCTGCTCACCGATAAATCGTTGCTGGACAACGAAACTCTGTCGCTGTTGTGTGCGCGGGTCGCCTTGCGCGCCGATGGCTGCCGGACGGGCAAACTCATGGACTTCGGTCCGGACTTCGGTCTGACTGCCGCCCTGCTGGGACTTTCCGAATGAACAGAACCACACGCCTCACCGTCACCGCGCTGGCCGCGATCAGCGTCTGCTCGTGCACGGTCACCGTCGACAATGTCCCGCTGCCACGCCCCGGTGTCGACGGACCCTCCTACCGCTTGCACGCGGTGTTCGACAATGCTCTCAACCTGCCCGAACGGGCAAGGGTCAAGATCGGTGGCACCGACGTCGGGGTCGTCACCAGAATCGATACAACGAACTTCCTGGCCGATGTCGAGCTCGAGGTGCGCCGCGACATCGCGCTACCGCAGGGCACCCGTACCGAACTGCGGCAGCCGACCCCCTTGGGCGACATCCACGTCGCCATCGTGCTGCCAGAGCACCGCCCCGGCACCCCGTTGCTCGCCGACGGCGATGTCATCGACCGCGAGCACACCTCGGCGGGCGCCTCGGTCGAGGAGTTGATGATGGCGATGTCGATGCTGCTCGACGGCGGTGCGATGAACCAGGTCGCCCGCATCACCTCGGAACTGAACGCGATCGTCGGCGGACGCGGACCCCAGCTGTCGCACCTGCTCACCGAACTCACCGCGACGCTGAGCGCGTTGAATCAGCGCACCGGGCAGATCGATTCGGTCTTGCACGGACTCGACGGGCTCACCTCCACGCTGCGCGCCCGCAAGGCCGAACTCGGTCAGGCAGCCGATACCTTCCCCGATCTGATCGCCGTGATCGCCGAGAACAACCGTGCCATCACCGATCTCACGACGAAGGTGTCCACGGTGACCGCCGCGCTCGGCGATTTCACCTCGACCACCGGCCCCGAATTCCTCAGCCTGTTCGACAGCGTGCAGGGATTGATGACCGGATTCACCCGGATGGGCGACAACTTGGGCACCACGCTGGACAGACTCAACACACTGGGCCCGGTGGCGCGGGCGTCGATGCAAGGCTCGAGTCTGGCGGTCGCGGCACGGATCTCGTACCTGGACATCGGCGCGCTCACCGATACCGAGGGCAGCAGGTTGCCCGACGGCACCGATGTCACCGCGTTCATCGGCAGCCTCACCCAGGTACTGGCTCGCGTGCTCGGCCGACTGCAGGGAGGCCACCGATGATCGCGCGCGCCGCGACCCTCGTCGTCGCGCTGGCTCGCTGGGCGCAGCGCCACAAAACAGCCGGGGCCATGCTCGGCATGATCGGGATGCTCGTCATCGGATCCGGCTACATCGCCATCGACGTCGTCGGCGTGCGGCCACTGCACACGACCTACATCGTGCGAGTCCAGCTCGACAGCTCCGGCGGCCTGCTCCCGAACAGCAACGTCACCGTGCGCGGGGTGCGGGTCGGCGCGGTGCGCGCCATCGCGCTCGACGGTGCCGGCATCCTCGCCGAGGCCGAGATCGACAGCGCCACACCGATTCCCGTTGGATCACCGGTAGCGATCGGGCGTCTTTCGGCTGCGGGCGAACAGTATCTCGACTTCCGGCCGACCACCGGCGAGGCGCCCTACCTCGCCGATGGCGCGACGGTGGCCGCCGACCAGGTGAGCACCCCGGTCACGATCGACTCGTTCCTGGACAACACCGGAGCCCTCATCGCCGGGATGAACCCGGACCGGCTCACCGTGATCGTCGACGAACTCGATCGCGCGTTGCGTGGCGGCCCCGATGTCCTGCGCAATGTGATCAGCGGTCTCAGCCAGGCGATGACCGGCCTCACCGGACTGCTCCCGCAGACCACCGAACTGCTTCGCAATCTGCGGGTCATCGCCGACACCACCGCACACGCCCAGCCCGACCTCGCCACCCTGGTGCGCGGGTCGAGCGCGCTGTTCGACCAGATGAACGCCGCCGACCACGAGGTGCGCGAACTCCTCGACGACGGTCCGGGCAGGCTCACCACACTCGGCGGCGTGCTCACCGAAACCAGCGACCCACTGACCAGCCTGGTGACCAATTTCGTCGCCATCACCCGAGCGGCCCGCTTGCGGACCCCGGCCATGTCGGCACTGTTCCCCGCCTTGCGAGCCGGTGTCGTCGCCCTCGGAGTCCCGGCCCACGACAATGCCTTCCACACCATGGCAGACATCTGGCCGCGTCCCACCTGCGAGTACGAGACCATCCCGGTCTCCCCCGCCGGGGTCTCCGACGGCCGCGGCCGCCTGTACAACTACTGCGTCACCAGCCATCCCGAGCTGCAGGTCCGCGGATCGGCCAACGCGCCGCGCCCCGCCGGGCCCGACAACGGATCGGGCCCACCACCCGGCGTCACCGGCGACGAGCTCTCGGTCCCCTTGCCCGCCAACTGATTCCACCTACCGAGGACGTACCCATGACCACCGATCTCCAGCCACCTACTACCGACGACTCGACCTCCGATACCACCGAACCGAATATGCGACCTCGGCGAATTACCCTCCACCGCATCATGATCCCGGCGGCTGCGGTGATCACTGTCGTCGCCGTCGCGGCCGCTTCCTTCCTCGCCGTGGACAACCACCGGATCCGCGCCCGCGAACAGGCGCGCGAGTCTGCGCTCCAGGCGGCCTGCACCTACGCCCCGACGCTGGCTCGCTACGACGCCGACGATCTCGACACCTATTTCGCCGCGGTGCTGGCGGGTGCCACCGGCAGCTGGAAGACCGAATTCGATGCCACCAGTAGGGATCTGCGCGACGTGCTCACCCAGGGGCAGGTCGTCTCGACAGTAGGCAAGGTCACCTGCGCCATCGAGTCCGCCGACGAGACCTCCGCGACAGCGGTGGCCGTCATCAATCAGACCATCACCAGCCTCGGCACCAAAGGCGCGCCCGCTCCCGGACAGCTCTCGGTGAGCATGTCCCTGCGCAAAGACGCCGGCCGCTGGCTTGTCAGCGAAGTCAGCACCCCGACGCTTTCGCACTGATCGACAGGATATTGGTGTACGAAATGGTCTGTCGATCGTGAAATGAGATGTCCGTCCGGCATTTTCGTTCGAAAAATGCCGTGCGACCCGTAGCGGCTCGCGATATGCACTGCTATCGTATTACTTGAAAGCTACACGCGAGTAGTAATTGATTCGACCGGCTCGCGATCGACAGCAAGAAATTTGGGGAGAATCGCATGGCAACATTACGCACCTGGTTGTCGCTACCGGCGGTGGAACCGGCCGAGGACTACGGATTCTTCGGACCCGATTCCGTCGCGTGGCGGGTATGGAGTTACCCGACCGGATTGACCATCGGCTTTCAGCGAGCTGTCGTCATCGAGGAACTCGATCCCGCATTGATCGCAGCCGTCGACAAGACCAGCGCGATCTATAGCCGCCCCCGCACCCGCTACGACCGGACATTGCGCTACTTCGCCATGGTGATGTTCGCCGACAGCCGGTCGACGGCAAGCGCGGCCGATATCTTGGTCAAGATCCATTCCAAGGCGGTGGGAATCGACCCAGTGACCGGTCGGTACTACGACGCGAACGATCCGCAATCACAGCTGTGGATTCACCTCACCGCGTGGCACTCACTGCTGATCGCCTACGAGAAATTCGGGCCGGGAAGGCTCAGCGCGGACGACGAATCGCAGTACTGGCACGAATGCGCCCGTGCCGCCGAACTCCAAACCTGCGATACAGCCGATATTCCCCGCACTCGCGAGGGCGTCGCGCAATACTTCGAACGCATGCGGCCGGAACTCATCGGATCCGATATCGCCAAGAAGGCGATGAATCATCTCCTCGACGCCGAGGTGATGTTGCCGCCGATGCCGCTCGTGCTGCGACCACTGTTCAAGATCGTCGCGGCGTTCCTTCGGCGCGGAACCTTGGCCACGATGCCGCGCTGGATGCGGGAGATGGCCGGCTTGCCGACCGGGCGCGTGCTGGACCTGCTCGTTGTCCCCTGGCTGAGCGCGGCGATGACGGTGGTCAGCTTGAACATCCGGCTGCAATTGCTGCTGCTGCAATTGATCTCCCCCTCGACCGTGCCGGTGGCGGCACCGGTGCTGCGCGCGGTCGCGCCGAAGAATCCGGTGACGATGACACCCCGACAGGCGCAGAAGACATACGGATACGACATCCCGTCACAAGCCCACCACGCACTCCGTGAGAAACAACGCAACCGCGTGCTGGGCGAGGGCCTACCCCCTTCCGACGAGGGGCTCATCGAGTCACAGCCGATCCTCGGCGACATCGCCTGAATACCGAATAGAGAGCAACAGTGTTGACAAAGATCATGGAACGACAGATCAGCATCCGTCAGATGATGTACCTGGCAATCGCCGGTGGCGTCCCCTATTTTGCGATCGGAGTGATCTGGTTGATCACCCATAACAGCCATGTGGGCGAGTTGCACGGGCTCGACCGGGTGTTCTCCCTCATCGGCGAGGTAATCGCGTGGCCGGTGCTGATCATCGCCGATATCGACCTGCGGTAATCGACCGGCACGAATCCGATAGTTCTCGGCTCAATCAGACCGAGTATCGGGGTCGCCCGCTCGAACAGCGTCGGGATCGTTGGGCAAGGTATGAACCATGGATCGCACAGTGGCACGCAATCTTTCGGGCGGAAAGCGTTGCGGATCCGACAACACCATTCGGCCCAGCACTTCGGTGAACCCGAGCATGACGTGCGCGATCAGTTCGACATCGGCCTCGCGTGGGCCACCACGCACCGCGAAACCCGCCGTCAACAGCTCGACACACTGATCGACGAGCTTGTCGCGAGCCGCGCCGAGCAGCTCGCGATAATCGGTCGGCGCACCATCGGCGTGCAGCAGAATCAGCCTCCAGCGGGTAGGCGCCGCGGCCACGGATTCGAGAAAGGCCATCACTGCCGCGACGTACTCCCGGTCGGGATCGGATTCCTGCAGGTCACGCGGCATGGCCGCGAAGACCTGTCCCATTCCCCGTGAATGTTCCCGGTGCAGCAGGTGCGCCACCAACTCCGGTGCCGAGGGATACATCGCATACAGCACCGGCTTGGCGACGCCCGCCTCCTTGGCGACTGCCTGCATGGTCAGGTTCGCGAGCCCGGCATCACCGACGACACGGAGCGCGGCGTCGAGCAGTTGGGTTCTCCGCTCATCCGGCGGCAGCCGCGGCCCGTTGCGGCGCTTCGGGCGAGCGTTGGTCGGCAGACTCTCGGTACTCACCACAACATCATCTCTCACACCAGCAGTTGCCGTCAGCAATCCCTCTTGGAGAAATACCCGAACAACCGCCGCGTGAATTCGTTCATTCGGGAACGGGAATTAGCATCACCGCTCGCACGAAATTCGCGATTCGGAGGGACTCAGCACGAACTCAGCGGATTCGAGGGCCGAATCATGGGCCGGATATCCTCGTTTCGGCTTTCATGGGTCACACTGCGCAGCGCGCTTGTACCGGTGGGGTTTTGAGGTCGATGAGGTACGCGGCGACGATGTCGTCGACGCACCGGCTGGTTCCTGCCGAGGCGATGGTGTGGCGTTCGCCCTCGACCGTCAGCATGCTGCCGCCGAGCGCATTCGCCAGGCTGATGCCACCCTCGTATGGAGTGGTCGGGTCGCCGGTGATCGAAATCGTCAATGTCGCGGGCAAACCCTCGATGTCGGTGGCGTACGGGTAGTCCAGAGTCGGTGCGGCCGACCAGGATTCGCACCCGTCACGCGCGCCGTCGGCCCCTCGGCCGGGGTTCATGAACGGTGCGACTCGGTGGATCTCGCGCCGAAGCTCGGTTTCCTGTTCGGGGGTGTGGCGTTGTTCGTCCATGCAGTTGATGGCATAGAGCGCCTCGTTGAAGTTGGGCCAGCGGCCGTCCGGCGTCCGCTGAGCGAACACATCGTTGAGAGCGAGGAAGATGTCTCCTCGACCGGTACCGACTTCGGTGATCGCTCTGGTGATCGCCGGCCACGCGGCGGAATCATACAAACCGACGATGACTCCGCCGATAGCCAGGTTGTACGTCAGTTGCCGTCCCGCACCGGCGGGGATCGGCTGGTCGATCAACGGGCTGATGACCTTCTGAAGATTCACCGCGGCCGCGACCGGGTCTGTTCCGAGCGGGCACTCGGGGCGAGTGGCGCAGTCGGTGGCCATGGCATCGAAGGCGCGTTGAAAGCTCGTGAACTGTGAAATTCGCCTTTCCGCAGTACCGAGCCGTGGGTCGACGGCGCCGTCGAGGACCATTGCCCGCACATTCCGGGGAAACATTTCGGCGTAGACCGCTCCGAGTCTGGTGCCGTAACTCTGGCCGAGGAAGCTCAGTTTCTCGTCACCGAGCGCGGCACGCAGAACATCCATGTCGCGAGCTGCGTCGCGGGTACCGACATGGGTGAGCACGTCCTCGCCGCCTGATCGTTCGGCGCACCGCTCGACCAGGGTCCTGGTGTCGTGCTCGGTCCATTTTCCGCCGACGGACGCACTGGGGAAGACATCGGGACCGCCGTTGTCCAGCTCTTCGTCGGTGAGGCAGTCGATGGCCGGTGTGGACGCACCGACGCCGCGGGGATCGAAGCCGATGAGGTCGAACTTCTCGGTGACGGGGCTGTCCAGCAACGCTGTCGAGGTGCTCGCGGCCATGCCGACCCCCGGCCCGCCGGGCCCACCTGGATTCAGTAGCAACGAACCGAGGGGTTCACCGCGGGCGGGCGCTTTCATCACGGCGATCCGTGCCGTGCGTCCGGTGGGGTCGTGGTAATCCAGTGGCACTTCGAGGCGGGCACACCGGAAATTCGGGTTGCTTGCGATGGCGGCCTCGTCGGCAGCAGTCGTGGCGTACCCCGCACACGCTCCGAACTGCAGATCTTGCGCGTAGAAGCGCTCCAGTTCCGATGGTGGAGCAGGTGGCTGCTGCGATTGCGGCGAGACCGGGGTCTAGGTGCACGCGGCCAGGGTGAGCGATACCAGCATGGCCGAGATTGCCAATGTGTGGCGCATCGGTCAGACCCTCTCGACAGGCCGGTCGCTGGTAGCAACGACCAGTCGCTCGGTGGTGCGGCGGAAAGCCCGCACTGTCACCAGCGCGGCGAGTGCGAGTAGTGGTGTGCCCATGGCGATTTTGGCGAAGGCGAGCCAGCCGGTGGCGTCAGTGTCGTAGAGCCTGTCCTGGACGATGTAGCGGGCAGCGAACAGGGCGGTGAAGGTGAGCGTCGCGATGTCGTGCAGGCGCAGTACCCGTCGATCATCTCGCCAGCGATATTTGTTGCTGTGCAACAGGTTCCAGAGCATGCCGGTCAGTGGCCGCCGGGCCAGCACCGAGACGAGTGTGATCAGCGCTCCGGCGAGGCTCGACCAGATACCGACGAGGAAGAATCCGTTCGCGGAACCGGTCCACGCGGCGACGCCACCGGCGACCAGGACGCCTGCGAGTCCGCCGCTCGCCTGTGCGATCGGCTCGCCGCTGGTCGCACGCAGTGCGGTGAGAATCAGTGCGACGGCAACAGCCGTTCCGATCGCGATGGGCAGTGCGACAAGGGCATTGGCGACTACGAACACGACGATCGGTACCGCCGTGTAGATCATGCCCTTCGTGCCGCCGAGTTTGTCGAGTAGGGCCTGGGTCCGGTCGGCCTGTTCGAGCTTGTGCGAGTGTCGATCGGAGATGGTCATGTCGTTCTCCTCGTCAGGGTGTGCGCTCGTACCTTCACGCTGACAAGCCTGGCCGTGGAACATGACGAAAAACAGTGCGCGCCATCATGATTTGACCATGACGCGGTCACAGGTACGCCATGACTTTTGTCATGGCGTACCTGGAACCGGGCTGCCGCGCCCAAGCCTCAGATATCGACCATCTGGTGCTCGCCGAGACGCCCCGTGAGGTAGCGCAGGTGATCACCGGAGTCGCCGAGGGTGTGCTCGATCGCGGTGAGGCGGGCGGTGTAGTGCCCGACCGGATACTCGGCGGTCATGCCGATACCGCCGTGCATCTGGATGGCTTCTTGGCCGATATGCCTGCCGGAGCGGCCGATCCGCAGTTTCGCACGGGCGGCGACAATCGGATCGGCGGTGCCGTCGGCCAGCGACATCGACGCGTACAGGTTCATGCTGCGAGCCAGTTCCAGCGAGACGTACATGTCGGCGGCCCGATGGGTAAGCGTCTGGAAACTGCGCAGCGCGACACCGAACTGCTTACGGGTCGAGAGGTACTCGGTGGTGAGCCGCAATGCTTCGGCCATCGCGCCGACCGCCTCGGCGCCGAGGGCGGCCTGGGTGATGACGGTGATCTCGGCGATGACGGCCGAGGTGTCGACCGGTGCGCCGAGCGGTTCGGCGGGCGCGTCGGCGAAGGTGATGTCGGCGCCACGTCGTCCGTCGTGGGTGCGGAAACCTGTCCTGGTCACACCCGTTGCGCTGGGGTCGACGAGGAACAAGCCGGTGCCGCCGTCGGGCAGTGCGGCGCTGATGATGAGCTGTTCGGCGCAATCACCGTAGGGCACAGGGTGTTTGCGTCCGGTGAGCTGCCAAGTGTCGCCTTCGCGCACCGCTCGGGTGTCGACCGTCGTCGTCGGTCGACGCACACCTGGCTCGGCGTGGGCGAAGGCCAGGCGCAGCGCACCCTCGGCGATCAGCGGCAGCAGTTCCTTGCGCTGAACGGCCGACCCTGCCTTGCTGATGATCGCGCCCGGCAGCAGCGCGCAGTCCAGCACCGGTTCCGGCGCGAGTACGCGGCCGAGTTCCTCCATGACCAGCATCGTCTCGATGGGCCCGGTGTCCATGCCGCCGTCGTCGGCGGAAATGGTCAGCCCGAGCAGCCCGATCTCGGCGAAGGTGGACCACACCTGGGGGTCCCAGCCTGGCTCGCCCGCGATGACCTGGGCGCGGTGTTCATGGGTGTAGTGGCGCGTGAGCACGCTGCGAACGGTGTCGCGCAGCATGTTCTGTTCGGTGGTGAGTTCGAAATCCATGGCCGTGTCTCACAATCCGAGGATCGTCGAGGCGATGATGCTGCGCTGCACTTCGCTGGATCCTCCGTAGATCGATGTCTTGCGGTAGTTGAGATAGGTGGCGGTGCTGCGCCTCGCCCAGTCGGCGGCGTCGCCTTCGCGGGCGAGGGAATCGGAGCCCGCGATATCGACGAGCAGCTCGGTGACCGCCTGCTGCAGCTCGGTGCCACGCAGTTTCAGAATCGAGGAGACCGGGTCCGGCGTCCCGTCGGTGGTGCCCGCGACGACCCGCAGCTGCACGAGTTCCAGTGCGAGCAGCTCGTTTTCGAGTTCGGCGATCCGGGTCGCGAAGACCGCGTCGTCGAGCAGGGTGCCGCTGTCGAGCCGGGTCTGCTTGGCGTATTCCTTGGCCAGCCACAGCCGCACCTTGGTCTGGCCGACCGCGGCGATGCCGGTGCGCTCGTTGCCGAGCAGGAACTTGGCGTAGGTCCAGCCCTGGTTCTCCTGGCCGACCAGCTGGTTCGCCGGTACTCGCACGTTCTCCAGGAACACCTCGTTGACCTCGAAACTGCCGTCGATCAGTTCGATCGGGCGCACCGTCACCCCGGGAGAATCCATGGGGAACAGCAGCATCGAGATGCCTGCCTGCTTCTTGGGTGCGGACGGGTCGGTGCGGGCCAGGCAGAACATCCAGTCCGCGCTCTGGGCAGCGGTGGTCCAGGTCTTCTGGCCGTTGATCACGTAGTCGTCGCCGTCGCGCACGGCGACGGTGCGCAGCGAGGCCAGGTCGGACCCGGCATCGGGCTCGGAGAAGCCCTGGCACCACCAGATGTCGAGGTTCGCGGTGGCGGGCAGGAAGCGTTGCTTGAGCTCTTCGGAACCGAACTGGGCGATCACCGGCCCGATCATGTTGGTGTTGAACGTGAGTGGCTCCGGCACCGAGGCGAGCTGCAGTTCGTCGTGCCAGATGTGGCGCTGCACCGGAGTCCAGTCGCGGCCGCCCCAGGCGGCGGGCCAGTGCGGCACCGCCAGCCCGTGCGCGTTGAGGATGCGCTGGGTGGCGACGATGTCGTCTTTGCTGAGGTCGGCCATGTGCCTGGCTCGATTGCGGATGTCGGCGGGGATTTCGCGCCGGAAGAAGGCACGCAGCTCGTCGCGGAAGGCGAGCTCGTCCTCGGTCAGTGCCAATTGCATGGCGAGTATGTTACACAGAGGTCCATATGTTTCAAATAGCAGCCGCCGAGCAGCCCCTATGCTGAGCGGTGTGACGCGAGCCGAGGGAACCAGAGCGCCGGGACGACCGGCCGCGGCCAGCCGCGAAGATGTGCTGGCAGCCGCGATCGAGATGTTCCTGGCCGGCAAGCGGGTCGACGTGAACGCCATCTCCGCCCACCTCGGCCTCGGCCGGACCAGCATCTATCGCTGGTTCGGCTCGCGCGACGGCCTACTCGGCGCGGCCATCGCCAACCAGCTCGAGCGCATGATCGCCCACGCCGAACGCAACAGCACCGTCACCGGCGGCGAACGGCTCAACGACATCCTCGACCGCACCATCTACTGGCTGGTCGAAGACGATTCGCTGCGCACCTATTTCGACAACGAATCCACCGCTGCCCTGCGCCTGATCACCCGCAGCGACGGACCCGTCCACCAGGCCGCCGTCGCGATCGTCGATCAACTCATCGCCCGCGCCGAGGAGCAGGGCTACCGTCCGCCCATCGAGCGCGCCACCCTCGCCTACGCCCTGGTCCGGCTCTGGGAAGCATTCCTCTACAACGACGCCGTGGCCGGTTTCCGCGGTGACGTGGAACGGTTGCGCCTGGTCCAGGCCGCGCTGCTACGGACCTGACCGGGCCGAACCCGGGCAGTCACTTGCGGGTGGCGAAGTCGGGGTGCGCTCGACCGGTCATCAAGGGCAGGTCGAGATAGGTTTCGATGCCCGGCTCGGCGCGGCACACGTAGGGAATCGAATTCACCAGGTGGTTGGCGGTGGCGACGATGCCAGGGGTGGTTTCCCCGGGTGCGCCGGAGTTGAATCCGGTGAAGGTCATCAGGGTGCTCGGGCTGCCCTCGACAGCCACTTCGTAGCGTTCGCCCGCCGACCCCAAAGTCCATGGCGGATCGAGGTTCTCCTCCCCCATCAACCAATTGACCGCGATCCGCGCGACGGACACGCCACCGATCACCGCATCCCACTGGAACCGTTGGGCTGCCACGGTCCCCGGCTCGATGATCCCGATCGGACTGTCGATACCCGCCGTCGCGACCGCGACCTCGTGCGTGGTGACGATCTCCGCGTCGGTATCGAACCCCATCCCGTCGAGAATCAGTCGCAGCGATTGGATGAATCCACCGCCGAGAATCTTGAGCATGGGGCCGGACCTGACATGCTCGGGCGTGGCACCGAACCGCATGATGTGCCGCAAGACGTCGGGCGCTTCGTAGTCGCGCATGTCCGAGAACTCTTCTGCCCGAACGAAAGTCACCGCCGAGGTCATCACCGACAGGGCCAACGGAAACAGATCGGTGATTCCGCCCGGCCCGATGCCGGTGCCGTGCAACGTCACCCCCGCCTCCCGTGCGGCGAGTGCGAGATCGGCATCGCGGTCGGTCGGCCGGAACCAGCCCATCGGTGTCACCACGTTCTTCCCCGATCGCAGCAGCGCGAGGACCTGCTGCTTGTCGGGGAGCAGCGGCGAGTAGACGACGCAGTCCGCGTCCAGTTCGCACAGCGCTTCGGTGTCGGTGGTGGCCACCACGCCCATCGGCTCGCCACCGAGGAGTTCGCCGACGTCACGGCCGTCCTTGTCCGCGGAATGGACCCAGCAGCCGACGAGTTCGAGTTCCGGATGCCGGGCGATGGCCGCGATCGCCGATTTCCCGACGCCGCCGGTCGCCCACTGCACTACCCGATAGGTCACAAGCGCCCCTAGCTGTTCCTTGCCGCGCGGCGGCCCGCGCAGAGCCGACACTGGCCGGTTTCCACACTAGAACACGTTCCAGAATGATCGGGCGGATCGGACAGAACCGGCTCGTCGGCACCAAGGCGCACCGCGACCGCGCCCTAGGCCATCAGGCTCAGCAATCCGAGGTTCTCGGCCAGCGCGCCGTCCTGACCGAGCGCGGTGAAGTCGGCCTCGACGTCGGAGCGGGCGAGCTTGCCGGCGCGCACCGCCCGGTAGCGCACATACGACCAGAGGAAGACGTCGAGGCTGTCGAAACGGGTTCCGCCCTCGACCACATCCTCCTCGTGGAACCACACCGCGACCTGACCGGTGGTGAGCACGACATAGAGGTTGCCGCCGCCGTCGGCACCGATGGAGAACACGTCCGCGTCGGTCAGTTCGGTGGTGTAGTCCGCATCGAGAATCCCGCAGCCGTTGCCGGCGAAGTCGAACGCGTAGGACCAGTCGAAGATGTCGAGGAACTGCGGCAGCCGACCGGAACGGACCCGGCGGTCGAAGGCCGCCAGCGCGGCAGCGTCGGCAGGTGCCAGCCTGTCGAGAAACGGTGCAACTGAACGGGTTTCGGCGGGGACGACGACGGGTTCGACGTCAGGGAACCAGCGGGCGAGATCGTCATCGAGGCCGCGATCGGTATAGCCGACAAGGTCGGTGAGAGTGAGCGTCACGCCGAGATCATAGAAACGGCATCCGACATGTGCGCGCCTTCACCCCGATCGCCATCGACGTACCTCGACTCCTCTCGGCGAGAACAGCTTTCACGATGCGCGCCGGATGATCGGGAAGGGGTAGGTGCCATCGACGACGGCGGTGACGGGCAGGTAGGCGCGAAACATCAGGTAGAACTCGGTCGCGGGGGCGGGTAGCCAGTTGGCTTTGTCGTCGGTTGGTTCGGCATGGCTGACGGTGATCGTGATGTTCCCGTCCGGGTCAGCGCGGAGTTCGCTGTGACTGCTGATTTTGAACCGGTGCAGGTCATTGGGCACCAGGTAGCCGTCGAGGTCGTACATCGTGACCGACCAGAACCCGGCGGGGTGATTGGGCAGGTTCGCGGTGTCGACGGTGAGGGTGTAGGTGTGGGCGGCCCCGTTCATCCGCTCGCCGTGCTCGTCGTAGAACGTGGTCGGGTACAGCGCTTCCTCGGGCGGCAGCATGCCGTAGTAGAGCAGGTTCACCCAGGCCCGCAGGGTGTAGTCGGTCCCGTAGTCGCGAACGCCGGTGTTGTCCGGGTCGCCGCCGACCGCGGACCAGTCCCAGCCGTTCCGGTGCAGGAAATGCACGCCGAGCTGCTCAGCCTTGGATTGGTCGGCGCCCATGTCTGTGAGGAACTGCCAGCCGTCGAGCGTGCCCTGATAGAGCCCATCACGCACGGCCGGGTCCGTCGGTTCGGTGAAACCGTCACGGGTCAGACCGAGTTCGGCGAATCGGTCGAAGTGGGCGCGGTCGCGTTCGGGGATCGGGGTGCCAGGCATCATCTCGCCTACGGCTTTCCAGAATTCAACGGGGTCGGCCTTGACGCCGGGCACCGTCGATCCGCGTTCGGGCCATGATCGGTCGCCTGCTTCGGTGTAGGTGATGCCGCGCTTGCCCGCTTTCCAGTCGGCCAAGGTGGTGACCGACATGGAGTCCTGGATGGCGTGGATGGTGGACAGGTCGTCGGGACCGTAGACCAGGAACCGGCCCAGCATGGCACCACACTCGGTGGGCGACTGGATCACCGGCATTCCGTCGGGTACCTCGCCCTCGTAACGGGGGCCGACGAGCAGGTGCGGGCCTGGCTCCGACTTGCCGGTTCGGGTGCCGTAGGAGGCATAGACGTTGGTGAACGCGTCGTAGAACGGCAGCACGTAGTAGCGGTCGGGTTCGACCTCGGGGAACACGACCACCAGTGGACCGTCGGCGAGGGTATAGCCGAAGGCGGTGTAGAGAGTGTCGCTGTTGGGGCTTGGTACTGTGCGTACCGTGTCGTCCAGGAGATGCCGGAACGCGGTCAGCGCGTTGTCGGGGCCGAACCTGGCGTTGTGCATCCGGTGCTGGCGGCGGGTCTCCACCAGCGGCTGGACGTAGAGGAACGCGTCCAGGATCAACTGCTGGTCAACCGGCTCACCCATGAAGGCCTCCTCGCACGACGGATCGGATCGTGGCTTCAGGCCCGACGACAGTGCCGGGCCCGCGTCCCAGGTTCACTCTGGCCCTGACGCAACGTCACCGCCTCATCCGTTGCGGGTGATCCAAGATTCGCCGAAACACGACGTCGGTTCAGACCCGCTCATGCCTCGCCGACCGGCGTGAGACCGGTTCGATGGCGGCGGGCGAGATCCTGGTAGGCGACCGGATTCGCGTTGACCCAGAACTCGGCGGTCGTGCCCGCGATCGGACCCTTCACCTTCGCGGGACTGCCGGTGACGAGCACCTCCTCGGGGATCACCGTCCCCGCGGTCACCAGCGATCCCGCTGCCACCAGAGAACGCGCACCGATAACGGCGGCGTCGAGCACGATGGCGCCGTTGGCGATCAGGGCCTGCGCGCCGATCGTGGCGCCGTGGATCACGCACAAATGCGCGATCGTGGCGCCCGCGCCGATCTCACACACCGCGGCCGGGGTGCTGTGCAGCACCGAACCGTCCTGAACATTGGCGCCGACGCGCACGATCACCGGCCCGAAGTCGCCACGCAACACCGCGCCGTACCAGACCGACGCGCCGGACTCCACCGTCACGTCACCAACGAGCGTCGCGGTCGGCGCGATGAACGCGTCCTCGGCGACGACGGGGCTCTTACCTTCGAACGAATACAGCGGCATAGCCGAAATTCCTTTCTCAGCATTCAGTGTTTTTCTCAGCATTCAGTGTTTTCCGATTCGGGCGCGTAGGCCGCGGGCACGCAACGCGCGCATCATCCCCAGTGCCAGACCGGCTTTACGGCGCGAATAGGGAAACCACAGCAGTTCCGACGGCGATTTCGCCACCGGCAGCCGGTCCACCGTCACCACACGAGCACGACAGTACTTGCGGATCCCGTACGCGCCGCCGAAGCGGGCACCGACACCGGACTGCTTCCAACCACCCATCGGCACAGCGAGATTGAACAGATTCACGTGCGCGTCGTTGATGTTCACCGTTCCGGCCTCCAGGCGACTCGCCACCCGTTCGCCACGGGCACGATCACCGGTCCAAACCGTCGCCGACAGGGCGTATGGGGAGTCATTGGCCAGCCGCACAGCTTCGTCCTCATCGGCGACGCGAACAATCGGCAGCGTGGGCCCGAAGGTCTCCTCCGCGATGCAGCTCATGCTGTGATCGATGTCGACGAGCACGGTGGGTTCGAAGAAATTTCCCTGACCGGTCGGTGCGCCGCCCACGACCACGCGGGCCCCGGCGGCCACCGCTTCGGCGGTGTGCCGCCGCACGATCTCGACCTGGGCGGAATCGATCAACGGCCCGATGTCATATCGGAACTCGCGGTCGTCGACCCCCATCCGAAGCTCGCCGACCACCTCGACGAGGCGGTCCACGAATTCGTCGTAGACCGCGTCGTCGACATATACCCGCTCGATCGAAGTGCACATCTGGCCGGCGTTGAGCATGCCGCCGAACGCGATTCCCCGCGCGGCCCGGTCGATATCGGCATCGGCGAGCACCAAGGCCGGGTCCTTGCCGCCCAATTCCAAGCTGTAGGGAATCATGCGGTCGACACAGGCGTGTCCGACCGCTTTCCCGGTGCGCGTGGATCCGGTGAACTGGACGAAGTCGACGGCGTCGACCACCGCCGCGCCCGTCGCGCCTCGGCCGGTGATCACCTCCAGCACCGGCGGCGCGCCGATCTCGGCCCAGCCACGCGCAAGCTCCAGCGCGCTCAACGGTGTCGCCTCCGAGGGCTTGATCACCACAGCGGCCCCGGCGAGCAGAGCGGGCACCGCATCTATCCCGGGCAGCGCCAGCGGGTAGTTCCACGGCGTGATCACGCCGACCACGGGATAAGGGTGGTAGGTGACGGCGAGCTTCTTCGACAGGTTCGCCGGTGAATGCGGGCGTGGCTGCTCAGGAGCCAGGAAGCGTGCGGCGTTCGCGGCGTAGTAGCCGATCACCTCGGCCACAAACATCGGTTCGACCTCCGCGTCTACGCGCGGCTTGGCGGTCTCGGCCTGCATGAGGTCGGCGATCTCGGCCGAATTGGCGAAGATCCAATCCTGTAGTCGCAGAATCCATTCGACGCGTTCGGACGGCGCGAGGGCGGCCCACGCCGGCTGTTCGGACCGGAGCCGCGCGACCACCGCTGCGACCTGCGCCGGGTCGGTGTCGGCGACCGTGCCGACGATCCGGCCGTCAGCAGGGTTGTGGACTTCGATCACGGTCGAGCTCCTCGTAGATGATGTTCGGCGGTAGCCCGGGTGCGGGTACGCATCGACACGGTCAGCGGTACATGGCCTCGATCTCGGCGGCGTACTTCTCCGTGATGACCTTGCGTTTGAGCGACATCTTCGGGGTGAGTT
Organism: Nocardia sp. NPDC058518; assembly: GCF_042719655.1. NCBI lineage: Bacteria > Bacillati > Actinomycetota > Actinomycetes > Mycobacteriales > Nocardiaceae > Nocardia > Nocardia sp. NPDC058518. The sequence continues at coordinate 282,371 of NZ_JBHXNJ010000003.1, forward strand.
CGTCACCACCGGGCTCCCAGATCACGGGCAGCACAGTGTGTTTCTTGATCTGCTCCACCCGCGAGAGGCGATGGTTCGCGGCCGCGATGCCCGTCTCGATGGCCACGACCACGTCGGGGTTGGTGGCCAGTGCCGCAGGTGTGGGGTCGAGTAGCCCGTGACGCTGCGCGTAGGCCGCGCAGGCGTCCGGGTCAAGGGTGAGGATCGCCGTCACGTATTTGCGGTTGTCGCCGATGGCGATTACCGCCGCGACGAGGGGGCAGGAAACACGCACCGCCCCTTCGATATTCGATGGCGACATATTCTTGCCTGCCGCATTGATGATCAGTTCTTTCTTACGATCCAGAATTCGGACGTAGCCGTCGGCGTCGATGGAGCCGACGTCGCCGGTGTGCATCCAGCCGTCGGCGTCGATCGCGGCGGCGGTCTGCTCCGGATCGTTGCGGTAGCCGCGCATGACCAGCGGGCCGCGCACCAATAGTTCCCCGTCCTCGGCGACAGCGACTTCACTGCCCGGCAGGGCCCGTCCGACCGTGCCGAGGCGGATGGCGTCGGGCGGATTGACGGTGGCCACTGCTGAGGTCTCGGTCATCCCCCAGGCTTCGCACACCGGGATTCCCAACCCGATGATGAAGGTCATCGCCTCGGGCGCGATAGGTGAGGCACCGGTGAGTCCCCCGCGGACCCTGTCCATGCCCATCCGCCGCCGCAGGGTGCTCAGCACCAGCCGCTCGGCTACCCGATGCTGGATTCCCAAACCAGTGGGGACGGACAGGCCGTCGGAATTCAGCCGGGCCGTCTCCTGGCCCACGCCCAGCGCCCATGACACCAACGTTCGCTTGACCGGATGTTCCTGCGCAACAAGCGCTTCCACACCAGCCTTGATCTTGTACCAGATCGCGGGCACCGCAAGAAACAGCGTCGGCCGCAACTGCGGCAAGGCACTGACCAGTTGTTTGGGGTCGGCGACCGTGGTGACCTGGACGCCCTCCAGGAGATTGTTGTAATGGCAGAACGCTCGGTTCGCCAGGTGTGCGTCCGGCAGATAAGAGATGACCGTGTCTTCCGGACGAACATCGAAAAGCTGCTTCACCGCTTGGAATTCGGCCAGCATGTTCGCGTGCGTGAGTTCCACGCCCTTGGGCGGGCCGGTGGTTCCGGAGGTGTAGACGATGGTGAGCAGCGAATCCGGTCCCACGGCACGCCAACTGGCGTCGAAATCGAAGTCCGGGGCTACCATTCCCGCCACGTCGTCGATGGTGAGCGTCGCCGCGGCCGGGCCGTCGATGCAGATGATGTGTTCGATGCCTCCCGCGATATCGGCGGCCCGAACGGTCTCGAGGAATTGTGACTCCGTAATCACGACCCGGCTGCCCGCATTGGCCAGCAGATGTGCGATCTGCTCGGCGGTGAAGGTGTTGTAGATCGAGAACGGGGTGGCCCCGGTGTGCAGGACCGCGGTGTCGGCCAGATGAAATTCCGGGACATTGGTGAGCATGATGGCGACGGTGTCACCAGCGGCGACGCCGAGCGCCGACAGTCCGGTTGCGAGGTCACGGACCCGGTCGGCGTACTGCCGCCAGGTGAGCGACGCCGTGCCGCCGGGTCCGCGCAGCGCGACTCGGTCGGGCAAACGCGCAGCTGTCGCTTGAAAGGCGGCGCACAGGCTGATCGGCTGATCGGTCACAGGAAGTTCTCCATTCGTCGCACCGACTCAGCCATCCAGACCGCGCGCGCGTGATTCGTAGGCGCGGCGGGCCTCGACGTCGACGCCGTCGAGCATGACGTGCGTCATACCCAGTCGACGCTGGAAGAACTCGGTCACCTGGCCGGGCAGGACCCTCCCCGCCCCGACCAGTAGACCGGCGAGGCGGGTGACCGCGACGCGCGGGCGCGGATCGCAGATGAGCTCGGCGATGGCCTCGGCGATATCCTCGGGTTCCGCATTCGGCACCAGCTTGGCGCCCTGAGTGCCCGCGACCAGTTCGGTGTTGGTGAAGCACGGCAGCACCGCCGAGAATTCCAGCCCGGTGTCACGGTGTTCGATGCGCAGCGCATCGGTCAGCGACAGCGCCGCGGCCTTGCTCGCGCAGTAAGTGGCCAATCCCGGCGTCGGGGTCTCGGCAGCGAGAGAGGCAATATTGATGACATGGCCGGTGCCACGGCCCAGCATGCGCTGCGCCGCCAGTTTGCTGCCGAGCACCACACCGTAGACATTGATGTCGAGAATGCGTCGCGTGACCCGATCGGCTTCCTCGGCAAATCGACCCGCCGGCATGACGCCCGCGTTGTTGATCAACACGTCCAGCGGCCCGAGCCGCCGTTCGACCTCATCGAGGAAGGATTTGAAAGACACCCGGTCGGTGACATCGAGCCGCCCGAACACCTCGAGCCCGAGATCGGATCCGGCCTTGTCGACCTGTGACTTGTCGATGTCACCGATGGCGACCAGCGCACCGCGGTCGCGCAGCAGCCGCGCGGTCGCGTATCCGATCCCACGCGCGCCGCCGGTGACCACCACGACCTTGCCAGAAATGTTTCCCGCCGAACTCATTTCGTCTCCCATTCGGTTCTTGTCGACTTGCCGATCGATCCGGCTTGTCGATCACGGATTGTTGCTCTGCACAACAGTGGTATTCATGCGGTTCGGCGGGTGCCGGGATCGCAGTCGAGGATCATGCGCGCGACGGCATCCGGCACGTCCAACTGTGGGCAGTGACCGACTCCGGGCAGGATCCGCACCGCGGCCGATGGGAATCGGCACTGCGCGCGATGTGCGGCGGACGGCGGAATCAATTTGTCCCTCCTGCCGTGCACGATCAGGGTGGGCGGCAATTCCCCGTCCGGGTAACCGGCGTCGAATTCGCGCAGCAACGCGCGGGCGCTCGCGATCAAGCGGCCGACCGGCCGTGTTCGCGCAAAGAACTCGAGGAAGTGCATCGCGTCGTCAGGAGAGTTCGGTCGACCGCGCCCGTAGAGCACGCGTTGCACAAGAGCCACCGCCAATCGGCTGCGGAACACAATGGCGGGCACACGGATTTTGGACAGCAGTGATTCGGGGGGACCGAACGAGCCCATCGTCACCGTGATCAACCGGCTGTATCCGAAACCGGGAACATCGAACGAGACTGCCGCCAGAATGGGCAGTCCAGGATTCAGCGCCGCTCGCAGAGCGAGGCCCGCACCCAACGAGTTTCCACACAACACCACGCCCTCGGTGCCCGCATTCGCACGCACCACCGCGGCGACATACGCATCCAGACCAGGCAGCACCGATTCACCGAACCGGCGCTCATGCACCGGCGGAAGATCAACCGCAACGGCGCGGCGGCCCAACTCTGCGAGACGTTCGAGAACGCCCCTCCACGTATCCGCCCGGTCATAAGTTCCGTGCACCAGCACGATCGCGGGCCCTTCACCCGCGACACTGAGCTGTCGCGTTCGCACACCGCCGTATGTTTCGACCGACTCGGTCACCGTGCTGTGACTGCTGCCTGGCGTCATTGCCCTGCCTTCTGTCTCGATTACCGGGGCGACCCGGTGATTGCAAATCCGCGTCCGCCGCCACAGCTTCGATGGCGGAGGACGCGGCTACTTCCACTCGTCAGGCGAGCAAGCCCTTGGCGATGTGCGTCACCTGGATCTCGTTGGACCCGGCGTAGATCATCAGCGACTTGGCGTCACGCGCCAGCTGCTCGACCCGGTACTCGGTCATGTAACCGTTGCCGCCGAACAACTGCACGGCCTCCATCGCGACCTCGGTGGCCGCTTCCGAGCAGTACATCTTCATGGCCGACGCCTCGGCCAGCGACAGCTTGCCGCCGCGCTCGAGGGAGTTGAACACCATGTTCTGCACGTTGATGCGGGCGATCTCCATCTTGGCCAGCTTGAGCTGGACCAGCTGGAAACGGCCGATCTCCTGGCCCCACAGCTTGCGGCTCTTGGCGTAATCGACCGAGAGGCGGTGGCACTCGTTGATGATGCCCAGCGCCATGAAGCCCACGCCGATGCGCTCGGTGGTGAAGCTGGAGCGGGCGCTTTCGCGACCGTCGCCACCCTTGTGCTCCTCGGTCTCGCCGAGCAGCCGGTCCTTGGGCAGACGCACGTTGTCGAAGAACAGCTCACCGGTGGGCGAGGAGTTCAGGCCCATCTTGTGGAAGCGCTTGCCCTGGGTGAGGCCTTCCATGCCTTTGTCGAGCACGAAAGTGAGCACCTTGCGGTCACGCTTGTCGACACCGGCGTCGCCCTCGTCGAGCTTCGCGTAGACCACCATCACGTCGGCGTCGGGGCCGTTGGTGATGAAGGTCTTCTGGCCGTTGAGGATGTAGTCCTCACCATCGCGACGGACGTAGGTCTTCATGCCGCCGAAGGCATCCGAGCCGGAATCCGGTTCGGTGATGGCCCACGCCGCGACCTTGCGCATGGTGACCACGTCGAGCAGCCAGCGCTCCTTCTGCGCCAGGGTGCCGCGCGACATGATCGTGGTGGCACCGAGGCCCAGGCTCACGCCCATCGCGGTGACCAGACCCATGCACACCCCGGACAGCTCGCTGACCAGCACAGCACCCATGGAAGCCTGGCCGCCGAAGGGATCGCCGCCGGACTTCTTCTTCGTCGGCTTCTCCGGCTGCGGCTCACCCGCGGCGATGGAATCGGCTTTGGCTCGCTGCTTGGTCAGCATCTTGCCGACCATCTCTTCGGCCATCGCGTCGATACCGAACTCGCTGAACATCTTCCGGATCACCGGGTAGGGGGACATTTCCCCGCTCTCCAGCGCGTCCACGTTCGGGCGGACTTCCTTGTCGATGAACTCGCGCAGTGCGTCGCGAATCATGACATCGGTTTCGGACCATTCGAACATCGTTGTTCTCCTACGATTCAGGGCAGACGCGACGCGATGTCGTCGATCAGCCAGGGGCCGTCGGCTTCGATCGTCTTCACGTCGTGCCAGCCGGCGAGTTCGGAAATCGCGCCACCCTGAACGGCGAACACCTTGCCGGTGATCGCACACTTCTCGGAGGCCAGGTAGGCCACCAGCGGGGAGATATTGGCGGGGCTGAACGCGTCGAAGCCACCCTCTGCCTCGGCGTCCTGCGCCTCGGCGGCCATCATGTCGCCCATGCCGGGGGTGGCCAAGGTGAGGCGGGTACGCGCGATCGGGGCGATCGCGTTGACGCGCACGCCGTAGCGGCCCAGCTCTTCCGCGGCGACCTGGGTCAGCGCGGCAATGCCTGCTTTGGCGGCGCCGTAGTTACCCTGCCCAGCGTTGGGCACGGTGACACCGGAGGCCGACGCGGTGTTGATCACCGCGGCGTCGGGCTGGTTGCCCGCCTTGCTCTGTTCCTTCCAGTACGCGGCCGCATGGTGCAGCACCGCCGCGTGTCCCTTCAGGTGCACAGCGACGACGGAATCCCACTGGGACTCCTCCATGCCGGCGATGAACGCGTCACGCAGGATGCCCGCGTTGTTGACGACCACGTCGAGGCTGCCGAACTCCGAGATCGCCTGCGCGATCAGGTTCTGCGCGCCCGACCAGGTCGCGATGTTGTCGGTGTTGGCGACGGCCTTGCCACCGGCGGCGATGATCTCGTTCGCCACTTCCTGCGCGGGGACTGCGTCGGCGCCGTCGCCGGTGTTGCTGCCGCCGAGGTCGTTGACCACAACCGATGCGCCTTCCTTGGCGAACAGTAGGGCGTGCTCACGCCCGATGCCGCGGCCCGCGCCGGTGACGACGGCGACCTTTCCTTCGAATGCACCCATGTGCGTTTGCTCCTGTTGGTATTTCCCTCGGTCCGAATGGCCGAAGCCACCCGGACCGAGGGAATGGTCTGCTGAATGGTGTTCCGGCGCAACGACTTGCGACTACTCGCTGTCGGCGATCTCCGCGCGACCGTCTTTGAGGACCACGTCGTCGCCGACGCGGGTCTCGAACTGGTAGCTGGTGACACCGTTGTCGGTGCCGAGCCGCCAGATCGTCGTCTCGATGTCCTGGCCGGGCAGAACCGGCTTGGAGAATCGGACCGCGAGCCGCTGCAACCGGCTGGTGTCGCCGTCTGCGAGCTCGGTCAGCAGACCCCAGGACGCGAACGCCATGGTGCACAGGCCGTGCGCGATGATGCCGGGCAGGCCCGCGTCCTTGGCGACCTCGTCGTCGAGGTGCAGCGGTACCGGGTCGCCGGAAGCGGGAGCGTAGCGGAAGGTCTGGTCGTCGTCGACGTGCTGGACAATCTTGGCGACCGGCGCCTGTGCCCGCAGTTGTTCGTCGAATTTGTGGCCGGGCCCCAATTCACCGACGGTGCGGCCGTTGCTGGCATCCGCACCGCGGAAGAACATGGTGACGTACTGGTGGTTGACCAGTTCGCCGTCCTCGCCACGACATTCGACGTACACGACCGCGCGGGTGCCGTTCGAGAGGCCCTCGTAGCCGACCATCTTCGCGTGCGAGACCAGGGTCTCGCCCGGCTCGAGCAGGCGGTGGAAGTGGAAATCCTGCTCACCGTGCAGACCACGGCCGAAGATCTCGAGTGGCACCACCTCGACGGCCGGGTCGATCATCGAGTCGAACACCGGCACGATGGCGAACACGGGCGAACCGTGGTCACCGGCGAGGTGCGCCGGGATGGGATCGTTGGTGGCCGCAGCGTATTCGGCGATCCGTTCACGGGTTACCGCGAAGCTGTCGTCATCGCTCCAGACGTTCAGGCCTTCGTCGTTGAATTCCAGTTCGGCCATGAGGGCTTCTCCTTCGGGCTTCGCTGAATCAGACAGTCGCAGCGACCGTGTCGAGCGCCTCTAGCGACTTGTCGAGCTGCTTGCGGCCGTCCTTCTCCACGGCCTTGCCCAGCGCACCCTTGATGAGGGCGCCCTCGAAGTCGCCCTCGACGAGAACGGTGGAGCCGCCCTCGGGGTTGGCGTTGATGTTGAAGGTGAAGTTGGTCTTCACGCCGGCCATGCCGGTGCCGCCCAGCACCAGCTTGTTCGGGGCCTCGACGCTTTCGACGACCCATTCGATCTTGTTGGCCATGCCGAGCATGAGGATCTTGGCGACCAGTTTGGCGCCGGGCGCGAGAACGGCAGGCGGCTCGTCGATCCAGCGCTCATGGATGGAGAACCACCGGTCCCAGGTCTGCGGGTCGGCGACCACGGCCCACAGGGCTTCGGGGCTGGCGGAAAGGGTGGCGCTGGCTTCGATGTGTCCCATGACGGATACTCCTCGTCGAGTGTGATGGTGTGGGTGGGTATTTCACGTAATTCCGGCGAAGGCCGGAACGTCGTTCAGCGCTCGGCGCGCTGATACGCCGTGACGACGGCGGCCCCGCCGAGGCCGATGTTGTGCTGCAGCGCGGCGGTGACGTTGTCGACCTGGCGCTTGTCGGCGGTGCCGCGCAGCTGCCAGGTGAGCTCGCTGCACTGCGCCAGACCGGTGGCGCCGAGCGGATGCCCCTTGGAGATCAGGCCGCCGGAGGGGTTCACGACCCATTTGCCGCCATAGGTGGTCTGGTTGTTGTCGAGCAGGTTCCCGGCCTCGCCCTCGGCGCACAGGCCGAGCGCCTCATAGGTGAGCAGCTCGTTGGCGGAGAAGCAGTCGTGCAGCTCGATGACCTGGAAGTCCTCCGGACCCAGCCCGGCCTGGTCGTACACCTGGCGCGCGGCGGCGACATTCATGTCGTAGCCGATGAGGTTCTTGGCGCTCCCGTCGAAGGTGGAGGCGAAATCGGTGGTCATGGACTGCCCGACGATCTCGACCGCCTGACCCGCGAGCCCGTGCTGATCCACGAACGCCTCGCTCGCCAGAATCACCGCGCCGGAACCGTCCGAGGTCGGCGAGCACTGCAGCTTGGTCAGCGGGTCGTAGATCATCCGCGAGCCCAGGATGTCATCGAGTGAATACGCGTCCTGGAACTGCGAGAACGGGTTGTTCACCGAGTGCTTGTGGTTCTTGTAGCCGATCTTGGCGAAGTGCTCGGCGGTCGTGCCGTACTTCACCATGTGCTCACGACCGGCGGCGCCGAACATCCACGGAGCCACCGGGAACAGCACCTCGGAGATTTCGGCCAGCGCGAGGATGTGCTTGCCCATCGGCTGTTCGCGATCATCCCAGGTCGACTCCAGCGAACCCGGCTTCATGCGTTCGAAGCCCAGAGCCAGGGTGCACTCCGCCAGCCCGCCCCGGATCGCCTGTGCCGCAAGGTAGAGCGCGGTCGATCCAGTGGAACAGTTGTTGTTGACGTTGACCACCGGGATGCCGGTCATTCCCAGCTCGTAGACCGCGCGCTGCCCCGAAGTGGACTCGCCGTACACGTAGCCCACGTAGGCCTGCTGCACCTCGCGGTAGTCGATCCCGGCATCCGCGAGAGCCTTGGTCCCCGACTCACGGGCCATATCCGGGTAGTCCCAGTCGCTGCCGTCCTCGTTCTTGCGGCGGCCCGGCTTCTCGAACTTCGTCATGCCGACACCGACGACGTAGACCTTGTTCGTCATCGAACTCCTCACATCAGGCCGCACGCCTACCTCGCCTGCGGCATGTTCCGACCTGTACCGATCGAACTGCCACAAAACATACATCCCTGAACGCATGTAAACAACCCCAGGAGCAGTTGCCACCGGCTTCTATGAGAAAAACCCTGGTCAATGCAGGTCTCTAAGATACATTCCGGTGTGTATGTAAATACGTCAACGGACAACGTCGACGTCCGTGTATGTCGGCGTCAGTCGGCCGCGGGCCGACCTGACAACGCCGCCTCGGCAGCACCGTGCAGGTGACGGCAGGCGCGCAGCCACCGTCGGTGCGCGCGCTCGGGATCGTCGTCGACGAACGCCGAGAGGAGGATGCCACGCAGCGCGTCCATCGCCGTGTACAGGAACGCCTCGGCGTCCTTGCGATCCACCTCATCCGGGGTGTGGTGGCTCAAGCCCATCAGCACAGCGTTGTTGACGAACGGCTCGACCTTCTTCAGTTCCGTTCTCAACGCCGGATCCGTACGGCTGGCAACCCACAGCTCGACCGAAGCGATGAACAGCGGACCCTGATGCAGCTCCCACAGAAAATCCAGCACGGACGCAACGGAGTCGGACGAGACCTGCATCCGGCCCAGCTCCTGCATGGCCGCCTCGATGCGTCGCTGCGCGAGACGACTGATAGCAGCGGTCATCAGCTCGGCCTTGGAACCGAAGTGGTGAACCTGCGCACCACGGGTCACCCCGGCACGCTCGGCGATCCGCGGCGTGGTGGCACCGGCGTAGCCGTATTCGACCAGGCAATCGATCGTGGCGTCTTGCAGCCGGGTCCGCATTTCCTGGCTGCGCTGCTCCTGCGTGCGGCGCGGCACCGGGGAAACTGTCGATCGCGTCATAGACCCAGCATAGGGAACCCCGACCGACCGGTCCCGCGGACAACATCAGCCTGCGGCCCCGACGACGCCGCATCGTTGTCGCTCGCGAGTCGGCCACGACATCTCGGGCGATTCAGGCGCCCTTCGGCGCGTTCAGTCCGTGCGCACGCAGCCAGTCGGCGAGCGCCTGCCCGATGGTGTCGGGCTGGTCCTCCGGCGAATGGTGACCGCCGGGACCGACCCCGACGACCTCGACCGACGCGATGTTGTCACGGATCCATGCCTGCTCCCGCGGGGAGGTGCCGACCGGCTCATCGTCGACGTGCAGGATCAGCTTCGGCACCTGCGGTGTCGCGGAAAGCCAGGTGCCGTAATGCAGAACCCGGTCGACGACATCGGCGGGTTCACCCTCGACGGGAATCTCACGCGGCCATTCCAGCAGCGGCTGCCGCGATTCCGGATCAGGATACGGCGCCCGGAACACGGCCATGTCTTCCTCGGTGAGACTCGGCGTCGTCTGCCGTAGAACGCCCTCGATGAACATATTGTCCTTCAGGATCATCTGCTCGCCCTCCGGACCACGGAACTTGCGGAACAATCCGGCGACCGGCTCCAAGTCCGCCCAGGTGATCGGGTGTAGAAACGCCTGCAGGAACGCGATCCCCCGGATCCGGCGGGGATGCCTGCGCGCCCAGTCCGCACCGAGAGGCCCGCCCCAGTCGTGCCCGACTATGACGACCTCGTCCAGTTCCATGGCGTCGAACCAGGCGTCGAGGTAGCGAGTGTGATCGTCGAAGCGGTATCCGATGGCCGGCTTACCGGACTCACCCATGCCGATCAGATCAGGAGCCAACGCGCGGACCTGATCGCCGACATGCGGAATGACATTGCGCCACATATACGACGACGTCGGATTTCCGTGCAGGAACACCACCGGAGTCCCTTCGCCGGTGTCGGTATATGTCATGAACGAGTCGAGCACATCGATCTTCGGCATCACTGACCTCCTGAGCGCACTCGGCGCGATGGGAATCGTGGTTGTCTCTTTCATACCGGACCGACCAGCGCCAGCGAGCGCTCCCAGGCCTTGCCGCGCAGGGCGATGTCACGGAGCGCCCGGCTGGGAACGCGGCGCAGCATGCGGGTATTGGTGAAGAAGGCGCCGTTGGTTGTGGCGAGCGAGGTATCGAGCGCAAGTCGCACGCCGAGAGCCGCACCGCGGCCGGCCGACCCGACCACACCGAGCGCGACGCCGGCGCGCATCACTCTCGCCATGGCCCGTCCCCCGCCCATCACACCGGTGTCGCTGACCCCGGGACAGAAACAGTTCGCAGTGCGGTCCAGTCGGCTCTCGGCGAAACGTTGTGCCAAGTGCTGGGTGAACAGAATATTGAGCAGTTTGGTTTGCCCATACCATTTCTGTGATGTCAGTGGTCCGTAGTCACGGGGTGCACCGAGCCCGTCGAAGTCGATCCGCCCGGCCAGGCGGTGCCCCTCCGACGCGGTGACCACGACACGCGCGCTGTCGGTGAGCTGATCCATCAACAGGTTGGTCAAGAGAAAGGGACCCAGATGGTTGGTGGCCATCATCGTGTCCAGCCCTTCGGCGGTCACCGCAGGCGTGGTCATGTTCACCCCGGCGTTGGCGATCAGCAGGTCGATGCCGCCGAGCTGCGTGCGAATCTCTTCGGCGGCCCGGCGCACCGATACGAGGTCTGCCATGTCGCACAACACGATTCGCGGCGTCGACGTCGCACCCGGTTCGGCGGCCAGTTCGTTCGCGATCTCCCGTGCCTTGGAAATATTGCGGGCCGGAATGGTCAGCGCGGCGCCGCGGCGGGCCAAGGCACGAGCCATTTCCTTGCCGATGCCGTTGGTGGCACCGGTGATCACGACGTTTCGACCGTCGACAGATACTTCCTCGAAACTCATGGCTCTCTCCTGGGGTGCGTACACGGTTCGTTGTGCCTGGCACCTGACGGGCCGTAGACCGAACATCAATGCTCGACCGAGCCTGCACAGTGATTGACAATTTGCAGGTTTCAGTAGTATTTGCACTTGATGAAGCAGGAAACAGTCACTATCGATCACACTGACCTCGAATTGGTGCATGCCTTGCAGGTTCATCCGGCCGCGTCCTGGCAGCTGGTGGGGTCGGTGCTAGGCGTGGATCCGGTCACCGTGGCGAGGCGGTGGTCGCGACTCGCCGATGGCGGGTGGGTCTGGGTGAGCACCTCTCCGACGCCTTTGCTGGCCGCGCCGCTGTGCACCGCGCTCGTCGAGGTCGACTGCGCACCCGGACAGGTCGAGATGGTCGCGGCACGGATCGCCGACGACACCCAGGCGATCACGATCGAGCACATCGCCGGAAACGCTGATCTGCTGGTGGTCGTGGCCACCTCCGATCTCGCGGCCATGTCGGACTACGTGCACGGACAGTTGGGCGGCCTGGATGGGATCACCGGTATCCGCAGCAATGTCGTCACCCATTTGCTCGCCGAGGGTGGCGGCTGGAAACTCGATGTGCTCGACCCCGCCCAGCTGTCGCGATTACACCGAGACCAGCCCGCTCGCGAACCACGCATCAAACCTCTGCAGGCGCCGGACTACCGCCTCATCGAGCTCTTACACGCCGACGGACGATCGACCGCCGCCGAACTGGCCCAGCGATTGTCGGTAAGCCCTGCGACGGTGCGCCGCAGGGTCGCCGCGCTGACCACGTCCGGCCATCTGGCGCTGCGCTGTGAACTGGCACGATCGCAGGCCGGTTGGCCGGTTACCGCCGTGTACTGGGGTAGCGCCCCGGCCTGCGACCTCGCCGAGATCGGTGCGCAGCTACGTCATCGGCCCGAGACCCGAACCTGTTTGGCGCTGGCCGGACCTCGCAATATCTGGCTGGTCAGCTACCTGCACTCCATCGCCGACAGTCAGCGTCTCGAAGCCCAACTCGCCCAGACGATCCCGAATCTCACCATCAACGATCGCGCGATCACCTATCGGACCGTCAAACAATTCGGCCACCGTCTCGACTCCGCGGGCCGGCGCCTGGCCACAGTCGGGGTGCCGACACCTTTTCACACCGACCCGATCACTCCCGGTCGATCGGCGTGATGCCGGCTCGAATCTTGCTCATCGAACCGTGTGCGGCGGAGCGGTGAGGCCACATCGAAGCCAACCGCACCCATCCATGGCTCTGTGCACAGCGAACTCCGTCCACCTTGCGGATCTCGACCACCTGACAACCCGATGTGCTGCGCTCGACAACTGCTAGAAGACGCGACTGCTGCTCGTCGTGGACGACCGGCCGGCGCGACCAAATCTTGGAGGATCTATGAACAGCGAACCCGTTGAGTTAGCTATCGCCAGCACCGTCAGAGACGGCGATCGTGAGTTGCGCATAGAAATCGCCGAACCCCAGCAGGACCACACGACGCGAGGCTGGCGGTGTACCTACCGCGTCGAAGGTGCCCGGGCGCACGTAGCGCACGGTCCGGACAGGTTGGCCGCCATCTACGCCGCGATGATCGATATCCCGAACGCTGCGGCGCGAGCCGGCTCGGTAGGCCGCCCGACCGACTCGGACCGATCACGAGTACCCGAAGGTTCTCGGCCCCGTGTCGGCACCTACGCCGGATCCGCGGCGCAGGCCCGCGAGTTCGGCCCACATCTGGCGGCGCGGGCGGTTCATACCGCCGAAGGCCCGGTGGTGATCGCACTCGGACGGCCACGCCAAGACCCCGATCGTCCGTATACCTATCTGTGCCCCTTCCGGATCGACGATCGCACCGAAGCATTCGGGCAGGGAATGAGCGAGGTGCACGCTGTGATGTCGGCGATCCGCGGTGTGGGCGCGATCCTGGGTATTCCGCTGGACTGGCCCATGCCGAGCCCATCGACCGGCAGGTAATCCTTCTGGTCCGAGTTCGGATGCCGTGGGGTATTGAAAACACGACTCGCGGGCGGGCCGCCCCACGGGCTGCGGGCGAGCGGGGCCCCACCCGCCCCCCCCCCCCCCCCCCCCCCGCCATTTCTCTGCTTGGGGCTCTGGTTGGGGGGGGTTGTCTAAAAAAAACCCCGCCCCCCCCCCCCCCCCACCCCCGCGGCCCCCGAGTCCTTCCCCGTGCACCCACACTCCGCCGCCACGTCGCGCGGGCGAGCTCCAGCGTAGACGCTGCGGCCTCCTGTACCTGGGAGCCGCGCCCAGCCTCACTCGAATGAGCGCGCTGAGCCGGCCCCCTCTGATAGCAAGTACCACAGGAATTTTCGTTGGCCGATCAGCGGTGGAAGCTAGGCAGGCGGCCGATAGGTAACGTCTCTGGCTATCGCTTCGTCGATCTGCTCAGGAGTGAGCAGACCCACGGTGTGCGACACAGCCGCACCGGCGGCCGCGGTGCGAATCGCGAGCGCAGCGGCTGAGACATCGTCCGGGACGTCACCGATGACGAACAGGTCGTCGTCGCCGAAAGCGAAATAGCACGCTTCTACCCGACCACCCACGCTCTCCACCATTTCGGTGATGGCCGCGCGGCGGGCGCTGCCGCCCTCCGCCAGTAGGCCTTGCGCCCCCTCCTGGAGATAGCTGACTCGCCACATGTATTTGGGCATACCTACCAGCCTCCTATGTTCCGGGCGATCTCGGCGAGACCGACCCTACGGGCCGACCACCCCCCGAACCATCCAGCGCGAACACCGTCGTCGCAATGATGCTGCAACGTAACTGTGGCGATATCCGAGATCCGAGGGACAGATCGCCGCAGCCGTCGAGTTCCGGAGGATCTCGTCAGCGCAGCCGCCGCATTGCTCGGTCGGCCGCGTTGGCGCCGCACATGCCGTGCGCGCCGGGGCCGGGTGGAGTCGCCGCCGAGCACAGATAGTGGCCGGGTAGGCCCATGTCGTAGGGCTGCAATGTTTTTCGGGGGCCGAACAGCAGCTGTGGAATGTTCTTGGCGCCGGTCATGATGTTTCCGCCGACGTAGTTGGGGTTGTAGTCGGCGAATTCTGTGGTGGAACGGGTGGTCAGGCCGACTACGCGGTCCCGGAAGCCTGGTGCGAAGCGTTCGATCTGGGCGATGATCGCTGCGGTGGCGTCACCGGTGTAGCCGTTGGGGACGTGCGCGTAGGTCCATAGCGGGTGTACCGAGCCCGCGGACCGTTGCGGGTCGGCGAGGTATTGCTGGCCTACCAGGACGAAGGGGCGCTGCGGCATCCGGCCTGCGTGGATGTCGCGTTCGCCCGCGGCGACCTCGGCGAAGGAGCCGCCGAGGTGCACTGTGCCCGCGCGTCGTGCGGCCTCGGTCGTCCACGGGATACCGCCGTCGACGGCGAAGTCGACCTTGAAAGCGCCGGGGCCGTAGCGGAACCGGCGGTAGGCACGGGCAATCCGCGTGGGGAGCTGATCGCCGAGGATCTCCGCGACCGCTGTCGGTGCGAGGTCCCAGATGGTGATATCGGAGGGTGGTATGTCGGCGAGAGAGCGCACTCGGACGCCGGTCTCGATCTTGCCGCCGTGATCGGCCAGTACCGCGGCCATGCTGTCGGCGATCCGCTGGGATCCGCCGACCGCGACCGCCCAGCCGTATCGGTGTCCCGCGGTCAGGATGCCCAGCCCGATGCTGGCGCTCAGCGGGCGCCCGAGGGGGTGGAAGGCGTGTGCGGCGATGCCGCCGAACAGTGCCCGTCCCGTTTCGGCACGGAAGGCTCGCGCCAGGAGCGTGGCGGGCGCGGTCGCCGGAATGCCGAAGCGCGCCAGGTGGACCGGGTGCCGGGGAATCCGCAGTAGGGGGTGCATGATGTCGGCGCCGATCTCGTCGTAGTTCGCGACCGGGCGTTCGAACAGTGCGCGCCAGAGTCGTTCGTCGGCGCCGAGGCCTGTGGCGGTCTCGGCGACCGAGCGGTGCAGCACTCCGGCGGTGCCGTCGTCGAGGGGATGGACGCAGTCGAGTTCCGGCCACGCCCAGCGCAACCCGTACCGTTCCAGGTCGACGCGCCGCAGGAACGGCGACCCCACGGCCATCGGGTGGATGGCCGAGCAGTGGTCGTGCAGCAGACCGGGCAGGATCGCCTCGCTCGAGCGGGTGCCGCCACCGATCGTGTCGGCCGCTTCGAGGACCGTCACCTCTACGCCCGCCAGAGCCAGGGTGATAGCCGCGGCCAGTCCGTTGGGGCCACTGCCGACCACTGTCGCCGTTGTCATCGACGTTCCTTTCCTTGTTCGGAATCTCCTGCGGTGCCGAGTTATTCGGCCCGAACCACCACGTCCTGGTGCGGCGCGTCGGCCGTGCCGGCGACGACTTCACGCCGCCAGGTCACCGTGAGGGGAATGGGCCCGTCCGGCAGCCACGGCATCGCCGCTACCGCATCGGCGACCTCCCATGTCCCGCGTTCGATGACGCCCAGCGCCGCGTCGACCACCATGTATTTCTGGGTGCCCTTGTGAACCGGTTGCGACTCCACCCACACAACGATCCATTCTCCCGGAGCGAACCCGACCCGTGCCTGGACCGCGTCGATCAGGTCGAGGTTGTGCAGGTGGCCGTCGCCGAAGTTGAAGCCGATCAGGGAGTTGCAGGCGAACTCGGCTTCGCGCACGGTCCAGCGATCGATGTCGGGAAGGTGCTTGTACAGCAGGGAGAACAAACCCCGGCCCTGACTGTGCATGGAACGCCAGGCGATGGTCTGCTGCATGGTGATCTCGGCGACCGCGGGCGGATATCCCATGGCCAGCAGTTGGTCGACCTGGTTGTCGGCGGGGCGGTGCGCGATGGTGTTCAGCTTCGCCTCCGCGCCCGGCGCGAATGCCCACAGCGCCGAGGCCCAGTTGCCTGCGTACTGGCGCATGGACGGCAGGAACGACACCAGATCGGGGCGCAGGTTGCCCAGCACGGGGAAGAAGGCGAGCCCGACGGCTATCGCCACCGTCAGCCACGGAGACGACATGTCGAATACGCCGTAGCCGCCCGAATTCGGGAAGCCGAGGAACAGGAAGACGGTGAGGTAGGCGAACAGGATGTTCCACTCCAGCGGTACCGCGAGCGGGAAGGTGGAGGTGATGAACAGGTGGAAGATCACCATCATCGCGACACCGGCCAGGGTCAGCCAGTGGTTCGTCGAGAACAGCAACACGATCGGGGTGACCACCTCCACGGCGGTACCACCGACGTGGGCCAGGAACGAAGCGACCCGTGAAGGTCGGATATCGCGCGGGAAGTCGCGGTAGTGGGCGCGTTTGATCGACCGGAACGGCATGGCCGGGCTGTTGGACACCATCGGAGGCACCACATTGGTGAAGTGCTTACCGAACTTGGAGACTCCCGCGCCGACCCACACGATCACGATCAGCAGCTTGGCCGCGATGATCATGTCGGTGAACGGCAGCACCGCGAAGAACAGCAGCGCGGGCAGGTACTGTTCGCCGCGAGCCGACAGGAAGATCGTCTTGTCCCGCAGCCCACACAGGATGTAGAGCACGATCGGCGCGATCAACAGTGCGGGTCGGACCAGCCCGGATGTGTTGTCCGGCAGCACTTCCAGCAGCGAAGCCGTCGTTCGGCCCGGTGCTACCAGAGCGATCACCAGCGAGGCGACAAAGCCGAGGTACAGGCCCACATCGACCACGGTGCGCGCGTCACCGTTGGTGAACGGCACCCGATGCCACGGACGCAAACGGATGCTTCCCAACCGGGCGAAATACAGGATGCCGCCGGTCATCGGCTTGAACTTGCCCGCCAGCGGCCCCCAGGAGCCAGCCACACCGACGGCTTCGAGCAGCACCGTCCACAGGACCAGCTTCTGGTAGACGACCGGCTGGTTCCACCACTGCGCCACATCCCAGAACGGACCGGTGCCCGAAGTCGCCGTCGCGATCGCGACACCGCCGATCATATAGAGCACAAGCACTTTCGCGAGATACACGGTATGGATCATCTTCGGCGTACCGAAACCGTATTCCGCCCAGTGCAGCGCCAATGTTCGAATACGTTCGCGTAGTGGCAAATCCAAGAATGTCTCGGTGTCCACCGGCGGGAAATCTCCCGTCTTGAATCCCATGGCTCGATCCCTTTCTTTCCTGCATCCGGGCGCGAGTGACCGCGACCGAAAGGTGGTCTTTCGTTCGAATCGGGTTGTGGTGCAGAACTGCTCAGGCGCGTGCGGCCATGACCCGCAGCTGCTTCTTGTCGATCTTGCCGACCGGATTGCGCGGCATCTCCTCGGTCAACACGATCGCGGCGGGGACTTTGAACGCGGCGAGCTCGGCGCGGCAGTGTTCGGTCAGCTCTTCGACGGTGACCGTGGCCTGTGGTGCGGTCACCACGTGGGCGACCGGCACCTCGCCCAGTACGACATCGGGCACACCCACCACCGCGGCTTCGTGGACGGCCGGATGCCGGTAGAGCGCGTTCTCGATTTCCTTGGGGTACAGGTTCTCGCCGGCGCGGATGATCATGTCCTTGATCCGGTCGACCAGGACCAGGTAGCCGTCGTCGTCGAAATAGCCGACGTCGCCGGTGTGCAGCCAGCCGTCCACCACGGTGTCGGCCGTTTCGGTCGGCTTGCCGAGATAGCCGCGCATCACATTCGCACCGCGAACGACGACCTCACCGGGTTCCCCGGGCGGCAGCAACGAGCCGTCGGCATCCATGATCGCCACCGTCTGGCCGGGCAGCGGCAGCCCGACAGTGCCCGGCTTCCGTCGGCCCGCTGCCGGATTGAGGGTCGACGCGCAGGTCCCCTCGGACAAGCCGTAACCCTCGACGATCGGCACGCCGAAGCGCTGCTCGAACCGGGCGATGAGCTCGGCGGGCATAGGCGCGGCACCGCAGATCGCCAAGCGCAACGAGGAACTGTCGGGGCTGGGACCTTCGGGCTGAGCCACCAGCATCGCGTAGATGGCAGGCACCGCGGAGAAATAGGTGGGCCGGACCCCTTCGACCGTGTCGAAGAACCCGGAGGCGGAGAACTTCCCGGCGATGGTGGCGCGCCCGCCCGCCAGCAGTGGCGACAGCACACTGACCACGATGCCGTTGACGTGGAACAGCGGCAGGATCAGCAGGCTGTGGTCGGTCTCGTTCAGACCGATCGCGTCGATGGTCATCGCGCACATGGCGGCGAGGTTCTCGTGGCCGAGTAGCACGCCCTTGGGCCTGCCCGTGGTGCCGCTGGTGTAGATGATCAGGGCCAGGCTGTCGGCCGATGTGGCTGCGGCGACGGGGCCCGCCTGCTCCGAGAGCGCTGCGACGTCGAGAGTGACCGCGGCCCTGCCGGATTCGCCGATGACTACTTCGGCGCCCGAGTCTTGGATCTGGTAACGGATGTCGTCGTCGGTGAGCCCGGGATTCACGGGAGTGACCGCGGCGCCG
Organism: Nocardia sp. NPDC058518; assembly: GCF_042719655.1. NCBI lineage: Bacteria > Bacillati > Actinomycetota > Actinomycetes > Mycobacteriales > Nocardiaceae > Nocardia > Nocardia sp. NPDC058518. The sequence continues at coordinate 301,059 of NZ_JBHXNJ010000003.1, forward strand.
AGCCGCCAGGCCGCGAACAGGGCGACCACGAGGTCCACCCGGTTGGGCAGCACGACCGCGACGACGTCGTCGGGCCGCACTCCCGCGCGGTGCAGGACCGAGGCGGCGGTGTCGACCCGAGCGCGGAACTGCGCGTTCGACAGTGTGTCGGTGTCGTCGGCGATGCAGTTCCCGTGCGGGTCGACAGCCGCTCTGGCCTCGGGCAATTCCGCGATGTGTCGCATGATTCCTCACCGATAGTGAATGTGATCTGGGTTACATCACTCACGGTAGGACGCGGATTCGGCGCCGACTACGGGCCCGCGACCCAGCGTTGCGCCGCCGTGTTGTGCCACGAGCACAAACCGCGCCACGCACCCGAATGCCGGGGGTACTGTCTGCGGCCATGGCCCACGACAACGATCCACTCGTGCGGGCGGTGGCGGGCCGGATCAAGGCCGACATGGACCACCTGTCACCGACGATGACCACGATGTTCACCGAGGTCATCCCCGAATTCCGGCACGACGACGAAGTCCGCAGACTGATGGTGGCCAGCACCGAGTCCAACCTCGCCGCGATCCTGGACATGCTCACCCTGGCCATCGGCCTCGACGACATCACCGTCCCACCGGCCGCCGCCGAGTACGCCCGCCGCTTCGCCCAGCACGGCCTGGCGCTCGAGGCACTGCTGCGTGCCTATCGGCTCGGCGAGAACATGTTCATCCAGTGGACGATGGCCCTGCTGTCCGAGCTGAACCCGCCCACCGACGTCGCGCTGTCCACCGCCGCGCGCATCGCCTACCTGGTCAACAGCTATATCGACCAGGTGATCGAGGGCTTGATCGACATCTACGAGAACGAGCGCCGCCGCTGGGACGCGCGCACCGACGCCGCCCGCGCCGCGCAGGTGCGCGCCGTCGTCGACGCCGACGATCTGGATGTGGGCTCGGCCGAGCAGATGCTGTCGGCTTCCCTGCGCGGCTGGCACCAGTTCGCGATGCTGTGGACGCCGCCCGGAACCCGCGATCCTCGCGCGTCCCTGCGCGCGGGCACTGCCCTGTTGGCGGCCGCGACCGGCAAGACGCCGATGACCGTCGAGGTCGATGATCACAACCGGTGGGTGTGGATCTCCTCGGTGGCACGACCTGTGCTCGACACCGAACAGCTCGCCCTCGATCTGCGCGCCCATCCGAATCTGTCGATCACCCTGGGCGATCCGGCCACCGGCCTCGAAGGATTCCGCCAGACCTTCCGCGACGCACAGCAGGCCAGGGCGGTCGCACTGACCAGGCGAGACCATGGACTCACCGTCCATTCCGACGTGGCGTTGACCGCCCTGTTCGCCGACAGGGTACCCGAGATGCAGGTATGGGCAGGGCGCGTCCTCGGCGCGCTGATGGGCACCGACGAGACGGCCGTACGGCTGCGCGAGACCGTTCGCGCCTTCCTCGACGCCCGCGGCAGCTACACCGACGCCGCCGCTCGGCTACACGTCCACAAGAACACCGTCCACTACCGGGTGCGCAAAGCCGAAGAGCTACTCGGATATCCGCTCGGTGAGCGCAGGCTCGACATCGAAGTGGCCCTGCTGACCTGCGCCCAACTGGGCATCCCCGAGGCTCCGCACAACCTTCGTCGAGGCCGTCGTCCCTCGGCCGAGGCGAAAGCGGACGACGCAACCTGACGTCCCGCCCTGGTCGCGAGATAGCCGGGCGGGCACCTACGCGTGGGATTACCGGTCGAGTTGCCGAAGCCAGGCGAGATAGGCCGACGTTTCCGCCCGGAGATCGTCGACCGGCCAGCCTTCGGGTTGCAACGCCTCAGGAAGGGCGGGGTCGGTGGTGAGCAGGTCGAGCGCGGCGCTCACCACAGCGAATCGTGCTGCCGGGTCAGGGTTTTCGATGGCGTCGAGCAGGGCGTGAGCACGCGCCGACCAATCGGTCAGCGGCCACAGCGCAGCGGTGAGTTCGGCGGGATTCTCGACGGCTCGAAGTCGAAACCGGGTCGTGGTGGTGGCCAGGTCCGCGGGCAGCGCGCGGACGAGGTTGGCAGGCCGCAGCCAGACTCCCTCGCGGAGTTCGGCCAGACGAAGCGAGAGCAGCCTCGCGCGCAGGGCCGCGCGCTCGGCCGACGGGCGGCCGACTGCGGTGATGACGACCTGCTCCCAGTCACCGTCCCAGAGACGAACAGGCGGCGCGGCGAGCTCGGTCCGACGCGCCCGCAACGCGGGGTCGAGTGTGTAGGCGCGATGTTCGCGGACCAGCTCCCCCGCGGCCACCATCCGCGACACCGCGACACGCACAGCCGGTTCCGGATAGCCGACAGCGGTGGTAGCGGCACAGATTTCGCTCGAGGTCATCGTGGGCGAATCAGCCGCTATCAGAATCCGGATCACCGCCGAACGAGCCGACACCGGGCGGACCCGCGCGTCGAAGCCGGTAACAGCGGATTTCACGAACCCGAGTCTACATATTTCACTATTGCCACGACTGTCGGTCAACTGTAACGTCGCACAGCATGACAACGAGCACATCCACCACCTCGTTCCCGCTGGCCGGGCGCACCATGATCATGTCGGGCGGCAGCCGCGGCATCGGGCTCGCGATCGCCGTCGCCGCCGCCCGCGAAGGCGCCAACATCGTGCTGCTCGCCAAGACCGATACGCCCGACCCCCGGCTGCCGGGCACCATCCACACCGCCGCCGCCGAGATCGAAGCCGCCGGAGGGCAGGCGCTGGCCGTGGTCGGCGACGTGCGCGACGAAACATCGGTAGCCGATGCGGTGGCCCGCGCGGTCGAGCGTTTCGGCGGCATCGACTACTGCGTGAACAACGCCTCGGCGATTGCCCTCGCCCCCACCGAGGAGCTGCCGATCAAGCGATTCGACCTGATGCAGCAGATCCAGCTGCGCGGCACCTACCTGCTCTCGAGTGCGTGCCTGCCGCACCTGCGCCGCAGCGACAATGCCCACATCCTGAGCCTGTCGCCGCCGCTGAATCTCGCACCCGAATGGCTCGGCGCCTACCCCGCCTACATGCTCGCCAAATACGGGATGTCACTGCTCACCCTGGGCTGGGCCGCCGAATACGCCGAGCACGGCGTCGCGGGCAACTGCCTGTGGCCCGAGACTCTGATCGCCACCGCGGCGGTACAGAACCTGCTCGGCGGCGACGACGCGATCGCCAAAGCCCGCACCCCGCAGATCATGGCCGATGCCGCGGTGGCACTCTTGCGCAAGGACGCGCGGACCGTCACCGGGAACACGTTCCTCGACGTCGACGTGCTGCGCGCCGAAGGCATCACCGATCTCTCGCCCTACGGTGGTGCGGGCGATCTGGAATACGACATCTTCGTCGACCCGCCACAGAAACGCGATCCCGCCTGAACGGCGAGCGCCTGAAACCCCTCACGCCCCCCGAGCTTCAGCGTTCGCGTCCACGCTGGCGAACGAAGTGGATGGATCGCTTGCGGTGATCGCATTTTCGAACTCGCTGACGGTTCCAGGCCACGCATTGGTGATCGTGCCATCTGCACGCTTCCACCACGCCGTCGCTACACCACCGCACCAGATGGTCTGGGCGAGAGCATGATCCAGACGATCGAGGTAGGTCGCCATTGCCCGCTCGGTCACCTCCAGCGGTGCACCCAAGCCGGTGCTGAGGGCCAGGCACCGCATGATGTACCGGGCCTGATGCTGTTTGAGCGAGGGGTTGCTGTTCGAGGGGGTGAACGAATGCGGGCCTGCGATCATGTAGAGATTCGGAAAGCCCGGTACCGCGAGACCGTAGAAGGCGGTCGGTCGTCCTCGGCGCCGCCACTGGTCATGCAGGTCCAGACCACCGCGGCCACGGATCTGCACCCCACCGAGAAACGCAGGCGCACGGAACCCGGTGGCCCACACGATGACATCGGCGCGGCGCTCGGTGCCGTCGACGGTGCGGATTCCGTCCGGGCTGAGCCGATCGATGCGATCGGTGACCAGTTCGACGTGTGGCTGGGTCAGCGCCGGATAGAAGCCGCTGTCGAGGAGGATGCGTTTCTCCCCGATCCGGTAGTCCGGGGTGAGTGCGGCGCGCAGCTCGCGATCGCGCACGTGCCGCCGAAGATGGCCCCGCGCAGCGAGTTCGGCCGGTCTCGCTGACCACCCGCCGCGCATGATCGGTGCCAGCACCATGTCGGCAGCATGGGAGATCCCAGCCCGGTACAGCTCGTGCAGACCGGGGACATGCGTCAGTGCCCACCGCGATATCGGGCCGAACGACGCGGCCGGTTTCGGCAGGACCCAGGACGGGGACCGCTGATACACGGTGACACCGGCCGCGGTGCGGGCCAGCTCGGGAATCATCTGTGCCGCTGAGGAACCGGTGCCCACGACCGCGACCTGCCCGCTCAGGTCGGCGGTGTGGTCCCATCGCGCGGAGTGGAACGCACGTCCGCCGAAGATCTCCGTTCCGCGCAACTGCGGAATCGCGGGTCGATGCAACTGCCCGAGGGCCCACACGACCGCGTCGGTGCGGATCAGGTCCCCCGTGCCGGTACACAGTGTCCAGGTGCGGTCCGTGTCGGAGTAATGGGCGCTCACCACGGAGGCGTTGCAGCGTAGATGCTCGCGCAAACCGTTACGGTCGGCGACCTCCCGCATGTAGGTCAGGATCGCCTGCTGGTCCGGATAACGCACCCGGACATCTCGATAGGGGTCGAAGGCGAAGCTGTACAGGTGCGCGGGCACGTCGCAGGAACAGCCCGGATAGGTGTTCTCCCGCCACACCCCGCCGACCTCGGGTCCTTCTTCGAGGATCAGGAAGTCGCGCGCGCCGGCCTTCTTCAGTTCCGCGGCCATGGTGAGGCCGCCGAACCCGGCCCCGACGACTACAACGTCATGCTTGATCGTGGGCCCGGTCAAAGCCGCACCTGGGCGCTGCCCGATCGCGTGGCACCGACGGCGGCTGCGGAAATCGGCATGCGTGCCTCATTGGGGCACGCGAGAACGACAGGTACATCTACTGTGGTCATCGCAGAGTTCTCCAATTGTCTGCATGTGCTCTGTGGGCGGTGGCGACCGCTGCGCAGAGTTGTTTTTCGGGTGTCTCCCCGTGCTCGCGGGGAGACACCCGATCCGGTATCCGAAGAGAATGTGCGCAATCATTCAGCAATCGGTTCGTTCGACAGGTGTCCGTCGGTCGAGTCGGGGTGTCGTCATATTTCGGGCGCGATATGAGAACTGGGGCGCGACGAATCGACGCTCGCCGCGATCGCGGGCGTGGCGCGGTAGTTCTTCCTGATTCGACACACCACCGGGAACGAATGAATCAGGTTATCCAGCGGCTATTGCACTTGGTTAAAGTCTGTAGCGGAAAGTGCGCGATCCGCGTAGGCGATTAGCACGACTTATTGTGTGCGCTAATCGAATGGGCAGGGTGGCGACCCTGGGTCGCACGATCAAGGACTCGGCGGCGCATCGGCGCCGAGTACCTCTCGGCCGATTTCGCCGGCCAGTACCTCGGTCGAGTACGCCATGAGTTGCCCAGCCTCGGCGTCGCGCAGGTGCCGCTGAATCGGTGACCCACGCAGATAACCCGATGCTCCACCCACGCGCACACCCAGCTGCGCGACATCCACAGCGACCTTGTTCGCCAGATACTTCGCCCGTGACAGGGTGGAGAAGAAGGCAGGGTTCGCGTTGTCGGCTTCGCGCAGACCCTGGTCGTAGAGGGCGTGTGCGGCTGCGAGCCGGATCTGCACGTCGGCGACCTCGTGTTGCACCCACTGTTGGTCGGCCAGCGGATTGCCAAGGATCATCCGCGACCGCGCGTGTGCGACCAACGCGGCAAGTGCCGCGTCGGCGATGCCGAGGGAGATGGCGGGCAACCCGGCCGGGATCACCGCGAAATCACCCGGTCCCGGTGCGCGACCGCGGTATTCGGCGCGCAACACGGTGTTGTCGAAGGCCAGCAGTTGACTGCGGGTCGCTCGCAAACCGAGGGTGTCCCAGATCGGGATGATCGAAACGGACTCGTCCGGGATCACCCCGAAGAACGTCGGCGCCCCCGAGACCAGCGCGTTCACCAGTAGGTAGTCCGCGATCTCGCTACCGGAGACGAACCGTTTCGCGCCGGTGAGCGACCAGCCGCCCGCCACGGGTTCGGCCACTTGCTGCGGCTGCAGGAAGCGGTTCCCGCTGCCCGGTTCGGACAATGCGTTGGCGAACCGCTTACCCGCGAGGAACTCCTCGGCGAAGAACGTCCCCGCCGAATCGGCGGTCAACTCCGCCAATGCGACGCCCGCGCCGGCGTGCATCACCCAGATCGTCGCCGTGGACGGATCGGCCTTCGCCAGAATCCGGACCACTGTCCCGAACGACTGATAGCTCAATCCCAGCCCACCGAGCCGTCGAGGCAGCACCGCCCGATCGACCTGCGCATCGTGCAGCGCGGTCAACTCCGCGACCGGAATCTCGGCCCGCTCGTCGTAGTCGGCCGCGTCGGCGGCGAATCCCACCGCCAGTTCGGCCACCCGATCCAGGATCTCCTGCTCACCCGACTCCCGCGACGAACCGACTTGCGCGCTGATCACGAACTGCCCTCCGCTCCACCGGGATTCGATCACCGCCGCGATGGCCGCGGAGATCATTCGACCAGGATACGCAGCGCGCCGCGCTATGCCTCGGGATACGAGAACAGCCAACCACGGCGAAACCGTACGGACTCGTAATTACAAGGTAGTCAACATAATTCGCTCTCCCGAATGCCAACCGAAGAGGTTCGAGCGCGGATATTCTCGGAGCATGGACACCTCGGTTGTCATCCAGCGTCCGCCAGTAGCAGTGTTCCGGACGGTGCGGGACGGGGGAACCGTCGCGAGCCTGAGCGCTGCGGTCCGGGCCGCGGCGACGCGGACCGCGGGTGCGCTGGCGGAGGTGCCGACCCACGCCGGTCCGGTCGAGCGCACGCCCGCGTTGCAGCGAGGGGTGGCCGCTGTGGGCGAGATGGTCGACGCTCTGGCCGCCGAGGCGCCACCGGTCGTCGGTGAGGATCTGCCCGCGGAATCGGTGAGTCAGTCGTTCTTCCGGGTCCGTGAGGTGGAGCTGTCCGACCAGCAGGCGGCACTGCACGGTGCAATGGTCATCCATCGCGGTGTGGCGGACCTGTGCAGGGCCCCGCTGTCCGGTGCGGATCTGGCGGTGGAGGTCGCGGGCATGCGGCAGGCCGTGCTCGACCTCACCGGTGCCGCGGAGGCCGACGGGCCGACCGATGCCCTCCCCGTTCCCGCTGCGGTGGAAGGTGTTTCGCTGGAGAGCGAGTGGACGGCCCGGTGGCTGGTCGGGCATCAGGTGCACGTCCTGTTCAACATCTGCGCGGCCATCGCGGTGACCGATGCCGCGCACCATCTCCGCCACGGCGCGACCGAGGCCGCGCTGGACCGGCTCGACCATGCGACCACCTACGTGCGTGGCTTCCCGGCGGCGATGACCCACGCCAGCACGATCCCGGTGGACTACTACATGGCCGCCGTTCGCCCCAGCATGCAGCCACCGGAGGTGTCGATCCCCTTGAGCGGGCGGCAGCATCGCGGCTACAAGATCTTCCGCAGCGCGATGAAGGACCTGCTCGCCGTGGTGCCGGACTCCTACGATGCGCTCTCGGCCCGCGATCCGGAGCTCGCCGCCGCCCGCGACGCCCTCCTCGAGGCCGACCTCGTCGACAGCGAACGTCATGTCACGCTCGCCTACTCCATGGTGCGGCTGCGCCGTTCCATCGCGCAGTTGCCCACCGGCCCGGACAATGCCGTCGGTGAGCTCCGGCTGATGCGCCATCGGCGGGCCGCGCAGTACGCACCGCTGATCCGGTTCGGCGATCACTACATCGCCAACGCCGTGTCCGCCCTGCGGCACGGATGAGAAGCAGATGTGCTGAACCGGGAGAGCGTCGATGCACGAAATCACTGACACCGTCGATATCGCAGACCTGGAGTTGACTCCAGCTGATACCTCCGAGATCGATCAACTCGCTCGTGCGCTGTGTTCCGGAGAGCAGGACCGGGTGGACGACCCAGCGTGGGTCGCGCGCGCCCGGTACTCCTCGGATGCGTTACCGCTGAGGCTGCGTCGCGGCGTTCGGCAGTTCCGTCGGCACTCGGGACCACTGGGATCGCTGGTGATCCGCGGCCTGCCGGTGGACGAAATGAGGTTGCCCGACACACCATCGACAGCGGACTCGGTGCAGCGTGCCGCGGTGGTCTCCGCCGCCGTACTCACCATGATCGCCTGCGGGCTCGGCGACCCGATCGCGTATCTGGCCGAGAAGTCCGGCGCCCTCGTGCAGGACGTGGTACCGGTGCGTGGCAAGGAAACCTTCTCCGGGAACGCCGGTTCGGTGTTGCTGACCTTCCACAACGAGAACGCCTTCCACCTGCACGAACCCGACTATGTGCTGCTGCTGTGCTTGCGCGGCGACCACGATCGGATCGCCGGTCTGCGGACCGCGTGTCTGCGCCGAGCACTGCCCTTGCTCAGCACAGCGGCCCGGGAAACGCTGTTCGCACCGGAATTCGTTACGGCACCACCACCGTCGTTCCCTTCCGACAACGCCGTACGCTCACCGCAGCCGCTGCTGTCGGGTGCGGTCGACGACCCCGATATCCGGATGGCCACGATCGCCACTACCGCGCTGACCCCGCGCGCCGAGGCAGCGCTGACCGAATTCGGCCGAGCCTGCGACTCGGTCGCCCGCACCACGGTGCTCACCCCTGGCGACCTGGCCATCATCGACAATCGGGTCACTGTCCACGGCCGCACCGCCTTCCGGCCTCGCTACGACGGCGCGGACCGCTGGGTACAGCGCACGTTCGCCGTCACCGACCTGCGCCGCTCCCGCGACCACCGACCGGACGACGGATACGTCCTCACCCGATGACCTTCTCCACGATCAATCCATAGCCGCCGTCTCGGTCGTAACAGGCTGCGCCGCTGAGGCTTTCGTGGGCGATGCCGGCCACCACACCTTGTCGCCGAGTAGTGCGAACAGTGCCGGGACGACCAACGTCCGGACGACGAACGTATCGAGCAGGATGCCGATCCCGACCACGATGCCCAGCTGGGTCAGGGTGATCAACGGCAGCACACCGAGAACGCAGAACACCGCGGCGAGGACGACACCGGCGCTGGTGATGACGGCGCCGGTCGAGGCGACGGCGCGCACCATCCCCTGGGTGGTACCGTGCGCGCCCGCCTCCTCGCGCGCCCTGGTCACCAGGAAGATCGTGTAATCCACACCCAGCGCGACCAGGAACAGGAAGCCGAACAGCGGCACGTTCGTGTCCAGCGCGGGGAAGCCGAAGACCGAGCCACTGATCCAGCTGCCCGCACCGAGCGCGGCGAGCGCGCTGAGAACCGTGACGCCGACGAGCAGCACGGCGGCAGGCACCGCGCGCAGCAGTGCCAGCAACACCAGCAGCACGACGGCGAGGATCAGCGGAATGACCAGCGCCTGGTCTCGGCGGGCAGCGTCTCGGATGTCGAGTGCTTCGGCGTCGGAACCGCCGACGAGGGCCTCGGCGCCGGGGACCGCGCCGACCGCGGTCCTGATCGCGGCGATGGTGGTGAACGCTTCCGCCGAGCCCGGCGCGGCGTCCAGCACAACCGACCACCGTGTCGAACCGTCAGCGGATACCGCGCCTGCCGTGGCGCGCGAAATGCCCTGTACGCCATCGAGTGCCGACTGTATCTGTGCGGTGGTCGTGCTCCGCGCGATCACCACGGCCGGATCCGACGAGCCGGACGGGAAGTGTTCGGCCATCGTCTCCAGCCCATCGACCGACTCGGCCTCGACCCGGAACTGCTCGGTTTGCGAAAGCCCGATGTCGGTGGCCGCGAGCCCGGTCGCGAACACGATCAGCACCGCCGAAGCCGCCCCGGCGACCACGGCCGGTCGCCGCACCACCCGCTTCGCGACGACCGCCCAGACGCCCTGCTCGGCCGCGTCGCGACCGTCCGCGCGCGGCACGAACGGCCAGAAGACCCGCCGCCCGCACAGTGCCAGCATGGGCGGCAACGCGGCGAGCACGAAGATCAGCGCCACCAGGAGGCCGGCCGCTGCGAACGCGCCGAGGCTGCGGGTGTTGGGCAGCAGTGCGAGCAACAGGGTCAGCAGGGCAAGGACCACGGTGACATTGCTGGCGACGATGGCGGGCGCGGCGTGACGCACCGCGGCGCGCAACGCCGCTCGGTGGTCGGTGTGGCGATGCAGTTCGTCGCGGTAGCGCGACACCAGCAGCAGTGCGTAATTCGTTCCCGCTCCGAAGACCAGAACGCTGGTGATGCCCGAAGTCGAACCGTCGAAAGTGAGGCCGGTGAGCTCGGCCAGCAGTGTGCCGACGCTGGTGGCGACGCGGTCGGCGAGACCGACCACCGTCAACGGCACCAACCACAGCACCGGCGATCGATAGGTGACGATGAGCAAGGCCATCACCACGATCGCGGTGACGATCAGCAACAGCGCGTTCGCACCGGAGAAGGAGTCGGCGATGTCGGCGCCGAAAGCCGGTCCGCCGGTGATCTGCACGCGCAGCGTATCGGGTAGGTCGGTGGCGACGGCGGCGCGCAGTTCGCCGATCCGGTCGGTGAGCGCGAAGCCGTTGAGCTGCGCGGACACCGGAATCTGGGCGAGCGCGGCGCGCCCGTCGGGAGCCAGGATCACCCGGGCGCTCTCGGTTGACGGCACGCCGGCGCGGGCGAGCGCCGCGTCCATCGCCGCGAGATCGCCGGGTGCCAGTGTGCCGTCGTCGGTGCGCGTGACCACCATGATCGCGGCGGCCGTTCCGGCATCGGGAAACCGTGCGGCGGCCTCGGCCGCCGAGGCGGATTCCGCCGACCGCGGCAATGACACCGGCGCCTGGCCCGCGCTGTCGTTGCTGCCCGCCAGTGCCATCACCGCCATGGCTGCCGCGACGACAACCAGCAGCACCGCCCACGATCGCCGACCGGTGACCAGCCCGGCGAAGCTGTCCCATCCGTTTCCGGAGTTCACTCGCATCACGCGGAAAACTATTTCAGAAACTTAAGTATTCGGCAATGCCGACAGTTTCGGCAGCTAAGCTCGCTGTCTGGCAGAGAGAGGAGATCGCGCGTGGGTGACGACACCACCGACCCGGAACCAGCCGTCGGCCGGTCGGAGTTGGAAACCGAGATAGCTCGGGATCTGCGTGCGATGACCGCGATCTCCGAACAGATCGGTCACGTCTTCGCGCAATCGAACGACCTGCGCCCCAACGATTTCCGGGCCCTGATGCATGTCGCGACAGCCGACGCCGAGGGCTCGCCGGTGAGCGCGGGCCAGCTGAGCAAGCTGATGGGTGTCTCCGCACCCGCCGTCACCTATCTGGTCGAGCGGATGATCGAATCCGGACACCTCGAACGCGTGTCCGACCCGGCCGACCGGCGCCGGGTCCACCTGAGCTATACCGACCAGGGCATGTCGGTCGCGGCCGGATTCTTCGGGCCCCTCAGCGCTCGTACCCGCGCCGCGATGGCCGCGCTGCCCGATGCCGACCTGACGGCCGCCCACCGCGTGCTCGTCGCGGTCACGGCCGCGCTCCGCGAGTTCTATACCGAACTACCGGACTCGGGGCACGCCGCCGAATAAGACCTGGTAGATGGCCTCGTCGGGACGCTGGGCAACATGAGCCCGATCACAACCGACGTCTCGACCGATCGCCGAGCCTGCTCGCTACGAATAACGAGGAGCTCTCAGATCGATCGGATTAGGTGATCTATGACAACCACAGTGGGAATATCAGCGGAGTTCGCTGTCATCCGCGGGGTACTGCTGTCGAGCACGCCGAGTGCACGACCGGAGGTCCTGCAGTCCGTCGAGCAGCGCGTCGATCACGGTGGGTCGATCGTCAGCGCACTGGACGCCCTCACCGAGACGGAACCGCGCATCGCGGACGTCGCCGTCGCGTACCACACGCCACAGGAACGGAAGAAGATCGTCTCGCAGCTGGCGTCCGGCAGCTGGCAGACATCGTCGCTGGTCTCGATCCGATCGGCGCTGTTCGCGCTGGTCGGCGGCACGCCGGAGCTGGACGAGTTCAGGACCGTGGTGGTGCTGAACCTTACCGATCGCATCGCGACCGCCGTGCTGGTCGGGGCAGATCGTGGGCAGATCCTGGCGTCGGACTCCTGGACCACCCAGTTCGGCGGCGACACCGCCGCCGATGGTCCCACCGAAGTGGTCGACGCGGACCCGATGAGCGAGACGATCGGTCGAGTGCGGTCGATGCTGGCTTCGATTCCGACACATCCCAGCGTGATCGCCCTCGGTGGCTCGGGGGCGGCCGAACCCGATATCGCGGCGATCTTGCAGGACGAACTCGCCGCGCCTGTTGTCCTCCTGCCGGACTTCGCCGACGCGGCCGCGCGGGGAGCGGCGCTGATCGCTGCCGACCAGGTGCACAACCGGTCCGCCGCAGCACCGAAAGAGCCCCGGAGCCCCAGGCGGGCACCGCTGGCCGCGGCAGTCGCCGCGGCGCTGCTCGTCGCGTCCGGATTCGCGGTGACACAAGTGCTGGACGACAGCTCATCAGCTGTGGGTTCTCCCGACACGACCAGTGCGTCGCCGCCGCCGAATTCAGCGACGGGCATCGAGCCCACGACCGATGCACAAGGTCCGATCTCGCCCGCGGGCTCTGCCTCACCATCGACGGCCGCCCCGACCCCGGCACCAGACCCTGGCCAGGCGGCAGGCGTCGGCCCCGCTACTGGGGCGCCACCGGCGACCGCCCCGACCCCCGCTCCGCAGTGGGATCCAGTGGAACCCGAGTGGGTGCCGGAGGAACCCGAGTGGGCTCCCACCACTGCGGCGAACCCGAGAGCTCCATCCACACCGGCGAGCTCACAGCAAGAGGCCACACCGACTGGCACGCCGACACCGACAAAGGTCGGCGCCCCCGACCAGAACGGGCTGTTCCCAGGAGAAGCCCCACCCCCACCGGCCGGTGTCGACCCCGCAGCGGAACGCGCATGGTGGGACAACCACTGGAACCTGAAGCAACGTTGGTTGCACGGCCGCTGAATCGCCCCGCCTGCCCGCCCAGCCGAACCCCACACTGTCAGCCGGAACGTGGATTCATGGGAATCACATAGGGCGCGATCGAACCGAGCTTCTCGCAGGTCTCCTCGAATTCACGTTCGGGTACGGAGTCGGCGACGATACCCGCGCCCGCCCGCAGCCACGCGCCGTCACCCTCCTGATAGACCGCCCGCAGGACGAGGGCGGCGTCGAGGGCGCCGCTGTGCGATATCCGCAGGACCGCACCGGAATACAGGCCGCGGGGTTCGTCCATCCGCGAGATCGCGTCGAGCGATTCACGCTTGGGAATGCCGGAGGCGGTCACCGCCGGGAACACCGCTTCCAGTGCGTCCCAGGCGTTTCGGTCGTCGGCCAGCACGCCCTGGACAAGCGACGCCAGATGCTGGACGCTCCCGCGTTCCCGGATGCCCATGAACTCCTCGACGCTGACCGACTCCGGTGCACAGATCGTGCGCATCTCCCCCACCGCGGCCAGCACCGACACCGCGTGCTCGTAGATCTCCTTCGGATCGGTGCGCAGCTCGGTGCGGGCGGCGGCATCAGCTCGCGCGCCGCGACCGAACGCGCGCGTGCCGGCCAGCGGCTGCGTCGCGACCCGGCGGTCCGCGTCGACGGTGACGATCACCTCGGGACTGAAACCGGCTGCCGCGGCACCATCGAGCCGGAGCAGGAACGAACGAGCAGGCGTATTCGCCCTCCGGCCGAGCTCGTAGGTCGCCGGAAGATCGACCGGGAAGGGTAGCCGCACCGAGCGGGACAGGATCACCTTCTGATACTGACCCTGTCGAATCTCCTTGACGGCCTGCGCAACCCGGCCTCGATAGGCCGATTCCTCTGTCCGGATGTCGATTCCGACCGCGGCGTGATCAGCCGACTGCGCGGGAGCGGCGAGCTGGGCACGGATGCGGTCTCGGTCGCTCGCGTCCACACTGCGGATCGACACGCGCCGACCGTTGAGCCGTACCTCGGTGCGGGGAACGATGAGTCGAACCAGCGGTCCGCTCGGCGGCGCGGCACCTCGGCGACGCACATGCGCGAGCAGTTCCGCGAATCCGAAATTCACCCGGCCGTAGGCGTGCCAATCGTCGATCGGCAACTGCGCCAGCGCCGCGTGCAATGCGCTGCCCGGCGACCCGGACCACTCCCGGACGTACTCCGTGTCGCCGCAACGGCAGTAGATCCGCTGTGCGTCCATGGTGACAGTCGCGAGTCTTCCTGCGGCGAAACACCATTCACCGGCACTCTCGTAGAGCACATAGTCGTCGACGGCCTCGCGTGCCAGGCCGACGGCCGAGGCGATCGGGTCGTGGGCAAGGGCGAAGGACTCGAAGTCGTACTCGATCATCGGTTCGCCTCGTTCAGTGCCGCGTCCGCCGCGCGGTCGGCCGACAGCTCCGCACCCGGGTCGCGCCGGTCCAGGATCGAACGCAGGATCTCGCCCGCGCGGACCGCGGTGGCCGACAACAACGACGAGGTGATGCCGTGCGAGTGCTCGGTCCCGCCCTGGAGGTACAGCCCGCCGATCGAATCGGGCATGGCCAGCCGGTAGTCCCGTTCGATCTGCCAGCGGCCCTGTTCGTCCGTCCGGCAGTGCTGGGCCAGCTCCCCCAGCAGCGGCGACGGGTCGGCGGGCAGGTAGCCGGTGGAGTAGACCACCACATCGGCGTCCAGCACGGTCTTCTCGCCGCTGGTCGAGGACTCGACGACGACCCGGACTCCGTCGCCGGTTTCGACCACCTCGGTGACCCGCGACGCGTTGAAGATCCGTAGCCGATGCTCGCCGCCCACCTTCTCCCGGTAGCAGCGGCGGTAGAGATCGTCGATGAGGTCGAGATCCACGACCGAATAGTTGGTGTTGCCGTGGTAGGCCATCAGCTGCTGCTTGACCTCTTCCGGCGCGGAGTAGAAGGCATCGACCCCGTCCGGGTCGAATATCCGGTTGGCGAACGGACTGTCGTCCGACGGGCTGTAGCCGTAGCGCGCGAAGACCGAACAGACTGTGGCAGCGGGGAATCGGTCGTGCAGGAAGGCGGTTACCTCGGCGGCGCTCTGCCCCGATCCGACGACCACGCACATCGTGGGGTCGGTCAGCTCCTCGACGCGGTGCAGCAGCTCGTGGTTGTGCCAGACACGGTCGGTGGGCGTGATTCCCTCGGGCAGGCGTGGCCGCAGGCCGGTCGCGAGCACGACATTGCGGCCGTGGAAGACCCGGCCGTCGGCGAGGCGCACTTCGAACAGATCAGCCACCGGCGTCACCGCGACGACCTCGCTCCCGTAGGACACCAGGTGTTCGACGCCTGCGGCAGCCCACTCCAGATAGTCGTGGAACTCGACCCGAAGCGGGAACAGCCGCTTGTGGTTGATGAAGTCGACCAACCGCCCCCGCTCGTGCAGGTACGCGAGAAAGCTGAACTCGCTGACCGGGTTTCGCATGGTGACCAGGTCCTTCAGAAACGACACCTGCATGGTGGCGTCCTCGATCAACATCCCGCGATGCCACCCGAAACGCGGCTGGCGCTCCAGGAAATGGGCCGACACCGCAGCGTCGGTCTCGGCATCGAGTTCGCTGACGGCGATGGCCAGTGCGAGGTTCGAGGGGCCGAAGCCGACCCCGATCAGGTCATGGACCGGAGCATCGTGACATACCGGCATTTTTGTCCCATCCACTCGATGAAAGCGCAAAGCTAGCCTAGCCTAAGTTAGGTCAGGATTGGCTTATTACGTTGTCGGACAAAGTGATCCGGCGCGAGGAGGAAGCATGCGAGTCGCGATGTTCGGGTACCAGACCTGGGGTCACCGCACCCTCGAGGCACTACTGAACGCGGGCCACGAGGTAGCGCTGGTCGTCACCCACCCCAGGAGCGAGCACGTCTACGAACGGATCTGGGCCGACTCCGTCGCAGATCTCGCCACCGAGAACGGCGTACCGGTCGTGATCGCCAACCGGCCCGACGACGACATGGCCAGAGCGGTCAAGGAGGCCGAGCCCGACATCATCGTCGCCAACAACTGGCGCACCTGGCTGCCGCCGGAGATCTTCGCGCTGCCGCGATACGGCACCCTCAATGTGCACGACTCCCTGCTGCCCGCCTACGCGGGCTTCTCGCCGGTGATCTGGGCACTCATCAACGGAGAGAAGGAAGTCGGCGTCACCGCGCACATGATGAACGAGGACCTCGACGCCGGCGCCGTCGTGGTGCAGCACTCGGTGCCGGTCGGCCCGCGAGACACCGGAGCTGACCTGTTCCACAAGACCGTCGATCTCATCGAACCGGTCGTCACCGAAGCCCTGGCGCTGCTCGCCGACGGACAGGTCACGGCGACCGAGCAGGACCCCGCCATGGCCAGCTTCTTCCACAAGCGGTCGCTCGAGGACAGCCGCATCGATTGGACCTGGCCCGCCGAGGACATCGAGCGGCTGGTGCGCGCCCAATCCGACCCCTACCCCAATGCTTTCACGCTCCACCAGGGCCGACCGCTGCGGATCGTGCGCGCCTCGGTCTCCCAGCGTGCCTACGGCGGCACACCCGGCCGCATCTTCATTCCCGAAGGCGAGGGCGTGGTGATCGTCGCCGGTGCGGACGCGCGGCGCGGACGCAGCCACGGGCTGGTGATCGAACGCGTCCGGACCGAGGACGGCACCGAGGTCGCCGCCCGTGACCACTTCCGCACCATGGGCGGCTACCTCGGCGGGTAGTCGCTCAGCCGCCACTCGACGGCTCGGACATGGCGACGGCGATCTTGCGCGGTCCGGTGAACGGCTCGCGGCCGTGCGCCGTCGCCATGTTGTCGACGATCAGCAGATCGTCGCGCCGGTAGTCGAATCGCGTCGAGGCCTCGCGATAGCACTGGCGCAGATGGCCGACGACGTCGTCGGGAATCGGCGCGCCGTCGCCGTAGTAGGTGTTGTTCGGCAGTCCGTCCCATCCGTAGATGTCGAGCAGCCCCTCGCGCACCGACGGATCGAGGCTGCTCTCGTGGAAGAGCACGATGTGGTTGAACCACAACGGTTCTCCGGTCACCGGATGGGGGTGGACGACATCTCGAACAGCCTTGGTCCGCAGGGCATTACCCGCGCGCCACTCGGGTTCGACGCCGCCCGCCGCGCACAGTCGCTCCACCTCGCGGCGGTCCTCGGTGCCGAAGGCGGTCCACCACCGCAGACCGATGTCCTCGCCGTAGTTGCGCACGACCATCCAGCGTCGTCGCTCGAACTCGGCCCGGACGGCCGGATCGATCAGTTCGTAGACCTTCCGCGTCGAGGCCAGCGGTGTGGCGCCCTGGGTCTGCGGCGGTTCGACGCAGTGGAAGAACAGCGTCAGCGGCCAGATCGCCTGATAGGACATCTCGTTGTGGAGGGGGATCTCGGCGTGCTGGGGGTATTCGGTGGAGGTGTAGACATTGCCCTTGATCCGGGTCCGCGGCGAGGACTGCTCGACGTAGGTCAGCAGTTCCCCCGATACGGCGCGCACACAATTCGCGAACCCGTCGGCTCCCCCGATGTCGAATCCGCGCAGCAGCACCGCGCCGTGTTCGGTGAGCCGAGCACGGATCGAGGCGCGGTCGCTGCGCAGTTGTTCGACCGCTGGGCCTGTTCCGTCGACAACGAAGGGCATTGCCAGTGGCGCCGATGGCGTATCGATGGTCATCCATCCTCCAGAACCTCTGAATGATTAGGTTAGCCTATGCTATTTTGACGCTCAGTTTCCGTCGATTTCGACGAAAACCGTTGAACCCCTTACCGACAGCCGCGGCATCTGTGCCGAGACCGGTCGCGCAGCCCTGCGAAGGAGCACTCATCCATGAATCAACAACCCGTTTCGCGGCGGTCCTTGAACCGTCGCCAGTTCTTCGGGTTCGGCGCCGTGGCCGTCGGGTCGGCGGCGCTGCTCGCGGCCTGCGGCACCAGCGGTGGATCCGACAACGGTGCGGTGCAGCCTGATTCGGCAGATTCCTTCCCGGTGACCGCCACCGACAAATTCGGCCCCGTCACCATCGACCGGGGGCCCGCGACGATCGCCTCCGTGGGCCGCACCGACCACGATGTGCTGCTCGCACTCGGCATCACCCCGGCCACGGTGTACCGCTTCGTCCCGCCCATGACGAAAGGCGTCGGCGTCTGGGCCGAATCGAAACTCGGTTCGGCGAATCCGACGATCCTGACCAACCCGATCAATATCGAGCAGGTGCTGGCCGTGCGGCCCGACCTCGTCCTCAATGTGCAGTCCGCGGGCGACGAGACCGAGTACCGGGCGCTGACCAAGATCGCACCCACGCTCGGGCTGCCGCCGAACACCGCGCCGAACACGGTGACCTGGCAGGACTCCACGCGGATCATCTCCGCGGCGGTGGGACGAAAAGCGGACGGCGAGAAGCTGATCAGCGACACCCAGGCCGTCCTGGACCGGGCGAAGGCCGCGAATCCGGCCTTCCACGGCAAGACCGTGTCGATTCTGCTCGGCAGTGCGCGGCAACTGGGCGTGTACACCGTCAACGACACGCGGATGAAGATCGCCACCGCACTGGGCCTGGTGCCCACGGCGTACGTGGCCGGGCTGGACTCCTCGAAGTTCTTCGTGGAGATGTCCTCGGAACTGGTCAACCAGGCCGACGCCGACGTCGTGGTGGTGTTGACCAGGGAGGGGCTCAGCCGCGCCGACACCCTCGCGCAGTACCCGGCGCTGGCGGCGTCGCGGGCCGCGCAGGAGAACCGTCTCGTCGTGGTCGAAGACTTCAACATCTCGTTGGCGCTGGCCGCCGGTTCGGTGCTGAGCGTGCCGTATGCCGTCGACGGTCTGGTGCCGCTGCTGGCGCGCCGCTTCGCCTGATCCGGCGTTGTCATCTGCCCGGCCGCGCGTCTCAGCGTCGCGGCCGGGCAGGGCTCCGTCATGTCCCGCGCAGATGGTCCGCGACGATCGGACCGATCTGCTTCAGTGAATGCGGAGCCATCAGATCGTCGTGGTCGAAGTTCACCGGGTAGTCGTCGATCCGGCCGGACAGGTAGGGACGCCAGCCGGCCAGTGCCGCGCCTTCGCCGTCTTCGGCAGCGAAGAACACCACGTCACCGGTGAATCTCGACGGCGCCGCGGTGCGGTCGATCCGGGTGATCGCGAGCAAGCTGTCGACCAGCTCGCCGATCTCGCTCTCCGCCAGACCACCGAACACCCCACCGAATTCGGCTGCGTAGCCGCGCACGGTCGCCGCGGTGACGGTCACCGGATCCAGACCGCTCACGTCGTAGCCCGCTCGTTCGAGCCAGCGGTAGTACAGGGTCGACAGGTCCGGCGGTGAATCACCTACTGCCCCAGGCGGATCCACGTCCACGTAGGCGTCCAGCAGCACGAGCAGCGGTACCTCATGGCCCCAGCTCTCGAGCACCGTGCCCACCATCTGGGCGATCCGTCCGCCCAACGACCAACCCAGCAGGTAGTACGGCCCCTGCGGCTGGAGCGCGACTATCCGGGCGGCGTAGCTGCGCGCCAGGTAGGGAATGCCGGGGGCGGCCAGGTGGTCGGTGTCGATGGCCGTGGCCTGGAGCCCGTAGACCGGCCGGTCCCGATCCAGATGCGGAAGCAGGCCCGAATACATCCACGCCAGGCCCAGTTTGGGGTGCACGCAGAACAGGGCGGGCTTGTCGCCGGTCCGGCGGATCGGCAACAGCGGCGCGAACGCTCCCTCCTCCCTGGTACCGGTCGGCAGTGCCGCCACATCGCCGATATCGACGATGCGCGCCAGCGCGGCGACAGTCGGGGCATCGAAGACGGTCCGCAGCGCCACCTCCACACCGAGTTCGGCCTGCACCCTGGCCACCAGCCTGGTCGCCAGCAGCGAATAGCCACCGAGCTCGAAGAAGGAATCGTCCGCGCCGACCCGTTCCACGCCGAGGATCTCGGTGAACAACGCGCACAGCGTTTCCTCGGTCGAGGTCGTCGGCGCGCGGTGCGGCGCGGACGCGCCGAGCTCCGGTATCGGCAGCGCCCGGCGGTCCACCTTGCCCGACGGGCGAAGCGGTAGCTCGCGAAGGCAGACCACCGCGGCGGGAATCATGTGTTCGGGCAGCCTGCCGCGCAGGAACCCGCGCAGGTCCTCGCCGGTGACCGGGTCGTCCCCGCTGGTGGCGCAGTAGCCGACGAGCACCGCCACCTTGGTCGAGGACCGGGCCGTGACGACCACGGCATTGCGGACCGAACGGTGTTCGGCCAGTACGGATTCGATCTCCTGCAATTCGACCCGCATCCCGCGGATCTTGACCTGGTCGTCGGCTCGGCCACGGAACTCGAGGGTCCCCTCCGGGGTCCAGTAGCCGAGGTCGCCGGTCCGGTACATGCGCTCGCCCGGCGGGCCGAACGGGTCGATGACGAACCGTGCCGCCGTCGCCGCGGGATCGTTGACGTATCCGCGGCCGAGGGGCAGCCCCGCCACGTACAACTCGCCCTGGACGCCGATCGGGACCGGCTGGAGCAGCTCGTCGAGCACATAGATGCGGGTGTTGGGATTCGGCCTGCCGATGCTCACCGAGCCACGTTCGGTGCCGGGCTGGTAGATCAGGTGGCTGACCCCGATCGTCGCCTCCGCCGGACCGTAACCGTGGTACATGATCGCATCGCCCAACCGGTCCCGGAATCGGGTGAACAACTCGGGAGTGAGCGCCTCACCACCGCACCACACATGGTGGAGCGTGCCGGACACCTCCTCGATGCCCGGCAGCCCGAGCATCACGTCCAGCACCGAGGACACCAGATAGGCGAAGCTGACCCGGTGTTCAGCGATGATGTCGAGCAGCCTGGCGGAATCCCGTTCGGCGCCGGGTTCGGCGATCACCAGCCGGGCTCCGGTGACCAGCGGCAGGAAGATCTCGTTGATCGAGATGTCGAACCCGAGCGGGGCTTTGAACAGGGTCGCGTCACCGGGTCCGAATCCGAGGAGTTCGGCCTGCCAGAGCAGGCGGAAGCAGATCGGCCGGTGCCGGATCATCGCGCCCTTCGGGCGGCCGGTCGTGCCCGAGGTGTAGATGACGTAGGCGAGGCTGTCGCCGGTGAGCGCCGGTGCGGGGCTCGCGGGAGCGGCCGACGGCAGCGGGGTGGTGACGGGATCCACGGCCAGCACGTCGATACCGGCCAGATCCGGAAGATCCGCGCGGTTGCTCGCGGTGGTCAGCACCAATCGCGCGGCCGAGCTCCGGCAGATCTCGGCGACCCGCGCCGCGGGCAGCGACGGTTCAGCGGGCGCGAACGCCGCGCCGCAACGCAGGACGGCCAGCAGCGCGACAACCAGCTCGGCGCCGCGGTCGAGATGAATCGCCACGATCTGCTCGGGCCCGATCCCGTACGCGGCGATCCTGGTGGCCAATGCCGCTGCCCGGCAGTCGAGTTCGGCGTAGGTGAGCCGGGCGCCCGCACCGACCACCGCGACGGCCTCCGGCGCCCGCCGAACCTGTGCGGCGAACAGCTCGGGCAGGGTGACCTCCGGTTCGGGCGCCGCGGTGTCGTTGAACTCGTAGAGCAGCCTGCGGCGTTCGGCGGCGTCCAGCACGTCCAGCTCGGCGAGCCTCGTTTCCGGTGCGGCAGCCATGACGTCGAGTACCCGCAGCAGCTTGGCCAGCATCGACATCGCCGTCGTCGCGTCGAACAGATCTGTGCTGTAACCGATTTCGAGGTCGAGCCCGGCTCGGCCCGGTCGATCGGTGAACCGGAACGACAGGTCGAATTTCGCGACCGGTAGTTCCGGGACGATGAGTACGGTCCGCACACCGTCCAGGTTGACCTGCCCCGGTGCGTCGTCGTAGGTCACCATCGCCTGGAACAGCGGATGCCGGGCAGGCGACCGTTCCGGATTCAACGCCTCGACCAGTCGCTCGAACGGCACATCCTGGTGTTCGAGGCCGCCGAGCACCGCGTCCCGGCTGCGGGCGGCGATCTCTCGCAGGGTCGGATTGCCTGCGACGTCGTTGCGCACCACCAGGGTGTTGACGAAGAAGCCGACGAGGCCGGTCAGCGCGTCGTCGGTGCGGCCAGCGATCGGCGTGCCGAGCGGAATGTCGGTTCCCACACCGAGTTTGGCCAAGGTCACCGCCACCGCCGCCTGGACGACCATGAACTCGCTTGCGCCCAGGTCGCGCGCGAGTTCGCGCAAGCCGCTCGCCGTGGATGCCGATACGGATGCGCGCACGGCACGGCCGCGGTAGGACGGCTGCCGGGGACGCGGCCGGTCGGTGGGCAGGGTGAGTTCGTCGCCGATGCCGTCGAGGGTGTCCTGCCAGTAGCTGATCTGGGTGGCGGCGAGACCGGCGGGATCGTCGTCGGCGCCGAGGAGATCGCGTTGCCACAGCGTGTAGTCGGCGTACTGCACCGGCAACGGCGACCATCGCGGCGCACCACCCGCGCGGCGGGCGCGATAGGCGGTGCCGATGTCGTCGAGCAGCACACCGGTCGACCAGCCGTCGCCCGCGATATGGTGCAGCACCACCGACAGCACGTGCTCGACTTCGGCATCCTCGTTCTCGCAGTGCCACAACCGGAAACGGATGGGGAGGTGACGGTCGAGCTCGAACGAGTGCCCGGCGGCCTCGCTCAGCTCGATGTCCAACCGATCCGCGGCGATGTCGCGCACCTCGAGTTCCGGTCGGCACTCGGCCGCGTCCAGAATCCGCTGCCGAGGTCCTTCGGCGTCGGTACCGATGACGGTGCGCAGACTGTCGTGGCGCGCGAGCACGTCGGCGAGGGCCGCGCGCAAGGCCGCCACGTCGAGCGGACCGGTGATGCGCAGGGCGAAGGGGATGTTGTAGTGCGGTGTCGGGCCTTCGAAGCAGTACAGGAACCACAGCCGCTGCTGTGCGAACGACAGGGGAATGCGGGCCTGGCCGGTACGCGGTCGCGGTGACGGACGGGTGCCGGTCGCGGTGTGCTCGATTGTGGCGGCCAGGCCCGCGACCGTCGGCTGGTCGAAGATCGCGCGCGCGCTGATCTCGCGCCCCAGGCGGGTCCGGACCCGCGAGACGAGTCGCGTGGCGAGCAGGGAGTGCCCGCCCAGCGCGAAGAACGAGTCGTCGGCGGCGATCCGGGACGGGTCGTGGCCGAGGACCTCGGCGAACAGCGCGGCGAGTACCCGTTCGGTGTCGGTGCCCGGAGGTCGGCTGCCGGTGCTGTCACCGAAGTCGGGAGCGGGCAACGCGCGCCGGTCGAGCTTGCCGTTCGCGGTCAGTGGGAGCCGGTCCATGTCGACGAACGCCGCGGGAATCATGTACTCGGGCAGTCGGTCACGCAAGTGGGAGCGCAACGCGACCGGATCCGGGGAACGGCCGACGACGTATGCGACGAGGTAGGTGCCGCCGGGCCGGTCGTCGCGGTCCACCACCGCGCACTGTGCCACGTCCGGGTGGGTGGCCAGGGCCGAGGTGATCTCGCCGGGTTCGATGCGGAAACCGCGGATCTTCACCTGGTCGTCGGCGCGGCCGATGTAGTCGAGCTGCCCGTCCGCCGACCGTCGGGCCAGGTCACCGGATCGGTACCGACGCTGTCCGGGCGCACCGAACGGGTCCGCCACGAACCTGGTCGCAGTGAGGCCGGGTCGGCCGAGGTAGCCACGCGCGAGTTGTGTTCCGCCGACGTAGATCTCGCCGTCGACGCCGACGGGGACCGGGCGCAGCGCGGGGTCGAGCACGGACACGTCCAGGCCGGGCAGCCCCCGGCCGACGGCGCTCGCCGCCGAGACCGTGTGCGCGGCGCCGAGCGTCAGATGGGTGACATGCACCGTGGTTTCGGTGATGCCGTACATGTTGACCAGGCGGGGCGCGTCGTCGGCGTGGCGCCGGTACCACTCGGCCAGGCGCGTCGGTTCGAGCGCCTCGCCGCCGAACACGATGAGGCGCAGGGCGAGTGGGGCACCGGTGCGTTCGGCGTCGGCTCGCGCGAGTTCGTCGAAGGCCGACGGTGTCTGGTTGAGGACGGTGACCTGATGTTCGGCCAGCAGCTCGAGGAAATCGCCGGGCGACCGGGTCACCTCGCGCGGCACGACGATCAACCGCCCACCGTGCAGCAGCGGCCCCCACAGCTCCCACACCGAGAAGTCGAATGCCGCGGAGTGGAACAGCGTCCACACGTCGTCGGGGCCGAGATCAAGCAGTGGCCGTGCGGCGGCGAACAAGGCCACAACACTGCGATGGGAGACCACGACGCCCTTCGGCGTTCCGGAGGAACCGGAGGTGTAGATGACGTGCGCGGGGTGGTCCGGGCGCAGTCTCGCGATCGGCTCGTGCCGATCGAACGGAGCGCCCCCGGACTCGGGCTCATCGTCGACCGCGAAGCAGCGGAGCCCGAGATCTCCCGGGACCGCCTGATTTTCGCCGGTGATCACGGCAGCGGGCGTGGCGTCGCCGAGGACGAATCGGATGCGGTCGGCCGGGTAGTCGGGATCGATCGGCACATAGGCCGCGCCGGACTGGAGGACACCGAGGATCGCGACCACGAGATCGGCGGAGCGGCCGAGCAGGATCGCCACCCGGTCCTCCGGGCCGATGCCCGCCCGAATCAGCTTGCCCGCGAGCCGCTGTGCCCTGGCGTCGAGTTCCGCGTACGTCAGTGCCACCGGCCCGCTCACGACCGCGACCGTGTCGGGCGCGCGGCGCGCTCGAGCGAGGAAGAGTTCCGGCAGGGTCGCGGCGGGGACAGCTACGGGGTCACCGTGCCCGGCCCGCAGGAAGGCAGCGCGTTCGGCGACGGTGAACGGGTCGATCGCCGCCACGGGCGCATCCGGATGCGCGACGATCTCGGCGAGGGTCGCGACGAGCCGGTCGAGCAGCGTTCCCGCCGCGACGTCATCGAACGCGTCGGGCCGGTATTGCAGAGTGAGTTCGAGGGCACCGGGCGCAGGCACGGCCATGAGCGTCAGCGGGTAGTGCGTGGCGATCGGGCGGTCGACGGCGCTACAGCGCAGACCGGCGTCGCGCTGCACCCGGGTGATCGCGTCGGCGTCGAACGGGAACGACTCGAACACCACCAGGGAGTCGAACATCTCCCCCACGCCAGTGCCGATCGCCTGCTGGATGTCGGCGAGCCCGACGTGATGGTGGTCGAGCAACGCCACCTGCTCGGCCTGCATCCTGGTCAGCAGATCGGCCAGGCGCTCACCCGCGGGAAGACGGACCCGGACCGGCACCGTGTTGATGAACAACCCGATCATCGATTCGACGCCGGGCAGATCGGCGGGTCGACCCGAGACCGTCGCCCCGAACACCACATCGTCGCGACCGGTGAGCCGCCCCGCGAGCAGGCCCCATGCGCTCTGGAGCACGGTGTTGACGGTGACGCCGAGGCGCTGCCCCAACCGGTTGAGCCCCGCGACCAGCGCCGGTTCCACGGTCCGGCCGACCTTGTCAGGCAGCGACGCCGATGTCCCCCGCACCTGGGGGGCGAGCAGCGTCGGCTCCCGAATCCCGTCCAGGGCAGCGGTCCACGCCGCCGTCGAGGCCGCGCTGTCGCGCTGCCGCAGCCAGGCGAGGTAGTCGCGGTAGGGCCGCGGTGCCGCACCGTTGCCCGCCGCTCCCGCGGTGGCGTAGAGGGTGAACAGGTCACGCATCAGCAAGGGCGTGGACCAGCCGTCGCTGATGATGTGGTGGTTGGCCAGCACCAGGCGGTGCGACCGGTCGCCGAGGCGGACCACCAGCAGTCGCAGCAGCGGCGGCTGCTCCAGGTCGAACCGGGTGCGCCGGTCCCGCTCGACAAGTCGGCGGGCCTCGGTCTCGGCTTCGGGGTGATCGGACAGATCGACGTGCGTCCATGGGACCTCGACGGTGCGCAGCACGACCTGCATCGGCTCGTCGAAATCCCGGACGATCGCGGCGCGCAGCACCGCGTGCCGTGCGACCAGCGCGGCCATGGCCGCGCGCATCCGGTCCTGGTCGAACGGTCCTTCGAGGTCGAGGACGAGTTGCGCGACGTAGACGTCGATCGTCGCGGGATCGTGCTCGTCCCACGTCGCGTGGAACAGCAGTCCCTGCTGGAGCGGGGACAGCGGCAGGATGTCCTCGATCCCTGATCCGGTGGCGGTCACGACTTCCTCCATTTCGCTTCGAGGGCGTCGAGCTGGGATTGGTTCAGCGACACCAGGGAAAGGTCCGACGGCGTGTGGCCGCCTACTCCGGGCCCGGCCGCGTACCGGATCAAGGCCGTAAGCGCGGCACGCCACCGCTCGGTCATGGCGTGCACGTCGGCGTCGGTGAGGATTCCGCTCGCGTACATCCAGTGCGCGGTCATCCGCGCCCCGTCCGGTCCGACCTCGGTGACGGCGTTGACGACCAGCGCGGTCGGCACCGGCATCGCCGGATCGTAGGCGGCACCGAGCCCACCGCGGCTGATCGACCACTCGCCCGCCCCGGCGTCCACCCTGCCCAGATAGTTGAAACCCAGTTGCGGACCAGCGAATTCACGAAGTCGCGCCTGTGCGGCGGAGTCCAGATAGCGCAGCATCCCGTAACCGATGCCGTGGTCCGGCGTCGCGCGCAGGTGCTCTTTGACGCGCTTGACGGCGATCCCGGCGGCCGGTCCGGCCGCGAACGCGTCGTCGAGGTCGATTCCCGCCAGATCGAGGCGGACCGGATATTGGGTGGTGAACCAGCCGACTGTGCGCGACAGATCCGCGCCCGGTACCGCGGACTCCTCGCGGCCGTGTCCTTCCATGAGCACCAGCACCGACTCGGCGTCGGATCCGCTGTCGCGTCGCCAGCCGGCGACGGCGAGGCCGAAAGCCGCCAGCAACGCGTCCTCGACGGTGCCGAAGAAGGCCTGGGGCACCGAGGTGTGGAGAGCTTCGGTCGTCTCGGCGTCCAGTTCGACGGTCACCGATTCGACGCTCGACCACGTGTCCTGACCGGGGTCCGGTCGGCGCGATCCCAGCAGATCGTCGGGGCCGTGCAAGACGGTCTGCCAGTAGTCGAGCTCCCCGGCCCGCGACGCGGCCTGCTCCACCGATCCCCGCGACCAGGTCCGCACGGAGCTGCCGACAGGGGGCGGCGCCGGGTCCGCACCGGCGGCGGCCGCGCGCCACGCGCCCGCCAGGTCCTCCACGAGAATGCGCAGCGACACCCCGTCGACCACCAGGTGGTGGGCGACCAGCAGCAGCTGTCCCGGGCTCGAACCAGTGTCGAACCACACCACTTGCGCCATCACCCCGTTCACGGGATCGAGGCGGTCCGCTGCGGACTCGCGTTCGTCGGCGACGAGGTCGGCGGTGATCGCCTCGGCGACCTGGACCCGACGGACGAGCGATTCCACGCGAATCGCGCCGCGCGGGCGGACATCCAGGTGTGGCTGCGCCGCGCGCACCAGCCGGGCGCGCAGAACATCGTGGGTGTCGAGCACCGCGGCCAGCGCGGGCACGAGCGTGCCGAGGTCAAGGGGTGGAACGTCGACGAGCACCCACATGCGGTGCCGGTCACCGAGCAGACCGCGCTCGGCGAAGGACCGCATGATCGGCGACGCCTCGACCGTTCCGACCGGATCGTCGGGCGCGGCAGCGGGTCGCGGTTCGTCGTCGCGGGTCGCGTAGGCGGCGAGGGCTTCGATCGTGCGATGTTCGAAAACGTCCTTGGGCAGGATCTTCAGGCCCGCCTTCCTGGCACGGCTGACGAGGCCGATCGCGAGGATGCTGTCCCCGCCGACTTCGAGGAACGAGTCGGTCACGCCGATGCTCTCGTTGTGCAGAACCTCGGCGAAGATCCGGGCCAGCGTTTCCTCCGCGACACCGGACGGCGGCCGGGAAGTGTTCGCGCCGATCGCGAATTCCGGTGCGGGCAGTGCGCGGCGGTCGGTCTTGCCCGACGGCGACAGCGGCAATTCCGCCAGCACGACCACGGCCGCCGGGACCATGTGTTCGGGCAGTTCGCGGGCGAGATACTCTCGCAGTGCGGCACCGTCGGCGGAGCCCGCCTGCTCGGCGGGAACGGCATAGGCCGCCAGATACAGTCCGCCGGGTCCGTCGGAGCGGCCGACCACGACCGCGCGGGCGACGGCGGGATGCCGCTCGAGCACGGCTTCGATCTCTCCCGGCTCCACCCGGTATCCGCGGATCTTCACCTGTTCGTCGACCCTGCCCACGAATTCGAGCGCGCCACCCGAGTTCCAGCGCACCTGGTCGCCGGTGCGGTAGAGCCGCCCGCCCGGCTCGGAACCGGCGGGGACGAACGGGTCGGCGATGAACCGCCCCGCGGTCAGACCCGGCCGACGCAGATATCCGCGAGCCAGCTGCACCCCGCCGAGGTAGAGCTCGCCGGTGGCGCCGACCGGAACCGGACGCAACGATCGGTCGAGCACATAGCACCGAGTATTGGCGACCGGGCGGCCGATCGGGATCGAACCCGCTGGTCGCGCCCCGTCATCGCCGATGCCGATGTCGTACAGCGTGCTGCCGACGGTGGTCTCGGTGGGCCCGTACTCGTTGATCACCTCGATCGTGCCGGTGGCCGGGGGCTGCCATCCGGTCAGCGCTTCCCCGCGCAGCGCTTCTCCGGCGATCACGAGTGTGCGCGGACCGTCCGCGGCGAAGAGCGCCGACGGCAACAGCGGTAGATGACTCGGCGTGACCTTGAGGAACGACGCGGGCCCGGTAGCCGTCGCGATCGCGTCCGGTCCCTCCGCGCACAGCTCCACGACGCCACCGATGAGCAGCGGCCCGTAGAGGGGTGTCACGGTGAAGTCGAAGGATATCGACGAGTGCAGCAACGTGCGTCCGGCCAGTCCGGTGAATCGGCGGATGGCCCAGTCCAGGTGGTTGCTCATCGCGCGGTGCGAGACGACAACGCCTTTGGGCACGCCGGTCGACCCGGATGTGTAGATGACGTAGGCGGGGTTGTCCGGTCGCAGCGGGGTGGTTCGGTCCCGATCGGACAGGGCCGCGCCCGACAGGGACGCCAGCCGCGCCGCGAAGTCCGGCTCGTCCAGCACCCCGCGGGGCACGCCCGCATCCGGGAGCTCCGCGGCCACCGCGGTCGTGGTGAGCACGAGATCGGCGCGTGCGTCGTCGAGCATCAGGCGCACACGGTCGGCGGGATAGGACGGATCGACCGGAACGTACGCCGCGCCCGCCGCGAGGGTTCCCAGCGCCGCGACCACCATCGCGACGGATCGCGGGACGGCAAGCGCGACCGTGTTCTCCGGTCCGATGCCTCGGCCGACCAGATACCGGGCGAGCCGGTTGGCCCGCGCATGCAGCTCGGCGTAGCTCACTTCGACTGTGGCCGAACCATTTCCGGGTTCGATGAGCGCGGTCGCCGTCGGCGTCCTGGCTGCTTGTTCGGCGAAGCGGTCCGGCAGCGGGCGGGCGTCGGCCGGTGCCGCGGTGTCGTTCCATTCGCGCACGACCCGCTCACGTTCGCCCGGTGTGAGCAGGACGAGCTCGCCGATCGGTGCGGTGGGCTCGGTGAGTACGGCGTCGAGCAGCCGATCGAGCTGACCGAGCAGCCGCGCGACCTGGTCGTCGGCGCCCTCGCCCGCCGGATAGTTGGCCTCGACGGACATCTCGTCACCGTCGGTCTCGACCGCGAGTGTCAGATCGAAGCGGGCATCGCTGCCGGGGACATGTCGCCTGCTCACCTGGAAACCGGCGGCGCGCAGCGGTTCCAGCATCGGTGCGCGCAGCGACAGCACGACATTGAAAAGGCGCCCGTCACCGCGCGGCCGTTGCGCGTCGGCGGTTCTGGCGATGTCGTCGAGCTCGACGTGCTGGTGGATGTAGCCGTCCAGGCAGGTTGTCCGGCACCGAGCCAGCAGCGTGGCGAAATCGTCGGCGGGATCGACCTCGGCGCGCAGCGGGATCGTATTGCCCAGGTAGCCGATGACCGACTCGGCGCCGGCGAAGTCACGATTGACAACCGGTGCGCCCACGAGGAATTCGCGTGCGCCGGTGTAGTTGTGCACCAGCGCGGAAAACGCGGCGAACAGCACCATGAAAGTCGACGCGCCTTCGCGCCTGGCGAGCTCCCTGACGCGCCGCCCGGTGCCCTGTCGCATCGGCTGGGCCCGCTCCTGTCCCGGCCCGCCCGCTCCGCCGGAGATACCGGGCAGATCCAGCACCGCGGGCAAGGACGCGAGCTTGCCGCGCCAGTACGCGAGCCCGGCTTCGTCGGCAGCGCTCGCCCCGAGTGCGGCGTCGGCGAACTGCCTGGCCGCTCGATCGTGCGGCAGCGACGCACCGCCGAGCAGGCGCCGGTAGCCGTCCATCAGCTCGCCGAAGAACACCGCCGTCGTCGCGTCGTCCCACACGATGTGATGAGCGACCACGACCACTGTGCTCGTCGCGTCGCCGGTTCGGATCACCCGGACCCGCAGCGGCGAATCCTTCGACAGGTCGAACGGACGCCCGGCGACGGCCCTGGCGAGTTCGTCGACGCGCACGGCACGCTCCCCGTCGACCAGCTCGCCGACGTCGAACTTGTCGTAGACAGCGGGCAGATCCTCGGCCACCACTTGCACGGGCCGGTCGTCGTCGATGCGATAGGTCGTGCGCAGGATGTCGTGCCGGGCGACCACCGCGTGCACAGCGCGCTCGAGCAGGTCCGGATCGAGCGCGCCGACAACGTCCACGCAGATCGTGACGTTGTAACCGACCGTCCCCGGATCGAGCTGCTGAATCGACCACATGCGCTGCTGGCCCGGCGAGAGCGGGCGTGGGGCATCGGAGGGGGCCGAATCGCTCGGCTGCACTGCGGGAGCTTTGAGGAGAGCGGCCTCGGCCAGGCGGCGATGGAGCAGTTCACGACGACGTTCGGCCAGGTTCGCAGATCTGTCCGCACTCATGCGGGACCGCCTTTCGCTTCCGGGGCAACCGAATTCGGCTGGGCGATCGGCTCCCCCGAGATGGTCATCGGACTTCAGGCGTGCGCGGGTGTCACGGCGTGGAACTCACCGCTGTCATCGTCGAATGGACTGTGGGACATGCCATCTCCTCGATCCGATGAACACCGGGCCCCAGAAGTAAAGCAAGCCTTGCCTAATCATGGCAAGGGGTTGCCGACCGAACTAATCTTTCTCGCAGCGCGAGCAAATGCGTTCGCCGCCAACGTGATCCGGCCTTTCCGGGTCACTCGACCGCTTGCGGGTCGGCATCGACAGGTCGCGCTCCGACCGGACCGGACAGGCTCGCCCGACGCAGATCCGGCCTGCGCAGCGTCAGGGCAACCACCGCGACGACACAGACCAAGCCGCCGACCACGGGCACCGCGGCCGTCGGCAGAACACGCGAGAGCACCCCCGCCGCCATGTTCCCCACACTCGGAGCGACGGTTCCCTGCGCCAGCCACAGGCTGCCGACCCTGCCCTGCAATCGATCCGGCGTGCGCTGCTGCATCAGCGCTCGACGCAGAATCTCCGACGTGGTGTCCGCCAGACCCGCGAAGACCAAGGCCACCAAGACAACCCACAGCGATGCCGTGAGGCCGACGCAGGCGATCGCCACACCCCAGACCACGACCACGCCGGTGAGCACCACCCCCGTCGCGCGAACCCGCCCGGCCCAACCGCTGACGAACGCCGCCAGCAGCGCACCGGCGGCGGGCGCGGAGTACAGCAGCCCCACCGTTTGCGGACCACCACCGAAGTGTTCGGTCGCCAGCTCCGGGAACAAGGCGTACGGCATGGCGAAAACCATTGCCAGGGTATCGATCAGCAGAATGCCGCTGAGCACCCGATCGCGTCGGACGAACGAAATCCCTTCGGCGATGGAGCGGATCGGACGCCGCTCCCCCGCTGCCTCCGGCGGCGGCACCGGAGCGAGGAAACACAGCAGCACCGCGCTGATCACGAAGCAGAGGGCATCGAGAGCGAAGCACACCGCCAACCCCGGTCCGGCGGCGATCACCCCGGCCAGCACCGGCCCGATCACCGCACCGAATTGGATCGAGAGGGCGGTCAACGCGGCCGCGGCGGCCAACCGCTCGGGGCCGACCAGAGCGGGCACGAGGGCCATCAGCGCGGGACCACCGAGACCGTTGATTCCGCCGGCCAGCACGGCCGCCACGTAGACGACCCACAGGTGCGGAGCGGGCAGGGCCGCATTGACAGCGAGCCCGACGAAGACGGCCACCACCGCCGCACGCGTGGCGACGGCGATCGTGCGCCGATCGGCCAGGTCGGCGACCACGCCGCCGGTCAGCATGCCGACGAGCAGCGCCACCCCGAAGACCAATCCCACCGCACCGACCTGGACCGAGGAGCCGGTGAGCTGATAGACCTGCACGTTCACAGCCACTACGGTGAGGTGCGTGCCCAGCATCGAAATCGCCTGCGCCGCAAGGACGAACCGGAATTCGGGTGCCGCACGCAGCGGTCCCACATCGATGACCACATCCCCCAACCGCACAGGCACCTCCAGCACTCGAGATACGGTGTGGTGAGCCTAACCTAAATTCTGTGGTATCAAAGGGTTCTCGATCCGCCGCATCGACATCGTTGGGCAGATCGGCTTCGAGTCCGGCGGAATCCGGATGCGTACGAGAGGAATACACGGATGCGGCGCAGTGAGTCGAGCGCCCAGGCCGCGACGGCCGATTCCGGCACCGCGCCCACGCAGGTGGAGCGCGCCGCGGCCACCCCTCGCCGACGCACCCGCACGCTCCAGATCGTCGCGCTCATGGTCCTGCTCGGTTCGAGCTGTGTGCTGAGCCTGTGCATCGGCGCCAAACCGATTCCGCTCGACGCGGTATGGAACGCGCTGGTCGCGCCGACCGGCATCGAGGACGACATGATCGTGCGGGAGCTGCGTGCTCCCCGTACGGCGATCGGCGCACTGGTCGGCGCGGCCCTCGGCCTGGCGGGGGCGCTCACCCAGGGCCATACGCGCAACCCGATCGCCGATCCCGGAATCCTCGGAATCACCCACGGCGCGGGCCTGGCCATCGTGCTGGCGACCTACGCGCTCGAGATCACCAGCCTGCACAGCTTCATCTGGTTCGGCTTCGCGGGAGCCGCCCTCGGCGCGGTCACGGTGTTCGCCGTCGGTTCGGCGGGCAGGGGCGGGCCGACACCGCTGACTCTGGTTCTGGCGGGCGCCGCGATCAGCGCACTGCTGCAAGCGATCACCTTCGCGGTCGTCCTGCTCGACCAGCGCAGTCTGGACGCATTCCGGTTCTGGAAGGTGGGATCGATCGCGGTCGCCGGGTTCCCCCTGGTGCTCCAGGTACTGCCGTTCCTGGTGATCGGCCTGGCGCTCGGCCTCGCAGGCGCGTCCGGATTGAACGCGCTGGCTCTCGGCGACGACGTGGCCCGCTCCCTCGGCCACCATGTGCAGGGCGTGCGCGTTCTCGGCATCCTCGCGATCACGATCCTGGTCGGTGCGAGCGTCGCCGTCTGCGGCCCGATCGGCTTCGTCGGCCTCATTGTTCCGCACGTGGTCCGCGTGTTCACCGGTCCGGACCATCGCTGGCTGCTGCCCTTTTCGGCCCTGGCCGGTGCCATGCTGGTGCTGCTGGCCGACACCGTGGGGCGCGTCGTCGCGCGACCGGGAGAGATCGAGGTCGGGGTCATGTTGGCGCTGATCGGCGCACCGTTCTTCATCGTCCTGGTGCGTCGGCGAAAGCTGGTCCGACTGTGAAGCAGCCCCCGCGCACCGGTGTCGCCGCGCAGGCGCGGCTCGTTCCCCCACGGCCCGCGCTACGAATCGGTGCGCTCTCCATGGCTTTTCGTCTGCGGCCACTGCTGCTCGTGCTCGTCGCCGCGCTCGTGCTCGTAGTCCTGTTCGTGGTCAACCTCGGCGTCGGCGCGTTCACGCTGTCCCCGGCCGAGGTCGTGCGGGTCCTGCTCGGCGGCGGCCATCCGGCTGATCGGCTCGCGGTCCTGGAACTACGCCTGCCGCGGGCGGTCGCGGCCCTGCTGGTGGGCGCGGCACTCGGCCTGTCCGGCGCGATCGTGCAGACGGTCGCGCGGAATCCACTGGCCAGCCCCGACATCCTCGGTGTCACCTGGGGCGCGGGCGCGGCGGTCACCGCGGCCATCGTCTTCGGCGGCACCGCGGGTGGCCTGCTCGGTACGACCGGACTTCCCGCGGTGGCGCTGGCAGGCGGCCTGCTCGCCGGGCTGGTCGTGTTCGGGCTCACCTACCGTGACGGACTGGACTCGCTGCGGCTGCTCCTGGTGGGCGTGGGAGTCATGGCGATCGCCTCGAGCATCACCGTGTGGCTGCTCAGCGCCGGCGAGGTGGAGGACGCCAGCCGGGCCCTCATCTGGCTGACCGGCAGCCTCAACGGCCGCGGCTGGGACGACGCCCTCCCCCTCGCGATCACCCTCGCGATCCTCGTGCCACCGACGCTGATCGGGTCACGCACCCTCGACGCCCTGCAATTCACCGATGACACCGTCCGTGCCATCGGCGTGCGCCTGACACCCGCACGCGGTGTGTTGCTCTCGGCCGCCGTGGTCTTCGCCGCGGTCGCGACAGCGGTCGCCGGACCGATCCAGTTCGTCGCGCTGTGCGCACCCCAGATCTCGTTGCGCCTGGCACGGCTACCGCGCCCACCGCTCGTGCTGTCGATGTTGCTCGCCGCGATACTCGTCCTGGCCGCGGACATGATCTCCCGCACCGCATTCGGTACCGCGGAATTGCCGGTCGGCATCATCACCGCGGTACTCGGCGCCCCCTATCTCATCTACCTCGTTATGCGACGGCACCGCGGCGACACTGTCTGAGGTCGTTGATTAGGTTGCATGACGTTACGTCACAATCCGCAGCGGGTTTTCGACCAGTTCCTTCAGACTTGCCAGGAATTGGGCCGCCACGGCGCCGTCGATCGCGCGGTGGTCCGCGGACAGGGTCACGCGAAGGATCTTGCGGGCGACCACTTCGCCGCCATCGAGGCGTAGTTCGTCGGCCGCCGCCCCGACCGCGAGGATCGCGGACTCGGGCGAGTTGATGACCGCGGTGAATTGCTCGATGCCGAACATGCCGAGGTTGGAGATGGTGAAGGTGCCACCCGACATCTCCTCTGCCCGGAGCTTGCGATCGCGGGCGCGGGTGGCCTTGTCACGGCTCTCGGTCGCGATCTCGGAAACACTCTTGCGGTCCGCGTCACGGATCACCGGAACGAGCAGACCGGCCGGGGTAGCGACCGCGACGCCGAGGTGGATTCCCTTGTGACGCAACAGCTTGTCACCCGCGAAGCTGACGTTGATCGAGCTGTTCTTCCGCAGCGCGACCGCGACCGCCTTGACGAGCAGATCGTTCACACTGACCTTGCTGTCGCCCGCCGCGTCCAGCGTCGCGTTGATCCGCACCCGGAAGGCGAACAGCTCGGTCACGTCGATCGCGCTGGTCACGTAGAAGTGCGGTGCCTGCTGCTTACTCTCGGTGAGCCGAATCGCGGAGACACGCTGGATGTTCGTCAGCGCGACCTCCTCGAACCCCCCTGATGCCGGAACATGTTGTGGCGAAACCACATTCGCGTCAGCTGAGGACGCAGTGATGACGGCAGCCTCGGCGGCGCTGACGCTGTGGGCCGCCTCCACGTCGTTTCTCGTGATCCGCCCGCCTGGACCGGTGCCGACGACAGCGGCGATATCGATCTGCAACTCGCGTGCGATCTTGCGGGCGAGTGGCGAGGACTTGACCACCGCGGTCCGGCCAAGGCCTGGCGCGTTGTCACTGCTCGAACCGCGCTGTGGCGCAACGACCGGTGCAGTCGAGCCGGTCTCGGACAGGGCTGCGCCGGATGCGCCGATCGACGTCGCACCCCCGATCGCGGAATCCGCAGATACCGCACCCGAAGTGCTGCCGTCCCCAACGATCGCGATCGGTTCGCCGATCGGCACACGAACGCCCGGCTCGGCGAGGATCTTCTCGAGGACGCCGTCGTCGTAGGCTTCGAGCTCCATCAGAGCTTTGTCGGTCTCGATTTCGGCGACGATCTCACCGCGGGTGATCTGGTCACCCACCTTCTTGAGCCAGGCGGAGACAACGCCGTCTTCCATGGTGTCGGAGAGCCGGGGCATGATGATGTCGGGCATTACGTGTGTCCTTCGTCTTCCCAGTTCTCAGCGCCGACGACCGACGGCCGCCAGGGTTTCCGTCACCGCGGTGTAGAGCGATTCCGCGGACGGCAGGGCCAGCTTCTCCAGCGGCTTGGCATAGGGCAGCGGGACTTCGGCCATCGCGACGCGGCGAACCGGGGCGTCGAGATAGTCGAACGCGCCATCGGAGATCGATGCCGCGATCTCCGCGCCGATACCGTAGGTGAGCCAGTCGTCCTCGCCGATGACCGCGCAACCGGTCTTGCGGACCGAGGCCACGATGGTGTCGCGGTCCAGCGGACGCAGGCTGCGCAGGTCGATCACCTCCACCGAAACACCCTCGGCGGCAAGGCGTTGCGCGACTTCGGTGGCGACGGTGGCCATGCGGGAATAGCCGATCAGCGTGATGTCGGTGCCCTCTCGGGTGACCGCCGCCTTGCCGATCTGAACAGGTGGAAGATCTTCGGGAACTTCACCTTTGGTGTTGTACAGCGACAGGTTCTCCAGGAACAGCACAGGATCGTCGTCGGAGATCGCGGCCTTGAGCAACGCCCGCGCATCCGCGGGTGTGCTGGGTGCCACGACCTTCAGACCGGGCACGAAGGCGTAGTACAGCTCGATATTCTGCGAATGCGTCGCCCCGAGTTGTTGACCGCCGCCACCGGGCGTCCGGATCACCATGGGCACATTGGTCTGCCCGCCGAACATGCCGTAGATCTTCGCGGCATGATTGACGATCTGGTCGAGTGCGAGCAGCGAGAAGTTGATCGTCATGATCTCCACGACCGGACGCAACCCCAGCATCGCGGCACCGATCGCGGCACCGACGAAACCTTCCTCGGCGATGGGCGTATCGCGCACCCGCTTCTCACCGAACTCCTCGAGCAGACCGGCGGTGATCTTGTAAGAGCCTTCGAAGACGCCGATCTCCTCACCGATCAGAAAAACGTCGTCATCGCGTCGCATCTCTTCGCGCAGGGTCTCGCGCAGCGCTTCGCGATAGGTCATGACAGGCACAGTGGGAGTCCTCAGTGGGTGAAGAGCGGATCGGCGGGCAGACGGCGGGAATCGCCCGGCACGGGGGTGGCGTAGGTGTAGTCGAACAGGCTCGACGGCTCCGGATGCGGGCTCGAGTCGGCGAATTCGACGGCGGCGGCGACCCCGTCGGCCACCTCGCGGTCGAGATCGGCCAGCGACTGTTCGGTCAGCACCCCGGCGGCGAGCAGACGCTGCTCCCACAGCACGATCGGATCGTGCTCGCGAGCCGTGGCGACCGTGTCGGTGCTGCGGTACTTGGCCGGGTCGACGACCGAGTGGCCCTTGAGTCGATAGCTCACCGCTTCGAGCAGTGCGGGTTTGCCTTCGCGGCGGGCGTCTTCGATGAGTTCGCTCGCCAGGTCGCGCACGGCGAGCACATCGGTGCCGTCGACCCGCTCGCCGCGCATGCGATAGGCGGCGGCGCGCTTCCACAGATCCGGTTCGGCCGAGGACTTCTCGACGGTGGTGCCCATGCCGGTCTGGTTGTTGATCACCAGGAACACCACCGGCAGCCGCCACAGCGCCGCGATATTGAGCGACTCGTGGAAGGCGCCGATGTTGGTGGTGCCCTCCCCCATCTGGCACACCACTACGTCGTCGCCGTCGTTGTAGTCGATGGCCAGCGCCGCGCCGATGGCCAGGGGAACCTGTCCGCCCACGATGGCGTAGCCGCCGAGGAGACGAGTCGCGGTGTCGTACATGTGCATCGAGCCACCCCAGCCCTTCGAGGTGCCGGTGGTGCGGCCGTAGAGTTCGGCCATCACGCGACCCGGCTCGATGCCCTTGGCCAGTGCGTATCCGTGTTCGCGATAGTTGGTGAACAGGTAGTCGGTGGGGCGCATCGCGGCACCAAGGCCGACAACGGTGGCTTCTTCACCGAGATTGAGATGGCAGTAGCCGCCGATCTTGGCCTGCTGGTAACTCTGCGCGGTGCGCTCCTCGAAGCGTCGCACGAACAGCATGTCGCGGTAGAGACCACGAAGGGTCTCGGGATCTTCCGCCGCGACAGCGGATTCGACGTCCGTCGCGGGTTCGGTGGTCTTCGTCGGCTTGCGGGTCGGCTTGCTCCGCGCGGTGGTCGTGGTCATGGTCGAGCTCCTCAACGCTTGCGTGGCGCGATGTGTACCGGCAGTCCGAGTCCGGCCATGGCCGCCTCCATACCGATCTCGCCGAGAGTGGGGTGGGCGTGAATGGTGTCGGCCAGCTCGTCGAGTGTGGCTTCCAGCGAGATCGCGAGCGCGCCCTCGGCGATCAGATCGCTGGCAGAGGGACCGATGATGTGCACGCCGAGCACTTCCTGATGTACCTGCCCCGCAACGATTTTGATGAACCCCTCGGTCTCCCCGAAGGTCTTGGCCCGGCCCAGTGCCGCGAACGGGAACTTGGCGGTGATCACCTCGTGGCCGGCCGCGCGGGCGGCATCTTCGGTGAGACCGACGCTGGCGATCTCCGGGTGGGTGAACGTCGCGGCCGGAATGACCGCGTAGTCGATGTGGGCATCGTGCCCGGCGATCACCTCCGCCGCGGCGATGCCCTGATGTGAGGCGACGTGGGCCAGCAGGGCCCGCCCGGTCACATCACCGATCGCGTACACGTGCTCGGCCCCGGTCCGCAGTCGATCGTCGACCTCGATGAAACCGCGTGCGTCCGTGGCTATTCCGGCCACGTCGAGGCCGAGTTCAGCGGTGTTCGGCCGTCGCCCGACGCCGACCAGCACGACGTCAGCGTCGAGGTCCTGTGCCGCCGGACCGCCGACCGACACCCGCAGCGCGTCGCCCTCGGTGATGGCGGTGACCGTGGCGCCGGTAAGGACGGTGATGCCGCGTTTGCGGAACGACCGGCCGAGCGCGTCACCGATCTCCTTGTCCTCCAACGGAACCAGGCGGTCCTGCATCTCCACGACCGTGACCTGGCTGCCGAACGTGGCGAACAGGCTGGCCCATTCCGCCCCGACCGCGCTGCCGCCGATGATCACCAACCGTCGCGGCACCTCGGTCAGCCCGAACGCGCCATCGGAGGTGACGACACCGGGCAATCCCGCGCCCGGGATCGGCAGCTGTGCGGGCACCGAGCCGGTCGCGACGATCACGTCGCGCGCGCTCACCCGGCGCACCGCGTTTCCCGCAGCGGCGGCGTAGCGGGGACCACCGTCGAAGATCGGTGAGGCGCCGACCTCGTGTACCTCCACGACGGTCGGTTCGACGAAGCGGGCATGGCCCTCGATCACCGTGACCCCGTTGGCCTTCAACAGGCCCGCGACACCATCGGTCAGCTCTTTGACGATGCCGTCTTTGCGTTGCCGCACCGCGGCGAAGTCGTAGCGCACATTATCGGCAAGGACACCGAATTCCGCTGCGGTGGTGAGGGTCTGGAAGACCTCCGCCGAGCGGAGCATCGCTTTGGTGGGGATACAACCCCAGTTCAGGCACACACCGCCGGGGCGCTCCTTCTCCACAACACAGACCTGCAGGCCGCGTTGCGCGGCACGGATGGCGGCCACGTATCCGCCCGGTCCACCACCGATCACCAATAGATCGAATTCCGGCACTCGTGGTGCTCCTCAGCTCGAACGATCAAACCCATCCACGGTCGTGGCTTGGATCATCTGTCGAGTCTCACGGTCCACAAATGCACAAACAACCAGCCGACAGCCCAGAATTCGAGGCTCGAAAGTGGGCGCAGCGCCCAATCGGTTGCGGTGATGTGGCACTCAGCCGGGTGTACTCACGCCCAGCTCCAGCGCGGCCAAGGCGAGGGAAAGCTCCAGGTAGGACCGCTGTCCTTCCAGCCGCCGACCCAGCAGCGAGGAGATCCGCTGTAGCCGGTTGATCACGGTGTTGCGATGGCAGTGCAGCCGCGGCGCGGCATTGGCCGCCGAGCAGTTCTCCTCCAGCCAGACCGCCAGGGTGCGCAACAAGATCTCGTGCTCCTTCGCCGGGAGTTCCAGCACCGGGCCGAGGGTGCGCGCGACCATCAGCGCGGTCAGGTCGGGCGAGCGCAGCAACAGTGCCTCCGGGTAGCGCTGCTCCAACGACACCAAACCCCGGGCTTCCCCCGGCAAGGTCTCCAAGCCGAGCATCGCCAGCGCATGCCCCGTCTCGACGTGCGCCAATCCCTGCACCACCGGCGATGCCGCTGCCCGGCCCCGGATCCGGCTCCGCACCTGGGCAAGCACAGCGGAGCCGTCCCGCTGCTCGAGCGAGACCAGCCCCACCACGGTGTCGACGCGATCGTGCCAGACCGACCGAATCCCCAAGGCCGCCAACGCGGTCTCGGTGCCGATCTCCACATTCGGACGGTCGCCGCGCACCGCGACCACCAGGTACCCGCCGTGCGCGGGCAAGTTCAGCTCCCGGGCCGCACGCGCGGCGAACGTCGCGTCGCGCGCACTGCCTGCGAGCAGATCCTCGATCAACCCGTGCCGACGACGCTCGTCGCGACGTACCTGCTCCAGTTCGGTGCTGCGATAGGAGGTGACCAGCGCCGACGACATGCCGTCGATCGCCGACCAGGTGGCCACCCCGATCTTGCGAACCTCGCCCGGCGGGAGCTCGCCCGCCCTGTCGAGTAGCGCCTCCCACACGATCTGACCGCCGAGCCGGAACGTCCGCAACATGACCTCCAGCGGCACGCCCTGCGCCGCGCGATTGCGGCCGATGGCGGCGGCGACATCGTCGCGGTTCGGGCCGGTCACGTCGCCGGCGACAATATCGAGCACCCTGGTCAGATAGCGGCAGCACGCATGGCGCAGGTCGTCCCGGCTGACCGGCGAATAGTCGGTCCACTCAGGAATGTCGGTGAAGATCGCGGCGATCAGCTGCCGGGTCAGCCCGGGAATCTCGGTTCGGCACGCGGCCACCAACTCCCTGGTGCCCGCCGAGGGCGGGGTGTGCTTGGGTCTCGCGGCCATACCGCTAGACGCTACGCATTCGGTGAGCTACCTTCCCCAAACCCTCCGCGATGGCGGTGAGCTGCTCGGGGGTCAGCACATCGATGAAGGCCTCGCGGACGAGACCGACATGGCCAGGGGCCGCGTGCCGCAGGGCATCGCGACCGGCATCGGTGAGCCTGGCATTGACGCCCCGGATATCGGTGGGACACAACTCGCGCTGGACCAGCCCGGCCTTCTCCAGCTGGCCGATCTGATAGGTCAGCCCGCTCTTGGAGTTGAACAGGGCATCGGCGAGTTCGCTCATGCGCAGTAGCCCGCCCGGTGCCGCGTCGAGACGGACGAGCACCTCGTACTGGACGTGGGAGAGCCCGGCGTCGTTCTTGAGCTGAGCCTCGATCTGCCGGTTCAGCAACGACCACCCGGCGATGAGGGCATGCCAGGCGCGGCTCTCGTCCTCGTTCAGCCACCTCGGTTGATCCATTACCCCAGTGTAACCCACATTGTTCAAATTCGAATAATGATGTACCTTCGACTATGTAGTTCAAATTCGAACAACATGACCGGAGGGTGAGAGAAGAACATGAACGCAGACAACGCCACCCGGATGCCGGTGCTCTACCTCTCCCACGGTGCGCCGCCGCTGGCCGACGATCCGATCTGGCCGGGCCAGCTCGCCGCCTGGTCCGCCCAGCTACCCGAACCCACCGCCGTCCTCATGATCTCGGCCCATTGGGAGGACGCGCCGATCACTCTCGGCGCCACCACCACCGTGCCGCTCGTGTACGACTTCGGCGGCTTCCCGCAGCACTATTACGAGGTCACCTATCCCGCGCCCGGAGCGCCGGAACTGGCCGAGAAGGTGCGCAAACTCCTCCGCGGCCCCGGCCGATCGGTGCAGGACGCCGCGCACCGAGGACTCGATCACGGCGCCTACGTGCCACTGGTGGAGATGTACCCGGACGCACAGGTACCGGTCCTGCAGATGTCGATGCCGACGCTGGACCCCGTCGGGCTCATGGAGATCGGCCGGAAACTGGCGCCACTACGAGACGAGGGCGTACTGATCGTCGGGAGCGGGTTCTTCACCCACAATCTGCGCGCGCTGACCCATGACGGCTCGGTGCATCCGGTGATGACCGAGTTCGACGACTGGGGCAACCGCGCCCTGGCCGCAGGCGACATCGACACGCTGCTCGACTTCGAAGACAAAGCCCCCGAATCACGATTGGCGCATCCGCGCACCGAACACTTCGCCCCGCTGTTCGTCACACTGGGCGCGGGCGCCGACGACATCGCCACCCAGCGCACCGTCATCGACGACTTCTGGCTGGGTTTGTCCAAACGCTCCATCCAGCTCGGCTGACCGGCCGCGGCCGCGTCAGCCGCGTTTCCGGGCGAGCTGAAGCAGGCTCGGGTCGTGGGCGTTGACAAGGAGCAGGCCCGAATCGGGCTCCTGCCATAGCTCGGAGAGTCGCTGATGGTTGGCCTTAACCCGGTTCCAATCGTGAGCGATGAAGCGTTCCATCGTGGTGAGAGCGGTGGGCACTTTCCCGGTTCCGTCGATCTGGCCGGGATGATAGAAGGCGTCGCCGACGTGAAAGACCCAGTGGTCGCCTGCGTCGACAGCGACCGCGGCGTGGCCGCGCGAATGTCCGGGCAAGCTGATCAGGACGATGCCGGGAGCAATTTCGGCGAGCTCCTCGGCCCCGGGGAAACCGCGCCAGGTCTCGCTTCGGGCAGGGGTGTGTTCGACGATGCTCGGGCCGTGCGCCCGATGCGACGACAGATACCGCCCGCGCTCGACAACTCCCGTGGGGTGGACGGCTGCCGCGTTCTCAGCGGCGGTGAGATGAACCCTCGCCCAAGGGAAGTCCGACAGCCCTCCGGTGTGATCGGCGTCGAAATGGGTGAGCACGACGTGGCGAACGTCGTGCGGGTCGAAGCCCAGTCGCCGAATCTGGGTGATGGCCGCTTCCGCCTCATCGAAAACCGGCCGGACATAGAACCGGGCGGGGCCGAATCGCGCGGCCGGGTCGGCGATATCTCGGAGGCCGAACCCGGTGTCGACCAGGACTAGGCCGTTGGGGGTTTCGACGAGCAGGACATGGCAGACCAGTCCGGCAGGGGTTGCCCAGGGCCGCATGGTGCCGCAATTGAGATGGTGGATCTTCATCCGAGTGCCTCGAGCATGGCGGCCTGCGCGGCGGGGTCCCCGCCGATGAGTGCCGCGTCGATCTCCTGGATCGGGTTGCTGCCGTCCCAGTTCGCGGCGGCGAGTTTGATCAGGTCGAAGATGAACTTCTTCGAGCCGCCGAGGTCTGAGATCTCGATGACCGTGCCCGGATGATGCTCGGTCTGCAGGTACGCGAACCGTCCGTCCGCACCACCGATCTGGCCTTCCTGGCCGACGGTGAAACCGGCGGCGAGTGCCCGGTCGTAGAGCTCCTGGAAGTTCTCGGACCAGTAGGCGACGTGCTGGACGCCCTCGTGGCCTGCGTCGAGGAAGTCGCGATACATCGACGGGGCGTCGTTGACCGGGGTGATGAGCTCGATCTGGATGTCTCCGCTGTTGGCGACTGCCACGTCCATCGCCATGTCGGCGGGTTCACCACGGTAGGTGAAGTTCGTGGGCGTAACTCCCTTCAAGTAGAACCAGGGACCGATGCCGCAGGCAGCGAATTGCCGCATCGAGGCTTCGATGTCACGCA
This sequence comes from Nocardia sp. NPDC058518, assembly GCF_042719655.1. Classification (NCBI taxonomy): domain Bacteria; kingdom Bacillati; phylum Actinomycetota; class Actinomycetes; order Mycobacteriales; family Nocardiaceae; genus Nocardia; species Nocardia sp. NPDC058518. Next base: position 344,751 of record NZ_JBHXNJ010000003.1, read on the forward strand.
CGACGTAGCCGATCTGGGCAATGCTCCCCCACATATTCGCCGTAGCGCTGGGGCCGGGCGGGGTGCTGGTGTGGGCGTCGGCGAAGGACAGGACGACTTTTCCGGTGGCCGCGTTCGCTCGGAGTCGGTCTGCCGCGGTCTTCGCCTCACCGGCAGTGTGAACACTGTCGAGATGCGCAGTGATCCGACCGTCCCGGACCGCCGGCAGTACTTCCGGGACGAGCGCCTGGACAACGTCGCCGAGCTCTGACCTGGTGCGGATGCTGAAGGTGGTGCCGATGAGTTTCTGCCGCCGGAAGGCGATGGTGTCCAGATTCAGCTCGGTCGCCGCGCCTGCGAGACGGCCGATGCTGACGATCCGTCCGCCGACGGCGGTGGCCGCGGGCAGCTGGGCGAACAGGTCGCCACCGACATGGTCGAGGGTGATGTCGGCGCCTCGGCCGTTCGTCGCCTCGAGAACGGATTCGACGAGGTCCCCGTTCGTGGTATCGACGGTGACGTCCGCCCCGGCGGCCACCAAGGCGCCCCGCTTGTCCTCGGTGGTGGTCGTGGCGATCACTGTTTCCGCGCCGAGAGCCTTGGCGAGCTGGATTCCCACGAGTCCGATCGAGCTGGTGCCGCCGACGATCAGAACGGTATCGCCCGGCTCGAATCCGGCCTGGGTGACCAGGGCATCGTGCTCGGTGATGAGCCCGACCGGCAACGTCGCGGCCTCGTCGAAGCTGAGGCGATCCGGAATCGGGACGAGCATTCGGGGGTGGCATAGGGCGTAGTCGGCGAACGCGCCCGCGGTGATGCCCATGACCCGGGCCCCCACCGGAAGACCGGGGGCGAGCAGGCTGGACCGTTCGACGATGCCGGCAACCTCCATGCCCGCGGTGAAGGTGCCCGCGGTCTGACCGGCAGCGGTGTAGGTGCCGTCGAGAGCGTACAGATCCGCACGATTGAGACCGGCGGCCATCACCTGAACTCGGACCGCCCCCAATTGCTCCGGACGTTCGATCTCCTCGACAGTCCATTCGGGGCCGTTGCCGCCGATCAGCGCACGCATAGTCATGGTTGTGTTTCTCCTGGGTCGGTCAGTTGTCGAGATCGGGGGCAACGGTGTGAGTCAGGCGCGGGTCCGGCTCTGCGCCCGTCATGGCGAGCGCCCCCGCCACGACGCGGGCGAGCTTGAGCAGGTCGGCCGGGTTCTTCTTGTCCAAACCGGCGACGAGCTGTTTGAGAATGGTGAGCTGGTCGAAGTAGATGCGTTCGACGACAAGGTGCTCGTCGGCGTCGAAGAGGAAGTACGCGGTCATCCGGGTGCGGTGCCGGGAGCCGGTCGGTGGAATCTTGCCCAGCGGGCCCAGATGTGTTCCCAGCAACCAGAATTCGGCGATCACCGCGTCGTGGGCGTGACGGAAGGCGATGATCTCGTGGTCCTGGTCGGGGAAGGCGACCCGGGTGTCCTGGTAGTACTCGCGCACCTCCGCGTCGCCGTCGTGGACGGTCATCTGGGCGATGAGTTCGTAGTGCGGATGCGGAAACGTCGACAGGGTCGCGTCCCAGTCCTGGCGGACCTCGTCGTGGAAGTGATCGAGGACGAGCTTCTCGCGTGCGCGCAGCACGTGTTCGGGCGGCAGGGTGAAGCGTGACATGGCGAAACTCCTTCAGCCGTGGGTGAGTTGGCGATGGGCGAACGTCGGCGCCGTGCCCGGGTTGGTCCAGGAGGCCGTGAGTTCACTGGAGGGGAAGAACTGCAGGAACCGCCCGTCCCGCTGGCTGTGATCGATGAGGGTCTTCTCCAGGACGATCGAGTTGTATTGATCGGCAGTGGTTTCGATGGTGTTGGCGTTGAGCACGACCTCCTGCTGCCATGACCTCGCCCACGACGCCAGACCGGGCAGCTCGGAATGTTCGGGGGTGAGCGCCTCGGCGGCGATGACGTTCTCGCTGCTCGCCCAGATGCCGGTCGAGGTGTTCACCAGCAGACTCTGATTGCCGAACACATGACCGGGCGTCTTGACGACGGCGACGCCGGGCCCGAGCAGCACCGAACCGTCGATGGGCAGGAACGCCTCCGGTGGGACGTCGCGGTAGGTGGCTGGCTGGTACCAGGGCCGCTGCAGCGGATGGAGTTCGGCCATGCCGGCGAGCTCGTCGCGTTGCACGATCACCTTCGCGTTCGGGAAACTCGGCTTCGGATGCGCACCCAGGTCGTTCTGGTACCCAGTGGTTCCGACCCAGCGCCGCAGGTCCTGGGTGTGCAGGTGATCGAACATCAGGTAGTCGACGGCGTCGGGCGCGATGCCGAGACTGGCCAGATGGCCTAGAACCGTGCCGTGTTCGCGGACCATCTGTCGTTGAACGAGCTTCGGCGTGCGCTGGGTGAGGTTGTCGAAATACGGGGTGTACCTGCCGAGTTCGTGATCGGAGGGCTCGAACAGCAGCACTCGCGGCGTGCCGTCGGATTCGGTCCACCGGATCACCAGCATCCGGTTGGTGATCGAGAGGAACGGCGCCAGCGCCAGCGATGCCCGGAACAGCCCGAACCGGGTCGGGTACGGCAGCGTGATCAGGTCGCAGGTCGTCACGCTGTCCGGCATGCCCGTCGAGGGGAATTCGCGCCGGAATGCCGAGCCCTGCTCCCTGAGCAGGCGTAGCCGCGTGCCCGGCCCGCCGTCCGCGTCGGTCGGGAGGGTCAACGTATCGATCGGGGTGCCGATGCCCGGCAGATCCACCACGTCGGCCGAACTCCACGGAAATCGCATCGTCAGCTCCTTTATCCACAGTGTGGGTTTATTGCGGATCAGGCTATACCCACGGTGTGGATTTTTGCAATGGGTTCGGGCAAGATGAGGTCCATGACCGCCAGCGCGCCACGCCGAGGACGTCCGCCCAAGAACGAGCAGCAGCTCTCCCGAGCGGCGATCGTCGAGGCGACGTTGAAGGTGATCGATGCCGAGGGCGTCGCGGCGGTGAGCATGCGCGCGGTCGGGCGAGTCCTCGGAGTCGACGCCAAAAGCCTTTACCACCACGTCGACGGCAAGGACGGGCTACTCGATGCGGTAGCCGAGCACCTGCTGGGATCCATCGCCCTGCCGGATGCGACCGGCGACCTGCGAGCCGACCTCTGGGCGATCGCCATGGCGTTTCGTGAACGCGCCTTGGCTCACCCGCAAGCAGCGTCGCTGGTGCTCACCCGCCAGCTCGCGTCGTTCGAGGGGCTGGCCCCCATCGAGGCGGTTCTGAACATTCTCCACAACGCAGGGTGCACCCCCCGCGAATCCGTCCACCTGCTCCGAACGTTCGTCGCCACCCTCATCGGAACCCTGCTCAGAGAGGTCGATGCCGGGCCCACCTACGGCACCACCGACACCACCGCCATCGCCCGGCGCCAGGCAACCCTCGAGGGCAGCGAGCTCCCGGCGGTTGCCGCCGCCGCAGAACATCTCGCCCGATTCGACGGCGCCGAAGAGTACGAATTCGCAATGAACCTCGCGCTGGATGCACTCCTGTCACGACTCACTCAGCGTTGACGCTTGGCACGACGGGATTGCTGCTGCGGTTACGGCGGGGGTCACCGGTGGAGTTGGCCCACGGCGGCGTAAGCACTCAGATCCCACGCCGCGCGGTGTCGTGGCATAGCGAAAAGTGCACGTACCCCGTCACCGTCACTGGGGACGAGCGGCCACCGGTGTGGGGCGACCAGGCCCGGCGTGACGAATCGGTACCCGGTGAGCATGGCCGCGATCTCTTCGCGCCCGCGCGCGTGGTAATTGATCCCAGCACCGCGCAAAGTTCGGACGGCAGAATGGATCTCGTCGCCGTACACCTCGTCGGTGATGTGGGTGAACACCATCCACGTCCCTGCCGGGAGTCGGTCGGTCAACGCCGCGACCACGGCGGGGGCATCGCCGATCAGTTCCGCGGTACCCGACACGCACACCGCGATCGGCCTGGCCGTGTCCATCACAGCGGTGATATCGGCGAGGACGGTCGCAGTGTCGGTCACGTCGGTATCGGTGAAGAACCGGTTCGGTCCGGTCAGCAGGGCACGACCATACGTGGCGACGACGGGGTCGTTGTCGATATAGAGGGTCCGGGTGGTGCCGCTCCGGCGTTCGGCGATGTCGTGGATGTTCGGGGCGTGCGGGTAGCCGCACCCGATGTCGACGAACTGCGACACACCGTGACGGTCGATCAGGTACTCGACCGCGCGCAGGGTGAAACGGTGCGATTCGGTGATCGCGGGCGTGATCGCGTTCGTTGCCAGGGTGGTGGCTAGCGCGTGGTCGGCGGTGTAGTGGTCCTTCCCGCCGAGGATCGCGTTGTGGAGGCGTGCGGGGGTGGTCCGGTACGGGTCGATCAGTGCGGACGGGTCGGTGGTGGTCAGTGCAGGCTCCTGCCGCGTCTGGCATCGATGACGAACTCTGTTGCGGAGCAATGGATTCAGCATTCGGCGGAATGACGCCGATCTCCGCTCGATCGCGGCTGTCGAGCCCGCGATTCAGCTGAGCTGCTCGGCCGCGCTGAGTCCCTTTGCACCGCTGGTTGGTTCCATCCCGTCGACACGACGCCACAATTTGCCCGATGACGGCGGTCGCGGCCATTTCATGATGTGCATTGCCTCTCCCAACGTTCTTCCGCGCCGTCAGCGTGGAAGTCCCTTCAACGGCTTAGACGTCGCGGAGGTGGATTCGGTTCCCTTGCAATGGATATCGGTTCAGAGCCTCGCCGACGTTGCCATCACCGCCGAGATCCTGGGCGCACCCGCAGACTCGGTCACCCACGACGAGCTGATCGGAACCGCGGTGTTGGTGCGGGCGACCGAAGCTTGCGTGCCCACCCGACACCGATCGGGTTGTCGCACTTGAAAACAGTTGACCGTTCGGGACGGAACGGCGCGGAGCCTCAAGGGTGGGTGATCTCGACCGTGGGATGCCTAGTGGTGCAGGCGGCTCCAGTAGATGCTGGTCATGTAAGCCAATCTGACCGATTCCAAGGAACTCGATTCATGCGTAGCACCCGAACCACCTTTGCAGTTCCCATCATTGCCATTTTCGCGGCGCTCAGTATCTCGGCAGCCGTGCCGACTTCGGCTCAGGCAAAGCCGGTATCGCCGTCCGAACAATCCAAAGAGCAGAAGTGCGAGGACTACCGAAGGATGAGCAACGCCGCTTCGGACCGAGCCTCCGACGAGTACGCCGCAGGCAACATCGAAGAGTCCAAGAAATGGTCGGGGATGGCCGACGCCTGGTACGCACACGCGGTAAACCTCGGCTGCCGCTGGGCAACTTGGCGCGTGAGCGGCCCCGGCGACAGCCCCGACAACCCCCCAGCCGTGAGTCCGCAGCCTTGAAGAACTGAACCCCACATGCTGCTGGAAGTACCCGGATCGGCATAACCGTGCACTCCAACCGCCCGAGATCATGTCGAGCCGTTGATTTTCGGGCCTCCGGGATGACCGGTTCGAACCGCGCGCCCTAGCCGGACCAGAAGCAGACCAGGTCCTTCTTCACGTTGCCGACTGCGCGGAGGCACCAAGTAATGCGGCGGGCAGTCAGAGGTCCGATCCCTTGCGATGGTCCACTACTGAGTCCGGCCCGGGCGACATGATGGACTCCTGGCCGTTCTCGGCCCGTACCCGGTAGGGAGGCGTGCCGTCGGGGCCGAGCACTTCGACGATTTCGACAACGTGATCCTGTGCACCGACAACCCGGCCATGCGTGACCAGCCGGTCGCCCTTTGATGCCCGCATGAGTAGCCTCCTTGTCACCGTTCGCTGACCTTCCGGGTTCAACGGTACTGCTCTCAGCTGTTGTTTCGCCGGTATCGACGGAGCTGTTCGGCGTCAGGGAGCTATTTCGGCGCCCGCCATGACCGCTACGAAATCCTCAACTGAACATCGCTTACCTGATCAAGACCGCCCGCGCTTCAACTCCTCCTCGATAATGGCGGCGATCGCGGGATCGGCCTCGTTGTCGGTGTCCTCGACCTCGTGGTCGTCCTCGTCGTTGAGGTCGTCGCTGATCTGGAACTTCCCGCTGAAGTCCACCTTGTCCCACTTCTCGCTGAATGCGCCCATGTCAGCAGCTCCTGTCACTCGTAGTGCACATGGCATGTGAGGCAGATCACTCATGAGGCTATCGGCGGGCCGCAGACTGGGTCAAGATCACAGGGCAACCCGAAAGGGGCCGGTAATGCTCGACGCCGCGGCTCTCGGGATCGCGCGGGCGCGGCATCATCGCGCGGTGATGACTTCATTCGGCAAGCGAGCCGACTATGAGCGATCAGCGGGGCTTTACGAGATCATCAAGAGTTCTCCCAGTCGGACAAATCAATGCCGCTGCGGGCCATGGCGCGGCTGCACAAGGCGTTGAAGAAGTGCTCATCGATATCGCCGAAGAATGGGTGCCCCACCCCGTCCTCGACGTTACCGAAAACAGCGATTTCTCTGCCTTTTTCCTCGTCGAAGACGAGGGTCGATGCTGGCCACTGTCCCGACCGAACCTCGTCGAGAAGGATCTGCAGCAGTTCGGTGAAGTTGTCCGCACACACGAAGTGTCGGTCTTCGTTTCGCCCGAAATTGATGATCTGTCCACGAATCCCGTCCGAGTCCGGATCGAAGTCGAGACCGATGTAGTCACTTCTGGCCGGATCCGACCACAACGGAATCCAACCGGGCGAGGTGTACAACGGCCGCACTCGCCCCTCCGCACCCGACATAGCCTCACAGTCATCCTGCAGGTCTTCGATATCGTCCATCTCGCGTAGATCAACCCATTCCGACCAGCACTCTTCGATCAGCCCCGTCGACAAGAAGGAAAGGGTCGGAATGCACGGCACCGCGCCATCCTCGTCATGCGTGGCGGTATCGGTCAGCCGCTGACCGTTGTGCCTCATCAGCACGGCTTTCACATCGTCCGGAAGACGTTGGCCGAGTACGCATTCGAGCCTGTCGATGTCATCGCGGTCAGCGGGCGGGGCGAGGTTCTCATACGCCCGCGGAACGTTGACTCGCAGCCAACTCACATAATCTTCGAATAGTTCGATCGCCTGCACCACCGGAACATAACAGGCCACACCGACACAGGAACACGCCCATCGCCCCGATCCCGTTGCGCCAGGCCGACATTCGGAGGCGATCGTGGTGCCCAGCGTCGACACCGGCAAGACCGGTCGCACCGTTTCGGGCCAGAATCGCCAACAGGGATCCGTCACCACAACCTTTGCGACTTCGGGTCGCGACTCGGCGACACCACCATCCGCTCACAGTGCTATGTGTTTGTGCCGATTGTTCGCCTGCCACAACATGGTTCGTCCGTGTCACCACCGTCGTCGACGTCCGAACCCGGGGACGTACGAGACGTAGGCTTTCAGGATGCGGATCGGTGAGCTGTCCAAACGCACAGGCGTGAGTCCGCGCTCGTTGCGGTACTACGAGGAGCAGGGTCTGCTGACCAGCTCCCGCTCCGACGCCGGGCAGCGTCACTATTCCGATGCCGAGGTCGAGCGCGTGTCGCTCATCCGACAACTGTTCGACGCGGGTATGTCCAGCCGGGTGATAGCGACCGTGCTGCCGTGCGTGGAAACCCCCAGCGAACCGGAAATCATCGAGCAGGCGTTCGAGACGATGACGCGTGAGCGCGACCGGATCGACGCCGACATCGCGCACCTGATCGAGACCCGCACAGCGCTCGACGTGCTGATCGGGATAAACGCCCGGCACCAGGCGGAGCTGGCCGGCACTGCGGAGCCGACGGCTCGGTCTGCCTGATGCTGTGACCTGCCTCTCAACCGGTTGCCCCTTACATCTATGTGAGGGGTGAGGATTGCCTCAGCGCCCGGAACCACCGGGCCGGTCGGACGAGAGGCAGCAGGAAATGGGGCAGGCATGGGGTTTCAGCAGGTATGGCGGGCCCGAGGTGCAGGAGTTCTTCGATCGTCCCGATCCCGTTCCCGGTCGCGGCGAGATTCTGATCCGGGTCGACGTCGCCGGCGTGAACCCGCTCGATCACGCGCTGCGCTCGGGTCTGGTCCCCGGGCTCGACGGCGGCCGTCCGTTTCCGCTCGTGCTGGGCATGGAGGCAGCGGGAACCGTTCTCGCACTGGGTGATGAGGTCGACGGGCTCGAGGTGGGTGACGCGGTCTTCGGCTTCGCACTCACCGGTGGCGGCACCTACGCCGAGACGACCGTGCTGTCCGCACCGAACACCGCGCGCATCCCGGCCGGTCTGTCCGCGACGGTGGCGGCAACGCTGCCGGTGGCCGGGACGACCGCGGTGGATGCTCTCGACCAGCTCGGCCTCCCGGCCGGTGCCACGATCCTGGTCAACGGGGTCGGAGGTGGCGTCGGTCTCGCCGTCGCCCAGCTGGCTCGCGCACGCGAGCTGAGTGTGATCGGCACCGGGAGCGCAGCCAAACGCGAGCACGCCGACACCATCGGGGTGCGGTTCATCGACTACGCCGCTGGAGACGTCGCCGCCGCGGCGCGCGATCTCGCTCCGGGCGGCGTCGACGGAATCATCGACCTGGTCGGGGGCACCGCACTGCGGACGGTCGCTCCGCTGGCTCGGGACCCCCGCAATGTCATCGCCGTGGGTGATGCGTCCGTACCCGATCTCGGCGGGCGTTTCGTCGAACGCCGACTCGGCCGCGAGAACCTGGAGCGATCGGCCCGGCTGGCCCGCGACGGAATCCTCGCACCCGCGATCACCGCAGTCCATCCGCTCTCCGACGCCCCGGCCGCCCTCGCTACCGTCGAAAACGGCCACATCTCGGGCAAGGTCGTCATAAAGGTGACATGAGCAGCACCCGGTCGGCTGACGTCAAGAGCGGACCGCACACCGACCACTCCCGCACGACAACAACTTCGGTACGGACCTCATAACCAGCACTCGGCCTTTCGGTGCGTCCCGCCGACCTCGGACCGGCACGGCCACTTGGCCTTTCGAGAGGGCGCGCTGGCCGGTTCGGTCAGCGCGTCACGCGGCATTTCCGGGCGTTCGAGGAGCAGGATGTGCGCGACGACACGGAATTCTGCTTACGGGATGGGCCGGGTCCGCAGAGGAACCAAATTGATTGAGCGGCGCCCGCCCCGCGCGCAACCCGCCGCTGCCCTTGGGCCTGCGGCTATTCGGTTCAGCCATGGGTCAATTCCTCGGCCATGCGGGCGGTGATGACGGCCAGGACTCGAGCCGTGGTGGCCAGATCTTCGGCCGGGACCGCGCCGTAGGCGGCGGCCACGATCGCGCCGGATTCGGCGCGAACCTCGCCCACTACGGCATTGCCTGCGGTGGTGGGCTCGAGTCTGCCGTGGGGTGTGTTCGCCAGTAGGCCCTTGGCGAGTAGCGCATTCAGGGCAGTTTCGACCTCGGCGGGGGCCCACTGGGTCAATCCGGCGATCCGGTTGATGTGAGCGGCCCGCTCGACCGGCTCGCCAGTGGCTTGATTCAGCACGATCCACTGCTTCTCATCCAAAGTGGTGCCGGTCAGTGCACGGACCAGCACCGCGGTGTGGTGCTTCTCGGCCTGGCCGATGATCGATGGAGTCAAGGTGGCGGGGGCCGGAGCTGATCGGGTCGTGGTCACGGCGGCGACAGTGCTGCTCGCGGGCCGTCCGGCCTCGGCGGTCGTTCCACCGCAACCGGTAAGCAGCAATGTCGCACCGATGGCCGAGACCGCTACGCCGACAACGGTAATTCTGCTGTTCATTTCGTGAAACCTCTTCTATGTGGATGGACGAACCCGCAACGGTGCTCGCGCGCCACCTGCCCACGCTCGCAAAAGCTATGGTCCGGTGGCGAATTCGGGTTCAGGCGTTGGCCAATTCCTGGGCCATGCGGGTGGTGATGGTGGCCAGGACTCGAGCCGCGGTGGCCAGATCTTCGGCCGGGACCGCGCCGTAGGCGGCGGCCACGATCGCGCCGGATTCGGCGCGAACCTTGCTCACCACGGCCTTGCCGGTGTCGGCGGGCTCGAGCAGTCCGTGGGGTGTGGTGGCCAGCAGAGCACTGGCGAGCAGTGCGTTCACTGCGGTCTCGACCTCGGTGCGGGCCCACTGAGTCATTGCGGCGATCCGGGCGATGTGGGCGCCCGGATCGACCGGCTCGCCAGCGGCAAGGGCTTGATTCAGCACGATCCACTGCTTCTCATCCAGGGTGGTGCCGGCCAGTGCGCGGGTCAGGACCGCGGTGTGGTGCTTCTCGGCCTGGCCGATGATCGAGGGGTTCAGGGTGGTCGAGGCGGTAGCGGTGCTCATTGCGATCTCCTGGTTCGGATGATGCTCGGTGTCGTGAACGATTCTGACACTAAGTGTCATACGTGCGCAAGTCCCAATTCAAACTGCGGTTCTTTTGGGCCTGAGGTTCTTCGCGCGCTAGGATCTCGGTATGCCTTCAGACGACCGCGCCCTGCCGCTGCGGGAACGCAAGCGGATCCGCACCCGCCGCGCCCTTGCCGACGCCGCCCTGGCGCTGTTCACCGAGAAGGGTTTCGCCTCCACCACCGTGGAGGAACTGGTCGAGGCAGCAGAGGTCTCGCGCAGCACGTTCTTCCGGGCATTCCCCACCAAGGAGGCAGTGGCCGTCGAGGCCGAGACCGAGCTCTGGACCGGCTATCTCCAAGCCCTCGCCGCGAGTGAACTCACCGGGCCGATCCTCACCGCGTTACGCGACGTCCTCACCGACACGGCGACCGCGCTTCCCGACGACTGGGATGAGCGCTACATCGCCACACGCAGCCTGATCCTGACCGCCCCCAGCCTGCTCGGCTACGTCGAATACGCCCGCTCGGATGTGGAAACCGAAGTGACAGCACACCTTTCGGGCAAACTGGCCCTGCCCCCCGGCGATCTGCGCCTCCGCATCCTCGCCGAGCTGACCACTACGGCCTGGAGCATCGCCGGGCGTGGCTGGGTCGCCGCCGACGGCGCCGGCGGCCGATCCGCGCTCATCACCCGCCTGCACGAAGCCTTCGCCGCCATCCCCGACGCCCTGCGAACAACGGCTCCAACGCTCGCATAGGCACCGGCGCTACCAAGAGTTGCCCAACCCCGCCGACTAGAGTTTCTCGTGTGTCAGGCTGTCGCTGGATGCGCCGTGCTGGATTCGCATGAGGGCCGTCGTGTACGACCGCTACGGCGGCCCCGAGGTGCTGTCGCTCGTTGAGGTCCCAGCACCATCCCCAGGGCCGAAACAGGTACTCGTCCAGGTGCACGCGACGTCGATCAACCTCTCCGACTGGGAGACATTGCGGGGGACGCCGCTGTATTCGCGCATCGGCGGGCTCCGGGCACCTAGGCGCCCGGTTCTCGGATCCGATATCGCCGGACGGGTCGAAGTCGTCGGCTCGGAGGTCACGCTGTTCGCGCCGGGTGACGAGGTCTACGGCGACAATCTCATGCTCAAGGGTGGGTTCGCGGAATATGCGGTGGTTCCTGAATCGGCGCTGGCCCACAAACCGGTGTCGCTGAGCTTCGCCGAAGCGTCGACGCTGCCACAGGCGGGGGCTATAGCACTGCAGGGCACGGCCGGCATCGCAGCCGGTATGTCGGTGTTGATCAACGGAGCCGGCGGCGGGTCCGGAGCGTTTGCGATCCAGCTGGCCAAGAGAGCCGGGGCTCACGTGACCGGGGTGGACAACGCGACCAAACTGGCGTTCATGCGCACGCTCGGCGCCGACGAAGTCATCGACTATCGCGCTGAGGACTTCACCCGAACCGGACCGTACGACCGGGTACTCGACCTCGTCGCCCACCGGTCGGTCTTCGCCTATCGCAGGTCGGTCGCGCGTGGCGGCCGGTACCGCTGCGTCGGCGGCACCACGCGCGCGGTGGTGCTGTTGGCGACGGTCGGCGTGGTCGCCGGAATGGTGACCGGCCGCGGGCTCGGGGTCCTCGCGGTGAAGGAAGGGCCCGCGCACTTCACACCCCTCGCGGAGTCGTGTGTCGCGGGACGGATCGGTATCCACATCGACCGCAGTTTCCCCCTCGACGAGACCGCGAACGCGCTGGCCCACGTCGGTGCGGGACGCGCCCTGGGCAAAGTGGTGGTCGAGATCCGCTGATCGGCACCACCGGATGTTCTGCGCCGCAACCGATCGGTGCCGCGACGGCCGCCGCACCGATATGTTCTCTGCTGTTCGCCCAGAGCAGACTATGAGCAGCTGACGGACGGACACCGCCCGTGGCGACACACGGATGCGGACGTTCGCAGATCGCGCGCCCAGCGGCATTTGCGGATGTAATCGCTAGAGGCGGATCGCCGTACGGACGAGGTCGGCGATGGCTTTGGATCTGCTGTGTGGTGGCCAGGCGATGACGGTCGTGACGGCCGGTGCGTCCGGCACCGGCACGGTGGCGTGATCGTCGCGTAGCTGAGCGCGGAGCGACTCGGGCACGACCGCGCAGGCCCGTCCGAGCGTGATCAGCTGGGTCAACTGGGTGTGGTCGCGAACCTGCGGGCCGGGGCCGTCCGGATAGCTTCCGTCCCGTCGGGGCCAGCGCGGCAGGGGCAGGTCGGTAAGGGCGTTGACCTCGGCCATCGATATGTGGGGTCGGTTGGCGAGGTGGTGCCCCGCGGGCAGGACCACGATCTGCTGTTCGGTGTGCAGGTCCTCGGTGTCGAATCCGGTCGTCGTGTCGTAGGGCCGGTGGAGCAGAGCAACGTCGGCACTCCCGTTGCGTAGCAGTCTTTCCGGTTCGCCGGGTCCGCAGAGCACCACCTCGACTGCGACAGCGCAGGGATCTGCGGCATAGGCGTCCAGCAGCTTCGACAGCAGTTCGCTGGAGGCTCCCGCCTTGGTGGCCAGCACGACACCGGGCAGGTCGGCAGCGGCGCGGCGAGTGCGGCGCTCGGCGGCTTCGACCGCTTCGAGAGCGGTCCGGGCCTCCCGCAGCAGCACCGACCCTGCCTCGGTCAAACTGATCGCGCGGGTATTGCGGTGCAGCAGAACGACTCCGAGTCGCCGTTCGAGCTGCTGGATCGCCCGCGACAGCGGTGGTTGCGCCATCGCGAGCCGTTGTGCCGCCCGCCCGAAGTGCAGCTCCTCGGCGACCGCGACGAAGTATCGCAACTCCCGAGTCTCCACCCTGTGATCGTATCCGGCGCTCACCACGACCAATACCCGTGCGGTATCGCCGCTCACCCAATCGGTCTTGGACGCACCACCCGGGTCCGCAACATGATCAACGGCATGAGTGAACCGACGATCGCGCTGGTGACCGGCGCGAACAAAGGAATCGGATACGAGATCGCGGCGGGGCTCGGCGCCCTCGGCTGGCGAATCGGTGTGGGCGCGAGGGATCGACAACGCCGCGAGACCGCGGTGGAGAAGCTGCGCGCGGCCGGGATCGACGCGTTCGGTGTGCCGCTCGACGTGGACGACGACGCGAGTGCCGTCGCCGCGGCCGAGCTGATCGCCGACCGTGCCGGAGGGCTCGACGTCCTGGTCAACAATGCCGCGATCACCGGCGGCATGCCACAGACACCCACGACGGTCGACCCCGCGACCGTGCGAGCTGTCATGGAAACCAACGTGATCGGCGTCATCCGGGTCACCAACGCGATGCTGCCCATGCTGCGCGGCTCGGCGTCACCGCGAATCGTCAACATGTCCAGCAGCGTGGGCTCGCTCGCCCTGCAGACCGCGCCCGGCGCCGATATGGGCCCGGTTCCCGCTGCGTACTCGTCGTCGAAGACCTTCCTCAACGCCGTCACCATCCAATACGTCAAGGAACTGCGCGACACCAACATCCTGATCAACTCCGGCTGCCCCGGTTTCACCGCCACCGACCTCAATGGCTTCCGAGGCGTCCGCACACCGCAACAGGGTGCGGCGATCGCGATTCACCTCGCGACCCTGCCCGATGACGGACCGACCGGCGGCTTCTTCGACGACGCGGGAACAGTGCCCTGGTGACGGCACACTGGTGCGAACGCCCTCACGCGCCTGTTGAGCGAGTTCGCGCCAGTGATAGCCCTTTTGGCGCATGAGCCGCAGGATCCGGCTCGTCCCCGCAACGCCCGAATCAGCCTTCAGGCCATGATATTTCGCCGCGCGTTGGCGAGGTTGGCGATCAGCTCCGCACGGGTCTGTGACTCGTGCGCGACCCAGGCGGGCTGGCCGGGACCGCTGCGCCAGGATTCGTTCAGCGGACTGTTGTCGACGGTGTCGAAGCCGAACTGGTCATACAGTCGGGTCACGAGATCCACCGCCTCGGGAAAGTCGCTCGACGCCGACAACGCCAGCCGGCCCGTAGTTCCCGCTGGTCGACCCGCAGTGGTGATGCGGGGAGCCTGGATGTGGGTGAAAGCCTTGACCACTTTGGAGGTGGGTAGATGATCCTGGCGCAGCTCGTGGACGGTCTTCTCCCCTGATTCGACAACCGGGAACCGGCCGTCGCGCCAGGCCATGTAGTTGTTCGTGTCCAGCACGATTTTTCCCGCGAGCTGATCGACGGGCATATCGTTGACCATCCTGAGTGGCACTGCCACCACGACGAATTCACCGGCGGCAGCGGCTCCGGCGGCGGTCGCGGCGCGCGCTGATGGGCCGAGTTCAGCGATCAGGTCATGGAGAGTCTCTGGTCCTCGCGAATTGGCGATGACGACGTCGTAGCCGTTCGCGATGGCCGCACGGGCGATCTGGCTACCGATTTCGCCCGCGCCGATGATGCCGATTGCTGTCATTGGTGTCTTCCCTGTGGTGGCGGCGACGTGAGTTGTCAGCGCGCGAAGGCGCTTTCGATCATGTGCAACGCGGCGCTCTTGGCGCGCAACAACTCGTCTTCGCCGATGCCCGACTTGTGCAGGAATTCGATTCCCTGCATGACGGTGATCAGCGCACGGGCGGTCTGCTCGGCATCGATGTCGGCGTCGATTTCACCGGATTCCTTGGCCTGGTCGATCTGCCGAACGAACAATTCGAGCGTTCCGGCGTATGCCTGGCAGGCCAGGGCGCGGACCTGCTCGTCCTGGGAGCTCAGCGCCGCAGCACTATTGGCCATCAGGCAGCCTTGCGGCGGCAACTCCAGGCGGCCGCCGTCGTCGAACGTGACCGCCGAGGTGAGTCCGTGCCATGGGCTCGGATCAGCGGCGACCGCCGCCTCGAGCCCAGCGGACTGGCGGGCGCAGTAGTCCTCCAGAATCCGGACGAACAAGTCGTGCTTGTTGCCGAACGCTCCGTACAAACTCTGGGTTCCGACTCCGGTCGCGTCGGTGAGGTCCTGGACCGACGTGGCCGCGTAGCCATCGCGCCAGAACCTGCCTCTCGCGGCGGTGAGCACAGCCTGCTCGTCGAACTTCCTCGGCCTGGCCATGTCTCGAACCTACCAGTTATGGAGGAAACACTCAATAATTGACAGGGCGTGCCGCCTTTGTAATTGTTGATCGATCACTCCATAACTCGACAGCAAGGATGACGCACATGGTGACAGGACCGCTCGCAGGCAAGACCGCCCTGGTGACAGGGGGATCCCGGGGCGTCGGCGCCGGCATCGTCGCACGATTGGCGGCCGACGGCGCACGGGTGGCATTCACCTACGCGAGTTCCACCGAGCGCGCGCAGGCGGTGGCCGCTGCTGCCGCCTCGACGGAAGGCGTCGCCTACGCGATCCGCGCCGACAGCCTGGCCGAGGAAGAAGTCGTATCCGCGGTCGCGCACACTGTCGACCGGTTCGGTGGCCTCGACATCCTGGTCAACAACGCCGGTGTCGGCAGTTTCACCGAGATCACCGACCTGACGATGGCAGAGATCGACGCGATGCTGACGGTGAACGTGCGGTCGGCCATCGTGGCTATCCGAGAGTCGCTGGCGCACTTGGGCGACGGCGGGCGGATCATCAATATCGGCAGCATCAACGCCGATCGCATGCCCTTCCCCGGCGGGTCGATCTACGCCATGACCAAGGGCGCGCTGGCCAGCCTGACCCGTGGCCTCGCCCGCGAGCTGGCCCCGAAGGGCATCACCATCAACAACATTCAGCCCGGCCCGGTCGACACCGACGCCAACCCGGCCGACGGCCCCGCCGCGTCGGCCATGCTCGGCGTGATGGCGGTCGACCGGTTCGGGACCTCTTCGGAGGTCGGGGCTTTCGTGTCCTTCCTCGCCGGGCCGGATGCCGCCTACATCACCGGCTCCAGTCTGAACATCGACGGTGGATTCGGCGGCTGACCACGGGCCGACGGCACGACCGATCACCGGCGCAGGCCGCCCAGCGATCTGGTCGGCCGTGCACCGGTGAAAGACGTCAGGCCTGCGCGTACTCGGCTGCGACGTCGAGGATCCAGGTGACGCCGAAGCGATCGCGCAGCATCCCGAACCCGGGCGCCCACTGCGCCGGGCCGAATTCCTCGATGACGCTCGCCCCGTCCGCGAGGCGTTCCCACAGTGCGCCGACCTCATCGACGGTGTCGCCACGGACGGAGAGGAAGAACGGTTCCGAGGTGAGCGTTGTGCCGTTCTCGCGACGGGTAGTGGGCGCGCCCTGAGCGACCGGTGCGTTCGCACCGGGCACGTCGTAGGCCATCACCCGGAAGCCGTTGTCGGCGATGACCTGGCCGAACACCACCTTCGTGGCGTCGGGCAACTCGGCGGGCAGCCCGAAATCGCCGTAGGTGGCGATGGTGGTCTGCCCGCCGAACACCGACTGGTAGAACTCGAGGGCCGCGCGAGCCTGACCGTGGAAGTTCAAGTGGGCGACTGTGTTTACCGACATGATGACGAGGTCCTTTCAGCGGTGATCTCGTCACCGGAGGTTCCGGCGACAAATGCCACCCTGTCAGCGGTACAGGACAGGGAATGTCCGCTATTGATGGCAGCCTGGTCACCATGCCGATCGCGTCTTCGAAGGTGACCTCCCGCCGTCTGCTCTCGCTGTTGTCGTTGCTGCAGGTCCGCCGTGACTGGCCGGGCATGCTGCTCGCCCAGCGGCTGGCGGTGAGCGAACGCACGGTTCGCCGCGACGTCGAGCGGCTGCGCGAGCTCGGCTATCCCATTCACGCGGTGAAGGGACCCGAGGGTGGTTATCGGCTCGAGGCGGGCAGCGAGCTGCCCCCGCTGCTGTTCGACGACGAACAGGCGGTCGCGCTCGCGGTGGCGTTGCGGATCGCGGTTGGGACAGGAGCGGGTATCGAAGAGGCCGCCGCACGCGCTTTGGCAACGGTGCGGCAGGTCCTGCCGTCGCGCCTGCGCCAACGCGTCGACGCCCTCGATGTGATCGCGGTCGAATCGGCCGGGCGCGGCGCGGATCCCCAAGTCGACACCGCCGTGCTGCTCGCACTCAGCGCCGCCATCCGGTCCTCAGAGGAGCTGCGGTTCGACTACCGGTCGGCAACAGGGCCGCACGATCCGGGGTTGCTCCCGGCGCGACGGGTGCAGCCGCACCACCTCGTGGTCCGGGGTGGGCGCTGGTACCTGATCGGGTGGGATCCCGAGCGGCAGGATTGGCGGATTCATCGTGCCGACCGGCTGACATTGCGCGTCCCCAACGGGCCGCGCTTCACCCCACGCGAAGTGCCGGGTGGTGACGTCGCCGCGTTCCTTTCGGCCCGGTTCAAAGGCTCCGACACCGCGAACACCTGGCCCTGTCGCGGCGAGGTGGTCCTCGACCTGCCCGTCGCACAGGTGGCACCGTTCGCCGGCGACGGAATCGTCGAGGAACTCGGCCCCGCGCGAACCAGACTCCTGACCGGCTCCTGGTCCTGGCCCGCACTCGCCGCGACGCTGGCGCGTTTCGACACCGAGATCGAGGTCGTGGGCCCGGACGCACTGCGTGAGGCCTTCGCCGCGTTGTCCAGGCGCGCCGCACGCGCCGCACACCCAGGAACACAAGACTGCGCGAAGGCTCGCTAGTTGGAACACTGAACCAAATTGGTACAGCATTCCAAACCTTGATACCGTGGAGGCATGACAGCGCGAGCCCACCCACCTCGGCGACGTAACCAGGTGCTCGCCCGGGAGCAGATCATCGATACCGCGATCGAGCTGCTCGACGCGGGCGGCGAGGGTGCGCTGACAGTCCGGGCGCTGACCGAGCGCCTGGCCACCGGGTCCGGCGCGATCTACTACCACGTAGGCGCCAGGGACGAACTGCTGGATGCGGCAACGGAAAAGGTCATCACCTCGGCGCTGGCGACCGAGTCCTCCCCCGCGGTGGCCACACCCGAGGACGAGATTCGCGGTGCCGCGCTGGCACTGTTCGACGCCATAGCCGAACACCGGTGGCTGGCCACGCGGCTGACCCTGCAGATCATCCGGAACCCGGCCGGACCGGTGACGGTGGGGATCTTCGAAAGGATCGGCCGACAGGTGCGCGCCTTGGGCGTGCCGCGAGCCTCCTGGTTCCACGCGACGTCGACGCTCGTGCACTACATCCTCGGCGCCGTCAGCCAGAACGCCCGCATCGACGGGGACACCTCGGGCATCCAGCCGGACGTGGATCGCGAAGAGTTCTTCGACGCGACGTCGACAGCGTGGCAGGAGCTCGATCCCGAGGACTACCCGTTCATGCACGCCATCGCGGGGCAGGCAAGGGAGCACGACGACCGCGAACAGTTCCTCACCGGCATCGCCATCGTCCTCGCCGGTCTGACCCATCTCCGGTAGCTACGAAAGGGATCTCTCATGCATGACGTACTGATCGCCGGCGGCGGTCCGGTCGGCCTGTTCCTGGCAGGCGAGCTCGCCCTGTCCGGCTGCTCGGTACTGGTCCTCGAGCGAGACCAGGAACCCGGCTCGCCGTTGCAGGCCCTCCCGCTCGGGATGCGGGGCCTGAGCGCCGGGTCGGCCGAGGCGTTCTACCGCCGCGGCCTGCTCGAAGCGATAGTGACCGCTTCGGGCGCCGACGAGAACGAGATCGGCGCGGATCCCGAAGCGATAGAAGCGCCGGATCCGCGTGGCGTGAGCCATTTCGCGGGCATCGGCCTCGACGCGGCCAACATCGACACATCGGCGCTCCCGTTCCGGCTGCCGAGCCCGGCGATGGAAGGCTTCGTCACCAACCTCGAAGCAGTCTCGGCGGTGCTGACCAAGTGGGCGGCCGACCTCGGCGTCGAGATCGTCCGAGGTGTTCCCGTCACGGCCGTGACCCAGGACGACGAGTCCGTGGTTGCCATGGCAGGCGGGCAGGAATACCGGGCCCGCTGGCTGGTGGGATGCGACGGCGGGCGCAGCACGGTTCGCGAGCTCGCCGGCTTCGACTTCGTCGGCACCGACCCGCTGTTCACCGGCTACATCGCACACGTCACCTTCGCCGACCCGCAACAGCTGAGCGTCGGGTTCACCCTGACGCCCACTGGCATGTACCTGCGCACACCGTTCGAAGGCCACCTGGGCATGATGGACTTCGACGGCGGCGCGTACGACCGCTCCAAACCGCTGACCCGCGAGCATCTTCAGACGGTCCTGCGCCACATCTCCGGCACCGACGTGAAGCTGACCGAAGTCCATCTGGCCTCCAGCTTCACCGATCGAGCCATGCAGGCGACCACCTACCGCAAGGGTCGGGTGCTGCTCGCGGGCGACGCCGCGCACATCCACTCCCCCCTCGGCGGCCGTGGGCTCAACCTCGGCATCGGCGACGCCGTGAATCTCGGCTGGAAGCTCGCCGCCACCGTCCACGGGCACGCACCCGAGGGCCTGCTCGACACCTACACCAGCGAGCGCCACCCGGTCGGCGCCTCGGTGCTCGACTGGTCACGCGCCCAGGTGGCCACCATGAAGCCGGGCCCCAACGCCCCCGCGCTGCGGCAGCTGGTCCACGATCTGATGAACACCGCCGACGGAACAACACACACATACCGGACGACATCGGGCCTGTTCGACCGCTACGACCTCGGCAACGAGCACCCGCTCGTCGGCCGGACCGCGCCGGACTTCCGCTTCGAGGACGGCACCCGCCTCGGCGACCTGCTGCGCGGAGGCCAGGGCGTCGCGCTCGACTTCAGCAGTGACCGCGCGCTGCAGGTCACCGCCAAGGGATGGGCGGGCCGAATCCGGTACGCCGCAGGCCAGGTGCGCAACGACCTCGGATTCCGCGCCCTGCTCATCCGCCCCGACGGCATCGTGGCATGGGTAGATGACGCCGCCCCCGATCGCGACGGTTTCGCGCGGGCCGCCACACACTGGTTCGGCCGCCCAGCCCAGTGAAACCAAAGCTGTTCAGGATTGTCGATCCGCTGCCCAGAACATCCAACCGCCAACGTCGGTCCGCGGACCCGGGACACGGGGTCCGGCGCGGACGGATGTCCCCAGATCAGTCTTCGAACACATTGCTACCACCAAGTCCGTATAAGCATCCTGAAATGCCGACGAGCGGATATCAACCGGCGAACTTCGCGGCGGCCTGCGCGGTGACAGGAGTGAAGAGGTTGATCAGGTTGCCGTCGGGATCGCGAAACAGCAACGACCGGTTCCCCCACGGCATCGTCGTGGGCTCCTTGACGAGATCCTCGACCGTATCTCGCAACCGCCGGTAATCGGCATCGACATCGGAGACCAGGAATTCGATGATCGCCGTGTGATTGTCGGCTGGGCGCGCGCTGCCCGCAGCGAACAGCGCCACGGTGCGGGTGCTTCCGATCGCGAGGGTGCCGGCCGGTGTGACGATTTCGGCGAAATCCGGTGTAGCCCAGTTCGCTTCGACGCCGGTCACGTGCTGATAGAAACTGACCAGCCGCTGGATGTCGTCAGTGATCAGACGGATCGAGACGAGCTTCATTGTGTGCTCCTGCTGTCGGATGAGACGGAGGTTCCACCGCCGCACGCCACGGTAGAGCCGATACCGGACAGTTTCCGCCCGGTATAGATGCGAGAATTTCCCGATGACGCGCCCCACCGCCCGAGTGCTGGCTCTGCTCGAGCTGTTGCAGACCGGAGGTACTCATACCGTCGGTGAGCTCGCCGGCCGGCTCGGCGTCGATGAACGCACCGTCAGGCGATACGTCACACATCTCACCGACCTCGATATCCCGGTCCGATCGGTGCGGGGCCGCTACGGGGGATACCGGCTCGCTCCCGGATACCGAATGCCACCGCTGATGCTGACCGACGACGAGGCGGTGGCCGTGTTACTCGGGCTCCTCACCAGCCGTGGCGCCGACCGGCCGACAGCGGCCGCCCGCGCAGCCGACAGCGCGACGGCCAAACTCCGCCGCGTCCTACCCCCACGTCTGACGGCCCGGCTGGACGCACTGATCAACACCGTCGAATTCACCGCCGACGCGCGCCCGGAAGTGGCTGTCGAGACCGCCGTCCTGCTCCGGCTCGCCGAGGCCACCCGCGAGCACCGACCGGTCGCAATCGGATACACCGACCGAAACGGGCGGTCCAGCCAACGGACCGTGCACCCCTACGGGCTCGTCGACCACTCCGGCCGGTGGTATCTGACAGGGATGGACAGCAACAGTGCCGAACTACGCCAGTTCCGGCTGGACCGCATCACCACGGTGAGCACACAGCCCGGAACGTTCGCTCCGCCCACCGAATTCGAGCCGGCCGCTCACCTGCTGTCCGCATTTGCCAACGCACCCTATCGGCACGAGGTATCGATCCGAGTCCAGGGCACACTCACCCAGGTCCGCCCGCTGCTCCCCGCGACGATCGCGACCGTGCACGAGATCGACTCGCAGCCCCCTGACACCACCCCGTGGGTCCGGATCCGAATCCGCGCCGAACAACTCGACTGGATTCCCGCCCTGCTCGCCGGCCTGAACCGCCCGTTCATCATCGAGCACCCCGACACCCTCAACGACGCCGTACGCGCCCTGGCCCGCCGACTCACCGCGGCCGCCGACGCCGATACCAAACCCATAGGTAGCAGCCAGGACGCTCGGTAATGCCGCTGACCGCGCGGGCTGTTCCGGGCCTCAGGAATGCAGAGTCGGCCCTGCTCGCCGGGGTGAGCGTCGAGTACTACACGCGCGTGGAGCGTGGCAATCTCAAGGGTGTCTCCGACAGTGTGCTGACGCTCTCGCCCATGCGCTGAGGCTCGACGACAGCGAATGTCCATGTACGACCTCGCTTGTGCCGCCGGGCCGGCCGGGAATCGGGCCCGGCAACAGGCACCCCGGTCCGCGGTGCGGCCGAGTGTGGCGCGGATCGTCGACGGAATCCCGGGGCTGCCCGCGTTCGTGATGAATAACCGCCTCGACACGATGGCCGCCATGTACGAACGCACCAGAAGAGATTCGCCCTCGGGCAGAGGACTGTGCCGTGCGCCCGATTGTGCACTACGGCAGCCGAACCACGCGCAACCAACATCGCGACGTCAAGGCCGATACAAAACCTTAGATCCGAGGCGACACCGGAGTCTCGGCTCATAGGAAGTGAACCGGGGCCGAGACGGTACCACGCTCGTTGACCTCAATTTGCCTTCGTTGCCGAACACGTGTGCGGCACCGACGGTGTTCAGCGGGAGTTGCGGAGCACCACATCGAGATTGTGCCGCAGGTCGACCACGGTCGGATCGTCGGATCCATAGGCAGCCAGGGCCGTGCGGTAGGCCTGGTCCAGGAGGAGTGCGGCCCGCTGCCTATCGCCCGACTTGAACAGGCCGGACCCGACCGCTTGGGCGGTGGCCAGCGTTTCGGGGTGATCGCTCCCGAGCGCCTCCTTCTTGGCCTCGAGAACCGCCAGGAGCAGAGGGAGCCCCTCGGCCCACTCGTGCATGAGTAGCAGTGCGGAGCCCAGGTTGTGCGCGGCGCCCAGCGTGAGGGGATGGTTCGGGCCGAGGGTGCGAGTGGCGCGGTGGTGGGCGTCGCGATGCCGCGCGGCGGCATCGGGAAAGTTCCGCTGCTGGTAGCAGGCGGATCCGAGGGCGTCGATCACGGTGATCGTGAAGGGGTGCTCCGGTCCGATCTCGGCTTCGCAGTCGGCAAGCAGTTCGGTCAGTGCGGACTCGGCCGATCCGTGGCGGCCGGCGTCGAGCAACTGCAGCGCATCCCGCAGGCGCCGTTCGAGTTGCGCGGGAACGCGATTCGGTCGACGCCATGTGAATCTCAATGCGGCCTCCATCCCCCGGCGTTTTCTTCAGGGTACCCGCCGCCGCCCGCGCATTCGGCAATTCGAATCGCGACCTCGAAAAGCGATGTCGTTGCGCTGCACCCACTTCGACGCGTTCCGCACACCCACCGACCGTGCCGATTACGTGCAGCGCAAGTCGCCGTCGCCGAATCCGCGGACACGCTGCACGAGCGGCCGCGCCGAGTTTGCGCCCAACCGGCGGTAGCGCTGGAGCGAATCGACGCCTCGGCTGAACGCGCTCATCAACGTCCGGCTCGACCGTGCCCGCGCCGCCGAAGACGGCGAACCACAGCAGGCTCACCACTGGGCACCAGCCTTTCCCCATTGTCCGTCGTCCGCAACCGCATCCGCGGCAGCGTCGGCCGCAAACGCCGAGAAGCGTGTCAGATCGCTTGACGCCTCGGTAATGCCGATGAGCGTGCCTGATCGATGGGGATGTTCGGTGGCGTCGCAGCACCACTAAAAGAGGAAAATCAAGAACCCGAAGCAAGCCACTCCTGCGCAAAGCAGAACCAGCAACAAAGTACTGACGAACACCGAGCAGCAGAAGAGCACCCAAACAAACCGAGCCTTGCCATGCGCTGCTGGTCGAACCACATCCATTCTGCCGGGGGCACCCTCTATCTCGACGACACCCACCTTGCTGGCCGCAATCCTCTCGAGGATCGCTTCGGTTCCGCCTCCATGCCCGACCTGTTCACTCTCACCCACGCCGCCAGATTGCCACAGAACAGGAACCCTAGTGGCTGATGGCAAGGCGCTACATTGCTGCTGGGCGCGCGGTCACGAACGTCCGCATCTGCCGCGACCCGCGCGATCCCGAGGGCCGCGGCACCAGTCGCCCAACGCACTCTCCTGCCGATGCAGCGTGGGCAGGAGAACTGATCTACTGATTCTTCTGCCGGGGCGATAACCGGCTGAGCTCGCGAACATCGAGGACGAAATGCCAAGAGTCCCTGCGCCCTACCGGTTCGATGATGGCTGCGATGACGAGGAGGGTTTCGAAGCCGCACCGGACACACTGTCAGAGGGCGACGCCAGGCTGCTGCTCGGTTACCTGCGGTCGGCTGAGTGCATCGTCGCAGCGCCAGGGGTCATCGAAGATCCGTTCGTGCCTGGCAACCCCAATGCCCGGGTACGCATCGGGTGGATGACCGACGGTGAATGGGTCTGGGAATTGGCATGGGAAGACTATGTCGAGGATCGTCGTGCCGCGCCGCCGACGGACTTCATCAACCATGTAAAGAGACACAATTGGGTTGCACCGGACGTACCGGAGCAGCGTCTGCTAGCGATCGCTCGCCAGTTCGGAATGCCCGACGACTAGAGCCGGCCACTGCGCACCTGCGGGTGCACCTTGCTACACGGGACGACGCTCCTGGAACGCAGGCTGGTGCCGCTCGGCGGGCGGTCTCGAACGTCCGCATCTGCCGATGAGCGTGCACAGAATGCAGAAGCGCTGGTGTTGGATACGGTGGGCCGCATGCCTGCCAACCCATCGGACCAGCAATCGGTAGAACAAATCGAGGGTCCGGCTTGGCCTGAGCCAGCATCAGATGCAACCTACGTGATCCGAAGAGTCCACCAGTTGCGTCGGGTTCCAGTCGGGGAGCTGAGCATTGAAGACGTACGAATCATGTTGTCGCAGAGCATCGGAACCGTCGCGATCCTGCCTCGGGTACTTGACATGCTGGAGGAGAATCCGCTGTCTGCGGGCGACTTCTACCCCGGAGATCTCTTGGTCGCCACACTGGGGCTTCGCCGTGAGCACTGGTCGGATCACGTCGGACTGCTGGACAGAGCACGACGCGTAGCCCAGCGAGCGGATGCCATGACCAATCAGCTGAGCGGAGCTCAGGCCCCTGAACTTCGCCGCCTGGTCGGTGAGTTCTTGTCGAACTAGTTCGGTTCGAGGGATATCGAACCGAACTCACATGCCGCTGATCGGTTGTCCGGCAAGGCGGCTCGATGAGGTCGCCTGAACCCGCTCTTCTGCCGATGGCAGGTCGTTGTCGACCCGGCGAATAGGGAGATGCCCCCGACGATCTTCGATCAGGACTTGCCGTCGTCGACTGGCGTGGTGGGGTTCGGTCGGTTGGATTCATCGCCGAGGCGCGCGTGCAGCCGTTCGCGGACCTGGTCCGGGGTGTATGCGCGACGTTTGCGTTCGGCCCGCACGATGACCACCCCGGTCGCCGCGACACCCGCGGCCCCGGCCAGACCCAATATCTTCCACCAGCGCATGCGCCTAGGCTAGTCGCTGTGCCACGCGAAACGCCGCTAAGTATCGGCTTGGACGAAGCAGTAGAGCTAACGCGAACGGGGGATCTATGGCTGTTTCGCGGGCATTCTCGCGCCGATCGCGCGATACGGGGGTTGACCAACAGTCCGGTGAACCACGTCGGCATGGCAGTGGTCATCGATGACCTACCGGCGCTGATTTGGCATGCCGAGCTCGGTCGGGCACTGCCGGATATCTGGTCGGGTAGCCACCATCGCGGAGCCCAGCTACACGACTTGCGGGCTGCGGTCGTCCGATGGACCCAGGAGTACGGGCAACAGGCGTGGATGCGTCAGTTGGATCGGCCGGTGACCCGCGAGATGGAGGATGCAGCGCTACGGGTGGTGGCAAGGCTGGACGGTATGCCCTTCCCCTCCACCGGCGCGCTGGCGGGGCGCTGGTTGCTGGGCCGGGTGCCGGTACCGAAGCGGTCGAAAGAGCGCGAATCCGATCAAGCCGGTCTGGAGAACGCCTACTGCGCGGAGATAGTCGCGATGACGTATGAGGCCATGGGCTTGTTGCCGAGTAGACGTCCGAATTGGTATGACCCAGGCAGATTTTGGAGTGGCGACAGCCTGCGATTGGCTGAGGGGTATCACCTTGGCGGGGAAATCACGGTGCACATTCCCGACCACTGACTTCGACGACTTCCGCCACGGGTGACACCACCTCATCGTGCACGGATCACGACCCGCGGAAGCGCGGTAATGCCGATTATCGAGTGGTAGACGCTGATCAGCCCTGGGATCATCGAGGTCGGCGTTTGACATCGGTGCTGGTAGGAGGAAATCGCGGATGACCACGGTGCGGCGGTTCTGGATCGAATTCGACCCTTCGACCGCATCGCTACCAAGTCGGTATAGGCATCCTTGAATGCCGACGAGCGTGCGCATTACGGGACGACTAGCCAGACTCTGTGGCAGATACGGTGTTGCGGTGGTATCGACCTTGAGTAAGGGCGATGGTTGCGTATTGCCAGCCATCGCAGTCTGTTGGCTTGCCGACGATCCGCAACCAGGAATCGTGTTAGTCGAATTGGTAGACGCACATGGTCGTCCTCATCAGCTGGTCGGCAAGAGTGCCTACTTCGGTGTGGGGGAGCTACTTCCAACATCGCCCTATCCATGCCCGACAAGCATTCAGTGCCAAGTCGAGGACATCAACGACGACCTGGCCACTGTCAAGACTGCGGACTGGTTGACCGGCGGCCCTGACCACATACCTTTCGCTTTCGACGTGTATCTGGACATCCTCGTTCCTACCGACCACCTACCGCCGATCATCTGAGCCAGGCGCGTCTACGTCCGCATCTGCCGCGACCCGCGATCCTAAGGGCCGCGGCACAGCCGACGAACGCACTCAACTGCCGATGAGCGCCCGTCTGGGCGGCGCAGCGGAGGGCGTCCACCTTGCGGCATGGGCGAACGCTGGATACGTTGACGCCATGATTCTTTCAACTGGGAAGGGCGTCGTGCGCCTCGGGCGGTGATCCCCGGAAATGCCCAGACCCACGGCGCGCGCCGTCGTGCGAGTGTTGGGTCGACCACCCGAGATCGCAAGCGCTTGCAGCGCAAGCGTTTGACAACCATCAGCGAGATCGGATTCGACTATCGGCCGGGACCGCCCGGACGTACCGACGTCCACCAGATCATGCCCCGCATCGATACCATCCCTCTGACCGATCTCATCGACACCTTCGAAATCTGCGCTGGCATGGAGCCTGCGGGTGACGCGTACGGTGGTCTCGTTCCCCTGTTCTTCCGGTTCGAGTCGGCGACGGACCATTTCTACGGGTCCTCTTCCCTCAGGAGACAGAAGACCCCCGTACTTGCCTGCAGTTGCGGGGAATTGGGCTGCTGGCCGCTGCTGACGCGCATAAGCCTGACCGGCGACCTTGTCGTATGGGACTCCTGCGAACAGCCCTACCGCACCACTCGTGACTACACCGCATTCGGCCCCTTCTTGTTCGACCGCAATCAGTACGACAAAGCTGTCCAGAGGCTCGACGCCGCAATCGCCGCCCACTGACATGACCAAATTGCACCTGCCCGTTGCGCAACCGGATCACCCAGACTGCTCGTGGAACATCCTGTACTGCCGCTGATCGCGCAAGCTGCTCAGGGCCTTGGGAGTGCAGAGTCGGCCCGCTCGCCGGGGTGAGATGTTCGTTACACCCTCCTCAGACCAGGGAACGGGAGGGAGACAACAACGTCGCCGCTCCCATCTGCGGATCAGTCTTCGACCACATCGCTACCACCGAGTCGGTCGGAGCATCCTGAAATACCCAGTTGAGTGTGCTGGCGGTGGCATTCACACGAGGCGGCTGTCGGCCGAGCCACGTCGCCTCTCGGCGTGTCACACATAATGCGTGCCTATCTGATCGACTGGGCGGACCTCGAGGCTGTCATCGGTTCCAAAGACGAACAGCTTTTGAAGCGGCTGTGCAGCAGCGACGAGCGTTGGAGACAGAACACTCAGGTGGTTCAGGCGATCATCGAGGGCGGGCCTCTTCGATCCGAGCAGGGCTGAAGACTACGTCGATACTCTCGAGTCCATCTGTGAAGCCATCGGTGGCGAGTTCGTCCTCGATGCCGACTTCCGCTTCAGCAATGAGGATTTCGATGAATACGAGCTTGTCAACGGCTTGAACGATGGCACCCTCCTGCCTGTGGCCGAGGGAGGAGGCTGGGGCTCCCGGTGCTGGCGCTGGATGTGATCGGAGACATGCCTGCTTCGGGGACCTTCGCCGACTGTACGAAATAGTCTCAGGGCAGGGAGGTGTCAGGATGGTTGATCGCAAACGAGGTGTCGCCGCCTCCGAGGTACTGGAGATTCTGAACTACTTCGGTAAGTGCCCGATCTGCGGTCATCCGGCTCGTGCGTGGCACATCACCGCGGAGTTCGACGAATCTCGAGTCGAGAGCCAAGACATCGCCGAGTGCGGTGGTTGGTGTGGCTGGAAGGGCCCGGTGCGGCCGGGCGCGATGACCGACGGCGCATTGGTGCTTGCCAAGCAGTGCAAGGAGATCAGAGCGGCGGCTCTGGGGCTGCCTTCGGCCTGAGGTCCAACATCCTGTATTGCCGCGACCCGCGCGATCCTGAGAGCCGCGACACCAGCCGACCAACGTACTCAACTGCCGATTTCAGTGCATTTCGTCCGGGGTCGACTGGCCTTCGTGGACTCTCGTGTACTCATGGTTGCGGTCGGCATGATGGACTCGTCGGATGGAGAAAGCCATGGGTCTCGATACTCATTTCGCCCGGCGAGCACAAGACATGGAGCTGAAGCCGATCGACCCAAACCGGCTTACCGAGCGTGAATACCTCCGACAGTTCGCGGCGCGCCCGGGCATGTTCATCGGCTTCACCAGTGTTCGTGGCGTGACGTGCTTCCTCGACGGTTACGACTATGCCGCGCGCCGATCAGGCAGTCCGGGCCTCGATGGCTTCCGCGACTGGCTTCTTGCCAATCACCTTCGCCGCCACAGCAGTTTCGCCTGGCCCGGTCTGGTCAAACAGATCGCGCTGCCCGAGTGGGACTTCGTCACAGATCTCAGTCCCGAGCAGGAAATCCACACCCTCGAGGTTCTGTTCGACCTGCTCGATCGATTCCTGGCAGAACGTGAAGCCGTCAGCTGAGTATCCGCTTCTGCCGCAGATCGCGTGGTCGCGAACGTCCGCTCATGCCGAGTTGAGTGCGTCTTCCTAGCCCGCCGACGCCGAGTTATCAACATCGATTCAGCGCGGCCTACCCGGAAATGCGACGCGCAAGATGGGCGCGGCGCGCCATTCAGACTGGCCGAAGACGTTGAGACAGGATAAGAGTGTGGCGCTGACGCAACAGTTCGTTCGGGTTTCCACCAGGCGGCTGGCTCTATGCCAGTCATCGGTCGACGAGGTCGACCGATTGTGCTCCTTCGAGGGCGCACCTGCGTCGGACTATCGAGACCTCGATTGGGCAAGGGCTCCTCTGTTGCGCGTATTCGAACTGTCAGGAGTCGACGCCGAAACCCTGGCCACAATGCGGCACGCGCTCGACGGACACGAGGAGCTCAATCTCGAGTACCGGGGCCACCCGAACACGATATTGGTGCACCCGGTGACAGTAGTCGCACCGTACACGGTTGCCCAGATCGCAAAGACCTTGGCAGAGAATGACTTCCGAATGGTCTCGGCAGCACTGCCCGAGGATGCCGAACAAGCGCGGCAGGCCTTGGGTGACCCGATTTCAAGCCTGCTGCGCCACCCAACCGAGTACTTGGCCCCGCATTTCGACACCCTCCGTGATTTCTATGTCGAGGCCGCTCAGCGGTCGATGGCTGTCGTTACTTGGTGGGATTGATCCCCGCGATGTTCAGGCCGGGCCTCACGTCCGCACATGCCGCTGACCGCGCGCACTCGGTGACTGGCTACGCGGCCACCGGTCGCGATACCGCCGACCTCACCGCGAATTTGGTTCAGCAATCCGGCCAGGGTCCCCTATTTCACGGAAGCGATCGACCTAGCCGAGCTCCGCAAGTGGTGTGAGCACGTAATCATCGCGAACGAGATGCAGGACATCCCTCAGTACATGTTCGACCTGGTAAGTGTTGGTGCACCCGGAGAGATCTTGTCCATCATCGGATTTTCCGCCAGCGGGGTATCTCGGCAGGAGGATGAAGCGTTGTACGGCATCGCTTTTGGACGCGGTCGAGACGTTTTCGATCCGCCTCTCGCCGACGGAAGCGAAGCGCGCGTTGCAGACCAGACCGGATGTGCTTCTGCGATTCCGAGACGTTTTCCCGTTCATCGAGCTCACGGCATAGCCGACGGCAACACGCTCTTCTGCCGCCTATCGCGCGGTCCCGAAGCATCCGCATCTGCCGAGTACAGGAGCCTCGAAGCCGGAGATCAGGCCATCAGAGCTCGGTAGTGAGGTGGGCGTCGGCCGATCGGTCGACGGGACTCGGGACAGCTGAGTCGGGAACGGCTCCCGCGGCTGACCTGTTTGTCTCGCGACTCGCCAGCGAGGCGCGCCAACTCGCTATGAATCGCTCGGCTGACTCAGCGGAGATCTCCTCATGAGGCTCGTCCGTTCCGGGGTTGTACCGTCGGAGGTAGTCGGTAGGACCCCATGTGAAGTCCCCGCCGAGCGCTTCGTCGGTCGGTACCGGTCGGGTGGCGATCCGGCGCACGAGGCCGGTAGTCCGACGTGCACGCACGCCATCGGGGTAGCCTCTCTCGTCATCGATCAATGCGAAGTAACGCACTGCGGGTTCGTTACCGCCAGGCATCGTTGTTGTCCTTCAACGGGATTCGCGTCACCGCTCTTGAGTTCTCATAGGCAAATTCGCCAACGCGGCATACCGGGGGCTCACTTGCTGCCGCGCCATCATACGTACTGTATTGCCGCTTACAAACTAGTCCTGACAGGCCAGCCCGCCGCCGGCCGCACGCATCATCATCATCATGCCGAATAGCGCGCTACCCGAGCTACGAGACTGTGTCGTCGAGACGCGTCAGCGCAGGGACATCATCGGCGTCCCGACGGAAGCCAGTCAGTGCCCGCGCCAGTTCCAAGGGCACCTCGTAAATGTCGATCCCGTCACCGATCTCCTCAGCGCCGACCGCGCCTGCCTGACCTGACCCCATGAGATCGGTCCGGCGACTGCGAGAGCCTTGCGGCCCACGTAGTGGGCAGGAAGGCTCGATGACCATGGCGACACGAAAGAGGCACACACCTGAACAGGTCGTGCGCAAGCTGAGCGAGGCTGACCGGCTGCTGAGCGAGGGTAAAGACGTCGCTGACGTGTGCCGTCATCTGCAGATCACCGAGGCCACCTACTACCGGTGGCGCAACCAGTTCGGCGGACTGAAGGCCGACGACGCCAAACGGTTGAAGGACCTCGAACGCGAAAACTCCACTCTGAAACGACTTCTCGCCGAGGCGGAGCTGGAGAAAGCTGCGTTGAAGGAGATCGCCAAGGGAAACTTCTAGACCCGGAACGCCGGCGGGCGGCCGTGGCGCACCTGATGCGGGTGCTGACGGTCAGTGAACGGTTCGCCTGCCGGGTGACCGGGCAACATCGAAGCACCCAACGTCACCATTCTGCCGCCACAACCAGCGCAGATCCCGATGCGGCGTTGTGTGAGTGGCTGCGTAGCTGGGCGAAAACCCATCCACGGCAAGGGTTCCGCCGCGCCTACCACGACGCCCGCGGCGAAGGCTGGATAGTCAATCACAAGAAGATCCAACGCCTCTGGCGCGACGAGGGACTACGAGTGCCGCAGCGGCGCCGCCGAAAACGCCTGGGCACCTCGACCACCACGGCGACGGAGGCAAACGCACCCAACCGGGTATGGGCAGTGGATTTCCAATTCGACGCCACCGACGACGGACGCCCAGTCAAGATCGTCTCCATCGTCGATGAGCACACCCGCGAATGCTTGGGCGGGCTGGTGGAACGGTCGATCACCGCCGACAGACTCATCGACGAGCTGGACCGGATCGCCGTCGATCGCGGCTACCCCGCCGCGCTGCGTTGCGACAACGGGCCAGAATTCGCGTGCCATGTGATGGCTGACTGGGCGGCTGAACGGGTCGGACTTGCGTTCGTCCCACCCGGTCAGCCCTGGCGCAACGGCTACATCGAATCGTTCAACGGCCGCTTGCGCGACGAATGCCTCAACATCAACAGCTTCTGGTCCCTCACCCAGGCCCGTGTCGTGATCAGCGACTGGAAGGGCGAATACAACCACCGCCGAAGACATTCCGCTCTGGGCTACAACACCCCAGCCAGTTACGCTGCAACCTGCATCCACCGATAACCGGCTCTCACACGCGGTGGACCGACTACCGGGGTCCCGTCATGCCCGGATAGCAGCGAACTCAGCCGGTAGGTTTCCCCGGACTTCGAGGTCGTCTGGTTCCTCGGTGTCTCCCACGTGGTGCAGGACCCAAACTTCTTTTCCGTCAAGCCAACCCGCCGCCGCGCTGACTGGCCCCTCGTAGGAGTCGTAGCAGTAGACGGCCTCGCCGCCAATGGAGATGCGGGCCATGAATTCGGGGGCGTAGTCGATCATAAAGTCCTCTTGGACGCCATGGTCGACCACCACACGCCAGCCCCCAGGCAATACTGCGCCAGCGTACTCAGATTCGTGTTGTTCGTATTCCACACCGCTGTCAGCGAGGCCGAAGGCAGCGAGCACGGCTTGCGCTTGCTGTCCGCGAACCGCGACCCAGGAGATCGTGTAGGCCATAGCCAGGAAGGTATCGGATCCTGCTAGCCCGGGAATCCCCCTGGATGGTTTGTCGCCCTGTTGCCGCCGACATGCAAGGGTGCGACTCCTCGGTCCTCGCAAACGCACTGTCATGCCGCCTACCGCGCGACCGACCAGCCTCTCCGACACTTGCAATGGCACCTGCGCGCAGACTTGATCGGCTGACCGGCTCGGTGGTGGGACTGAGTGAGGAATTCTGAGGTGTTCTTTGCGCTGCTCAGGCAACGTGAAGTACGTAGCGTGCACACCTGGCTGGGGTGAGATGTCCGTTACACACTCCTCAAACCTGAGCACAGAAGGGACACGACAACGTCACCTCTCGCGTCCGCGGTTCAGTCTTCGACCACATCGCTACCACCGAGTCGGTCTGAGCATCCTGAAACGCCGATTATGTGATGTCGGGTAGGCCTGCTCGAGCTGAGTCCTATGGTCTGGGGATGGCCCTCGATGCTCGATACCAGGCAGTTCCATACGAACCGCTGCTCGAACGCGCGATGCGCGATCGCGAGGCCGCCGAGAACGCCATCCAGTTTTTCAGCAGCTTGGCTACCAGCGATGGCTCCGATTCGCAGTACTGGGACGACCCAATCTGGGTAGAGCTGGCCCCGGTCGCTCGTCAGATCGTGAGGCAGCGACCCGGCATTCTCGACCGGACCTTCTCCACGCGGGCGTGGGACGCGGTGTACTGGTTGCTTGCGCCCAACCGCCGGAAGCAGGAAGAACGCAATCCAGCCGGATTGGCCGAGATCGCAGTGTTCGGGGCGCAGTCCCTCGCTTCGGGTGCGACTGCGGGGCAAGGGAGTCCGCTTCGGTTTGTTCGCCCGACTACTGCGCGGACCATAGCTGAATATGTGGAGAACAGTCTGAAGACTGCTTCACATCTGTTCGACGCTGAAGCGATGGAAGCATCCGGTGTCTACAAAGGACCGTGGGATCGCGACTACCTTCTCGATCGGCTGGCCCAGTATGCCGAGTTGTATCGACTTGCCGCCGACCTGAACGAATGCGTACTGGTAACACTCGACTGAACCAGCGGTGCGGTCAAGCGATTGGTGTCCCGCGATCGACTCGCAACCGGATGCCTTCTGATGCCTCGACCCGCGCGGTCTGAGGTCGTGACGAAAGATCAACGGCGCGACATGATCTCGAAAGCCTGCATCAGTGGAACGTCCGCAATTGCCGATCATGTCGCGGGGCCGCGGATGCTATATCCATCGAACAGTCGCCCTCCGAACCGATCCAGAGCCTTAGCGACTGCACCGACCATCGGCTCGATCACATCAGACGCTACCGATTCCACTGCGCTCGCAAGCACCTGCGCGTAGGCAGTTCCTGTGCTCCGATCGAAGGCGTCTAGTTCTCGGTGCAACCATTTGCCGCTGCCCGTCCAACGCCTGTTCCCCGTAAGCACCAAGTCCGCTGTTGCCTGCCAGAAGGTAGTCGCGATCATCAACCGCTCGGCAGGATCTTTCGATCCGATGAGATCGTCGAGCGGATCGGTGATGCGATAGCGAGCAGATCGTAATTCCTGGTCGGTCAACGGATCAGGCCCCAAAGCGAGCCGCTTTGCGTAGGACTCCCGAAGACGCGCGCCGCTGCCATCGACATCGTGAAGAACGTGACTGTGCGCGATCAGCCGTAAGGTGGCAGGCCTGCCCGCGGCATGTTCCTTTGCGCGGAAGTGTTCCAGGGATGCTTCGGTTTGCACGAACAGCTCCACGGGCCATGAGCAGTGTGATGCATCGATGAACGGCAGGGTGCTGGCGAGGCCGTCAACAGTACGGTGATGTCCAGATCGGAAGTAGCCGTGGCGATTCCGAGTGCGACGCTGCCACCCGGCTATGCCGCCCGCGCCTGTGGGAAGTCACGCTGCACCAGTTGGCGTGCGACATCAATTCCGTCGATCGTCATCGCGCCAGTCTGGCATCGAACCCCTCCCGGCAGACGCCGGCAACGGCGGAGGCTTCCGGCGGTGATCCAGCTCGGTGTTGGCGACCACACCATAATGCAGCCTATTGCAGGGTCACGAACGTCCACTTCTGCCGACTACCGTGCGTCTGCTCCGGAGGCAGCCCCAGCCTGTCAAGACGAGTCCGACGGGTGTTGTCGGCGTACGGTGGCCCGCTGGTTCAGTCCAGCGAAATCCGCGATAGTCCGCGGTACTTGTGACAACGTGGTGACACTGTGCCCGCTGGATTACGAGCCGAAAAGCTCGTGTCCGCTGGCGATCTGCAGACGACGGTGGGGTGCGATACCTTCCCCACTATGTCGGTCGGGGAAGAACAACGAGCAGCACTGTTCGCCATCATTGATCTGTGGGCCACGTACGTCGATTCGGCGCGTGAGAGCATGACCTACTCACTCGAGCACCTCGACTCGACAAGGTTTTCAGCGGACGGTGCGCTCGTCGATGCGCTTCGTTGGGATCGTCTTATCTACCTCGAGTGCCGGACGAGTCCGCTGGAAATCCGCACAGGACTCGAGGGCCTCCCCGCGACGCCACCTAACCTGACCTGGGAGTGGTTCACCTGGACCAAGGATGACGACTGGGACTACGACGACATGCAGGAATTCGTGGGCCCACTGGTTGAAAAATGCCTCGAGATGGATATCGCGGTCGTGGGCGTCGACGTGGATGGGGACGGGTTCACCCTAGGCTTCATCGAGGCGGACAGGCTCGATGAAGTGCTCAGCCTGGCGGAAACGGCTGGGGCCAAGATCGTGGTTCATCATGCAGGTCCACCGACGCGTGACATGGCATGGTCTCGTTGGTTCTGAGTACTTTTAGTGTCCGACGGCCCGAGGACGGCCTGGAAGCCTGGACGGATAGACCGATCGGCAATAGTCGGCGGATTGATGCCTGCCGCCCGCGTGTGCGCACGTCAGTCTGGCACACCACGGTTGGCCGCAGATTGGCCCTCTGCCGTCTCGCGAAGGGAAGGTGACCCCATGCAGACAGGGCCTAGCCTCTTCACTGCGAGTCGAAAAGCTCGTGTCCGCTAGCGATTCTGTACCCCTACGTGAAGTGGCGAAAGATTGCAGACGACTTGGAAGGGCTACCTGGCTTTCCGGAAGGGATGACCTGGGAGTGGTACGACTGTAGTCGGATCGAGCACTGGGAACCGGACTACCGCCGAAGCTTCTTGCCGCAGATGGCCGACCGCGCGGCCGAACACGGTGTGGCTGTGATCGGTGTAGCCGTCGACGGAGATGGGCTCACGCTCGGCATTCTGCCCACTGACCGACTCGACCAGTTCACCGCAACGGCAGAGGCGGCCAGCATCCGAATCTTCGTGTACCGCACTGGCGCACCAGTAGCTTGAATGCGCCGCTCCCAAGGCTTGTTAGTAGAGGTGGGTAGTAGCGATCGAACGTCCTGTAATGCCGCGACCCGCGCGATCCCGAGGGCCGCGGCACCAGTCGCCCAACGCACTCTTCTGCCGATGCGCGTGTATTCGCCTTGGCGACCTCATCGGTCATGATTGGCACATGTCCATGCTTACGATGTACTGGCCACATACGACAGAGATTGGATCACTGTCGGCTGGTACGGAACTCGGCTGAAGTTGCCACCTCGCCGATTCCTGGCAGGTTGACTGCGTCGGCGCGGCATCGACTGGACGCCACTGCGTGAAGACGAGTTCCGCTGGTGGAATCCACCAGCGGACTGTCCCGGCCCGCTGCCACCCATAGGGACTGTGGTCGAGATCCATAGTGGCGCGTTGCGACGACTTGGATTGCACCCTCGCCAGCAGAGCGGGTTCGAGGTGGCCCAGCTAGGCATACCTGGGCCTTGGCCGAGTGAACGGTTGCCCTGGGGCCAGATCGAAGTCACCGCCGCCCACTGGTGCTGGCACGGAGTAGCAGACAAGCACGGCGGCGCATGGTCCTACGGAACAGGTTATGACTGGTGGGGGCTCTACTCCACGCCCTGCTCGGATCCGCCGACAGCGGCCGACAATGAATCCACGGAGTGGCCGTTCTCGATCTACCAGTGATGCTCCTGCCAACCACTGTGCCGCTGATCGCGCGAGCTGCTCCGGGCCTTAGGAGTGCAGAGTCGTCCCTGCTCGCCGGGGTGAGCGTCGAGTCCTACATGCACTGGGAGCGCGGCAGCCTTAAAGGTGGTCTCCGACAGCGTGGGCGCGCTGGCCCAGGCACTGCGACTCGACGGCACCGAGCGCGTGATCTGTACGACCTCCCCCGCGCGGCAGGACCGGCACCCAAGCCCCGGCAGCGAGCGGTCCGGCCGACGGTTCGGCCCAGCGACTCGCGAATCGTCGAAGGCATGCCGGGGCTGCCGGCGTCGGTGATGAACAATCGCCTCGACACGCTCGCCGCCAAGCCGCTCGCCCGCGCCCGGTACTCGGAGACGTACGCCGATACCACCTGCGGGGCGAATATCCGCTCGTCGGCGACCTGGAATTCGACCAGGAGACCATGACCCTGCCGGACGAAAGCGGCCTGAGTGTGGTCGCCTACAGCGCAACCTCCGGAACCGCCGACGAAGAGGGTCTGAGACTGCTCGCCAGCTGGTCCGCCACGATCGGATAGGAGCAGCACCCGGAATCCACGAGCACGCTTCGTAGGTATGGCAACAGGTTGTGCAGCGGTGCGGCGCTGCCGTTTCGAGGCGAAGCGGCTAGTGATGGGGATGCACCTGCTCGGCGAACAATCTGCGGATCTCAGGGGCCGCTTTCCGCGCTCGTGCCGTGACGATGTTCGTCGGCAGCAACGCACGCAAGGAGTGCAGTACCCAACCGAGCCGCGGAAAGATGACTTTGGCGCTTCGTCGGCTGAAGGCATCGGCGAGGACGCGGGCCACGTCCTCGACGGGAGTCAGCGCTCGTAGCGGCCCAGGAAGGCTGGCGAGCAAGGTCCTGAACGCCGCCTGGTTGTCGCGTTTGTCGGTCACCAGCGCAGTGTCGACCCAGCCCGGATGGAAGATTCCGACTTGCACTCCTGTGGAAGCCA
Organism: Nocardia sp. NPDC058518; assembly: GCF_042719655.1. NCBI lineage: Bacteria > Bacillati > Actinomycetota > Actinomycetes > Mycobacteriales > Nocardiaceae > Nocardia > Nocardia sp. NPDC058518. The sequence continues at coordinate 382,273 of NZ_JBHXNJ010000003.1, forward strand.
ACTCACTGCGCAGACAATTCGCGTACGCCTCCACGCCAGCTTTGGAAGCGGCGTAGGCCGAGTGACCTGGAGAATGCGCGAAGGAAGCGAACGAGGCGGTCAGTGCGACATAGCCCCGTTGCTCGATGATGCTCGGCAGGGCGCTCTTGACGATGTTGTAGCTGCCGAGCAAGTTCACTTCGACGACCCGGCGCCACACGTCGCTGTCCATCAGGTCGAGTGGGCCGAATGCCGAGATTCCCGCATTGGCCCACACCACGTCGATCCTGCCGTGGTGTCGGATCGTTGTCTCGACAGCAGCGTCACATGACGCGGAGTCGGTCACGTCCACTACTACGGTGAGCGGGTTGCCGGACAGTTCGGCTGCCGCTTCTTTCAGGCCACGGGCATCGAGGTCGGCGAGAACGGGCACTGCCCCACGCGCGATCAGGTGGGCCGCGGTCGACCGGCCGATACCGCCCGCGGCCCCGGTGATCAGAATTACCTTTCCCGCGAGGGTGCTGCTTTTCATCGAATCTCCCGAAAGCTGTTCGATACGACGGATGGTCGCCGGTTTCGCGCACGGAGCGGGGAATCCGCGAGGCGGTAGGTGCGCCGGGCGACGTCGTGGAACAGTTGGTGCGGGACGGCGTCGGCACCGAGGACTTCGGTGAGGATGCGGGCACTGGCGGGGATCGAGTGGACCGGCTTGTCGATGGGATAGTTCGACGCCCACATCGTGCGCTCGGGCCCGAAGCTGTCGTGAAGGTGCCGAATCAGCGGCGCGGCCATATCGGTCACCTCGGCGAGCGTGGCACTGGCGATCGGCTCCCGGACGGTGGATCCGAGCAGCGGCATCCCCAGCCCGGAGTGCTTGGCCACCACATTGGGAAAGGCAGCGAGAGTAGAGATTTCGTCGCGCCACAGCGCCAGCATCCCGGCCCGCTCTCGTGCGGTGCGCGCGGTGCGGCGACCGCGGGGGCCGAAGAGCCCGACCGGGGTCGCGTAGTGGTCGAGGACAAACGTGGTCTCGGGAAACTTGCCGACGAGCACAGTCGCATCCGGCAGTTGATGGGCATACAGCCACAACTCGAAGTTCAGGCCACGTTCGGCGACAGCATCGAAGCCGCGCAGGAACTTTGCGGCGGACAGTGTGTGAGGTGCATCGGCGAAGTCGCGCACCCCGGGGTCCGGGTGATGCGCCGCCGAGTATCGAACTCCTCTCACCATTGGGCTGGCCGCGAGGTGTGCGTCGAGCACCGTGGCCGCGTCGGGCCAGCGAGGATCGGTGTTCACCACCACCGCACCGAGCGTCGGTGAGCCGTTCTCGCCGAAGGGCAGACTTGCCACCCAACGGGTCTCGTCGACCGAGCCGATGTGCAGGCGCGATCGCCAAGCCGCTTCGATATGAACGACTGTGGCGACCGGAAGCTCAGCCGCATCGATGCGGTAATCCGTGGGCAGGTACGGCTTCAGAACATGATGGGGGTGCCCGATGAACTCGCGATCGGACCGGCGGGCCAACCACCGCATCCCGCGGGGGACGCGAGACATCGGACGGACCAGCCGCGCCTGCCTGGACACGTGCCGAGGTGTGGCGCACGGATCCCATTGATGCATGTGCGGGTCGATCACGGCTGTCGGCCAAGCGGCGGTCGAATAGTGCGCCACCACAACTCCTTTCAGTTGGTCGGCCCACTCCGGCGGGGCCGTGACGATCTAGTGCTCGCGGGCAGGGCCGACGATGTCGGCGGCGACCGCGGTCGGCGCCTCCCAGGGCGGGGTGTGTCCCGCCTCCGGCAGGGTGGTCACCGCAACGTTGGCCAGACCACGAAAGTGGCGGATGGACTCGGGGTCCACTCGCTGGTCACGCAGCCCGAACAGCACGGATGTCGGTTGGGCGAGGCGCGCGAGCCTGGCATCGAGGGGTCGGAGTCGGAGATAGTCGTCGATCGCCCTGGTGGAGCGCAGAAACGCGGACCGGCCGGTGGCCCGAAGGTCGCTGACGAAGGCCTCCGGAACCGGTGTGCCGGGAGCGAATGCGGTGGCCAGACCTGCGATCACACGAGCTCGCGGGGCGAGGCGCCACGCCATTGCCCCCAGCAGCGGCACAGCCAGTAAGCGCTCGGCGGCACCGCGTGCGCTGATCCGGCTCTCGACGCGCGGTGGAGTGTTGATCAGAATCAAGCGACCGACCAGGTAGGGACAGATCTCGGCCAGGGCCGTGGCCACAAGTCCGCCCATCGAATGTCCGGCGACCACGGCTGATCTGATCCGGCGCTCGTTCAGGTATCGGGCGATCCAATCCGCCTCGTGTTCGATCGAGACCTCACCGCGAAGCACCGGGCGAACGACATGCGCGGAGTGCGTGAGAAGGAGGGGATCGACGCGACTCCATACGGCGGGTGAACTGCCGAGTCCGTGGATGAGCACCACAGTCGCGGAGATCACCGGCGTGCTCTTCGGGCCAGGATCTCGTCCTCGATGACGGGAACGGTGCGCGCGACACGAGGTTTCAGCACGGCGTCCCAGAGCGCGCCGGTGAACACCCCGCGTACCTTGTCGACCGCCGCCAGCGCTCGGGGCACATAGATCTTGCGGCGGCGGTGTTCGATTCCGTCGATGAACGCGGAGGCGACGTCCTGCACGTCGGTGACTACGCCGAACGGCCACGGAAGCTGCGTGATCGCATGGGCGACGGAGGCGATCTCGTTCTGCGCGTCGTACATCGGCGTTCGGGTCCACGCAGGGTGGGCCACGCCGACCCCGACGCCCTTGTGGGCGACTTCGAGACGCAATGCGCCGCCGAACGCCTCCACTCCGGCCTTGGAGGCGGCATAGGCGGAGCCGCCCGGCACGTTCTTCAAGGCGGCCGCGGAGGACACGAGCAGGAAGTACCCGTTGGCCTGGATGACATGGGCGAGGGTGGCGTGGACGGTGCGGATGACGCCGGTGAGGTTCACTTCGACTGTGCGAGCGAGTGTGTCGATATCGCTCACCGCGACAGTGCCGGCCTCGGCAACTCCGGCATTGGCGACGACGACATCGATCCGGCCGAACTCCGCGACGATCTGCTCCACCGCTTGCCGGAGCGAACCACTGTCGGTGACGTCCACACCGAGCGCTCGATGCTGACCCGACGCCGGCGGCGTATAGGAATCGGCAACCGTCCGTGCGGCGGCGAAATTCCGGTCGAGAAGAACTACCCTCGCGCCGCGAGCGGCGAGTTGCCGTCCGAGCTCTGCCCCGATTCCGGAGCCCGCACCGGTGATCACCGCGACTGTGCCGTTGAAGTTCTTCACGAGATCAGTTCCTTACCGACGGTGCGCAATACGTGGTCAGAAGGTTGGAAACGACGCGTCATTCGCCGGAAGGTGAGGGTGGAGCCAGGCCAGAGGTTGCTGTTGCGCCCGGTGGCGTCGAGGTACCAGCTCGAGCAGCCGCCTGCGGTCCATACGCTGCCGTCGGTCAGCCGGTCGACCAGCGCGCGGAACCGCGCCTGCGCCTCGGGTGATGGCTCGATCGCACAGCACTCGTGCTCGGCGCTGTAGCGGATCGCCTCGACGAGGTAGTTGATCTGCGACTCGAACATCGTCAGAACCGACGTGTGCCCCAGCGCGATGTTGGGCCCGTGCATCAAGTAGACGTTCGGGAACCCGGTCACGGTGGTACCGAGATAGGCGCTAGGACTCTGCCCCCACACTTCGGCCATGGTGGCACCGCCCGGACCGTAGATCCGGTCGGTCAGCGGGAGACGGTCGGTCTCGAACCCGGTCCCGAAAATTACCGCATCCACCGGATGCTCGACTCCGTCGTTGTCGACGACAGCGCGGGCGGTGAATTCACGCACGCCGCTGGTGACCACGTCCGCGTTCGGCGCGTCCAGGGCGGGCAGATAGTCGTTGGAGATCAGGATGCGTTTGCAGCCGAGCCGGTAGTCGGGCGTCAGTTTGGCACGCAGGCCGACGTCGGAAACACTCTTGCGCAGATGATTTCGCGCTGTGCGCTCGGTGAATGCCATCAGGGCCGGATTACGGAAACCGAGCAAGGTCAGCTCGCGCTCGAGATAGATCCGCAACCGTGCCGCTTTCTGCAGCAACGGCACCGATCGCAGCACCGCGCGCTCACGCTCTCCGATCGGCCGGTCGTGTCGCGGAACCACCCAGGGCGCGGTCCGCTGGAAAACGGTCAATTGCTCGACCAGCGGCTGGATCTCGGGCACGAACTGGATCGCCGACGCGCCCGTACCCACCACCGCTACGCGCTTGCCTCGTAGGTCGAAGGAATGGTCCCAACGCGCGGAGTGGAACACCGGACCCTCGAAACGGTCCCTTCCCGGAATACCAGGAACAACCGGGTCGGCCAGCGCTCCGGTCGCGACCACCACATGCTCGGCTTCGATCTCGCCGCGGGCGGTGTGCAGGGTCCAGCACGCCGCGTCGGCATCCCAATGCATTTCCCGCACAGCACAGTTCAGCAGCACGCGTGAACCGATACCGAACTCGTCGGTGACCCGCTCGAAGTAGGCGAGGATCTCGTCGCGGCGAGCGAACATGTTCTGCCACTCGCTGTTCGGCGCGAAGGAGTACGAATACAGATGGCTCTGCACGTCGCAGGCCGCACCCGGATAGTCATTGTCGCGCCACACACCACCGACGCTGTCGGCGCGTTCGAGAACCACGACATCGGCGATGCCGGCGCGCTCGAGCGCGATCGCCGCGCCGACCCCGGCGAAACCGGAGCCGATGATCGCCACCCGTGGCCTGGCTCGGCCGGTGTCATATGTATCCGTCACAGAAGTACTCCTGATCTGCGCTGTCCGGTGGAATCCAGCGACGGCATCCGCCGCCTCGAGTTGATCCAAGTGTTGGCCTCGTGGTCGGCGATATGTATGGGCACAGACACCGAATCATTTCCAGCGGATTGTGCATCCGCATAAGATATGGCCCAACAGCCATCCAGATCAGAGGCGATTCCGGTGAAATTTGGGCACACAGACATGATAGGGCTGGCCTTGCTGGCTGAGTACCCTCACCTCGGGGCCCTGCTCGACGCCGTTGAACCCCGGCTGGGCCAGCTCGCGGGTGACCTGACTCGTGTCTACCGCGCGAGCATCCCGGTATACGACACAGTCGATCCGGTGTCGATCGAAGCCAACAGCCTCGCGGTGTTGCGCATGGTGATCGGCCAGCTCCGCGACCCTGACCGAACCAGCAGCTTGGACGGTGTCGCCGCTCTCGCGCGTGAATGGGCCGACCAGCAGATCCCGCTCGAGCTCGTGGCCCACAGCATCCAGCTGGGCGGTCGAAAGATCTTCGCGCTCATCCGCGAAGAGGCTGGAGCCCTGGGGTTACCCGCCGACGAAGTCGACGCCGTGCAGGGCCTCGCATGGGATTGGGCCACGGCCCTCTCGGCCGCCGTGTACTCGGTGCAGCAAGAACGGGCGGTTGTCGGGGCCGCTCGCCGCGCGGACTTCCTGCGAACACTGGTTCAGGGAACGATGCCGCTGTCCGCCCTCGCCGCGGATGCACCGCGCTATCGCGTCGACCCGAACCACCTCTACCGGGTGGCGTGTACCGACTGGGACGACACCGCCATGAGCTCGGACATCCTCGCCGCCCTGCGTACCAACGGCGCGACAACCGAGCTGCCGGTCATCGACGCAGTCATCGACGGCCAGCTCATCGCGCTGCTGCCGCGTCGGCCCGATGGAACGACTCGCCGCCCGGTCGGCATCGGCCCCGCGACTCTTCCGCACGAGGCGCACTCCTCCTACGCACACGCTTGCGATGCCCTGGCGATCGCTCTCGAGCACGGCGAACTCGGCTACGTCGACCTTGCCTCACTCGGCCCACTCCCCCTGCTCGACAGTGGCGACCGCGCCGCGGCGGCACTCGATGCCAAGCATCTTCAGCCGCTTCGCGAGCACGGCGGCGCCGGTAGCGAGATCCTCGCGACCGTGAAGGCGTATCTCAGGCTCGACCGGAAGGTCGAGGAGACCGCCCGGCACTTGCACGTTCACCGCAACACCATCCGCTACCGGCTCACTCGATTCACCGACCTCACCGGCCTCGACCTCGACCGGACCGATGACCTGGTCCTCGCCTGGTGGCTGCTCCATCGCGACCGCTGAGTGATCACTTCTCTGGGGGTCCCGGGCGCGTGATCCGCTTCCGACCAAGGTTTTTGCAGCCCAGCGGCGTTGAGGGGACTGTAGCAAATCGCGACAGGTGTTGTGCTGGTCAGCGTGAATGTTGTCCGAGTTCTGTGGGCAGGTCGCAGCTGACGCCGGACCGGCGTAGGCCGACGAAGGCGAGCGCGATGAGTTTCCGGTGGAGGCAGCCGCTGCCTTGGTCCGGCGAACGCACCATAATGCCGATTTGCGTGCGCTCCTCAACGCGCTCGGCCGGGCGCTGTCACCTCGTAGGGCTACTCAGGCCGAGGACGGCCACTTCGGGGTTACGGCCATCGAGCTGATCGTTCCAAACCTCGACGGTCAACCCGGAAGGCGAGTTGATTCCCAGCACATGGCGCATCACCTCGGTGACACGACTCGCAGTCTGCTCACAGGCTGACCTACCGATCGGGAATTCGCAGTGCCAGTTCGGCGCTGTGGACGGGGCCTGCCAACCTGCGGCCACCAACAACTGCTCCTGTTCGGAAGTCATCGAACCACCGATAGAACAGATCCATCCCTGCAGAAACTGTAAGCACTGATTCGCGCCAGCAGCCAAGGTGACGACCGCGCCCTCGGGCATCCCGATCAATACTGTGGCCAGCCGCGGGGTGAACTCCGCCCAGTCCACCGGCGCCGAGACGGGCACCGCAGCAATAGCCGAGGCTTGTTCGACTTCTTGATCGGGGAAGCCCCATTCGAACGACACCGTTGCGCCCGGCGCCACCGTGGCTACCTGACCCTGCAAACGCTCTTCGAAGTTCTCCCGCCAGGAGTAGAAGCGACTGAAGCTCACTGGCTCCGGCGAGTTGACTCCCACATCGACGGTTCCGTCTTCGTTGTTGTTTCGCGCCAGCGCGACCTCATGATGCAGTCCCTCGTCCCGCACCACGTGCCCGAACAAAGCCGCCACCGCATCCGCCTGAGCGGGAACCAAACCACGGGCCATGAAACAAACTCTGATACTCGTAGACACGAAACGGACCATACAGCCGACCTCTGACTTCGCTTCACCAACCGCGCACTGTAATGCCGCTGGGCGCGCGGTCACGAACGTCCGCACCCCTGCTTCCTATAGCACGGTCACGGACGTCCGCTTCTGCCGATTTCAGCGTGTGTCGATCCGTCGGCTTCTCGCCCGTGGCCGCCACCGAACCTCGATCTCGACGCGCTGGTCCGCGGTTCGCCGAGCACGTCGTCGACGCACCGCGTGTGCGTTTCGAAGGTGAAATACATTGAGTGACATGCTTTATCGAAGACGCCGGACCTTACAGGCCATGACCGCCATCGTCGTGTCGGTGGGCCTGCTGACGGGCTGTGAAGCGGAGACCGGGGTGGTGCCGACTCCGGCACCGGTCACGAAGTCTGGATCGTCGATGTATCCGTCGAAGATCGCGTTCACCGACAACGGAGGACCCTCCGGCCCGTCGGTGTATGTGATGAATTCCGACGGCACCGCGGTGACACGGATCGCCGCCGGATACGAGCCGGATTTCGCTCCGGATGGCTCGAAGATCGTAATCCGCCAGTCCGGGATCATCCTCATGAACCCCGACGGGAGCGACCCTGTACAACTCGCCGACGACGGATCATATCCGGCGTTTTCCGCCGACGGCACTCGCATAGCCTTCGCCTGCCACCGCAGTATCTGCGTGATGGATGCCGACGGAACCGACCGAAAGAAGTTGACGGGGAGCATGGGTGAGCGCCTGACCTACCCACAATCGCCGACGTTCTCTCCGGACGGCTCACAGATCGCATTCACTCTGGACCGCACCCTCTGGCTGATGAACGCCGACGGCACAGAGCTGCGCGCGCTGCTCGAGGATGCGATCACTCCGGCCTTCACTTCGGATGGATCCGGGATCGTCTTCGCCAGCGGACGACGCGGCCATAACCGGACCGAGACCTATCTGATGGATGCCGACGGCGGCAATATCCGCCCCCTCACCGGCGAGGGCACAGCACTTCCCTCGCCCGACCCCTATTATTCCACGACCCTTCCGGCGTTCTCCCCCGACGGCACCCACCTGCTCGTCACCCGCTGGACCCAAAATTCGGCAAAGGTGATGACGGGCGCCGAGATCTGGGTGATGAACCCAGACGGCAGCGATCCGCGCCGCCTCACCGAACCGAATCAGCCCGCGCGGGCGGCAAGCTGGGGCGGCAATCCCGGTTCATGAGTGGCCATTCCCTCTCGGACGCGATCGGTCGCTCGACCAAGCTGGCTCAGCTGCACGCACACTCGCTTGCCGGGCCGTTCCGACCAGTCAGGCCGTGGTCGGCCGAACGCACGCACATGCCGCTGGGCGGGCGGTCTCGAACGTCCGCATCTGCCGATTTGCGTGCGGTTCTACTTGAGTGGACCACGGCATCCAGCGTGCAAGTGAACAGTCGATTCGAGTGAGAAACTTGCAGGCTCGCCGAGGTGAAGCGGCCGTACAGCTTGAGTAGCATGGAGCGGCAAATCAGTATCCATTGGCTTCCAAGGCATCTCGAATGGCTTTGCAGAGCGAGTGGTCCAGCGCTCTCGGTGGCAGCAGCAAGTCCGCCTCGGTGAGTACTTCGACCCCGAGTCGATCAACAGCCTGCCATGGGAGTTCCCCGTCATCTTGCTCCTTGACTCCCATTCCTGCCCAGATGAGGCGAATACCGTCATTCTCCTCGTCGTCGTCCAAGTCGCGGACCTGCCACCAAAGGCTGTCCATTCGCCACATCGCGGAGGTCGGATCAATCAAGTCCATCCGCCAGGCGCGGCCGTAGATTCCGGCGACAACATTCCAGGGTTCAAGGCGCGGTGCTGTGTCGAGGTCGCGGTCGACCTGGTCGTGAAGCTCCTTGAGCTTGACCTCGAGTGCGCTGTCGTCGTCTCCATCCATCGCTACCAGATCGGCTAGGGCTGGCCACGAGAAGCCTTGAGCTAGCAGGACTTGTGCGATAGATGGCCAGTAGCACCCCACGAGTAGGTGGTCTACTGCCACTGCGGAAAGACCATGGATGACCTGGGCAGTAGCAATCGTGGACATTCTGCGAGCATAAGCACCATCAGGTGCTTACAGCATGGACGCACGATAATGCCGCGACCCGGGCGTTCCGAGCATGGTTTTGGCGTAGGTGATGGTCACGTTCGTCTGTTCATGTTGGCGAACAGTTCACGGTTTGCCGCGCGGAGGATCTTGTTGATCCGCGCCGACTGCCGCACCGGAGCGGCTCCCGGCCCCGGTGCTACTCCAGTACCGCGCGCCGGGGTGTAGCGCAACCACTCCACAAACAACCCGAGATCGACTGCTGCACAACGTCATTCACGACCCGATGCAAGCGCACCATCGCAGATACAGGGCAACGCTTTCCGCGTACGCCTTCGAGGTCGACTCCGCCCTATCCCTGCCGAACCGCAACTCCCTCAGATACCGGTCGGCGACCGGTTGGACGTCATAGCTTTCACTGATGACGGTTCAATACAGTCTGCCCGACGGCATCCGAACCCTAAACGCCCGCAACAGAACTCCATCCTTCGTAGCCAGCAACGTCGAGCCACAGAGCCACACCCCGAGAGAACCGTCGTAAAACTACCCGCGGATCGCGTCAACGCGACGCAGAACAACAACCCCCGTACCCCAAAAGAACGTCACGCGCGGGTTTCCCGCGTCCTCCGTGGTGTCGCAAGCCGTCGATGCCGTGGGGGGGGGGGGGGGGGGGGGGCGGCGGAACCCCCCACCCCCCCGACCCCGCGGGCAGGCGCGCGGCGGGGAGGAGCCACCCCACGCGAGAGAGCAC
>NZ_JBHXNJ010000003.1:392213-442108 GCF_042719655.1 Nocardia sp. NPDC058518
CTTCCCGCTCGCGCGGGAAGCACCCCGCCTCGGTCAACTGCGATCGGTCGCGATCAGGGGACGAGCACGACAGTCTTCCCGATCAGGCGGCCGGCACCCGCGTCCGCATGCACGTCGGCCAGCTCTGCCACCGGGCGACGGTCGGCGACGTGGATGTGAAGCTTCCCGGCGTCCACCTTGGCGACCAGCTCGCTCAGCTGGGCTCCGTCGCTGCGGACCCACAGGCTCTCACTGCGGGCCCCGCGGGCGGTGTCCTCCGGAATCGGGCCTGCCGAGCTCACGGCGATCCCACCGTCGGCGACATAGTTCGTCAGCTGTGCGAGTTCCTCGGTGGAAACACGCACATGGTTCACCACCACGTGGAACGGACCGCCCACCGCGTCCGGACCGTCGGCGAGGCTGAGGGGGCCTTCGACCCGGACCGCGCCGTAGCCGCTGAGCCGATCGGCGTGCTCCGGCGCGTCCACCGCGGTCACCTGCGCTCCCGCGTCGACAGCGAGCTGCACCACCAGGCTGCCCACCGCACCCGCCGCACCGTTGACCAGGACCGTCTGACCCGGCTTCAGCTCGGCGAGCTCGAACGCCAACTGCCAGGCGGCGAGGCCGGTCAGCGGCAGCGCGGCGGCGTCGACCAACTCGATCGTCTGCGGTGCCGCGGCCAGGGACTCGGCGGGGACCAGCGCGAATTCGGCTGCGCCGCCCGCGGAGTCGAGGGGCAGCATCGCCACGACCCGGTCGCCGACCGCCCAGCTCGTCACGTCCGCGCCGAGTTCGACGACGGTGCCTGCCAGGTCGATGCCCGGCACATACGGCAGCGCGATCGGGATCATCTCCGCCAGATGGCCTGCGCGGATGTGATCGTCGACCGGGTTGAACGAGGTGGCCACGACCCGCACGAGCACCTGCCCGGGCGCGGGAACCGGACGGTCGATGTCTTCGTAGCGCAGGACTTCGCCGGCGCCGAACTCGTGGAAACGGATTGCCTTCATGGAACGGTCCTCCAGGTGTTTCGGTGTCGCCACGGGATGAGGCGATCGAGGGGGAAGGGAAAGTCGAACCGGCTCAGATCAGTTGGACCGAGCGGTTGGAGTCGCCCATGACCAGGCCGGTCGACGGCGCTCACGGCGCGAGGAGATCCACGTAGACCGCGGCCACTGGAAGCTCGGCCGTTCGGGTCGGGTCGGCGGCTCGTTGTCATCGGAATCAGCTCCTCAACCTTGCCTAGGCAACCTTTTCACTTGCCTAGGCAAGTGAAAACCTAGCGCATTATGACTTGCCCAGGCAAGTGCATGTTTCCCAGGCAAGTACGATGGACGGATGAATACCCCCTCACCCTGGCTCGATGAGGACCAGCAGGAGCTCTGGCAGGCGCTACTCACGGTCGTCATCGCCCTCCCAGCAGCCCTCGACCGCCAGCTACAACGCGACGCGGGCATCTCCAACTTCGAGTACGGGGTGCTTGCCCAGCTGTCCATGGCCGACGACGACACGATGCGCCTGAGCGACCTCGCGCGGGTCTGCGACAGCACCCAGCCTCGCCTGTCGAAAGCGATGGACCGTTTCGAAGCCCGCGACTGGGTCACCCGCCGACCCGACCCGAGCGACGGCCGATACACCTTCGCCACCCTCACCGACGGCGGCCGCCAGAAGCTCGCCGACAGCGCCCCGGAGCACGTCGCGCAGGTGAAGCGGCTCGTATTCGATCCACTGACCGCCGCTCAGCGCCGCAACCTCGGAACCGCGCTCACCCGAATCGCGACCACCCTGCGCGGGGACCTCGAACAGAGTTGATCGGCGGCCGCTTCGACTTCGAGAACCCGCGTCAACGGGAACGACGGGGGGGTGTGGTCTCGCCGATCGCACGCTGCCACTCCGGGCGCGCGGACGGTGGTAATACTCAGGTGCAACGTACAGATCAGTGGAGCTGGAGGCAGCAGTGACGTCACATCACTTCACCACGCGGATCGAGCTCGGAGGAAAGACCGCCACCGGTTTCCGGGTACCCGCGGACATCGTCGAAGCGCTCGGCCAGGGGAAGCGACCACGGGTCGTCGTGACCATCGGGCCCCACACGTACCGCAGCACGGTGGCCGTGTACGGCGGCGAGTTCATGCTGCCGCTGAACGCGTCGAACCGTGACGCCGCTGGTGTCAGCGCCGGAGACACCACCGAGGTCACCGTCGCACTCGACAAGGAAGAACGCACCATCGAGGTTCCCGACGATCTCGCACAGGCACTGGAGCACCACGGCTCGACAGCAGCGTTCGCCGCGCTCTCCTACAGCAAGCAACGCGAACGCGTGCAGTCCGTCACCGCGGCCAAGCGCCCCGAAACCCGCAAGAGCCGGATCGCCAGAATCATCACCGAGCTCACCGATACCTGACTGGAGACGTCTCGCCGCAACGCATCAGTTCCGGCACGCCGTCGTCGGCGAGGACCCGGTGCGATCCGATCCCGATGGATCCGCCGTGCTCGTAGCGCAGGCTCGTGGTCACGTGCACGGCGGCTGTAGGCGTTCCTTCGCGAATGCCGCGGTCACATAGTCGACAAGGTGAAGACGCAGGGTCGAGTGCCAGTCGGCGGGTATATCACCGATTGCCCCACCGAGGGCTGTTTCGACTTCGTTCAATACGAAAGGAAGCGGAATGCTCTCCCGTGAGCAAGTCTGTACCACGTATTCCAACTTATCCACGATGTCGCGAAGGTGAGCGGTCTCGCTCTCGTGCATCCCGCCATCGAGGCCCCCCGTGCGTCCGAGATTCCGGCGCACCTGATCACTGCCTTCGCCGTAGAGCGATCGCGGGTTATTGCTGATGTACTCGTCCATTGCCCCCCCTTGTCGTATTCGTTCCGTGCCGATGGTCAACGTACCGAACATTCGCAGGGAGCGGGGTACTACCGAGCAGTCACTTGGCGAACATGCAGTTACAAGTAAGGTATTTGTGATCCTTACCAGGGCGCATGCGTCTTGCGTGAGATCGATCGCCGTCCCGAAAGAGGTCGTTGGTGATTGCCTTCATCCGAACGGCACCCTGCCGGCCACGGGCTACGACGACCGGACGGTTCGGTTCTGGATAATCTCGACCCGAGACCGATCGGGCAATCTCTCGGGCATCATGCAGCGATCGTTTCTCTCGCATTCATCCCGCCGGCACCGTTCTGGCGGTCAGCGGCGTCCCTGTGGAATTTTACGCTACCCAGCCCCTTCGTTGTCATTGTCTTTCGCCGGATATCCCGGTCGTTCAACAGGATTCGTTCGCCGAGTCACGGACTGGTAGACGGTCAGTCGGCGGGCAGGGAGAAATACACGGTGCTGTCCACCATATCGGCGTGAATACCCATGTCCGCCAGAATGTTCACGGCTAGCAGGGCCTGCCCGGCCGCTGATGTCCCCATCGCTCGGGATTCGACATCCTGACAGGAGTTCCTGGTGTCGCAGCCGCGTTCCCACAGCATCGCGATGATGGCGCTCAGGCACTTCGTCGGTGGCGGCAACGCGTCCGCGAGTTGTCCAGCGACCGGTGTCCAGCGCCACTACCATGGCGGGTCCGAACCGCCGAGGGTCACGGGGTAGCCGATCTCGGCACAACGCGACCGCCTCCCGCCAGCGGCCGCCGCCTCTTGTCCGCGCCCCAGACTCCCAGGATGTCGGCCTGCACACTCAGCGACCACGCCAGCGGGACATCATGACGCCCCACTCCAACAGGAAAATCCTCTCCAACCGAGGTCAGAGAGGATTTTCTACTGTCTGGCCGACAGGCTCGAAGATCCGGCGGCCAGATTGCCCAACCGACGTTGCCTGACACCGCGCTAGATGATTCCCAACCCGGCCGCCGAGTTGTACAGCAACCAGTCGTACCAGAGTTGATACCGTGCCTGCGGCGCCTTCGTCTCCAGCATTCGATCCGTGCTGTCCTTGCGACCGGAGCCGACCCATACGCTGTCGTACGAGCCGACGTGGGCGGTCACGGTGAGTGGCCGGAATACGGTGTCCCGCCAACCCGAGGAAATGTAGTCGATCAGTTCACCGAATACCCAGGCGGAAATGGTTCCGACCACCAGTCCGAACGACCCTCCGATGGCCTTCCCCACCTTGATCAAAGCGTCCTGAACCTGCTTTTTGATCTCCCTCGTAACCCGATCAAGAAATGTTCGCATTGCCTTGCCATTGTCCCGTTCGACTAGCACGAGTGTCACGAGATAGGCCTTGGGGAAGGAATTACCGCGCTCGGTGATATTGAAGGTTGTGAAGTTCCGCGGGGGCTGGTAGTGCTTGACTTCCTTATTGTCGAAACTCCCGAGCTTGATCGGCTCGATGGTTTTCGTGTCACCGCTCTCATCGACTGATGTGCCACCGAGCCACATGTCGTCTTCGCCGATGTGACCGCCGAACGGGCTGTTGGTCTCGTTGGCGCAGCGCACCTGGGTCACTCGCAGCATCAGGCTGTCCGACCGCGTCGCCCGAGCGGGTGCATGCTGGGGGATCATCCCGCCCAATGTGCGGAGGAACACCGGGTTTTGCAGTTTCGCGAGGTCCGCGGCGGAGAACTTCAGGTTGGGGATCGCGAAGGCTGAGCCTTGCGAGGCGATCGGCGTCCGCGTCTGCAGATCGACCCCGACCAGTTCCCCGAGATGGGCCGTGCGGGTCGCGCTGGGCTTCAGTCGCTGGACAGCGGCGGCCCCGGCGGCGGCCCGCTTCTTTGCCGACATAGTGTCGAACCAGCCCGCAAGAATATTCTCGGCGGAGTCTTGTTGGGTTGGCAGCGGGAACCGCTTCGCGTCGGCAGCGTGTGCAGCGGCCTTGTCCGCCGCCAATTCGAGCTGGCGAACCACACGTTCGCCAATTTTGCGCAGTTTCGGATCGATGATATCGCCGAGCTGCGAATCGATGCTGTTGATGGACATTTCATTTTCCTTTCGTATTTCATCAGTTCGATGAGAACTCGACACTATGGATGAATTCTTCGGAGCACCTCGGTGCCGACACCGAAAAGGACACCGTGGTAGCACGGATGCGATCGGCACGTTCGCGACACATGCTGATGCGGAAGGCGATAATCGCCTGCAGTCAGTGGCCCGAAGAAAGTGCTCCAGATGTGCGGAATCAATGACAATTCGAGGTCGGTGGTGGAGCGCGAGCGCACGGCCGTCATCGATGCCGTCGGCTATCTGCGGGCGCGGACAGCCGCCGCGCACGATCCGCGCGTCGTGTGGTGGCCGAGCTCGATGGCCGAGGACCGGGAAACGCGCCTCACGATCGGACTGATCGAAGGCGGCTTCGATCAGTCGGTCGCCGACCTGGACGGAGCCTGCATCACCGTCCAGTGGTTCGGCGGGGCGCGGACCGCCCCACTGTGGTTCCGCGAGCACGGGGCCTTCTCCGCATCGCTGCTGGTCGGACAGGGCGCGGTGCGACTGCGCGGAATCGTCCCACGTGCGCGCCTGAACGTTGCCTGCACCGCATCAGCGGACGGCGTCATCCGGCCCGATGATGTCGCCGCCGCCATTCGATGGCTGACATCTTCGGGTGCAGCGGTGATCGTAATTCCACTGGGCCAGAACGACACTCATGCCGGACTGGCCGCCGCGCTGCGGGCAGCGACACACGCCGGGATCACTGTGATCGCGGCAGCGGGCAACTCGGCAGCAGAGCCGGTCCTCTTCCCAGCTCGTGACCCACGGTGCCTGGCCGTCGGAGCATGCACCGCGACCGGCGCACTGCTACCCGACTGCGCGAGCACACCGAAGGTGGACCTGTTCGTGCGCGGCGACCGGGTCCGCGCACCTGTCCGCGGACGGTTGCTGCGAACCCGCAGCGGGACCTCGGTCGCATGCGTACTCGCCGGCGGGCTCGCAACAACCCTGATAGCCGAATACGGCCGGACAGCTGCGATAGCGCACCTGGCACGGCAGCGGAAATCGAGTAGTTGATCGCTCTCCTCGCAGGTACCGCCGACACCGGCGCCTTCTCCACAACCACCTGCCCAGGCTGGTGCAACCGCTCCGTCTTTACCGTCTGGAGATGCTCGGACCGATGCGACACCGAACTGGTGCTCGGTCGGCCTGACCAGGCCCGGACCGGCTTCGTGACCCGAACTCTACGATTCGGGGCGCGCAGCGTCGGCACTACCCTTTCGGTGCGCACCGGGAAGGTCCAGAATTGAATAGCGCTTGCTGTGCGGCGCGAGTACCGCTACTACCGCGGTAGCTACGGGCGGTCACTACCCGGTGGTTCCTACGTAGGAGCCTTCATGCAACAAATTTTCCCATCGCCCACCGAGACCGGCCCCGATTTACCCGAGGGCGCATTCCCGCTGTCGGCGGCTCAACGCGGCATCTGGTTCGCCCAGCACATCGCGGGCGACATCCCCATCTCCATGGCGCAGTACATCGACCTCGGCGGTCCGGTAGACCCTGAGCTGCTGACGCAGGCGTCGCGCCAGGCCGGTCGCGAGTTCGGCACCGGGTATCTGCGGCTGATCGAGGTCGACGGGTTTCCCTTCCAGCTGGTCGACACCACGCTCGACGATGACCCGGTCGTCCTGGATTTCCGTGGCGATCCCGATCCGGTGGCCGCCGCCCAGACGTGGATGCGCGCGGAGTACGCGGCGCCGCTGAACCTGACCGTCGATCGCCTGGTCTGTGGCGCCATGCTGCGGATCGCCGACGACCGCTGGTTCTGTTACACGCGGATCCACCACATCGTGCTGGACGGCATGGGCGCGGTGGCCATGGTGCAACGCACCGGCGAGCTCTACAACGCGGCGGTCGATGGCGAGGAACCACCTGCGGCAAAGGCCGAGGATCTCCGCAAGATCGTCGACGCCGATGTGGCCTACCGCCGCTCGGATCGGTTCGTGGCCGACCGGGAGTATTGGCTCGAGCATCTCGGCGGGATGGCCGACCCCGTGAGCCTTGCCGGGCGCATCGCCGATGTCGACGCGCAGCCGAGCCGCGTCGCGGGCGCGCTGTCCAGCGACATGGCGGCGGCGCTGGACTCTGTCGCGAAGGCTGCCTCCTCGGGCGTCGCGCCGACCGTCGTCGCCGCGTTCGGCGCGTATCTCGCCGCCATGACCGGAGCCGGAGAGGTGGTGTTGAGCCTTCCCGTTTCGGCGCGCACCACGGCGAGCCTGCGACATTCCGGTGGCATGGTCGCCAATGTCGTCCCGCTGCGGCTCACCCTGTCGCCGACCACCACTGTCGGCGACGTGATCCGCGCCGCGCAGGCCGAGCTCACCGGCGCGTTGCGGCGGCAGCGTTACCGCCAGGAGGACATCTTTCGCGATCTCGGCTGGCCGTTGGACGAACCCGCGTCGTTCGGGCCGTCGGTGAACCTGATGATGGTGGACTCCCGGATTCAGCTCGGCGAGGTCACCGGACGGTTGCACGTGCTGACCTCCGGGCTGATCGACGATCTGTTCGTCAACCTGTATCCCGGGGTGGGCGGTGAGAGCACCCACATCGACTTCCAGGCAAACGGAAACCTCTACAGCGACGCCGAATTGGCGACGCAGCACCACCGGTTCCTGCTGTTCCTGCACCGGTTCCTGGCCGCAGGGCCGGACGCGGCGCTCTCGACGGTGCAGATGGTGTCCGACGACGAGCGTGCCGAACTCGTCCCCGTCCACGGGCCGGAAGGTGTGGCACCCCGTTCGCTGCCCGAAATCCTCGCTGCCGGTGCGGCACTCGCTCCGGATGCGGTGGCGATCCGCAGCGGCGAGACCACGCTGTCCTACCGCCAGGTCGACGAGTTCACGAATCGGCTGGCCCGGCTGCTGATCGCCGCAGGCGCCGGACCGGAACGCGCCGTGGCGATCTCGATTCCGCGTTCGGCGGAGTCGGTGTCGGCGATGATCGCGGTGGCCAAGACCGGCGCGGCCTTCGTGCCGATCGATCCGACCTATCCCACCGACCGGATCGAGCACATGGTCGGCGACAGCGGTGTCGTGTCCGGCGTGACCGTCGCGGCTGCCCGGCAGTCGCTGCCGGACCGGGTGAACTGGCTGATACTCGACGACGAGACAACTCGGCTCGGCGTGGCCCAGCAGGACGCGGCGGCAATCACCGACGCCGAGCGCCGCGCCCCCGTGCACCTGGACCAGGCCGCGTACATCATCTATACCTCCGGATCGACCGGAGTGCCCAAGGGTGTGCTGGTCGCGCACCGAGGGTTGGCCGATCTGGTCGCGAGTTCCGGCAGTAGGTTCGGTGTTGGTTCCAATTCCGTTGTGGCCCATGCTATCTCGCCGAGTTTCGATATCTCGATCGAGGAGATCCTGGTGACCCTCGCCGCAGGCGCCACCTTGGTCGTCGTGCCGCCGTCGGCCGCTGCGGGCGAGGAGCTGGCTGACGTGCTGCGCGCACACCGCGTCACCCATCTCGATGTCACGCCCGCGGTTGCGGCGTCACTGGATCCGGCGACGCTGCCCGACCTGCACACGGTGGTTGTCGGTGGTGAGGTCTGCCCGCCCGAGCTACCGGCGAAGTGGTCCGGGCGGACCCTGCTGAACGGGTACGGCCCGACCGAAACCACCGTGACCGTGAGCGTGAGCGAAGCTCTCACACCCGCCGCACCGATCACCATCGGCAGCCTCCGGTGCGGGGTCTCCGCCGTTGTGCTCGACCCATGGCTGCGACCTGTTCCCCCGAAGACGACCGGTGAGCTGTACATCGCAGGACCGGCAGTGGCGCGCGGCTACCACCAGCGCACCGGACTGACGGCCGGCCGATTCGTCGCGAACCCGTACGCGCCGGGCGCACGGATGTACCGGACCGGCGATCTGGTGCGCTGGAGCACGCGGGAGGGCAGGCTGGAGCTGGAATACCATGGCCGCAGCGACTTCCAGGTGAAGGTGCGTGGCTTCCGTATCGAGCTGGGCGAGATCGACGCGGTGCTGCAACGGCATCCGGACATAGACTTCACGATCACCCTCGGAACCGAAACCGGTTTCGGCACTACCGCGCTGGTGTCCTATGTGCTCCCCAGACCGGGAGCCGAGGTGGATCCGGAGGCACTGAAAGCGGCTGCCGGTGAATCACTTCCGCACTATATGGTGCCCGCGTACGTCGTGGTGCTGGACAGCATTCCGCTCACTCCGCTCGGCACGATAGATCGCAAGGCTTTGCCCGCACCGGAGACCAGCGTGCATGCGACCGTCGGCCGCGCGCCGTCGACTCCGCGCGAGGAGACACTCGCCGCGCTGTTCGCCGAGGTGCTCGGGCGGGAGGCGGTGGGTGTCGACGACAGCTTCTTCGCGCTCGGCGGGGACAGCATCGGATCGATCCAGCTGGTGTCCCGGGCGAAGGCAGCCGGGCTCGGGTTCGGTGCCCGGGATGTCTTCGAGCGCAAGACTGTTGCGGCGCTGGCCGCTGTCGCCACCGACGTACAGGCGCAGGTGTACGAACTGCCGGGTGGCGGCGCCGGCCCTGTCGAGCTCACACCGATCGTGCACGCGATGCTGGACCACGGGGATACGTGGCGCCGGGCCGGCCAGGCGGTATTGATCGGCCTGCCGACGGGTATCGAGCGGGCGCGACTCGGCGTGGCCCTGCAGGCGCTCGTCGACCACCACGACGTACTGCGTTCCTCCTTGCGTCGCACCGGTGAAGGCTGGGAATGGGTTGTCGCCGACCGCGGTTCGGTCGATGCCGAGGCGCTACTGGAGGTCGTGGCGGCGGGTCCGGACATCGAGGAGACCTGCGAACGGGCAGTGCAGCGCGCTGCCGACCTGCTCGACCCCGAGTCCGGCGTCGTCGCGCGGTGTGTGCTGATCGAGCGGGCGGACGCCGATCCCCTGTGCTGGCTGGTCGTGCACCGTCTCGTCATCGACGAGGTCTCCTGGCGAATTCTGCTGCCGGATCTGGCCACAGCGGCGCTGGGCGGCGACCTGGCCCCGGTCGGCACCTCGTTCCGGCGCTGGGCGCACGGTCTGGTCGAGCACGCGGGCGGGCGCGTCGACGAACTGCCGATCTGGCAGCGCGTGCTGGCGACACCCGATCCGGCACTCGGCTCCGGCACCCTGGATCCCGCGGTCGATGTGGTCGCCACCCTGGCGCATCGCCAAAGCGCCATCGCACCGGATATCGCGCATACCGTGCTCACCACCGCGGCCGACCGATTCCACTGCAGCGCCGACGATGTGCTGCTCACCGCACTCACGATGGCACTGGGTCGGTGGCGCGACCGGACCTCCGCACTGTTCACGCTGAAGAGCGACGGCCATGTAGAGGACATCGAGCCCGGCGACCGAGTCGCGCGCACGGTGGGCTGTTTCACCAGCGAGTACCCGGTGGCCGTCGACCTGACCGGTATCGACCTGACCGACGCGTTCGCGGGCGGCGCCGCGGCAGGCGCCGCGATCAAGGCCACCAAGGAGCAGCTGCGCGCGTTGCCCGGCAAGGGCATCGGCTTCGGCATGTTGCGCTATCTGAACGCCGACACGCTCGCGGGCGCACCCACCCCGCAGATCAGCTTCGACTACCTGGGCCGGGCAATGACCGACGGCGGGCCGGGAGCCTTTCTCCCGCAACGCTTCGCGGAAACTCGAGACGACCGGGCGCCGTTGGCCGTCGTTGTCGATGTCAGCGCCGTCCTGACCGACACCGGCCTGGAAGTGACCTGGACCTACGCCTCTCGATTGCTCGACGCCGCCGACGTGGACGAGCTCGCCGGACTGTGGACCGACGCAGTGCGGGCACTCGCCGACCATGCCGGGTCCGCGAGTCCTGGTGGTCACACACCGTCCGATTTCGACCTCGTGCCGGTGACCCAGCAGCAGATCGACGGGTGGGAACACAGCTATCCGAGTATCGCCGACGTGTGGCCGCTCTCGCCGCTGCAGGAGGGCATGCTGTTCCACTCGCTGTACGACCCGAACACCGCCGACAGCTACACGGTGCAGTCGATCCTCACCCTGGCGGGCGCGGTGGATGTGTCCCGCTTGCGTACCGCCGCGCAGGCATTGGTGGCGCGGCACGACATCCTGCGGGTCGCTTTCGTGGAAACCGGCGAGGGCCCGCGCCAGCTCGTTCTCGCCGATGCCGAACTCCGCTGGCAGGATCTGGATCTCACCGACATCGCGGATGACGATCTGCGGCAACAGGAGCTGGATCGAGTGATCGCCGTGGACGCGCGCACCCGATTCGATCTCACCCGGCCACCGCTGTTGCGCTTCCTGCTCATCCGGACCGCCGGCGACATCTGCCGCCTCGTGGTGACCAATCATCACCTCGTGCTGGACGGTTGGTCGGGGCCGCTGCTCGTCCGCGAGTTGCTGACGCTCTACCTCACCTCGGGCGAGGCCGCCGCACTGCCGCCCGCACACTCCTACCGGGAGTTCCTGACCTGGCTGCGCACACAGGACAGCGCGGCATCCGTCGCCGCATGGGCGCAATCGCTGGCGGGGGTGGATACGCCGACCCGCGCGGTCCCGGCCCTGGTCGGGGTCGAGTCCACCGAGACCGGGACGGCCACCATCGATCTGTCCCACGGCACGGTCACTCGGTTGGCGACGGCCGCAAGCGAATCCGGCGCAACGGTGAACACGCTGGTGCAGGCCGGCTGGGCGATGGTGGTGGCCATGCTGACCGGCCGGACCGATGTCGTGTTCGGCGCGACGGTTTCCGGCAGGCCACCGGAGCTGGCGGGCGTCGAAGAAATGGTCGGCCTCTTCATCAATACGCTGCCGGTACGCGTGCGACTCGATCCCGCGGAGCGCGTGGCCGAGCTGCTGGCCCGGCTGCAGGCCGAACAGGCCCGGTTGATGGACCACCAGCAGGTCGGGCTCGCGGCCATCCACCAGGCGACCGGCCTTACCGAATTGTTCGACACGCTGGTCGTTTTCGAATCCTTCCCGATCGACCGGGAAGCGCTGCTGTCGCAGACGCTCGACATCGCGGGGATGCGGGTGCTCGACGTCGAAGGCGCCGATGTGGCGCCTTACCCGTTGAGCCTCATGGTCATTCCGCTGCGCGGCAGCGAGGGACAC
Source organism: Nocardia sp. NPDC058518 (assembly GCF_042719655.1). Classification (NCBI taxonomy): domain Bacteria; kingdom Bacillati; phylum Actinomycetota; class Actinomycetes; order Mycobacteriales; family Nocardiaceae; genus Nocardia; species Nocardia sp. NPDC058518. The sequence continues at coordinate 404,201 of NZ_JBHXNJ010000003.1, forward strand.
GACACCCTGCGAATCACTGTGCAGTGCATGGCCGAACAACCCGGTCCCCTGGCGGCACGGCCACTGCTGAATCGCTTCGTCCGGCTGCTGACCCAGCTCGCCGAGAACCCACGCACCCCGGTCGCACAGCTGCAGTACTGCGACGACGCGGAACGCGCCGCGCTGTTGCCGGTCCGCGGACCGGAGTCGGTACCGGTGCGGACCCTGCCCGATATCCTCGCCGACGGCGCGCGCGTCGACAGCGACGCCATCGCGGTCAGCGCGGGCGCGCGCACCATGTCCTACGGCGAACTCGACGCACGCTCCAATCGCCTCGCCCGGATACTGCTGCGCCAGGGCATCGGCCGTGAGGTGTTCGTCGTGCTCGCCCTCACCCGATCGCTGGAATCGGTGATCGCGATGTGGGCGCTGGCCAAGACGGGCGCGGCCTTCGCACCGGTGGATCCCGGCTATCCGGTGGATCGGATCGAGCACATGATCACCGACTCGAAGGCGTCGATCGGTGTGACGGTAACCGCGATCCACGAAACCCTGCCGGACACCGTCGACTGGCTGCTGCTCGACGACCCACGCTCGGCGATGACGGTCTCCGACGCTCCCATCACCGACGAGGAGCGCGGCGGCCCCATCGATATCGATCAGACGGCCTACCTGATCTACACCTCGGGATCCACCGGCAAGCCGAAAGCTGTGCTGCTCAGCCACCGCGGCGTGGCGAATCTGGTCGCGGCCCAACAGGAGTCGTTCGAGCTGGGTTCGACGGCAAGCCCGCTACTGCTGTCCTCACCGAGCTTCGACGGATCTATTTCCGAGCTGCTGACCGCGCACGCGGCGGGCGGCAGGCTCGTGGTCTCGCCGCCGGATGTCTACGGTGGCGCCGAGCTGGACCGGCTGCTGCGCGCCGAACGGGTGACCCACGCGGTCGTCACGCCATCGGTGCTGGCCACGATGGACCCCAGCGGTATGGACCACCTGCGCCTGGTCTCGGTCGCCGGTGAGGCCGCGACACCGGAACTGATCGAGCGATGGTCGGTGGGCAGGCGAATGGCGAACCTGTACGGCCCCACCGAATTCAGTATCTCGGCGACCTGGTCCGCCGAACTCGTCGCGGGCGAGCCGATCACGATCGGCGGGCCGATCCGCGGTGCCGCCACCATGGTGCTCGACGCCTGCCTTCGCCCGGTTCCGGTGGGCATCGCCGGTGAGCTGTACCTGGCCGGTCCAGCGCTCGCCCGCGGGTACTTCAACCGGTTCGCGATGACCGCGGAACGCTTCGTCGCCAACCCGTGCGGAGAGCCGGGCGAGCGGATGTACCGGACCGGCGACATGGTGCGCTGGATCACCGGCAACGGCGCCCTCGAACTGGAGTATCTGGGCCGCAGCGACTTCCAGGTCAAGATCCGCGGCATTCGGATCGAGCTGGGCGAGATCGACGCGGCGCTGTCGCGCGACGAGCAGGTCGGGTACGCGGTGACGATCGGGCGCGCGGGCCCGGCGGGGGCGACCGCACTGGTGTCATATGTGCTGCCCGCGCAGGGGGTGGAGTTGGATACCGCGCGGCTGCGTGCGCAGCTAGCCACGGAACTGCCCGGGTATATGGTGCCCGGCTACGTCGTTGCGCTGGATTCGATTCCGCTCACCCCGGTCGGCAAGCTGGACCGCGAAGCCCTTCCGGTACCCGACTTCTCGGACACACAACATCCGTATCTGGCGCCGCGCACCCCGCTGGAAGAAGCCGTCGCCGGAGTGTTCGCCGATGTGCTCGGCACCGAACAGGTGAGCGTCGACCGGTCGTTCTTCGAGCTCGGCGGCGACTCGCTGAGCGCGACCCAGGTTGTCGCCCGGCTGAATTCGGCGCTCGGGTCCGCCGTCACCCTGCGTGATCTGTTCGACGCGCCCACCGTAGGGCAACTGGCGGCACGGGTCGTCCCGGCCACCGACGGCAAGCCCGAACCCATCGCTCTCGCCCCGCGGATCCGGCCTGCCCGGATCCCGCTGTCGCCGGCGCAACAGCGCATGTGGGTCCTCAACCGCATGGATCCGACGTCGCCCGCGTACAACATCGCGGTCGCCCTCCGGCTCACCGGCGAACTGGACGTGGATGCCATGCGGCGCTCGCTCGCCGATGTCATCGGCAGGCACGAGACTCTGCGCACCCTCTACCCCGCCGACGAGGACGGACCACACCAGGTGGTGATCACCGCCGAGGTCGCCGCGCCGGACATCACGGTACTCGACACCGAAGATGGTGCACCGCTGCGCGATCGGATCAACACAGTGGCGGACAAGGGATTCGATCTCGCCGAGGAACCACCGCTGCGCGTAAGCATCTTCCGCGTCACCGCACCTGGTCCCTCCATGAGCGGCGCTGAGGACACCGCGAGTTCCGCGCCGGTCCACGTGGTCGTCCTGGTGGTGCATCACATCAGCGCCGACGGCGCGTCGATGGCGCCCCTCGCCACCGACGTGGTCGCCGCCTACGCGGCGCGGACGGCGGGAGCCGACCACACTCGGGTGCCGCTTGCCGTCCAGTACGCCGACTTCACACTCTGGCATCGCGAGCTGCTCGGCAGCGAGTCCGATCCGGAATCGACTGCCGCGCAGCAGATCCGATACTGGACCGACACCCTCACCGGCGCGCCGGACCAGCTCGAGCTGCCCGCCGACCGCCCGCGACCCGCAGTGCAGTCGATGCGCAGCGCCGACTACCCCTTCACCATCGACGCCGAACTGCACGCCGCCCTGGTGGAATTCGCGGCCGCGCACAACGTCACCCTGTTCATGGTCGCCCACGCCACGCTGGCGGTCCTGCTGGCCCGGCTCGGCGGCACCGACGACGTGGTGATCGGCACCGCGATCGCCGGCCGCGGCGAACGGGCGCTGGACGAGCTCGTCGGCATGTTCGTCAACACGCTGGCACTGCGCACTCCGGTCGACCCGAGCGCTCGGTTCACCGAGTTCCTCACCGCGGTCCGGGCGGTCGATCTGGACGCGTTCGCCCATGCCGACGTGCCGTTCGAGCGGCTGGTCCAGGTGCTGAACCCGAGCCGGTCGACCGCGCACCATCCGCTGTTCCAGGTATTGCTGAACCTGCAGAACTTCGTCGAGCCCGCACTCGAACTACCCGGCCTGCGGTTCGAGGTGGAGGATTTCGACCGAACTTCCTCGCAGTTCGACCTGACGCTCGTCCTGCGCGTTCCCTTCGGGGAGACGGGACCGGTCGGCCTTGACTGCGTCCTGACCTACGCGACTGACCTGTTCGATCCGGCGACGGTGGCGGCGCTCGTCACCCGGTGGCGCCGCGTGCTCGCCACCGTCCTCGCGCAGCCCGGGGTGCGCATCGCCGATGTCGACGTCCTCGACGACACCGAGCGCAGCACCCTGGTGCCGGTGCGCGGACCCGAAAGTTCCGGGACAGCAACACTTCCGCAGCTGCTCGCCGCCTCCGTTTCGCAGTACCCGGAGCATCCCGCCCTGGTCGTCGCCGGACACACGACGACGTACCGGGAGATGGACGCGCACACCAACCGGCTGGCGCGGCTGTTGCTGGAAGCGGACGCAGGCCCGGAAACCGTGGTGGCGCTCGGCCTCCCCCGTTCGGCCGAACTACTCACCGGTATGTGGGCGGCCGCGAAGATCGGGGCGGCCTTCCTGCCGGTCGACCCGAAGTACCCGGTGGAGCGGATCGATCACATGCTGACAGATTCCGGCGCCCGAGTCGGTCTCACCGTCGCCGCCTGCCGGTCGATGCTGCCGGACAGCACGAACTGGCTCGTGCTCGACGACCTCGAGGTGGTCGAGCGCTGGTCCCGTGCGCGCAGCACCGCCGTGCGCGACAGCGAACTGCCCACACCGATCCGGCCGGACAATCCGGCGTGGCTGATCTACACCTCCGGCTCGACCGGAACACCCAAGGGCGTCTCGGTCCCCCATCGAGGCATCGCCGACATGGTCGCGGCGCAGCGCGCAGTGCTCGGCCTCGACGAACACTCCCGGGTCCTGCAGGTCGCCTCACCGAGTTTCGACGCGTCGGTATTCGAGGCCGTCATGGCGTTCGGCACCGGCGGCGCCGCGGTGGTGTCGCCACCGGATGTGTTCGGCGGCACCGCACTCGCCGAGCTGATCGAGGCCGAACGGGTGACCCACATGGTGATCACGCCGTCGGCGCTGGCCACCCTCGATCCCGCCGAGGTGCCGAGCGTGCGGGTACTCGCGGTCGCCGGTGAGGCTGTCGGCGCCGAACTCGTCGAGCGCTGGGCAGCGGACCGCACGATGGTCGACCTGTACGGACTGAGCGAATCCACCATCTGGACAACGGCTTCCGCTCCCCTTGCCGTCGGTACGCCGGTCTGCCTCGGTACGCCGATACGGGGCGCGGCCGTGCTTGTCCTCGACAATCGGCTGCGCCCGGTTCCGGTCGGTGTCGCGGGTGAGCTGTACCTCGCCGGACCTGCACTGGCCCGCGGTTACCACGCCCGGCCGAGCCTGACCGCCGCCCGCTTCCTCGCGAATCCCTTCGGCGCAGCGGGAGAACGGATGTTGCGCACCGGCGATCTGGTGCGCTGGACGCGTCGCGCGGCGAACGTGGAGCTGGAGTACATCGGCCGCACCGACTTCCAGGTCAAGGTGCGCGGACAACGTATCGAGCTCGGCGAGATCGACGCCGTGCTCGGGCGCGCCGACGGCGTCGACTTCGCGGTGACGCTCGGTGTCCCCGGGCCCACGGGGACATTGGCTCTGGCGGCCTACCTGGTGCGCACACCGGGAGCCGAGCTCGACCTCGGGCGGGTTCGTGCCCTCGCGGACGGCACCCTGCCCACGCACATGGTGCCGTCCGCTTTCGTTGTGCTGGAAGCGATTCCACTCGATCCCGTCGGTAAACTCGACCGGAAGGCGCTGCCCGCGCCGGAATTCACGGTCGAACGGACCGTGTATCGGGCGCCGTCGACACCCACCGAGGAAGCCTTCGCCAGGATCTTCGGTCAGCTGCTCGGTCTCGACACGGTGGGCGCCGACGACTCGTTCTTCGCCCTGGGCGGCGACAGTATCCTCGCCATCCAGCTGGTGTCGCGGGCCAAGCTGGAGGGCATCCGTTGCACGCCGCTGCAGGTCTTCGAGCACCGCACGGTGGCGGCGCTCGCCACCGCCGCCGACGCCGCGGGCGCGGTAGTGACGCTCGACGAGCTGCCCGGTGGCGGTGTGGGCGATATGCCCGTTCCACCGATCGTGCATTACATGCTGGAGCGCGGCGGCAACTACGACCGCTTCGCGCAGACCGCGGTGCTGGAGCTGCCGGTAGGAATCGACCGCGCCCAGATCGTCGGCACACTCGCGGCCGTCGTCGACCGGCACGACATGCTGCGCGCACGGCTGACGACCGCCGAGAACGGTGCGCCACGACTACTGGTCGGCGAACCGGGCTCGGTCGACGTGGACGCACTCCTGCATCGCGTCGAGGTCGACGCGGCAGATTCCGTCGAGCTGCGCGAATACGCGGTGACCGAGCTCGATTCCGCGATGAACCGGCTCGATCCGGCGAGCGGGACTGTGCTGCAGTTCGTCTGGCTCGACCCGGTGGGCGACGCGGGAACACGGACCAGGGCGGGCCGACTCGTCGTGGTGGCACATCACTTGGTGATCGATGGCGTCTCCTGGCGCATCCTGGTGCCGGATCTGATCGCCGCCTGGGCGCAGCTTTCGGTCGGCGACACCCCGGTCCTCGCCGAGACGGGCACCTCGATGCGGCGCTGGTCGTACGCACTGGCCGACGAATCATGCACGGACAGCAGGGTTTCCGAACTCGAATACTGGCGGCGGGTTGTCGAGGGCACTGACCCGCTGATCGGTCCCCGCGAGCTCGACGCCACGGTCGATCAGACGCACACACTGCGCATGGTCGAACGCGAAATAGCCGCCGACGTCACCAACGCGCTGCTCACCACGCTGCCCGGCCTCTTCCACGGTGGCGTCGACGACGCCCTGCTCGCCACCCTGGCGCTCGCGCTGATCCGCTGGCGCGGCGAGGCCACCGACACCGCGCTGATTCGGCTCGAAGGCCATGGCAGACAAGAGGAAGTAGTCCCCGGCGCCGACCTGTCCCGCACGATCGGCTGGTTCACCAGCATCTACCCGGTGCGGCTCGACCTCACCGGCATCGATGTCGACGACGCGTTTGCCGGCGGCCCTGCCATCGGCGCGGCGATCCGCACGGTGAAGCATCAGCTGCTCGCGGTGCCGGACAAGGGCATCGGGTTCGGCCTGCTGCGCTACCTGAATCCCACGACGGCGGCGCACCTTCCGGCCCGCCTGCCCGGCCACATCAGCTTCAACTACGTGGGCCGCTACGCGACCGGCGACATCCCCGCCGGGCTGGAAGGCATCGGCTGGCTGCCCACCGACGAACTCGGCGACCTGCACGGTGCCGAACATCCGGATGTGCCAGTGCAATCCGCGATCGATGTGAGCGCGGTGGTCGTCGGTGACCGGCTGCAGGCGAGCTTCGGCTTCCCCGCGACACTGCTCGAAGAGAACGCGGTGGCCGAGTTGGCCGACCTGTGGATCGACGCGCTCGGCGCGGCCGCGCATTTCGCCGACACCCCGGCCGCCCAGACCGCCGCTGCCGAGGAATCCGCGGCGGCAGCCGCCACCCCGGTCCCGGGCGGACTCGGTCTCGATGTGCTGCTGCCCATCCGGCTCGGCGGCACCGAGCCTGCTCTGTTCTGCATCCACCCGTCGTCCGGAGTCTCCTGGACCTACCTCGGATTCGCGGAGGCGCTGCGACCCGGCCGACCGATCTACGGCCTGCAGGCTCCGGATCTAGAGGGCCGTGAACCACCCGCCCGCTCGATCGAGGACTTCGCCGACCGGTACATCCGCGAGATCCGCGCCGTGCAGCCCGAGGGTCCGTATCACGTGCTCGGCTGGTCGTCCGGCGGCCTCATCGCGCACGCCATCGCGACCAAGCTCCGGGAGGCGGGCGACACGGTCGGTGTCGTCGCGCTCCTGGACGCCGATACCGCCGACATCGACGGTGACAGCATCGAGCAACTCACCGCGGGCGGCTTCGTCAATGCGTTCGGCTCGGTCATCGGCATCCACGACGTGCCCGCCGAGGCGACCGCTCGAGAAGCCGCCGACGCGATCCGCGAGCGACTCGGCGGCGTAACGCTGATCGACGCGGACACCCTCGAACGGCTGGCCGCGTCCTACAACGCATCGGCCCGAACCAGAACCGGATACCGGCGCCCCGTGTTCGACGGCGACATCCTGTATTTCAGCGCGACCGTCGACACCTCCGACATCTTCGGCCCGGACGGCTGGCGCCCCTATGTGACCGGCGAAATCAGCAACCACGACATCGAGGTCACCCACTACGAAATGACCGCACCCCACGTGCTGCCGATCATCGCGCGCGTGCTCGACGAACATCTGGAAGGCAAGTCTCGGGCGACCACGAGAACAACGGCGTAACTCCGAATTGGGCGGATTCAACTGGTTGTTCGCAACGTTTGCGGTTGCCTTTGGGAGCGGGGTCGATGAGGTGGTCGCCCACCGCTCAGTTGACAGAGTGTGACAGGTCCGGCGAGCGAGCCCTCCTCGAGTATCTGTCACGCCGATCCTCGACTCCTGCCCGATGATCGTTCTGCAGTCCGTTCACCGACTGTGGCCCGGATCCTCTCCGACCCTGTCCGCCACCGATTGCATGCCGCGAGTCTGCAGGACCGCGCACACGTCATCCGTGTCGACCATGACCGGAGGGCTGGCATTTCCAGCCAGTACCTGGTCCGCGCAGACCAGGGTGTTCCGGGGTCCCTCAGGCGTAAAGCTCCTCGATCTCGGCGGCGTACTTCGTGGAAATCGGCTTGCGCCGCAACTTCAGCGTCGGCGTGAGCTCGGCACCGCCGGGCTCCCAGAACGCCGGTAGCACGGTGAACTTCTTGATCTGTTCGACTCGTGCGAGGCGGGCATTGCCGCTGGTGACCCCTGCCTCGACGGCCGCCAAGACCGCGGGGTCGGCGGCCAGGTCGGCGGCGTCGACGAGCTCACGGCCGTGCGTCGCGGCGATCTCGACCGCTGTTTCCTGGTCGAGGACGATCAGCGCGACGTTGTAGGGCCGGGAATCGCCGATGACGACGACGGTGGCCGCGACGGGGCATTCGGACTTGATCGTGTTCTCGATATTGGTCGGCGACATGTTCTTGCCGGCCGCGTTGATGATCAGTTCCTTCTTGCGGTCCACGATAGTGACGTAGCCGTCGGCGTCGACGGTGCCGATGTCACCGGTGGACAACCACCCGTCGGCGCTGAGTACTTCGCGGGTGCGTTCGGGGTCGTTGCGGTAGCCGCGCATCATCATCGGGCCGCGCAGGAGTAGTTCACCGTCTTCGGCGAGTTTCAACTCCACGGTGGGCACCGGTTTGCCGACCGTTCCGATGCGGATCGCGTCCGGCGGGTTGATGGTGGTGCCTGCCGAGGTTTCCGTCATTCCCCAGACTTCGCAGACCCGAATACCGATGGCCAAGAAGAACTCCAGGGTGTCGGGCGAGATCGCCGCCGCGCCGGAGATGCCCCACCGCAATTCGTCGAAGCCGAGAGTGGCCCGTACTTTTGACAGTACGAGCAAGTCAGCCAGTCGCCAGAGGAGTTCCTTGTGCGGAGCGATCCGGCGGCCGGCCTGTTCGGCCCGGACACGCTCAATGGCCAGGGACAACGCCCGGCGCCCGAGTTCGCGCCGCAGGGGGCTCGGGGCTTGGTCGATGGCGGCTTCGATCCTGAATCGCATCTTGTCCCAGACGCGCGGCACCGCAAGCCAGATCGTCGGGCGCACATCAGGCAACGCTTCGGCGATCGTGCTCAAATCGGCGATGTCGGTGGTCTGAACGCCGTGAGTCATCTGCAGGTAGTGCGCCGACAGTCGGTCAGCGACATGGGCAGACGGCAAGTAGGAGGTGATCCGGTCACCGGGGCGGACTTCCACCACCTGGTCGAAGGCGACGCACTCGGCCAGCAGACTCGCGTGGGTGAGCTCGACTCCCTTCGGGCTTCCGGTGGTACCGGAGGTGTAGATCAGGGTGCATACGTCATCGGGAGCGACTGCGCGCCATCGGCTTTCGAAGTCGAACTCGGCGGGAACCAATCCAGGCAGCGCATCGAAAGCGACGGTGCCCTCGATCTCGTCGTCGAGACACACGATGTGGTCGAGCTCCGCACCGGTTTTTGCGATCGTCTCGAGATAGCGGGGTTCGGTGATGATCACCCTGGCGCTTGCGTTGTCGAGGACATAGGCCAGCTGTTCGGGTGCGAGAGTGTTGTAGATCGAGAACGGGATCGCCCCCACGTGCAGTGCGGCGGTGTCGATCAGGTGGAACTCGGGCCGATTGGTCAGCAGGATGCCGACGGTGTCGCCGGGGCGGACGCCGAGTCCGGCGAGCCCACCTGCCAGTTCGCGGACTCGCCGGGCGTAGTCGGCCCAGGTGATGCGTATCGCGTTGCCCGGTGTTCGCACCGCGACCCCTTCGGGATCGAGGCGGACGATGTTCTGGAATGCCTCGGCAAGTGTGGTCGGGGTGCCGCAAGGCAGACGGTGCAGGGTAGACATCAACGGTCCTCTCGAACGCGGGAAATCGAAGTACGGAGACGGAGCGCACCGGGTGCGGTGGCTGGTACAGCAGGGTTGTTCGGGGCGACCGGTACCAGGCGCTGGTAGGGCGAACCCAATGCCGGCCGTGGGTCTTTGCCACCCTTGTTAGGCCAGAACGCCATGGCGCGTTCGGCTTGGGCGGTGATCGTCAGCGAGGGGTTGACCCCGAGGTTCGCGGTCACGGCACTACCGTCAGCGATATGGAGCCCCGGGTGGCCGTACACCCGCTGCCACGGGTCGATGACGCCGGTTTCGGGTGAATCGCCGATCGTGGCACCACCGAGGTAATGAGCAGTGGCCGGGATATTGAGAATGTCGGTGGCGGCGTTGTGCGGTGCGCCATCGATCGCGGCACCGTATTCGCGAGCAACCTCGTGTGCAGTGGGGATCCAGTCAGGGTTGGGCTCCCCGGAGCCTTGCCGCGTGAGAAGTCTGCGGCCTTTCAGATAGGACGTCAGTGAGTTGTCCAGCGACTGCATGACCAGCAAGATCACCGACCGTTCCGACGCGCGGTGCGCGTTCTGCGAACGGAGAAAGGTGATCGGATGCAGCACCATGGCCAGCAGGAACCGCAACCACCGGAAGGCGCCGCCGTCGATCATCGGCACGGTCTGCACGAACAGCGCGTTCTGCCCCTTGCCGTAGGTGCATACCTCGATGTGGGTATGCGGCTCGGGATGGATGGATGAGGTGATCGCAACGCCTTGGGCGAAGTCGGTGCGGGTGTTGCTCGGCACCGGAATGATCGCCTCGGAGTTGCTACGGGTCAGCTCACCCAATCGCGGGGACAACTGGGGCAGGACACCGTCGCGCTTGAGCTGGTGCAGCAGCTTCTGTGTGCCCAGCGCCGCTGCGGCGAATACCACCTGCTCGGCGGTGAAGACACGACGATCCTTGCGCAGCTTGCCATTCGAGCGCACGGTATCGATGAGGTATCCACCGCGTCCGTCCGGTTCGACCGAGGTAACGGTGGTCAGCGGATGGACTTCGGCGCCGTTCCGTTCTGCCAGATACAGGTAGTTCACATCGGTGGTGTTCTTGGCGTTGTGAGTGCAGCCGGTGAAGCACTCCGAGCAGTGGATGCAGCCGGCGCGCCGTGGCCCCGCGCCGCCGAAGTACGGGTCGGCGACCTCGACTCCTTCTTTGCCCTCGTTGAAGAACACCCCGACCCGGGTGCGGTGGAACGTATCGGCCACGCCGCGGTCGCGGGCTATTTGCAGAAGTACTTCGTCTTTGGGGCCGATTCGCGGATTCGGGACGACTCCGAGCATGCGTTTGGCTTGGTCATAGAAGGGTGCAAGCTCGGCTTTCCAGTCCGTGATGTGTGCCCACGCGCGGTCGGTATAGAAGTCCGGCAGCGGTTCGTAGAGGGTGTTGCCGTAGATCAGTGACCCGCCGCCGACCCCGGCACCGCTGAATACCACACACTTGCCCAGCACGCTGATGCGCTGAGGTCCGGTCATTCCGAGTGTGGGCATCCAGATCGACTTGCGCACATTCCAATTGGTCCGCGGAAAGTTCCCGGGCTCCCAGCGTCGTCCTGCTTCCAGTACTCCGACCCGGTAGCCTTTCTCGGTCAGTCTCAGGGCGGTGACGCTGCCACCGAATCCGGAACCGATGACGACGACGTCGTAGTCGTACTTGTCGTGAGTGGTCATCTGGAAAGTACCTCGTAGTCGTGGGGATCGAACTTCGCCTGTGTCTTGTACTCGATGCCGAGTTGTGGCCAGTTGGTGGTGATCCGACCAGTGCTGGTGCGGTACCAGGACGAACAGCGGCTCCACACGCTGTCGCCGAGCTGACGCTGGATCCGTTCGTCGTATGCCCGTTCGACCTCGCGCTTGATGTCGAGGGGTGCTCCGGCCCGCGCCAGGTGGTCGACATAGCCGCCGAGATATTTCGCCTGAGCTTCCAGGAAGTAGATGATCGAGCCACCGCCGGAGTTGGTGTTGGGCCCGTACATGACGAAGAGATTGGGGAATCCAGGAATTGTCATGCCGTAGTAGGCGTGGGCACCATCGCGCCATTCATCGTGCAGGTTGTTGCCGTCGGCGGTGATGGTCATCGGGGCAAGGAATTCGGTGGCTTTGAACCCTGTACCCCAGATGATCACGTCGACCCCGTGTTCGCGGCCATCGGCAGTGACGACACCTGTGGGAGTGATCTCGCGGATCGGGTCGGTGATCACGTCGACGTTGGGTTCGGCCAGCGCAGGCAGATAGTTGTCCGAGAAGAGGATGCGCTTGCAGCCGATGTCGTAGTCCGGCCAGATCTTCCCGAACAGTCCGGGCTTGGCTTCGGTCTGCTTGCGCATGTGCCGCTTGGAGATCGCCTTGATGACTCGCGCCAGCGGTTTGGCGTAGACCCAGGCAACGGACAGACTCTCGACCAGTCCGTACCAGGTCGCGCGTTCAGCGAGCTCGGTCAGCGGCACTTTCTCGAATACCGCGTGATGGGTGCTGGAGAACTCTCGATCCGGGCGCGGAATGATATAGGGCGCGCTGCGCTGGAAGAGCGTCAGCTGTGCGGCCGTCGGCTGGATTTCCGGCACGAATTGCACGGCGCTGGCACCGGTGCCGATGACCGCCACTCGCTTATCGGTCAGGTCGATCCCGTGATCCCACTCCGCAGAGTGGAATGCAGGACCGGTGAACGTTTCCCGGCCGGGGATATCAGGGATCGAGGGGCGTGAGAGCTGCCCGACGGCGGAGACGACAACATCGAACTCGGCGTTCTCGCCACCCGCGACTGTGACGGTCCACTGTCGAGTAACTCGATTGAAATCCGCGCTCAGCACTTCGACACCGAAGCGGATGTGGGGGCGGATGTCGTATTTGTCTGCGACGTGGCGGATGTAGTCGAGGATCGCTGGCTGGCGCGAGAACCTTCTTGGCCAGTGCGGATTGGGTTCGAAGGAGTACGAGTAGAAGGGTGAGGGCACATCGCAGGCGGCGCCGGGGTAGGTGTTCTCGCGCCAGACGCCGCCGACATCGGCGCCCTTCTCGAACACGACGATGTCGTCGAAGCCTTGCTTCTTCAATTCGATAGCGGCGGCGAGGCCACCGAAGCCGGATCCGATCACGGCCACCGAAAGTTTGTGCACGATGGCTCCTGTCATCGGGCGTGCAGCAGTCGAATGAGGTGGGGCAGCAGTCGATCGATCCAAGGCGCTCGGCGAAAGCTCAGCAGGTGCACGCCGGGGACCGGGAAGCGCTGCGTGGCGACTGCTCGGGTGCGGGTGAATTCGAGCAGTCCCTCGGGGCCGTGAATACGGCCGAAGCCGCTCTCCCCTCGTCCGCCCAGGGGCAGGCGCGCCATGCCCGCGAAGCCGAGGACGGAGTTGACCGAGACCTGGCTGGTGTCGAGTCGCTCGACGACCTCTCGGGCGCGGCGGCGGGAGAACACCGCGCCGCCGAGGCCGAACCGGACATCGTTGGCGAGATCGACGGCCTCGGACAGGGAAGTGACGGTGGTCACGGTCAGGGTGGGGCCGAAGGTCTCCTCCTGAATCGCTGCCGATTCGTGGCCTGGATCCAGAATCACGATGGGTGCGATGAAGCGCTCGCCGATATCGCCTATATCGCCGATGACGGTCTCGCCTCCGCTGGCGACAGCGTCTTCGACGTGGCGCCGGACGACCGGAATCTGGCTCGGCATCGTCATCGGGCCGTAGGATGCGCCGATCCCGGTGCCAGGGCGTACGTCGGCCAGCACGCCACGTAGCTTGTCGAGAAACTGATCGCGAACGGCTCGCTCGACATACACCCGCTCGATACCGACACAGGTCTGACCGCTGTTGCCCATCGCACCGAAGGCGATCGCGTCCGCGGCAGCGGCGATGTCGGCGTCCGCGGCGACGATCGCCGCGTCCTTGCCGCCGAGCTCCATGACGACCGGCACCATGACCTCGGCGCAGGCGGACATGACCTTGCGTCCGGTTGCGGCCGAGCCGGTGAAGGCTATCTTGTCCACACCTGAGCGGCACAGCGCAGCACCGGTTTCGCCGTCTCCGGTGATCAGCGAGAGGATGCCGGTCGGTGCTTCCGGATTGGCGTCGGCGAATGCGTTGACGTACCACTGGGCGACAGCGGGGGTGTATTCGCTCGGCTTGAACACCACGGTGTTCCCCGCGGCCAGGGCGGTGGCGATTGATCCGTTCGGAGTGAAGATCGGATAGTTCCAGGGGCCGATCACTCCGACGACGCCGAAGGCGACGTGATCGACGCGAGCGGAGAAGTTGGCCAGCAGGAGCCCGGGGTTACGCCGTCGCGAACGCAGGACCTTGCCTGCGTGGCGGGCGTTCCAGTCGATGTGCTCGATGGCCAGGAGCAATTCGAGACCGGCGTCCGGGCGGGGCTTGCCGTTTTCCCGATGCAGGAGATCGACCAGTTCGGCGTTGTGTCCGGCTAGGTAGCGCTTCCAGTTCAGCAGGGCTCGACGTCGACCGTGGAACCCTTGTTGCTTCCACCAGATCGAGGCATACCTCGCATGTGCGACGATCTCCCGGACCTGATCCTCGGTGTGTACAGGAAAAGTTGCGACTACCTCGTCGGTGGCCGGGTTGAGGCTGATCTGCTGTCGGGTCATCGCTCCTCCTCGAGCTGACTGACGTGGGTGCGAAGCCTTCTGGTTCACCGGCCCTGCCAGACCGGGTCACGGTGGGCGGCGAAGGCGGCGACGCCTTCTGCCGCGTCGTGTGAGAACAGTGCCTGGCCGGCGAGATCGGTCTGGCGGCCGAATTCCTCGTCGCGGGTCCAGTCGGCTGCCTGGTCGATGATCTGTTTGCTGATGGCTACCGACAGCGGTGCGTTGCAGACGATCCGTTCGGCCATTTCGACCGCGCATTCCAGGACGTGGCCCGGTTCGGCGATTCGGTTGATAAGGCCGAGTTCGGCCAACCGGACCGCAGGCATCGGGTCGCCGGTCAGTGCCAGCTCCATCGCGATGTTGCGCGGCAGCCGTTGGGACAGCCGCAGCACCCCGCCGGCGGCAGCGACGAGCCCACGCTTGGCTTCGGGTATCCCGAACTGCGAATCCGAGGACGCAACAATCAAATCAGCGACCAGCGCGAGCTCGCAGCCACCGGCCAGGGCATGACCCTCGACGGCAGCGATGAGCGGTTTGGTGATGGGAAGCCCGGCGATGCCGAGCGGGCCTCGCCGATCGGTGAGCGGGAACTCGCCGGCGGCTGCGGCCTTGAGATCCATTCCGGCGCAGAAGGTTCCGCCGGCTCCGGTGATGACCGCGACGCGGGCGGTGTCGTCGGCTTCGAAGGCGTCGATGACCCGCTCGAGCAGGTGTGCGGTGGCATGGTCGATCGCGTTGCGTCGGTGCGGGCGGTTCAAGGTGATCACTCGCACCGGCCCGCGATTTTCCACGAGGACGGGGGGTTCGGGGCAGGGAGGCAACGGGTTGCGGTCACGGCTGATCACCAGTGTGTCGGTGCCGGCGATTTCGACCTGCCATCCGAGTGGATCCGACGTCGCGAACTCGGTCGCGAGATCGGTGTCGGTGTCACGGACGAGCACCCGCGCGCCTTCGGGGGTGATCACGCTGAGGATCGTGGCTTCTGGCTCTCCGCCGCGCCGGTACTGCACCGTGTATGCCTCAACCACACCGGGACCGCTGTACCCGACCAACGCTGCTCGCGTGGGTGCCGGCTCGACCACAGGGGTCAGCGATCGGTACAGGCGGCGTGGCGGCTGTACCGAGTAGATGCCGAGCGCGTGTTTGGTGAGGTACCAGCCCAGCGAGCTCGTCAGTCCGAATGTCTCCGGCTCGCGTCGCAACCGTTGGACCAACGTCGCGACCGCGTGCCCGCCGTAGTTGTTGCCCGGCCCGCCGCCGAAGGTGAGCCCCCCGGTCAGAGACAGTGGCCGTGTCGCGTCGATCGGCAGTCCGAGTTCGGCGGCGGCGATCTGGACGGCCGCTGGGAAGCACGAGTAGAGATCGATGTGGCGGATGTCGTCGATTCCCAGTCCGGTCTCGGTCAGCGCGGCCTGCCCGATCGCTGCGATCGCCGGCGACGCGGCCAGATCGCCTCGTTCGGATACGAACCACTCGTCGTTGGCCGAGGCGCCCGCGTGCAGGAATACCCAGCGGTCCTGCGGCACGCCTGCTGCCACAGCTGCGGCGGCGCTGGTCATGATCAGCCCGCTTGCCATGTCGACCTGCAGGTTGGCGCACAACAGCTTCGGATACGGAGTCGAAACCAGCCGATTCTTCTCGTCCGCGCGAGCCAGTTCCTCGGCTGTGAACGACTCCGGCAGCCAGGCGTAGGGATTGCCGTTCGCGACCGTGGACATTCCGGCCCACAGCTCGGTGATGGTCTTACGGTGTTCGGAGATCGTTTCGCCAGCTTTTGCCCGCACTGCTGATTCGATCAGCGCGTAGGTGTACACGGGCGCGCCCAGCCCTGCGTTCGCCTCGGCCTTGTTGTTTGCTTCTCGTTCGCTGCCAAGTACCTGGGAAGGCTCGACATCGCCTGCCTGCAGAGGCCAGTCGATATCGATGCCGTCGCGCTGCGCGACGGCCAGACTCGCCCCGGCCTCGGCGCCGCAGACCAGCACGACCGAGGCCGATCCGTCGGCGATGGCCTGGCCCGCCGCATTGACCAGTGTTTGACCGGCATCCCCGCCGAAACGCGCCGATTGCACGGTTTCGGTCGGCGTTGCACCGACTCTCTCGGCCACGAGCGCGGCTTGGTCGCGATATGTCCACGACGTACTCGCCACGGCGTACACGGCGTCGGCTCGGGCGAGAAGGTCGGGCACCGTCGCGTCGAGCTGCGCCTGAGTCAACGCCTCGACGGCAAGGGCTACCGGATCCTTGGTGGGATCGGCAATACGTTGCACCACCTGCCCGACTCCGACGATGACCGGCGTGCGCGGGTCGAGCAACATGCCCGTAGCCTCATGCCTGATCGGACCTCCACCTGCTGGCGTTCGGGACTGATCAGGTGTGTTGGCAAGCTCAGCGAGCGCAGCGACGGATTCGTCGAGTGCCTCTTGAACGCTGGTGGCGACCGCCCCGCCCATCGGTCCGCGCACCGGGTCACCACTGAGACCACAGTCCACGACCACCTGCGCACCGCCGTCCAGGGGATCCACGCCGAAGCACAGTGCTAGCTCCAAGCCCATCGGTCCGACACCCGACAGCGAGATCGCGTCCACATCCGAGTACGTGATGTGCCAGTTCACCTCGGCCGGAATGCCCATGATGGCGACCTGTTCGGTGAAATTCACCCCGGCTACAGCTCCAGTCGGCGGTGCACCCCGCCAGCCGGCATGCAACCGCATCCACTGCGGAAACAGGGTGAAGTCACCGAGAAGCTCCCTGAGCAGCCCGGCACTGGTGCCGATGCGCGCTGCGGAACGAATCGTGCGCTGATGCGCGGCCACGATGTCAGGCACCGGGCGCTCGATCCGGCCGTCCATGGGTCCCGACGATTGCTCTAGTTCGGAAGTCCGTTGCCCCGGTACTTCTCGGCGTGCCATCACTACCTCTTCCGATCAATGTCACATAAACAGTCAGTGCGTACTGTTTGTCATTGAAGCACCCGTGGCGACTGCCCGTCAACTGGCTATTTCGACTGTCATGTGTAGACGCAGATCACACATGTTGCATACTTCTAGTCACACCGTACTGTAAATGTGATCCCTCTGGACTAGTCGTCACCTACGGTTGACATGTGACGACGCAACGCCCCCGCCGTACCCAGACCGAGCGCCGCGCGACCACCCGCGGACTGATCCTGGACAGAACTGCCGAATGCCTGCTCGAACGCGGCCACCCCGCGACCACGATCAGCGAGATTCAGGCACGCACCGGTCTCGGTCGCGGAACGGTGCTGCACTACTTTCCGACTCGCGCGGAGTTGCTGATCGCGGCGACAACGCACGTGGTGGACAAGCGCCTGCTCCGGTTTCGTGACGAGGCCAAACTCGTCCCGGCAGGTCAAGACCGGATGGAGGCGCTGGTCGAACTCGCCTGGCGCGACCTCAACAGCCCGGCCTTCTTCACCGCTCTCGAACTGTGGGTCGCGGCACGAACGGACGCAGACCTGCGCGCCAGACTCCTTCAAGAGGAGCGGCGAGTCTTCGATGAGATGCGGCAGGTCTACGCCGAAGTTCTGGGCGAGCCGTATGCGTCCGACCCTCGCGCGAAGCTGTGGGTGGAGTTCACCATCGACATCCTGACCGGGCTTTCGATGACCACCATGCTGACCGGCCATCTCGGCGAACGGGAAGCATTCATACGCCAGTGGAAGCGAGCTCTGGCAGTGCTGGCCGGGACCCTGCCCGCAGATGAACTCGTCGGGGCGCGCCCACCATTGGGATCGACGAAGCTGACGCCTCCACAGTCTGCACGCGGTGCTTGACCACCGGCCGTTCGAAGGCCTGACTGGACAACGGCGCCGTCTCGTTGATCTTCGATGGTCACCTGCGGGGGTCCACCAGTGCATCAACGAATCCGTTGACATCGACATTCAGGCCCGGGTGGGCGGGGTCTGCAGCGGGTAGTTGCCCAGCTCATCAGAGAAGGCCGTCCGCACCTGTCGCGCATGCCCGTCCACTCCGAACCCGCGCGAACCCCCGGGCTGCGCTGGGCCGACGTCGCCCACCACCGCCTGGTCGTCAACACCGAATCAGGAACCACCACCCCCCGATTCCTGGCCCGACCCCGACATTCCCGCCTCCACCCTCTATCTCGGCTGGCGACGCACCCCCGAGCCCTCGCGATCGACCCGGTTCTTCATCGACACCGCGCTCACTGTTTCGCACGACTGACGGCTTCCATGCTGTCAGTTCCGGTTCGTTGCGGAGCCTGCGGCAGAAAGCTTCTCGCGATCAGCAGGTACTCGCACCCGGTCGTCCTGCGAGGCGGTCACCCATCCATTGCAGGGCGCCAGGCAGGGACAGCGGGCTGGTGGCGACGTGGGAGACGCCGAGGCCGATCGGATCACCGGGCAGAGGCAGTTCGCGATAAGTCACGGCCGCACCCTGCGCGCACCAATCGGCAGCAACCTGCCGCGCCGAGTAGGTCGGGACCAGTTCGTCGTGCGCGGTGGCCTGGACCAGGACCGGCGCATTGGGGCGGAGTCCCCCGGTCCGGTCAGCGCCGAGGTGCGCCGCCCAGCCAGGATCGGACAACAGCGCATCGGCAACGGTCTGTCCGGTAGTGGTCCAAGTTCGGGTATCCCGAAACCCTTGCGTAAGAACGGTTTCAGCCACGCACTGCCCGGAAGTATCGGCAAGCATCTGCTTTCCGGCATCGTTGAACAACCGCTGGATCGCCGCGCCGAGTGCGGGATACTCCTCGACGGCACCGTTGATGTAATAGCCCATCGCCCCGGTGAGAGCACCACCTTCGAAGCGACGCAATTCCGCCTCCACACTCACCACCGGCGCACCCGCATAGGTCCCCGCCAACGGAAGTTCAGGAGCGTAGTCAGCGGCCAGCTCAGCCGCCGCCGCAACCGAACCGCCACCCTGCGAATATCCCCAGAGCCCCACGGGCGCATCGGCTTCCAGCCCCGAGCCCGCGAGGTTGCGCGCGGCGCGCGCGGCGTCAAGAACAGCGTGACCGGAAGCCTCCCGGGAGAAATAGGTGTGCGCACCGGGCGTGCCGAAGCCCTGGTGATCGGTGACCACAACGGCGGCACCGAGCGCGAGCAGCGGGTAGATCGCCGCGTACTGCTCATACTGCACACCGAGGTCAAGTCCGCCGTTGTACTGCGCCAGGTAAGCCAGAGTATTCGACGGCGCACACTGATCACCTTGCCCCTGCGTCCCGGGAGCGACCACGATCACCGGCCGTACCCCCGGTCCCTGCCAGGGCAGGGTCGGACGCAGAAACGCACCGGTCACCGGAATCGCGGCACCGTTGCGATCGGTGCTCGCATACATGAGCCGAGTCGTGTCGGCCGGAATCGGCCCGCCACCTCCAGGCAGAGTGATCGGCAACGACATCGGCTCACTCTTGACAACCGCCCCCGGCGTGGCCGGGACACTCGGCGGGTTCGCATAGAAGGCCATATCTCCAACAGGACCCAGCGGCGGCTCGGCCCCCACCGGAGAGAACCACCCGATCCCACCGACAAGAACCGCGACCGCAACACTCCCAACCCTGCCCCGAACCCTCACCATTCCGCCTTCGCTGCGAACATCAACTATTGACTCGGAGCCAATATATGAAGGATGGGCCGACCCGGTACCGGAATCGGCAATATCACTGACCGCAATACCCGGCCGCCGGAGGCGATCTCGCCCAGGTCGATCACGATGCCGCAGCACACTGGTCGTTCAGCCGAAACCGATCGGAGAAAATCTCCCAGATCCCGGTGTGGAGAACACCCCGTGCGGTTCGTCGTCCTGGTAGAAGGGGTGATCAGCCCCTCGCATCGAGGAAGGATGACGCCATGCACTATCTGGTCACACTGATCGGACGCGAAGACACTCCCGCCGCACGACCCGGTACCCCGGAGTTCGACGCCGAGGTCACCCGGTACGCGGAATTCGAGGAGAAGGAGGGCGCGGCCGTCGCGGGTGGCGCGGCACTGTTCCCGTCCGCGGAGGCGATCCAGGTACGGCGCTCGGCCGGACAGACCCTGGTCACCGACGGCCCGTTCACCGAGCAGGCCGAGGTGGTGGGCGGGTTCTACGTGTTCGAAGCCGCCGATCTGGACGAGGCGATTCGCCTGGCGCGGCAGTTGCCCGCCGTGGAGAGTGACGCGGTAGAGGTGCGCCCGCTCGTCGAGTGGTTACCGCACGACACCCCGCGCGCGGACTGGTGGATGGCACTGCTGTGGGAGCAGCCCGCGGCGGTGGTCGAGCCGGAGACGCCGGAGTGGGAGGCGATGGCGGTCGAGCACGCGCGGTTCGGCGAGAAGTACGCCGAGGCCCTCCGCGGCGGCGGAGCGTTGCGACCACCGTCCACCGCCACCACGGTGCGGGTGCACGACGGGCAAGTTCTGCTGACCGATGGCCCCTATCCCGAGTTCGCCGAGGTGGTCGACGGGCTCTATCTGTTCACCGCCGAGGGACGTGACCGAGCCGCCGAGATCGCGGCGGCCATTCCGCTCGGTGTCGGCGGGCGCGCCGAGGTTCGTCAGATCGTCGACTTGGACGCCTGAGCGTGCACATCGGCCCGGCCGTGCCGATCGATGCGGTCTACCGTGCAGAATTCGGCCGGGCCGTCGCGACGGTGGCCGCGTTGACCGGGGATATCGGACTCGCCGAGGACGCGGTGCAGGAGGCGTTCGCCGACGCGGTGCGCACCTGGCCCGAGCGCGGGTGGCCTGCCAATCCGGGCGCGTGGATCACCACCGCCGCCCGGCATCGCGCGCTCGACCGGCTGAGGCGCGAATCGGCGAGGGCGGACAAGGAACACGGCGCGGCGCTGCTGCGCGCACCGGTCGAGGAGGTCGAGGTGTCACCCGTGACCGACGACCAGCTGCGGATGATCTTCACCTGCTGCCACCCGGCGCTCTCGCCACCATCACAGGTGGCGTTGACGCTGCGCCTGGTGTGCGGTCTGCACACCGCCGAGATCGCCCGCCTGTTCCTGCAACCGGAACACACTGTCGCGCAACGACTCTCCCGAGCGAAGGCCAAGATCCGCCACGCCGGTATCCCGCTGCGGGTACCGCCACCGCACCTGCTCCCCGACCGTGTACCGGTGGTGCTGGCATGCGTGTATCTGATGTTCACCGAAGGGTATTCGGCGACATCGGGTCCCACCGCCGTCCGTGACGAACTGTGCGACGAAGCAATCCGGCTCGGTCGACTGGTATGTGGGCTACTGCCCGATGAAACGGAGGCACGAGCGCTGCTCGCGCTGCTGCTGTTGCAGGACAGCAGGCGCGCCCAACGGCGTTCGGATGAAGAGGAATTGGTCCCCCTGGAAGACCAGGACCGCACACGATGGAACCACGCGGCCATCGCCGCCGGTTTGTCCTGCCTGGACTCGGCCGCCGACGGCGCCGGACCATACCTCGCGCAGGCGCGCATCGCCGCCGCACATGCGAGCGCCCCGAGCTGGTCCGAAACAGATTGGAACGCAGTACTTTCCGGCTACGACGAACTACTCGCGTACATCGAGTCTCCCGTCGTCCGTGTGAACCGCGCCGTGGCCGTCGGTTTCGCACACGGCTTCCCCGCCGGACTCGCGGCTCTCGACGAAGTCGCGGCCGACCCGCGCCTGGTCGGCACACACCTGGTCAGCGCCACCCGCGCCGACCTGCTGCGCCGCGCGGGCCGCCCGCGCGAGGCGGCCGAGCACTACCGGGCCGCATTGACGATGGTCACCAACGATCAGACCCGCCGTTTCCTGGCGCGCCGCCTCGCCGAGGTCGAGGCCGAACGCTGAGCACTCAGGGATCACGTCGGATCCGGCCGACAGACGTCGCGCCGATCAGCTAACGATCTCAGCGATGAGACCGCCGACGAGCGTGCCGGCCGCGCCGCCGATGAACAGCCCGGCGAGGGCATGCCCGGACATCAGCTTCTCCAGGGTGAGGGCACTGGTGCGGACCTTGGGTTTACCTACCGAGGTTCGCATCCCACCCGCCGCTCATGGTCGGGTTTCGCAGAATGCGGTCCGTCTGAGTCGAGCAAATACAGCTGCACCGCATACGATTTCAGATCTCGATATCAACGCATCATCTCTCGGACGAACCGCTCGCCGATCCACTCCCCAGGACGCACAACGGATTGTTGACCATGGCCGCCTGCGCCGATCCCGACGACGAACCCGTGATCCCGGAATCGACAGGGGGCGTATTCGGCACCGGTGCCGCCGGGTTGCCCGAGCCGCCCGCCAACATCGACTCGCCGTCGAGATTCGCCGGAGCCGGGACATCGAGCAGAGCCAGCACGGTCGGTGTGATGTCGGCGAGTGTGTACCCATTGTTTTGCGCGCCCGCCGCGAACCCCGGTCCGCGCGCCACCACGAAACTGGCCGTCTCATAGGCGCTCTGCCCGCCGTGCCCGCCATCCGGCTTGTGCCCATGGTCGGTGGTGACCAGAATCGTCCACCGCTCGTTCGAATGCGATGCCGCCCGCGCGTCCACCGCGGCGGTGATCTGCCCGACCAAGTCGTCCACCCGGCCGATGGCATCGCGATACGCCTGCGGCCAGACTCCGCGCAACGTGTGCCCGACGATGTCCACCTGGTCGAGGTGGGTGAACAGCAGATCGGACCCGTCCTCGGTGATGGCCGAGACGACCTGCGCGGTGGCATCGGAATCCGCGGTGGACTCACAAACCCCCGCACCGGTGGGGTCGATCTGTGTGACGGCCACCCGGTCGGCCTGCGGGCTGCCGGTGCGCGCGATCATGCCGATCTTGTCCCAGGTCCCGATGGAGGCCGTCGACAATGCCGGCCGCGCCCGCTCCACCTGGGTGAACACCGTCGGATACTGCGCGAAAGGTCCTGCGTTGCAGGTGGATCCATTGTCCTGGATCCCGTGCTTGCTGTCCCATACGCCGGTCAGCGCCGTCGCCCAGGAGACACACGACATGGTGGTGTGCGGGGCGATGGAGGTTCGTGCCAGCGTGCCCTCCGCGGCCAAGCGGTCGAGGTTGGGGGCATCGGCCGCCGACACCTCACTCCACAGTGTGCCATCGATACCGATGACCACGACCTTGTTCACGACCGGAGCGGCCAGCGAGGGCGCTGCCGCGATGAACGGGACAGCGGCCAGGACTGCGGCCGCGAGTATGCGGTGAGTGCGAGACATGCGCGGCACCGTACTTGCCGTGCGGCACCGGCACACAGCAAATTGGACAATTGACCGATACAGTCCCGGCGACTGGGAAATCCTCCTCGATCCTGGCCTGGTCCCGCAGACCGATGCCAGCCAGACCATCAGGACGACCGAGGGCAATAGAACCGGGACCAGTGGCGGTAGCGCACCTATGCCCGGCGTTCACTTCGAACATCCCCTGTTCGGCGTCGAACGAGACGTAGCAGCTTTCCAGGTCTGACAGCTGCTTGGAGACCAGCCCCTGACGTTTATTGACCCTGGTTTCCCTGCTCGAACAACTGCGCGAATTGCGCCACACCTGGAACGTCGACACAGATCCAGCGACTCGAACGGCCGCCGATCACATCATCGCCACCCTCGCAGCCGCCGAACTCTCCATCCGCGACTCCGAAAGTCCCACTGCCGTCGAATAACAGCCTCTACCCCTCGGCATTTAGTCGGCCTAGAACAGCGTCCTGGCGCACCTGTGCTGCGGCACCGCAACATCCTGGGCCACCGGTACACCCATGCCCCCTCCCCTTGTGGTCGAAGTGGTCGATGGGCGAGATGTAGAGCTGCCGGGTTTGCCCGCCGGTGTGTGAACGCGTTACGGCAACTTCGGCCGCCGCTGCTCCCCATCGCCCCTGCGCGCCTTGCCTCGTGGTGCCGGTCGCCGCACGATGACGTTCCCACCCCGATCAGTCCTCCCATCCCGGGAGACGGTCATCATCTGGACCCTCGAACGCATCGACTTCCCAGTACTCGGCGTCCGCCTCGCCGAGGTCGATGTCATTCACCGCCGCCAGCTCAAGATCCTCAGGGCTGTCCAACCACAGATCACAGATAGCGCAATGGAAGGCGTTGGGAAGCCCAAAAGTTTCAACGAAGTAGGCCACCGAATGCGGTCGGTCGCTGTCGTCGATCTGTACCGGCCCCCTGGAGATGTCGTAGAGGGCCCTGCCCTTGCTGCCACACGCCGGACAAGTATGTGGCCTGGTGGTCTGATCACGTTCGACTATCAGAGCGAATGGTTCCATCTGCTCAAGGAGGTGAATGGCGTCAGCACTGCCAGGCGACCGCCAGCGGGTCGCGAAGGTCTTCTTCGCCACCGACAGCGTCCGCTCGTACGCGGTCGCGATCTCCGCATGACGCGAGAGCAGGATTCCATCAGCCCGCTCGCGATATTTGTCGGTCCAGAAGGACTCCCAGTCGCTGGCTTGTCCGAGCTCTACTCTGATCTTCAACAGCATCTCAATTACACCGACTAGATCAGCCAGTGCGCTCTCGTTGGCCTCCTGGCAAGCAAAACCCATGTGCACCGCCGAATCTCGAACCGCCAGTAGCCGGTCCAGGAGGTCAGGTTTGGCCGACTTGAGACTCGACACAGTGAGCTTTGGTGCAAGGTCCTGCTTCAGTAGCCGGTACGCCTCCCGAGCGCCGACCGACTTCAACTCCGGCAAAGGCGATGTGGGATCCAGGGGCTTACCGGCCAGCGTCAACGTGGTCTTATGGTCGGCGTTTCGATCTCGAAGAAGGCCGAAGTCGACCGAGGCCAGCGTTGCCTTGAGCAAGAGCTCGGCCGACACCCCAATCGAGACAGCCTGGTCGAGCAGGTCAAGTGACTCCGTCGACCCGATATTGTCGATCGCACGATGGGCGTGAACACGAGCAGTATCCGTCAGAGCCTTCGGTAGCTCTTCGTACACGATGTCGCCGAGCGCCATAGGCCAGGTGGATCGCGTTACCATCGTGAGGTTCTCCAATGCGAGGCCAAATCGAAAGCGCCGCCCTGACTGTGCGATTGGTCGGCCGCTAGATTCCATCAGAACCTCGACCCGCGGCGATAGTGTTTTTCCTCAGTTCGTGCCGACGCCAGCACCCCGTGCCGAGCCTGACCGGCTTGAAGTACCCGGCTCGGCGCTTCGGCCGGATCGAGACGCTACGGAAACGACCGACCTGGAAGCGGCGACCGTCGCGCAGACGGTGGCACCAACCTCACGGGACAGCACAACTAGTGAATTCCGCCGAAGCTACCGAAGCTGGTGTGAGCGCTAACGTGCACGGTCCGCCCGCGCTGGTCGAGTTCGGTCTGCGGGATAGCGTGTGAACCGCCCCAAGTGTACGGCGTGACTGCGCGCCACCAGGTTTCGAAGTCGACGCCGCTGTCGCGCGCGATCCCTGCCCGGGACTCGTCATCCCAGCGCAGCTCGGACACTCCGGTGTTGCGGCGGACCTCGAGGAGCTTGTCCAGGAGCTCCGTAGTACCCAAGTTGGCGTCGGCCTTGCGAAAGATATGGACCACGCCAGCGTCCCGGTCGACCGTGTAGCCCCACCTGGCTCGTGCGGCCAGGTTGTGTATCTGCTCCCGCTGCTTGCGTGCCTGCTGCTCGGCCTCACGCACCCGCGCGTCGATCTCTTCTAGAACCGGCTGGTACACCTCGCGAATGTGCAGGTTCCGCAGCCGGTAGTTCGCATACGCCCGCCGTGACGCGAGCTCGCGCAGCCAGCGCCCAAATGCCCTCCAGCCGGCTTCCCGGCTCAGCCACCGCATGCCCTCGTGATTGACCTCCACCAAACCGGATTCGTGGAAGAGTTGCGCCTCGGCGTCACGGAGCGCGGCCTCCGCAACCCGCTGGGCATCGGTCCACCGGATGACCTCCTCGGGGTCACCGCGGACCTCGGTGCCGCCTTGCCACGGTCCGTCATCCAGGATCCACGAGCTGCCAAATGCCTGATAACCGGCGCTGGCGTCGCCGACGAAGTACAGGACGAGCATTGTGCCGTGACCCAACCTTCGAAACACCGACCTGCTACTGCGAAGGTAGTAGTGGTGTCGTGTCACCCATACCATCAGCACACTCCATGGATTCGACTGCGCCCCTAACGTATCTAACGGACACGATTATTCGTCCCACGTCGCGAGATCCGGTGACTAGTTGTGACTTTCGCGGCATCGAACCGCACGGACGCGAAGTCTCCGATACTCCGCTGACCGAGCCGACCCCTTCGTGGTGGTCCTCGCTCCACGTCGCGCTCGACGACGCGCAAGCGCTCGCGGGCCGAGGTACCTCATCCGCCGATTCGAGGCCGGAGTGGGGCGTCTGCCGTGGAAACGGATCCGCCGAAAGATCGTCGAACTGGACCCAGCTGTCGACAGCGAGCAGATAGCGCGCCTGGCGCTCACCGCGTTGTTGCCACCGGTCGGCGCGAAGTTCGTGCTCGAGGTGGTCTTCACGGTCTCGTTGATACGGGTGATGGGCCAGTTCGAAGGCACGGCGTCGTCCGGCCACCGCGAAGGACTCATCACTGCCAGCATGTCGGCCCCGATCCGGCTCTGGACCGATCCACTCATGCCGTGTAGTTACGGCGCCGCCTGCGGGTCGACTGAGGCTGCTCATTCCGTGGTCCGGCGTACCCAGTGCCTTCTCACGGGACTATTCGGGCCGCCAGCCGGGTGGGCAGAAGACGTAACCCAGCTTGCTGCGCAGACCTCGTGCGCTGCGGACGTCACTGATGATGTTGCCGTACTCGTGATACTCGAGTACGAGCAGATCGTGGGTGTTTACCGGGGTGGTGAGCCCGTAGGTGGGCCGGTACAGCTCGGTTTGGAAGGTGCCGAACATGCGGTCCCAAAGGATCAGTATCCCACCGTAATTCTTGTCGAGGTACTGCTGGTTGCTGGCGTGGTGGACGCGGTGGTGAGAGGGGGTGTTGAATACGAATTCCACTGCCCAGGGCAGCTTGTCGACGACCTCGGTGTGAGTGAAGAACTGGTAAATCAGGTTGATAGAGAACGCTGGATAGATCATCCACGGCTCGAAGCCCAACAGCGGCAGTGGGATCCAGAACAGACCCTCCGACCACGGGTTCCATTTCTGCCGGAGGGCGATGCTGAGGTTGAAGTGTTCGCTGGAATGATGGGCTTGGTGGCCGGCCCATCCGATACGCACCCGGTGCGCAAACCGGTGGTTGCAGTACCAGGCGAAATCGACTGCCACAATCAGCAGCAACCAACTCCACCACGCATCGGCCCGAATATGCCAGGGCGCCAGATAGGTCCACAGGAAAACGAATACCACCAGCGTGACGAGCTCGAGCAGGAACAACGACACCAGCGACACAGCCCCCATGCTGATGTTGGTACGCACATCGGTGACTTCGTATCCGGTCACCTCGCCGTAATCGTGGACCCGCAGAATCACCGCTTCGATGATGACGAACATCAAGAACACCGGAATGGCATACAGCAAGGGATTGTGCATCTGGTGCCAGAGCTGGGACATCAACGAGATCTCCTCAAAGATGCTGCACACGAACGTGTCTACGTGCGGTTAGGTGTAGTGCGGTCCGCTGGTCTCCGCAGGATCACGACCCGATCAGGTCGTCGCTGCTGGGACCACGGTGGCCGACGACGCGGCTTGCTTTCCGGGCATCGATACCGCCCCTGCCGCTACAAACAAAAACACAGATAGATTCGTCACGAGGCCGAGCAAAGATGTGTGTTCGAGGTTAACCAGGGATCCCGAAATCGATGTCGGAGTGGGAATCTCGGTCGGCGGATATCATCGAGCACTGATAGCGCCTACCAGGTTCTTTCGGATGTTGCGACAAGTCTGGTTGCAGTGCAACATGTTTCGTCGACACAGCACCATTGATCAGCGACGACATCGACGAGCTCGGCTACATGGAACTCGACCGCTGCGGCGCGGAACTGCTGTTCCAGGTGCTGACCGAACGCGAGGAGAAGAACTCCGTCGCGATCGCCTCCAACGAGTCGTTCTCCGGCTGGACCAAACCTTCACCGATCCAAGACTTTGCGCCGCGATCGTGGATCGGCTCACCTTCGGCGGTCACATCATCGAAACCGGCACCGACTCCTACCGGCTTGCCCGCACCGCTCAAGCCAGGGCTGTTGCCGCTGGGTGACGTCAATATTCGCCGATAGTTCCCAGGTCAACACCCAGAAATCACCCGACCGTTGTCATGTTATTGAAGGTTGGCCGCTGTCATCGGAAATGTGCCAGACGCCAGACCTTGCCGCGGCAGTTGGCGTCTTGGGAGCTCGATATCTGTTGGCGAGAAGCCGGATTCGGGTTCGGTGCTGCTCGGAAACGTTCGACACGAGCCGCACGATCGCCGACAGTGGAGCAAACGCTTCCTCGCTCCACCATGACAGCGTGTGAGGCGTACACCACCTCACACGCCCACCAATCTATCGAGAGCGGTTCGCTCGGACAGGATCATGGCTGTCGGCAAAGCTCAGGAACCGTGGTACCACCTGGTGCGGATTTGCCCACAACAGATCGTGTCCGATACCGGGATAGATCTGAACCTCAGCCTGCGGGATGTGGTTACGGGCGCGGGCCGCTCCGAGCTCTGGATCGCTGACGACGGTCTCCGCGCCAAAGAGAACCAGGGTCGGGACGGTGATGGCCGCCAGCTGATCATCGGTGAACGGTCGGTCCCATGGCGTCGCCATACGGAACTTCATGGTCGCCATGGCGCCCGCGAACTCCTCATCGGTGGGCTCGTAACCAGGCATCAACCACTTGTTGAGCTTCCGCATCTTCTCGGGAGTCGGTCGCATGCCCGCCATGATGAATTTGAACAGCAGACTCCAGCGCGGTTTGGCGAATGTTGCCGCGCTCGGTTCCAACAAGGTCAGACTCGCCAAACGCTCGGAGCGATACACCCCGATCGCACCCGCCAGCCAGGCGCCCAGGGAATTTCCGGCCAGATGGACACGATCCTCGCCGAGGCCGACGATCACCTCGCCCATCCACTTCGCGATATCTTCCGCGTCGCGCAACGGTGCTGTCTGCACACACCGCCCCGCCCACCCCATGACGTCGGGGGTGTACACGACGTGGTTCCGTGCCAGATCCTGGATGAACCGCGACCACACAAGGCCATTGCCGCCGATGCCCGGCAGCAGCACGATCGGCGCGCCTTCCCCGATCCCGGATTTGCGTACACGTGTCGTCCCGAACGACGTCTCGACATCGACAGTGGTCGATGGCACCGGCCACTTCGCCGCCATGGAGTCGTAGACGCTCAGGAAAGCCGCCTTCGCTTCCTCGCTGGTGAATCGCCCGATCTTCGGCATCGTTCCCTCCCTTTCATCATTTTACGGTATGACCATACCGTCTTAATCGGTATGAGCGTACCCCTTAAGGCGGTATGGGTATACCGTCTAGGCTGATGAGTCCACGATGACTAACAAGAGCGAGGTGACCGCACTAATGCCACGACTGGTCGACCATGAACTGCGGCGACGGGAGATCACCGATGCTGTGCGGCGCGTGATCGTCGCCGGTGGGCTTGACGCGGTGACCTTTCAGACCGTCGCCGCTGAAGCCGGATTCTCAGTGAGGGTCGTGCAGTACTACTTCGGCACCAAGAAGGACTTTCTGCTGGCCACCCATCGCTCGGTGATGGAAGACGCCGGCGCCCGGTTCACGAAACGATGGACCGCGCTCGGCGCGGAAGCCACGCCCCGGGAAACCGTCCGAGCGGTGTTGACTGAACTGCTTCCCCTCGATGACCAGCGCCGTGCGGAAACCATCGTGCTCGGAGCGTTCGCCTGGGCGGCGATCTGCGGCCAGGGCATCACCGCCGAAGAAACGTTCGCTGCACCCCGGGCTTTGATTGCGATCGTCGCTGACCAACTCCGACGGGACCAGTCCCACGACACGTCGGCTCCCGGCGATCCCGAGCGCGACGCGGAGGTCATCGCGATGGCAACCGGCGGCCTCGCCCATGGAATGCTCCAAGGCTTCGGCACCACACAGACCGCGATCGGACTCCTAGACCATCTTCTCGACCTCGTCTTGGGTGCCGAGGGTGACCGGGTGGACTCGACCCAGCACTGATCGCACACCCTTCGTGGGCGTAGAGCAGGTCGCGCCGCATTCGAGTCCACGGCCTCAGTCCTGTGTGACGTCAGAATTCGCCGATCGCATCGGCAAGATCCGCCACCTCGCGACGTCCGGATTCACCGATAGACGACGTCAGAATTCACCAGCACAACCACCCTGCTAATTGGAAGGCTCCCCCTGTCTGCGGGTGCGACGGGATGAACCCGACTTCGACCAGTTAGTCCCGGGCTCACGCTCGTACCTTTAGGGACAACATCACCGGGCCCGCCAGGCCACACAGTCCCTCGGGCTCACCCACATGTGGGTGGGGAAATCCGCTCCATCGCGCGAACCACTACGCCCTTGCCGGGCTTACCCCCGCGTATGTGGGGACGACGCGATGACGGACAGCGCCTGCGAGTCGACGGTCGGCTCACCCCACGCGTGTGGG
This sequence comes from Nocardia sp. NPDC058518, assembly GCF_042719655.1. NCBI lineage: Bacteria > Bacillati > Actinomycetota > Actinomycetes > Mycobacteriales > Nocardiaceae > Nocardia > Nocardia sp. NPDC058518. The sequence continues at coordinate 434,896 of NZ_JBHXNJ010000003.1, forward strand.
GACGACGTGCGCAGAACTTGGACCGCCTCGGCCCACGCGGGCTCACCCCCACGCGTGTGGGGACGACACTTTCCGACCAGCACTTTCTCAGCGAGATACCTAGATTCTCATTCACTTTGATCAGCGCCGATACTCTGAAATCTGGGCCAACTCCGCAATTATCTTCCAACTCTCACTCGCGGCACTGCTGAAGCTTGTCAAGGAGATGAGATGCTCGACAGCCGTCGATTGAATTAGTGGTGACTTAGTAGGGAAAATGAGTCAGGCTGTGGAGCTAAGGGGAATCGAACCCCTGACCTTCTCGGTGCGGGGTTTCAGTTGTATCAGCTGCACGCTGCGGAGGGGCTGGGAGCTCCTGGTCCTCGTCACCGTCCAACTACCGCTTCATCGGCGGACGATGGGCCGACAGAGCTCGTCACTAGGTCTGCGATGGTGAGCGCCTCTGGCAGGGTCCAAGTCGCCGCTTCGTCAGCGAGCAACTGTTCCCACGACGGTGCTCCAGCTTCTGCACGGGCCGCGGCATCGGAGCGGACCTTCAGCGCGAGCATGCCGATCCGCATGAGAACAGGAATGTTGAGATGTCGAGCGGCGACGACGGTTTCACCAGCAATCGCCGCTGCGGTGGTCTTCGACACGCTGATCGCTCCGGCTGCGGCGTGCGCGGCGAGCAGCATCTCCGTGTGTTTAGCCGCTGCGGAAGTCGCCAGCCGTGCAGTGCCGGTGGAACGGTAGGCACCGAGGTGGGTGTGGGTTCGGATGACGACCTCGGTCGCGAGCATCCCTAGACCCGGGGTCAGTATTCCGGAGCGAAGATTCAACCCGTCGCCGGAGTTCGTCCCGGCGTAAGCGTCATTGGCGAACTTCCGCAAGGCGGGGTTCGGCATCTCGCTCAGAAGTGTCCAACCCGGCAGCGGCAAGTTCATCGGGGTGACAAAATCTGCCGCCCAGTGTTTCAACAGAAGCGCGACTGCGAGGTGGCGTTCGGGCGCTTGTGCGAATGGTAGACCGGAGCGAGTTGTCGCAACCTTTTCGACCATCCGCTGTCCGTCTTCCCACCACGTGCCTTCGAAGGTTCCCGTGCGGATCTGATTGAGGGCGGCGAAGAACCGGCCGATGTCGTGGCCGGCGGACCGAACGCGGTGTGCCGGACCGCCGAATTTCGGGCCGGTGTAATCGATGGGCAGTCGGGCGGTCTGCCTCTCCCACCGGCGCAGCAGGTCGGTCTTCTTCAACAAGGACAGGCCGCTGAGCACTGCAGCGTCCACCCGGCTGTCGTAGAGGTTTCCGAGTGCGCCGATGAGCCCGGAGACGCCCACGACGACCAGGTCGCCACGTTCCCACGGAACCCTTTGAGCCGCCCGCCATCCATCGAGCTGCTCTAGCGCGATCGGGTCGAGGATGTCGGCAATGTCGGCCTCGCCCCACCCCTCGACTTCGCGACGTTGCTGATGGTGGGCAGTGAGTTCGGTATAGGTGAGGCCGGTCGAGGTGCTCACGATGCGCTGTGTGGCCGTATGGTCGATCGGTTTGTCCGAAAGCGCTGATGCGGCAATCGATTCGATGTCTTCGAGGTCACGCGTGAGTGCATCCAAGTTGCCGATGTAGTCCTCATCGATCGGCGAGATCCGGTCGCTGGAGTTGCCGCCAGTGGCGCTCACGCTGCTTCCTCGAGGTCGTCAGCGAGGACAGATACCCCCTCGGCAAGGGTCTCCACGGTCTTCTTCTCACCCTCCAGATCCTCGAGTTCGGCAAGCAAGGCCTGAAGCTCATCATTTTCAGGTCCGGTGACACGCTCCTTGAGCCGGTCGGCGACGATCCGGAAGCGAGCGACGCGATCCTCGGCCGCCTGGCGTTGATCCCTCTCGGCGTTCAACTCTGCCTGCTTTGTCTCGAGTTGCGCACGAAGGATCTCGATTCGCTCAGCGAGAGTCACGACGGTCTTGCCCAGGCTTGTCACGCGCTCGCGGAGACTGACAATAACAGCCTTTGCTGCCTCTTCGTTGCCGTCGACATCGCGCAGCACGAGCTGGGTCACGACGTGGAGTCGGATGGCGTCGGCGGCGATGCGAGCGGCCGTGAACCCGGCGGCCTTACCGGCAAGCGTGGCTGCTCCGACACCTGCGGCGCCGCTGAAGCCGGTGATGAGCGCGGCACCACCGGCCATGCCGAGACCACCGGCAGCGATGGAACCGCCGCCGATCGCGGCCAAGCCCGCCGAAGTGGCCACGGCGCCCGAATAGCCGAGAACAAGCGCTCCGTACGCGCCGGCAATTGCTGGTGCGGCGAGGCCACCGGTCAGGACACCGAGTCCGAGGCCGGCACCCGCGAGGAGCGCGTACTTGGTCCAGTTACTCGCCTTGGACAGCTTCTTGATCGCGTCCTTGTATGCGGTTTCCACAGCAGGGAGGTCTTCGGGATGGAGTTGATCCATCGACCGATGGGCAGCGGTGAGAGCTTCGGCGCGGACAGCCTTGTCCCACTTGCCCTCCACCCACGGCTCGAACCCATACAGGTCGATCAGCAGAAGCAGGGCCCGTGAACGTCTCGCCACGACCGAGGAGATCTGTGGTCCAGCGGATTCGAGCGCCTCGAGATTCGGCGACTCACCATCCGCGGCGATCTGGTGAACGACTTCAGCAACAGCGGGCGACCAGGCGTCCTGGTTGCGCGCCACGATGGCCGCAACGGCGTTGTCGCGAAAGGAGTTACGGATTTCGCGCTTGGACGGAAGGTGCTTGCCCTTCGACGCGGCGATGTCGCGCTGCATCATCTGGTACTGCCACGCGGTGAGGATGCAGTCCTCATCGGGAGAGAGTTCGAGCTTCTTCTGTACCTGCACCGCATCCATGCGCGTGACACTAGCGAGACGGCCCGACAAGCACTAGCGGATCCGAACGAACACGGGACGAGACGCGGGCGAGGGTGCTCGCGGGGTCACGGAACGAACGGTGCCTACCTCACGCATTACTCCGCGAGGAGTCCGACGAGTCCGAGTTCGACAAGGTCGGAATGCTGTGCAGAACGGTACTATTCGTCGACCAGGGCACCGTTCAGAAGACCCGCCATGCTAGGAGAACAGTTGTGAGGCGCGTAGCTGTTGCTGGATGCATCGCAGCTTTGGCGGCTGGGTTGGGTGCATGCAGTGGCGCCGGTCAAGACGGCGTGTTTGTAACTCCTTCGGTGATGGTGTCCACTGGGGCATCAACGACGTCTGTGGTGAGATCCTCGCTCCCGCCCGCAGCCACTACCGCTGCCGCTGTGGTCGATGCGATGGAGGCTGCGGGCCTTCCTGCTACGGGGCGCGCGGACCGCACCAAGGTAGCTGGGTGCGCTGATCTGGGGTGTTCACAGATGATCGCGATTGATCCGGTTTCGGTGTACCAGTTCGGTGGCGAAGCGGCTGCGGAGAAGTACGCAACCGTCATGTCGAAATCGTCTCTGATTTACAGGAACGGCTCGATCGTGCTGCGCTTCAAGCGTGATGGGCCGAGCCCGATCGACGAGACCTTGATTCCGCAATATCAGGCCGCGCTCGACGGGCTTCTTCCGTAGTCTGCGCATCCCGTTACTGCCCAGGGCAATGACAACTCCGACTCGCTGCCGTTGGTCTCACAATGCGGCGTGGTCTCGCGCATGTCCTGCTCCGATCGAGATGTCCGGCATCGTCAGTCCGTGGGTACTGGCCGCATGAACGGGACGCATCTTCACGCCACGGTAGAGCACGCGTATCGCCGTCTGTTCCTCGTCGGCGGGGAGGAACACCACCCATCGCTCAAGAGGCCCTACGCTCCAGAGTTCGACTGCTGAAGTAGCGCGGCGGGCACGCTGACTGAGCTGTAGCCACATCCGCCCCCGGAAGGCGTTGTGCGTAACGGAATTCGCCGCAAGAACGGTGTGCACGGCGTGAAGCTCTCCAGAGGTGAAAACGCTGCGGTCACCGCATCGACGGTGGCGGTGACCCTGACGTGGGGATCACAGTCCGACGTCGATCCGCAAGCGCTCCTCCTGGCCGAGAACGGAAAGATCCGGACGAACGACGATTTCGTGTTCTACAACGCGGCAAAACACCCGTCAGATGCGGTCTCGCTGACCGAATCCGGCACTGGCCGTGCCGTTCTCACGGTCTCGCTTGCCACTGTTGAAACAGCGGTTTCCCGCATCGTCGTCTCGGCATCGGTTGACGAGGGGTCGTTCCGCGACGTCCGGGACCTCACGCTGACGGTCCAGGATGAGAGCGACGCACTGATCTCGTTCGAGGTCGATCAGCCCGATGCTGTTGCCGCGATCGTGCTCGGCGAGTTCTATCGACGAAACGGCACGTGGAAATTTCGGGCAGTCGGCCAGGGATGGGCGAACGGGCTACGTGGACTTGCCGAAGAATTCGGTGTGGAAGTCGACGACCCACCCGCGAACCCGTCACCAGCAGAATCGCCAGCTCCCGCACCCAACGGCGCGGAACCCCAGCCATCCCCGGCGCGGATGGAACCGGGGTGGTATCCGGAGGTGGCGGGCTCAGGTCTGCTGCGTTGGTGGAACGGCACCGGTTGGACCGACGACACCCGGCAACTGATTCCGTCGGATCCGGCGTTGTGCGAGCGCTGTGGCAGAGAACGGCGGATCTCCCGGTTCGGTAGCCCGCCTCCGTGCCGGTGGTGTGAGTCCGACGTCAACAGATTCATGGAAACGTGGCGATCCCAGGCTTGGCGGGTGCTGACAGAGTCCGGACCGCGCGGTAGCGGATGGGAGGAGCTGTGGGTCGCTCTGCGTTTCGAACGGATTCATGATGCCAGCGGTCGAGAAGCTCTGCGTCCCCTTGCCGTCGCCTATTTGGAACGCGTGGTCGCTTTCGCCTTCGCCGACGACGAAATCGAAGCCGATGAGCTCGGTGACTTCGAGCGTGCGGTTGTCGATCTTGCGGCGGCGGTTGATCTGAGGGTTGCCCAACGACGTGTCGACGAGCTCCGCCAGCGCATGCTCAGAGGCCGATCGCTGACACAGGTCCGTGCCGGGGAGCTCCCTCGCATACAGCGTTCGAACCTGCACCTGGAAGCGGACGAAACGCTGTACGTAGACGTCAACGCGTCACAGATCAAGTACTTGGCCAGCGGACCACGGCACAACAGCGGCAGGCTGATCGGTTCCAGCAAGAAGCTCCGCTTCATCGGCGCCGGAGCTGGTACCGAACTGCCGTGGTCGAAGATCGTCTCGATCACAAGCGAGTACGGGAACGTCATCGTCTCCGCGACCACCGCGCGCGGTGGTGGAACATACGGTGTCCCCGATCCTGAATATGTTGCAGCGGTGTTGGAGGGAGCGTTGCGGATCGCGAAGCGACTGGTTCTCGCTCCTGGACAACGTGATACCCGATCGATCCCGCCAGATGTGAAATCCGAGGTGTGGCAACGAGACGGCGGTCGGTGTTGTCAATGCGGCGATGCCCACTACCTCGAATTCGATCACGTCATCCCACTTAGTCGAGGTGGCGCAACAAGCGTCGGAAACCTCCAAATCTTGTGCCGTCGATGCAATCTTGAGAAGGGCGCGCGGATCTGACCGGTTCTAGCTTCACGGTGGCTGTCAGTGTCCGGGAACGGATGTCGATCGCGTGGACGCTACCGGTCTCGCGGTTGGCCACGTAGGCAATATGTCGGTGGTGTTGATGACGATTCCGTGCGGTCGGGTCAGTGCGTCACGGCGTCGGCGGAGCGGTCACCGAAGGGATGTCGCCAGGTGCGGCGTGCGCTCGCACTACGCGGTGTCTTCGCGAGCACGGTCCCCTTCTCCTTCGGTTCGGCCGAAGGACGGAAGGTCCGCCCGCTCGTGCCGGTGCGACGGGCGAGCCGAAGATCGGCCTTGGTCTGACGCAGGCGCTGCGACGAACGGTGCGCGCCGGCGGTGAGCAGGACCAGGCCGAGCATGCCGAGGGCTCCGAGCACGACTGCCCACAGGAACAACGTGCCCGACGTTGCGGTGATGTGGTAGCCGAGCAGGCTGAAGTCGTCGCTGAGCGTGTGGGCGGGTCCGCTGTTGCTCAGCACGCCCGCCGTGCCGATCACCACCGCGGCGATGAGCAGGACCAGGCCGAGGAAAACAATCATGACAGTCTCCGAATCCGGTTACACCGGTGTACGTGTGGTGCCGCCCGCCCGCTGGCCGCGTGCGAGTCGAGCCGATGAGCGGACCGACGATCGTGATGCCACGGTGCACAGCGACCCGGCGTCACCGCCCTTCACTCCGTGGAATACCCCGATCCGAGCGGGCGACGCAGCTGCCGGGGCGCGATTGTCGAGATGTCACCGCTGGCGATCGGAAGGCCGGTCCCCGAAAGCCTCACCGCGGGTCCGCGATTCGGGGTGGTACCGGCTGGGTGGGGTCGGCGAACCGCCGCAGCACGAGTACCGCGAAGAGCCCGTTCGGCTTGAGCCCCTCGTCGGCCGCCCCGCCAGATCTTCCGTGGTGGCCTTCCCGACCAGGGAGCACCGGGCCAGCAAGTCCGCCCTGAACCAGCTGAGCTCAGCTTCGCCGCGCGGCACGGCGACGACCCGCGCACGTTGCTGCTCATAGCACCGGGCTGGGTGAAGACCGATCTGGGCGGCACCAGCGCACGCCTGAACATCGACGAGTCCATGCCACGCCATGGGTGCGGGCTCGGAAAGCGCCCCACAGAAACCCACACTTTTGACCGGAATCAACGCGAATCCATGGGAATCGTTGAGAACGGTCTTTTCGTGAAAAAGCCTGGTGCTGAGTACTATTGGGCACTGATGGGTAGGTTCTGGACAATTGGAACCCGCGCCAAGTGGTCAGAAGTACCAGGGCGAGTTGGTCGCCTTGATCGCGACGGTGGCGATACTTGGCACGGCCGCAGCTGAGTATCGGGCAGTAGGTCTATCAAGCCGAAGATCCCGGTGTTCCAGCGCCGACCCGATGCAGTGAGACGGACCGACGGTCAACGCTACAGGCGGGGGGCAGCGCTTCAGGAGCTTCAGAGCATGAATCGCGGTTCCTCACATACGGCGTGCTGTGGGACCCGTGCAGAAGGCTGAGCAAACTTTCGGCGGCAGCACTCATATGCTCGCCGGCCCGGATCTACTGAACCTAACTGCGCGTTCCAGAATGCGCGGTGCGGGGGCCCCCGGGCCCGGCGTGGGGGGGGCGACAAAACCCGGGGCGCCCCACCCGCCCGGCCCCGGCGGGGGGGCCCGGGCACAAG
>NZ_JBHXNJ010000004.1:0-89879 GCF_042719655.1 Nocardia sp. NPDC058518
CCCGGCGCCCGGGCCGCCGCGACAGGCTACTTCGCTTGCTTGCCGAAGATCGACTTCGACCACAGGAAGCCGCCGCCCGCGATGACCGCGCACCAGACCAGCGAGATCCAGCCGTTGGCGCCGATCTCGGTGCCCATCAGCAGCCCACGCAGCGTCTCGGTGATGGGCGTGAAGGGCTGGTACTCGGCGAACTGGCGCATCCCGACCGGCATCGTGTCGGTGGCGACGAGGCCACTGCCGAGGAAGGGCAGCAGCACGATGGGAAATGGTGCGTTGCTGGCACTTTCGGGGGTGGGCGAGAGCAGGCCGAGCGCGATGGCCAGCCAGGTGAAGGCGAACGTCACCAGTGCGAGCAGCCCGAACGCGCCGACCCACTCGACGACGTTCGCGTTCGGCCGGAAGCCGACCAGCATCGCGACGGCGGTCATCGCGACAACACCCGCCATCGCCTGGATGAGCGCCCCGAGCACGTGCCCGGTGAGCACCGAGGACTGCGAAATCGCCATCACCCGAAAGCGATTCACGATCCCCTTGCTCGCGTCGGTGGCGATCGAGACCGCTACCGACACCGTGAGATAGGCGGGCAACAGCAACATCATGCCCGGTGCCAGATAGTCGATATAGCTACCGCCCGAGGACTTCTCGAGCGCCCCGCCGAAGACGTACTTGAACACCAGCATCAGCACGATCGGCATGATGATGATGCTGAACGTCATGCTCGGGTAGCGCTTGACGTGAATCATGTTGCGCCGCAACATCGTCATCGTGTCGGCGAAGGCGTAGGACTTGGACTTGGTCAGAGTGGTCATCGCAGTGACTCCTGCTCGATGGTGGCGCGGCTGTTGACATTGGGCATGCTCGGGCGGCCTGCGTGGTCACGCTCCGCTTCCGCCTCCGGCCGCTGACCGCTCATGCCGGTGAGGGTGAGGAAGACGTCGTCGAGATTCGGGGTGTGCACGGAAATGCCGCCCGCTTCGATGTTTTCGGCATCGAGTAGGTCGAGCACGGCGCGCAGGGAACGCACGCCGCCGTCGCTCGGCACGGCGAGGGTCAGCCCGTCGGTGCCCTCGACGACCTTCGCCGTCGAGCCGAACGCGCGCTGGGCGGCTGCCACGTCGGGCTGATCGGTGAAGTCGATGCGGATGTGGCCGCCCGGGATCAGCCGTTTCAGTTCCGCCGCGGTGCCTTCGGCGACGATCCGGCCGTTGTCGAGTACCGCGATGCGATCGGCCAGGTGGTCGGCCTCCTCGAGGTACTGGGTGGTGAGGAAGACGGTGACGCCGAGATCGTCGACCAGGCCGCGGATGATCTCCCAGATGGAGCGGCGGCTGCGCGGGTCGAGGCCGGTGGTCGGTTCGTCGAGGAAGATCACCCGCGGATTGCCGACCAGCGTCATCGCCAGATCGAGCCTGCGGGTCATGCCGCCGGAGTAGGTGCTCGCGGGCTTGTCGGCGGCCTCGACCAGGTCGAATCGTTCGAGCAATTCGTCTGCCAGAGTGCGGGTTTCGCGGCGCGGTAGATGGTTCAGGTCGCCCATCATGTGCAGGTTCTCCCGGCCGGTCAGCAGCTCGTCGACCGCGGCGAACTGCCCGGTGACGCCGATCAGCTCACGCACCGCGCCGCGCTCGGTCACCACATCGTGGCCGCCAACGGCGCACTCCCCCGAGTCGCCTGCGATCAGTGTGGTGAGGATCTGCACGGTGGTGGTCTTGCCCGCGCCGTTGGGGCCGAGCAGGGAGAAGACGGTGCCCTCGGCGACGGTGATGTCGATGCCGTCGAGAACTGTTTTGTCGCCGTAGGCCTTGTGCAGGCCGCGTGCGGTGATGGCCGAGTTGACCATGATCGTCCCTTTCCACAGGATTGCATTCATTACTGCGAATATGTGCATGAGTTATCGACACAGCCCCCAGGGGCTGCGGTTCGGGTGTTCGGTGTGTGGTTGTGGTCGAGGAGTTAGATGTCGAGTTCCTCGATCTGCGGGTGCGCGACGATGTCTTCGACCTTGCGGAACAGCTTGTCGGGGATGCGCCCCTTCAGTGCCTTCAGGTCGTCGAGAATCTCGTATTCGTAATCGCCCCAGTCCCAGGGCCGGTCACCGATGCCGAACATCCGGCGCCAGTACTTCCAGTCCTTCATGTCACCGGCGGCCTCGCCGGTCGGGTAGTCCTCCCACCGCGCGATGTGCGTATGGAGCACCAGCTTGCCCTTGCGGCTGCGATAGACCTTCTGGTCCACCACCTCCCCGTCGCCGATGTCGCGCCATTCGCCCAGCAGGGAGCCGAGGAAGCGCACCTGCCGAACACCGTCGCGACCCACCTGCAAGACGACCTCCTCGAAGCCGGCCTCGCGACCTTCTTCCAGCTCGATGAGCCTGCGCAGCGCGCTGACCACGGTGCTGGAGAGGTTGCCGCCGACGAGCTCCTGAGCCCGCTGGAACACGGGGAGATCGTCGTCGGATACGTAGATCGTCTTGTTGGGCATGAACTCACTATACGTATATGTGTACGTACACACAAGGGTTAGTTTTCGCCCACCCTCTGAACTCCCCCTCGGCCCGCCTCGTAGTCCAGGCAGACGCGGTGCACAACGGCGTCACATTTCGTCGCGGAGAAGGAGGGCCGATGCCGGACAGAGTGGTCGACTACCTGGTACGAACGGTAGCCGACCGGGGAATCACCCAGATCTTCGGCGTCGACGGCGCCAATATCGAGGACCTGTACGACGCGATCTTCGACGCGGGCGGTTCGCCTGCCGGAATCGTCGCCAAGCACGAGTTCTCCGCGGCCACGATGGCTGACGGGTACGCGCGCAGCACCGGCGGGATGGGGGTCGTCGCCGCCACTTCGGGCGGTGGGGCCATGAATCTCGTTGCTGGACTTGCTGAATCGTTCGCCTCGCGGGTACCGGTGCTGGCCTTGATCGGACAAGCTCCCACCAGCCTCGAAGGGGCAGGCGCATTTCAGGATTCGAGCGGCCTGGCCGAATCCATCGATGCGGCAGCACTGTTCGCCACGGTGAGCCGGTACTGCGCCCGCGTGACCGACCCGGCCGAGCTACCCGCCCAGCTCGAGGCGGCGATCGCCGCGGCCGAGGGTGGTGGGCCCGCCGTGCTACTGATTCCGAAAGATGTTCAGCAACAGTCGATGCCGGACATGCCAGTCGTGTCGACCGCCGAGGCAGGCCGAGACTGCCTTGCACCCGGCATTTCCGCGCCCACCATCGCGGCAGAACTCGCCGACGCCCGCCGCATCGGAAAGGTGGTGATCATCGCCGGTGATCAGATCGCTCGCGACAATGCCCGCGCCGAACTCGCCGAACTGGTGGCCGCGCTCGACGCCTCCATCGGCGTCGCCCCCGATGCCAAGGACGTGTATTCCAACACCGGCCCCGGCTACTGCGGTGTCGCGGGCAGCATGGGCCATGCCGAGCTGGTCGAGGCTCTGGCGGCGGCGAGCGCCTGTCTGCTGATCGGCACCCGCCTGCCGATCACCGCCCGCGCCGGCCTCGATGCCGCCCTCGCCGATCTGCCGGTACTCAGCGTCGGCGCACTACCGCCCTACCTGGCGACAACCCACGCCACCAGCGCGGATCTCGCTGAAACCATCACCGCACTGCTGGCAGGCCTCGGCGCGACGCCGGGCACGAGCGCGCACGCCACCGAGCTCACCGCGATGACCGTCCCCGAAGCCGCGGGGCCCGGCCTGCGCTATCGCACCGTCGTCGAGGCGATCCAGCGCGCGCTGCCCGACGGCGCCGATGTTTTCGCCGACGCGGGTAACACCGGCGCGTCGGTGGTGCATTACCTACGGGTACCCGAGCGCGGACGTTTCACGGTCGCACTCGGGATGGGCGGAATGGGTTACGCCTTCGGCGCGGGCATCGGTTCCGCGTTCGCCCGCCGCGCCGCGCCCGACGGCCCGCACCGCACCGTCGTCATCGCGGGTGACGGCTCGTTCTTCATGCACGGCATGGAGATGCACACTGCGATCGAACACGACCTGCCCATCACCTTCGTGGTGTTCAACAACAACGCGCACGCCATGTGCGTTACCCGCGAACAGCTCTACTACCAGGATCGATACAGCTTCAACCGCTTTCAACCGTCCCATCTGGGGGCGGGCATCGCGGCCATGTTCCCCGGGCTGCCCGCCCGCACCGTCTCCGACGCCCACCGGTTGTCCGACGCACTGGACCACAGCTTCGCCGCCACCGGACCCTCGTTTCTCGAAATCCTCTGTGACCCGGACGAAGTCCCGCCGTTTCTGCCCTTCTTGTCCGCCCTCGAATCATCCAGGAGCACCCCGTGACCACCAGCGCCCTGCCTGCCCTGTCCGACATCCCCGAGGAGGTGGTGCCCGGCGTCATCCGAATCGAGAACTCCGACCGGGAGACCACCACGCCGATCATCATGGACATGCTGCGTTCGGTGTATCCGCACGACCAGATCTTCGGCGATTACTGCCCCGTGCAGACCTACATCGCCGCACCGCCGCGCGAGGTCTACGAATACCTCGCCGACACTCGCTCGCTGGAGGAGTGGACCTACAGCCTGCGCGGATTCGTCGAAACCGACGAGCCCGGACTGTGGCTGTCCTACGACCGCCTCGGTGACACGACCAAATGTTTCACCCGCACCGTCGCCCATCCCGACGCGATGACCGTCGACTATCACTGCGCGTGGGACCAGTCCGAGCACCTCTGGATGATCTATCTGATGCGGGTGATCGACGCCAAGGTGGTGTTCAACAAGCCCGGTTCGGTGGTGACGTGGGTCAACTGCAAACACCCCTTCTACGACGAGAACGGCTATCCCGAAACAGCTCCGCCGAAGCGCCCGGTCTGGGTCGGCGATTTCTGGGAAATGTTCTCCGCCGGACACCAGCTCGAGCTGGACAACCTCAAAGCCATCTGTGAGTACCGCGCGGCCAATGGGCTGCCGATCAAGCCGGAGTGGATGCAGTGAATATGCCGCAGGTGAGTCTGGTCGATGTCGCGAGCTATCTGCCCGGTGACCCCGTCCCGACCGACTATTTCACCCAGTTCTCGCGTTCGGAGCGGATGGCGAAGAACGTGATGTTCCGTTCGCCGACCGGCCGCCACCACATCGGCCGCGACGAAACCGCCGTCGACATGGCCGAGCAGGCCTTCGCCGTGCTGCGCGAACGCCACGGCGCCGACCTCGCCGCCGAGATCGACATCATCATCACCCACACCCAGCTGCCCGATAATCCGGTGCTCGGCGCCGGGCCCGAACTGGCTCGCAGGCTCGGCGCTAAACCGTCGCAGGTGCTCGACGTGCACAACAGCGGTTGCGCGGCGTTCGTCCAGATGATGGCGATGGCCCGGATGATGATGGCCACCAGCGACGCGAAGACCGCGCTGATCGTCGCCGCGCAGAATTGCGCGGGACCGGTGTTCACCCAGCCCGACATCCGGAAACTGGCACAGGCGCCGGTGCCCGGTGACGGGTGCGGAATCGGCCTGCTGCGCAAGGATGATTCGGGTCCGATCCTCGATATCGAAACCCGGACCTATCCCGAATTCGCCGGTGATATGGACTTCACCACGAATGGTCCGCGCAAGTACTGGGAGCCGGGCGAGGGCCAGGGCTGCGTGAGCTTCTCCGAATCCAAGATCACCAAGGTATTCGCGCGCGGCAACCGGCTCGTGCCCGAGGTGGCGCTTGCGGTGTGCGCGCGGATCGGGGTGAAGAGCAAAGATATCGATACCTTCATCACCAACCAGCCGAATCGGCTGTTCCTGCGCAACTGGCACGACGCGCTGGAACTGCCCGCCGAACGTCATCCCGATACCTTCGATCAGTGCGGAAACCTGTTCGCCGCGGGCATTCCCGTGACGCTCGACGCGGAGAACCGGGCAGGCCGGTTGCGCAACGGTTCGGTGGTGCTGCTGTCGGCGTTCGCGCACGCGGGCGATTTCGCCGGTGCGGCGGCTATTCGCTGGGGCGCCGCGCGATGACTGTGCGGCTGGTGGAACCGACCATCCCTTCCCGCCGGTTCCACACCACGGCGACACCCACGCTGTTCGACCTCGGTCTCAGCGAGAACCCCTTCCCGCCACTGCCTTCCATTCTGGAGGCGGTGAATATCGCGCTGACCCAGGCCAACCGGTATCCGGAGTTCCTTCCGGAGGAACTGCCGCGGGTCATCGCCGATCATCTCGGGGTCTCGCCCGACGACGTGGTGGTCGGCGCGGGGGCCACCGGGGTCGCGATGCAGGTGATGCGGGCGCTCGGCAGCGGTGAACTCCTCACCAGTACACCGACTTTCGACGGGTACCCGATCATGGCCGACATGGCCGGGATGACGCTGGTCCCGGTCCCGCTCGACACCGGCGGCAATCAGGACCTGACCGCCATGCGCCGCTCGGTGAACCGGCGCACCGGCCTGGTCGTGCTGTGCCGCCCGCACAACCCCACCGGGACCGTCCTCGACGCGGCGGCGGTCCGATCCTTCCTCGCCGCGATCCCCCGCCGAGTGCCGGTCCTGCTCGACGAGGCCTACGTCGAATTCCTCGATCCGGCAGACCGTCTCGACATCCACACCCTGCTGCACCAGCACCCGAATCTGCTGATCCTTCGCACCTTCTCCAAGGCGTACGGATTGGCCGGGCTGCGGATCGGCTACTGCGTGGGCCGCGGCAAGCTGATCGAACGAATCCGCAACCAGCAGTTACCCTTCGGCATCCCCACCGCGTCCATCGCCGCGGTGCGCGCCGCCTACGCCGCGGGCACCGAACTCCGCGACCGTATCGACCACATCAACCACGAACGAGAGCTCCTGCGAATGACATTGCGTGCCTGCGGAATCGAGGTGCCCCGCAGCTACGCGAACTTCCTCTACCTGCCCGGTCCCGGCGTGGCCACCGCCCTGCGCCGCGCCGGCATCAGGGCAAAGGCCTACCCCGACGGTAGCGCCCGCATCGCGGTCGGCGACCCCGTCGCGGGCCGCGCCGTCCACGCCGCCCTCGCCGACCTGCGGTAATCAGTTCGGCAACGGAACCCGACCCGGCCCTGCCGCCGGGTCATCACGACCGGGACCTGGATCCCTCCACCAGGTCCCGGTCCTCCGCGGTTCAATCCCCGCAGTTCAGCAGCTGCTACTGCCGCCGCCGCAACTGCTACTACTGCCGCCGCCACAGCTGCTGCTGCTGCTTCCACCGCCACAGCTGCTGCTGCTCGACCCGGAGTCGCAGCTACCCGACCAGCTGCCACTAGTGCTGCTGCCGCTGGACCAGCCGCCGTCAGCGGAACTCCAGCTGGTCGACCCCGAGCTGTATCTCCGCTGACGAGCACGAGCCAGCTCCCGGGCCCGCCTGTTCGCGGCGATGCGGGCACGCCGCTCCGGCCTGCCCTGCGGATCGGACACCTGCTGAACAATCGCCACGATGATCATGATCGGCACCGTCACGATCCCGACCACTCCGACCAACCCGATAAGCAGCGCAAGAATCGTTCCGATCACGTCGCCGATACTCATGGGACCCCTCCTCGCTCGATCAGCTTGTCGAGGCCGACCGTAACCGCGAGTTCTTGCAATCCCCTTGTGGCCGACCTGTCAGCCGCCGCCCCCACCACCGCCACCACAACCACCACTGCTGCTGCCGCCGCCACAACTGCTGCCACCACCGCCGCAGCTGCTACCGCTGTCACCGACGCCGATAGTGCCCGCACCGGCCCCACCCGCGCCCCAACCCCGGTTGCGGCGCCCGGACGGGCCGGTGTTCCCGGACCCGCGGGCGAGCTGGACGCAACCGGTCCCGATGAAGCCCAACGCGACCGCCACGGTCAGCACACCGATCACCGGCGCGAAGACGCCGATGAATATGCCGATGAACAACAGGGCAAGCCCCGAACCGAATACCTTCATGATTCCCCCGATTCAGTCGTTACTACGGTGTACCCCAACGCTTTCAGCGCAAACGAGCCGCCGATCCGCCCCTCTTATCTCTTCGCCTGCCCCGACGTAGCACGCCGACGCGCCCGGCGGACGGCGGCCGCGTGTCGTTCGGTTTTGGCTTCCGGTGTGACACCGAGCATGACGAGCCCGAACAGCACCAGCACGATCGTGGTCGCCAGTAGAACGGCTCCCGTACCCCCGCCGACCAATAGGCCGACTACAGCGACGATGAACGCCACGACAAAGAACATGATTCCTCCCCCGAGAAGAGCATCGCCGATTCCGGCGACACCGATTTGCCTACTAGAGCGCGGCGCCGATCAGTCGCCGCCGCCACCACCACAACCGCCGCCCCCGCAGCCGCTGCCACCCCCGCCGCAACCACTACCACCACTTCCGCTGCTTCCCCCACTGCCGCCACCGTGATGTTGCCCGCCGCCGTCACCGAACCAGCTGACCCCGGCCGCAGACGTACCAACCCCCCACCGCCGCTTCGACTTCCGTGAACCTCCGGGATCACGAAGGATGAGAAACCCGCCGACCGCGAAGACAACAGCCGCGATGACGAGCACGACAATCCCCGCGACCGCCGAATAGCTGGTAGTGATCGCCCCGACCAATGCGATCAAAAGCCCCGCCCCGACAACCTTCACGATTCCCCCCGATCAAGGTCCTGCCTCAGTTGTACCGGAGCGCAGGACCTGCCGCCACCGCCGACCACTCACCGCTACCCGACGGGTGCCGCAGCGGAATGCCGACGGTCAGTCCCCACCACCACCGCCGCCGGACCCGGAATTCCCACCGTCGTAGGTGGTACTCAGCGAGTCCGCGTCGTCGATCCCGCGCCGACCTGCCTTCCCACCGGTATCGAAGCGCCGGCGCTGATACCCGGACCGCAGACGACGAGCATTGCGTATTTGCAGAACCGCACCGGTCACCAGCAGCACCACCGCGATGCCCACTATCGCGAGACCGACGGGCAACGCATGGCCGGCGACAATCACACCGACCAACCCGACGAGAAACGACGCGCCGAAAATCATGAGGAACTCCCCCTGCTCAGACCGTACTTTCGTTGTACGGGATCGCAGGGCCTTCCGCCAGGTCAGTTGGCGGGCGCGCAGGTGTCGCGGAGGGAGCAGCCGCCGCAGGAGGAGCCGCAGCCGCCGACGGGCGCGGGGGGCAGCAGGGGTTCTACTGTGCGGGCTGCGGCGTTGGCGCCCGCGCCGAGGGTGAAGACCGCGATTACCGCGACCAGTGCGGCTACGCCGAGGCTCGCGAAGCCACCGGCTACCAGCACGACCAGCCCGCCGGCGAACAGCAGGGCGCCCGCGCCGACAGAGGTGGGGGCGGCGATCCGGTTAGCGAGGCGGAAATTGTCGTCGCTGTGCAGCGCGGCTTCGGTGGTGACACCGAGGAAGCGGTTGCGGGGCAGTTTGCCGAGCAGTCCGAGCACGCCGGTCACGATGGCGACCGCGGCCAGCGCGAACAACAGGAGAGCGACGACGACCATTCATGCAGGCTAGCGCACCCGTAAAGACCCGAAATCAGGGCTCCCCGCCCAGGGTGACCGGCCACACACCGCCGGTGCGCGCCGACGGGGCCGCACAGGACCGGGCGGCACGTTCTCGGCCCTTGGGAAATCACCTCGCACCGACGTTCTACGCTGTTAGACGATGTTTACCGGGGATCGGCGAGAACAAGAAGGCAGGACCGTGCAGGACACTCGTGCAACCGAGACTGACGTACCTCAGCACCGGTACAACGCCGAGCTGGCTGGGCGGATCGAGCGCCGCTGGCAGCAGAACTGGACCGAGCGCGGCACCTTCAACGCGCCCAACCCGGTAGGGCCGCTCGCCGGCGAGACGCCGACCGACAAGCTGTTCATCCAGGACATGTTCCCGTTCCCCTCGGGCGCGGGCCTGCACGTGGGTCACCCGCTCGGCTATATCGCCACCGACGTGTTCGGCCGCTACCACCGCATGCGTGGCCGCAACGTGCTGCACGCACTCGGCTACGACGCCTTCGGCCTGCCCGCCGAGCAGTACGCCGTGCAGACCGGCGCGCACCCACGGGTGACCACCGAGGCCAATATCGCGACGATGCAGCGTCAGCTGGACCGCCTCGGCCTCGGCCACGACCCGCGGCGCTCGTTCGCCACGACCGACCCCGAGTACTACCGGTGGACGCAGTGGATCTTCCTGCGCATCTACAACGCCTGGTACGACCAGGAAGCCGGGCGCGCCCGCCCCATCGCCGAGCTGGAAGAGCAGTTCGCCACGGGCGCGCGTCCGGTTCCCGACGGCGACTGGAACACCATGTCGGCGGCCGGACGCGGTGCGCTGATCGACTCGTATCGCCTTGTCTACCAGTCTGATTCGATCGTGAACTGGTGCCCAGGGTTGGGCACGGTGCTGTCGAACGAAGAGGTCACCACCGACGGACGCAGCGAGCGCGGGAACTTCCCCGTGTTCCGTAAGCGCATGTGGCAGTGGATGATGCGCATCACCTCCTACTCCGATCGTCTGGTCGACGACCTGGACACGCTGGACTGGCCGGACAACGTGAAGTCCATGCAACGCAACTGGATCGGGCGTTCGCGCGGCGCCCAGGTGCGGTTCGACGCCGACGGCGAGACCATCGAGGTGTTCACCACCCGACCCGACACCCTGTTCGGCGCGACCTATGTCGTGCTGGCCCCCGAGCACGAGCTGGTCGACAAGCTGACCGCCGATGCCTGGCCCGCCGGCACCGACGCCCGCTGGACCAACGACAGCGCCACCCCGGCCGAAGCCGTTGCCGCATACCGCAAGTCGATCGCGGCGAAGTCGGATCTGGAACGTCAGGAGAACAAGGAGAAGACCGGCGTCTTCCTCGGCTCCTACGCCACCAACCCGGCCGACGGCACGCAGGTGCCGATCTTCATCGCCGATTACGTGCTGAGCGGCTACGGCACCGGCGCCATCATGGCGGTGCCCGGCCACGACCACCGCGACTGGGATTTCGCGACCACACTCGGCCTGCCGATCATCGAGGTGATCGCGGGCGGCGACGTCGGCGAAGCCGTCCATTCCGGCGACGGCGAACTGGTGAATTCTGGTTTCCTGAACGGACTTTCGGTCGACGAGGCCAAGGCCACCATGATCGGGCACCTCGAAGCCGAGGGGCACGGCACAGGCACCGTCCAGTACAAGCTGCGCGACTGGCTGTTCGCGCGTCAGCGGTATTGGGGCGAGCCGTTCCCGATCGTCTACGACGCCGACGGTGTGGCGCACGCGCTGCCGGAATCCATGCTGCCCGTGGAACTTCCGGAGATGGAGGATTTCGCGCCGGTCACCTTCGACGCCGACGACGCGAACTCCGAGCCGTCCCCGCCGCTGGCCAAGGCCACCGACTGGGTGAACGTCGAACTGGACCTGGGCGACGGGCCGAAGCAGTACCGCCGCGACACCAATGTCATGCCCAACTGGGCCGGTTCCTCCTGGTACCAGCTGCGCTACGCCGACCCGACCAACGCCGAGACGTTCTGCGCCGAGGAGAACGAGCAGTACTGGCTGGGCCCGCGCACGGCCGAGCACGGCCCGAACGACCCCGGCGGTGTCGACCTGTACATCGGTGGTGTGGAGCACGCGGTGCTGCACCTGCTGTACGCGCGGTTCTGGCAGAAAGTGCTCTTCGACCTGGGCGATGTGTCCGGCAGCGAGCCCTACCGCCGCCTGTACAACCAGGGCATGGTGCAGGCTTACGCGTACACGGACTCTCGTGGCGCGTACGTGCCCGCCGCCGAGATCGTCGAGCGTGATGCAAAGTTCTTCTGGACCGGTGCCGATGGTGTCGAGATCGAGGTCTTCCAGGAGTACGGCAAGATCGGCAAGTCACTGAAGAACGCCATCTCGCCCGACGAGATGTGCGATCTGTACGGCGCCGACACCTTCCGTTTCTACGAGATGTCGATGGGTCCGCTGGACACCTCGCGCCCGTGGGCGACCAAGGATGTCGTCGGCGCGCACCGCTTCCTGCAGCGCGTGTGGCGTCTGGTGGTCGACGAGGAGACCGGCACGGTGAAGGCCACCGAGGCTGCGCCGTCGGACGAAACCCTGCGCCTGGTGCACCGCACCATCGCCGGTGTCGACGAAGACCTGGCCGCCCTGCGCGACAACACCGCGGGCGCCAAGCTGATCGAGCTGACCAACCACCTCACCAAGAACTACCCCGACGGCGCCCCGCGCGCCGCCGTGGAACCCCTGGTGTTGATGCTGGCTCCGCTCGCGCCGCACATCGCCGAGGAACTGTGGGAGCGCCTCGGCCACACCACCTCCCTCGCGCACGGCCCGTTCCCGATCGCCGATCCCGCACTGCTGGTTGCGGATTCGGTCGAATACCCGATCCAGGTGAAGGGCAAGGTGCGCAGCCGCATCCAGGTCCCCGCCGATGCCGATCCGGCCACCATCGAGGCAGCGGCGCTGGCCGACGAGAAGGTTGTCGCCCTGCTCGCGGGTCAAGCACCCCGCAAGGTGATCGTGGTCCCGGGAAAGATGGTCAACATCGTCCCCTGACTTCCGGCTCGCGCCGAGGGCAGTTGCCCCTCGGCAACGACGAAGGCGGTCCCTGGTCGCCGAGGCTCAGCAGGGACCGCCCTTATCGTGGTGTCAGCGGATCGCGGCCAGAACCTGGTCGGCCATCTTCTGCATGCCGAGCGCGTTCGGATGGATCGGCACGAAGTTCAGGCCCAGCGCGGCCGGCTCGACCCAGCGGGTGCCGATGGGCTTGCAGGAGTCGTGGCCGATGGAGCTCGACATGTCGACGAAGGTGGCGCCCGTCTCGTCGGCGGCGCGCTTGACGACGCTGTTGACGGTGGCCTGAATGTTGTTGATGTACGGGACGTCACCCTTGGCGATCGACATCTTCACGAAGCAGTTGGTGTTGTCCGCCGGCATCACCTGCGGATACCCCACGATGGCAACCTTCGCGGACGGCGCCTTGGCTCGGATGTCGGTGAGGGCCTTCTTCACCTCGGGGTAGGTCTTGTTCAGGACGTCGTTGACGAACCTGGTGCCGTAGATGTCCTCGCAGGGGTTACCGAAGCCGAGTGTCGCCGCTCCGGCGCTGAGACAGGCGGAGATCACCTTGATCAGGGTGTCGTTGTTGTTGCCGCCGATGGTCAAGGTGACGAGCTTGGTGTCGGCGGTGACGGCGTCGAGCTGAGGGGTCAGGCTCGGGTACTGCTTGCCGTAGAAGTCTTCGGTCTTGGCGCCGCCACACGTGACGTCGGTGAACGAGCCGACGCCGAGAGACTTCGCGACGAGGTTCGGGTAGTTGCGCGTGGTTCGCGCGCACACCGGGGTGACAGTGGGGTCGAGCGGGATGATGCCGGATCCCGCGCTGTAGCTGTCGCCCATCGCGACATACGGACTGAGGCTCGGTGTCGCCTGGACCGGGGCGGCCGCCACCAGGGCGAGGCCGGCCGCAACAGCCGTCGTGATAGCCGCAGCAATCTGCGTGCGAACAAAGTTGACCATGCAAAACTCCAGTTCCGACATTCACAGTTACCTTTCGGTAACGATTGAGCGAAGGAACTGTGACACGTCACGTGTGACGTGCGCAACAGGAGAATTCGACGGGATCGTTTACTTAACCCGGTGTGGTGACGAGTCGGCGGTGACCAAGCCCGGAACGCCGCTCCACTGCATCATGCTGCGAACCGCGTTATGCACGCACAGGTAGCTGTAGAGCTCCTGGATCACGCCGTCCGGCGACTTCGACCGCAGCACCGCGCCCGCGCCCCGCCGATGGGTCGCGAGCACGCCGAACAGTGTCTCGACGTCCCGCTGCTGTGCGTGTACTCCGACCAGCTCGTCCGCTGGTGCGGCCGTGGGATCGGTAATGGTGGTCAGCAATCGGCCGGTTCGCTCCCCGCCGCCGACCGTGTCGGCTCCGGACGTGGCCGGCGAATACTCGATGACCCGCACCGCGATCCCGTCCCGGCCCTGTGTATATCCACCCGTCACCGGATTCACCCGCGATTCGAAAGACCCGTCGGAACACCACTTTTCGACCGGAAGCGCGGCATCCGTTCGCCACAGCAGGTCCGCGCCGGAAGATCGGCACAGACGGCGGCACAGCGGCGCGTGATCGGCGATCAGCAGCATCCCTGGGCGAAGTGATCGCACGAGGGATTCGGTGAGGGTCTGCTCGTTTTGCCCGCAGGTCCCGAACGCGACGTCGATGACCGCGCGTGAACCGCACTCGATCAACCCGATGACCCGCATCCGGGGCAACGACGGGCCCACACTGGAGGACGGCGGACCGAACTGCTCGACATTCGCCTCGCTACCCGGCAGTTCCAATGTCGATCCATCAACGCTCATCAGCCGCCAGGATCGGTAGAAACCCCCGGGAAACCGGGGATCGGCCAGTGGCACCGCCACCTTGTCGAACAGCACACGCAGCGGTTCCGGGCCCAAGCGCTTACGCGCCTGGAACAGCGCGGCCTTCGTCGGAACCACCCTCTGGTGTGGCCATCCCAAAGCCCACTCGAGCCCCGCCGTGACCTTGCGCATCACCTCCTCGTACGAGGAGGGAGCGAACAGCGCCAGCGAGAGCACGTAGTAGACCACAAAACGCGCGGGCAGCAGTCGATCGCGGCGTTCGACCCGACCACACTCGATCAGCGCCGCGTCGACGACATCGGGTGGAAAAACCCTGGTCAACACGCCTAACGCGATGAAGTCGGGCCACCGCCGATCATCCGCCGACCGCGCCGATCCACTGCGGGGCACAGCTGGCAGGATACTCGCTCTAAGTAAACTGAAAATCTTCCTGCCAGCGCCGATGGCCGCTTCCGCCGCCGAACGGAACGATCCCTGACCCTGGTCACATCGCCGGGGACACTGCCGAGCGTGCGCCGGTTCGACTCAGGCTCGCACCTGGAGAACGTCGTTCAACGTCACCAGTGACAGGTTGCGCTCCTTGATGATATCGACGAGCTGGCCGTAGCAGTGGGTGACCGGGGGGAAATTGGCGTGGCCGATGATGATCGACTGGGCGGCGAAGTACTTGTAGGCGCATTCGATCAGGTATTCCTCGGTGATGAGGCCTGAGTCGGAGAGCGAGCCGTACCACATGGTGGGGACGGTGTAGCCGAGGTCGGCGGCCACCTTGTCGACGGTGGCGTTGTGATAGCCGAACGGCGGGCGATAGAACGGGGTGCCGTCGACGCCGAAGTTGTTGCGCAGGAAGGTTTTCGTGCGGCTGAGCTGGTCGGCGACCTCCGTGGTGCCGATCTTGGTCAAGGCGGCGTGGTCCCAGGTGTGGTTGCCGAGCTGAATCTGGCCCGAGTCGACCAGCGGACGCATCGCGTCGCGGTGGATGGTCCAGGATTCGTAGTAGCCGGTGACGAAGAAGGTGAAGCGGGCGCCGGTGTCCCTGGCCCATTTCACGTAGGCGCCAACGACTTCGGGGCTGGCTCCGTCATCGACGGTCAGTGCCATGGAAAGACCCTGACCCGGGAGCGCGGTGATGGGTTTCGGGGGAATGATCGACTTCGGGCCGCCCGGCGGGGGCGGGAGCAGGGGCTGTGCGGGGGCCGGAACGGTTGGCGGCGTGGGGATCTCACCGGCGGACCCGGCCTCGACGGCCTCGCCTTCGGCGGTCGCGCAGCCGGTCAGCGCCACGGCGGTACCCGCGGCCAACATCGCCAGCATTCGACGTCTGTCCACTTACCAACCCCTACTCGAAACCGGGTGCACCTCGCCGCGAGCCAGGGCACGATCAAATCAGCGGGACGGTACCCACCGAATCCATCGAGCACCTGAACCAGCGGATACCTCTGTGCGAATTCCAGCGTCGGCCCCATGGACGCGGTTATCGGCGACCATACCGAATCGTATGGTCTCTTTCAGCGGGGACGCAGCACGATCTCGGTCGGATGCCCGTCACGCGGTGTGTCGAGGGCGGTTCGCACGGCACCGGCCACCGTCTCGGCGGTGAGGAATTCCTCCGGCCGGTACTCGCGACCCTCGTCGGCAACGATCGCGCGCTGCATATCGGTGTCGATGCGGCCGGGGAACAGCGAGGTCACCCGCAGCGATGGCTCCTCTTGACGCAGCGCGTCAGCGAAGGCACGCAGCCCGAATTTGCTCGCCGCGTAGGAACCCCAACCAGGATGCGCGCGCAGACCCGCACCCGAATTGATCAGCACCACATGCCCGTTCGCGGCGCGCAACGCGGGCAGCAACACCCGCGTCAGCTCGGCGACGGCGATCAGATTGACCTCGAGAGTTTCGCGCCACTGCTCGACCGAGGACTCCGCGACCGTACCGAGATCGGCGACACCCGCGTTGTGAACGAGGACATCGAGCCGCGAGATCCGCTCGGCGGCCGCCGCCACAGCGGGGTAGTCGGTGAGCGGCACGGGCCAGCCGGTCGCGTCGGGCAGCTCGGTGAGAATCGGCTTCAGCGCATCGGCGGATCGGGCGCCCAGCAGCAGATCGTGGGTGGGCGCGAGCTCGCGGGCGATCGCGGCGCCGAGTCCGCGGCTCGCGCCGGTGATGAGAGCGGTCGGGGCGGGAGTACTGGTCACCGTCATGGGTCCCACGCTAGCGGGCACGGAGATCTCGACAGGCTGACCGTTTCCGCGAGCGGATGACAGCACCGACTAGTACCGTCGGACTATGACCGATCCCCGGTACAACTACGGACCAGACAACCCGCAGTACCACCAGCACCCGGGTCAGCCGCAGTACGCCCACGGCCAGGGTGAGCCGCAGTATCCCCACCAGGGCGAGCCGGAACCCAAGGTCAATGTGGGCAAGCTGTGGGCGGGCGGTATCGGCACGGCCGCTGTCGCCGCGTTGCTGGTGGTGGTCGCGATCATGCTGATCCGCGGGGTACTCGGCATCGCGATCCTGTCGCCGGAAGGCGCAGGCGCGTACGGCACCGTCTCCACCACCTCCTACGCCATCGCGGCCGCGGGCGCCGCACTGCTGGCGACGGCCCTGCTGATGGTGCTGCTGCTGGCCATGCCGAGCCCGCTCACCTTCTTCACCTGGATCTGCCTGCTCCTCACCGCCGTCGCGGTGATTCTGCCGTTCACGCTGGTCGCCGACCTGGACGCCAAGATCGCGACCGCGGTGATCAACCTGGTGGTCGGCCTGTGCATCACCACCATGCTCAGCTCGGTCGGGTCGGCCGCCCAGAACACGCCGCGTCAAGCCGGGTACTGATCGTCACAGTGCCGCCGAGATGCCAGCGGGTCTGCCCAGCCGCAGAATAGATAGATGACCGACCCAGGTTTCACCCCGACGCAGCTCGCGGCCCGCGCCGCCTACCTCCTGCGCGGCAACGACCTGGGCACGATGACCAGCGCCGCACCCCGCCTCTACCCACACATGTGGAGCTGGGACGCGGCGTTCGTCGCTGTCGGGCTGGCGCCGTTGAGCGTGGAGCGGGCCGTGGTCGAGCTCGACACGCTGCTGTCGGCGCAGTGGAAGAACGGGATGATCCCGCACATCGTCTTCGCCAACGGTGTCGACGGGTATTTTCCCGGGCCCGCGCGCTGGGAGTGCCGCAAGCTGGCCGCGAACGCACCCGACGGCCCCGACACCTCCGGCATCACCCAGCCGCCGGTGCACGCCATCGCCGTGCAGCGCATCCTCGACCATTCCCGCAGGCACGGCCGCTCCACCCGCGCCGTCGCCGAGGAATTCCTGAACCGGCGCTGGCCGGATCTGGTGCGCTGGCACCGCTGGCTCGCGCACGCCCGCGACCCCAAGGAAACCGGGCGGGTGACGCTGTACCACGGCTGGGAATCCGGGATGGACAACTCGCCGCGCTGGGACCGCGCCTACGCCAATGTTGTTCCGGGGAAGGATCTTCCGCCGTATCGTCGCGCGGACACCTCGATCGTCTCCGACCCGACCCAGCGTCCGAGTGACCGCGAATACGACCGCTACCTGTGGCTGGTCGAGCAGATGCGGCGCGCGAACTACGACGATTTCCAGCTCACCTCGGTGATGAGTTTCGCGGTGGAGGACGTGTTCGTCTCGGCGATCTTCGCGCTGGCCTGTGAGGTGCTGGCCGACATCGGCGAGGAATACAAGCAACCGCACGCCGACGTCCGCGAGCTACACGGCTGGGCCGAACGGTTCCGCGCGGGTGTGGTCGCCACCACCGACGAACGGACCGGCGCGGCAAGGGATTACGACGTCCGCCTGCAACGCTGGATCAGCACCGAGACCCTGGCCATGTTCGCGCCGCTGATCTCGGGCGGCCTGTCCCGCCACGCCGAGCGAGCCCTCCTCAACACCTTCGAGGGCCCGCGCTTCTGCGGGCACCCCGACCTCCGCTACGCCCTGCCCCCATCGACCTCCCCCGTTTCCGGAGACTTCCGCCCCCGCGAATACTGGCGCGGCCCCGTCTGGCCGGTCATGAGCTGGCTGTTCTCCTGGGCTTTCGCCCGCCGAGGCTGGGCCGAGCGCTCCTACATGCTCCGGGCCGAAGGTTTGCGCCAGGCCAGCGACGGCAGCTTCGCCGAGTACTACGAGCCGTTCACCGGCGCTCCGCTCGGCAGCATGCAGCAATCCTGGACCGCCGCTTCGGTTCTCGATTGGCTCGGCTAGTCCTCGCCGATGGCGGCCTGCCATTCGACGGTGATGCCGAGTTCGCGCGCGAGAGTCGACGCCAGTCCTTCCGGATCGCCGCCGTTGATGGTGGCGCCGCGCAGCGCGGTGATGCCGTAGATGCCGGTGAGGTCGCAGTCTTCGAAGCGGAGGTTCTGCTGGATGCGGGCGCCGGTGAAGCGGGCGCCGACGAGGTTGCAGCGTTCGAAGCGGACATTGCGGAACTCGGTGCTCTGGAAGTCGGCTTGACGTAGGTCGCAGTCACGGAAAACCACTGTGCGCATCCGCGATTGGGCGAAGGAGGACAGGTCGGCGCGCGTGGAATCGATCAGCACGTCGCGGAGAACGCCCGCGGTCCACGACAATCCGGTGAGACGACCGTGCTCGATCAGGGTTTCGATCATCGAGGAGTCGTCGGCCTGCACGTTGGCCAGATCGCAGACACGCAGCGTGGATTCGGCGATGGTGCTGTGGCGCAGGGTGCTCGGAAATCGAACGCTGTCGAACAGGCAGGCTTCGACGCTCACGCCGGAGACGTGTCTCTCGGCGAAATCCGCTTCGCGATATTCGACGTCGGTCACGGTCAGTTCGTCGATCGGGTCGTCGCCGGGCGAGACCGCCGGGCGCAGAGCCCCCGGCTTGCCCACCGCGGGCTCGAACCGCAACTCACGCTTGCGCGCCATGCCCACCACTCCCTGTCAGCCGATGTCCGCACCAAGATACGGGCACGGGCCGACAGGCTTTCCGTAACTATTCACAGACACCCACCAACACCACTGGTCACTCCAGCAACAAGCCATTACGGTCGACGACCATGGACACCAAGCGCTGGAGTTCGACGGTTCGTGGTTGTGTTGCGCTCGTCGCCCTGGTCTTCGCGCTACCGGCCACCGCGCAGGCGGAGCCCAGCGGGCCGGATGTGTCGTCCTGGCAGCATGTGGACGGCCGGATGATCGACTGGCACGCGGTGCGCGCGGCCGGACACCAGTTCGCGATGGTGAAGGCCACCGAGGGCCTGCACTACGTCAATCCGTTCTTCGTGCAGGACAGCATCCTGATGCGCACCGCCGGGGTGGCGCGCGGCACCTACCATTTCGCCCGGCCCGAACTGCCGCCCGAACCGCAGGCCGCGATGTACGCGGCGACGGTCCTCGGCCAGAACGGCCCCCTCGACCTCCCACCGGTGCTCGACCTGGAGACCTCCGGCGGCCTCGCCCCCGCCGACCTCATCGACTGGACCCAGCGCTACCTCGACGCCCTGCAAATCCTCACCGGGCGCACGCCGATCATCTACACGTATCCGAACTTCTGGAAGACAGCGATGGCCGACACCAGCATTTTCACCGGATACCCGCTCTGGATCGCCGACTACAGCGGCAACGACAAGCCAGAAGTCCCCGGCAACTGGCCCACCTGGACCTTCTGGCAAACCACCGACCGCGGCGCCGTCCCCGGCATCGGCGGCGCCACCGACGTCAACATCTACAGCGGAGCCCAGGGCGACCTCGCCGACTTCGCCAACATGTCGGGCTGGTTCGGCAGTAGCTGAGCCTCAACGGACGCCGGGGAAGAACGGAGAGACCGGGATGCATGGCACGGGAGTGGCCGTGGCGGGTGAGAGGGCGTTGAGTACGAAACGCCACACTCGTTCGCTGTACATGGTCGCCAGATGCTCTGATCGGTCGGCCGGGCACCCGTCCTGAAGGGTGATGTTGGTGACGTTCGGGCCGACGAGGTACTGCTGGTCGTACGGGGTGACGATCTGGTCGTACTTGGTGACCAGCGTGGTGTAGGTGACTCCTGGGCGTGTATCACCGGACCCGTAGATCTCCGCGGACAATTCGTCACCGATCGCCTGCTGGGTCAGCGCGGGTGCGATGTCGCCGAGACCGTCGTAGATCCACCAGCCCACCGGTGGGATGAAACTGCGCAGGTAGGCGATCGAGCTCAGGGTGGTGCCGTGGTTGCTGGGTGAGATGCCGACCATCTTGTCTACCTTGGCGTCCCCGCCGAGAACGTTGAGGTAGTACAGCGGCATGACGCCGCCGCCTTGGGAGTGGCCGACCAGGTCTACCTTCTCGGCGCCGGTGGCCGCGAGCACCCGGTCGACCATGACGGCCAGTTCGCGCGCCGAGGCCCGGATATCGCCGAGGGCCTGCAACGGAACCTTGCCGGGCAGCCAGGCCGGGTTGCCGTAGTTGAAGGTGAATACGCAGTAGCCGTTGTTCTTCAGGTAGGGCGCACCGGCCTGAAACGCGATCGCCTGTGACGTCGACGTGGAGTTTCCCAGTACAACCGGATTCGGGTGCTCGGCGCTCGGCCGGCAATTCCAGTCGTTGGCCCCCGGTGGTGGCGTCTCGGGGAACAGGCCCGCGGGCAGGATGCCTGCCCCCAGATCGAACGGCACCGGCAACGGTCCCGTCGCGGGTTCGGTCGGCTGCGCCGCTACCGGCCCCGCCGCCGTCAGCGCGATCACCACGCCGAGTGCCACCGCCACCCGTTTGACCACTGCGCGCATTCCACTGCCCCCACAATCCAGCCGCCTCGTCGCGGCAATGTGCAGCAGACTACCGAGGCAACTGACACACGTTACAGAAAGTGGGCCCCGATTGTGATTACTCCCAACGGGGTCAGGCCCGCAGACGACGAAACCGCTACTCGCCCAGCCGAGTAGCGGTTCCGCCAGCGGATCGGTGGTCGGCTAGACGCCGATACGACCGCCGTTCTTCTTCCAGACGACCGCTACGGCGGGACGTGGCTGGGAGGTGCCGCCGTCGGGCCAGTGGGACTGCGGGTTGTCGGGGGTGGCGTCATCGGCTTCGCCGGGGTGCTGGACAGCGACGATGACGTGGGATTCGGTGACGATCGGGCCGCAGGTCTCGGCGCCCTTGGGGACGGTGAGGAACTGCTTGGTCTCACCGCGGTTGGGGCCGTCGAGGATCACCGAGAACAGGCCGTCGTTGGTCTTGAGGGCGTTGCCGTCGGTGGAGATCCACAGGTTGCCGTACGGGTCGAAGGCCAGGTTGTCCGGGCAGGAGATCGGGCTGACCTTGGTCTTGTCGAAGCCGGCGAAGTAGGTGTCGGCGGCGGCGGGGTCACCGCAGACCAGCAGCAGCGACCAGGTGAAGTCGGTGCCGGTGTGGTTGTCGGTGAGCTCGAGGACCTGGCCGTTCTTGTTCAGCTTGCGCGGGTTGGCCTCGTCGACGCCCGGCTTGTCGTCCTTGGCGCGGTTGTCGTTGTTGGTCAGCGCCACATAGACCTTGCCGGTGAACGGGTTGGCCTCGAAGTCCTCGGGACGGTCCATCTTGGTGGCGCCGACCTTGTCACCGGCCAGGCGGGTGAACACCGCGACCTCGGCGGCGGTCATGCCGTCGACCAGGGACTTGCCCTTGCCGTCGTCGCCGGTCTCGAGGATCGGAATCCACTTGCCCTTGCCGGTGAAGCCGCCGGTGGGGACCTTGCCGGAGCCGTCGATCTCGGCGGCGTGGTCGCCGGTGAGCTTGGCGACGTAGAGGGTGCCCGCGTCGAGGATGGTCAGGTTGTGCCGCATCGCGGCAGCGCCGGTGCCCGACTGGATCTTGCGCGAGGACACGAACTTGTACATGTAGTCGAACTTCTCGTCGTCACCGGTGTAGGAGACGACGTCGCCCTTGTCGGTGACGTAGATCGACGCACCCTCGTGCTTGAGGCGGCCCATCGCCGAGTGCTTGATCGGCGTGGAGGAGGCATCCCACGGGTTGACCTCGACGACGTAACCGAAACGGTTGGCCTCGTTGGGTTCCTGGCTCAGATCGAAACGCTTGTCGGTGCGCTCCCACTGGTTCGGCGTGCCGCCCTTGGGGAAGCCGTAGCGCTTGACGCGGCCCTGCGGGTCAGAGGCCTTGTCGCCGTTGGCGAAGTAGCCGTTGAAGTTCTCTTCACCGGAAAGCACAGTGCCCCAAGGGGTCACG
Source organism: Nocardia sp. NPDC058518 (assembly GCF_042719655.1). NCBI lineage: Bacteria > Bacillati > Actinomycetota > Actinomycetes > Mycobacteriales > Nocardiaceae > Nocardia > Nocardia sp. NPDC058518. The sequence goes on from NZ_JBHXNJ010000004.1 coordinate 22,489, forward strand.
CCGCCGGCGCAGTTGGCGAAGGTGCCGAGCACCTTCTTGCCCGAGGGGTCGGCACCGGTGACGGTGAACGCGCTACCCGCGGCGGGGCCGGTGAGCAGGAACTCGGTGTCGGCGGTGATGCGGCGGTTGTTCTTGCCGAACACGGGAGTGAGCTTGCCGGAACCCGCTTCGCCCTTGAGCTCGACCACGGCCATGCCGTGGGCGGCCTTGGTGATCGCGATCTGCTCGTCGGTCGGGGCTTCTTTGTTGTACCCGCGGAACATCATCGGGCCGGTGGTGTACTCGTGGTTGACCACGAGCAGGTAGCTGTTGGCCTGGCCCTCGATCGGCATCAGCGCGGCGAAGTCGTTGTTGTAGCCGAACTGCTTCAGCTGCGCCGCGACGGTCTGCTTGTCGAAGTCGAACGCCGGGGCGTCGGCGAAGATCGGGTCACCCCAGCGGATCACGACCTGCTGGTCGTAGCCCTCCGGGATGGTGAGCGCGTCTTCCTTGTTCGGCGCCACGGCGGTGAAAGCAGTTCCGGTGCCGGGGGTTCCGGCCGGAGTCGGGGCCGGGGTGTTCGCGGCCTCGGAGTCGTCACCACAGGCGGCCAGCGCGCTCGCGGCACCGACGGCCAGCACCGCGGCAGCGCCGCCCTTGATCAGGCCACGGCGGTTGAGGCCGCTGACGATGTCACCGAAGTAGGCGCCCTCGGAGGTGTTCGGGGGCTCGTGGAAGCAGGCGTTGCCGCACTTGTATTCACAGGTCAGGGCGGCGCGTGCCGACTGACCGTCGTGCTTGACGAACAGGGCGAGCGGTTTCGGACTCACGGTGACTCCTGAGTAGAACGGACTTCGGGCACCGTAAGCAGCCCAAGCGAGCCATCGGGAACGCATAGATGAACGGACGACCAAAACTCGGCGCGTGCTGTGACCGATCACGGATGGATCAGCGATAGCACGCGCCGAGTGAGTATGCGGTTGTCATCAGGCGTTGACCGGAAGGGAGATCACCACCTCCTGCTCGTTGCCGGGCAGGTAGTGCACCTGCACTATCCGGCCCACCTGGACCGCCCCGACCGCCGACGGGGGCAGGTACTTCTCGGCGCGGGTCTCGAAAGTTGTGCCGTCGGGGCGGGTTACCACCAAGCCGAGCGCGATCTCGGTGTAGCCGCCGCGGATGCGACCGGGGACATCGAGGCTGCGGACCACCGCCTGGGCGGCCAGCCCGCGTTCGGCGATGTCGAGCTTGCCACGGGTGGTGATGCCCTTGCGGATGAGCGATTCGTTCATCGCCCGCTGGGCGACGCCGTTGTCGCCGGAGCGGTCGACCTCGACCTTGTCGGTGCGGCCCGGCAGATACCGGACCGGCAGGACGACGCCCGGCTGCAGCAGGGCCAGTTCGGTCAGCGGGACAATCATCTTGGCGTGCGAATCGAAGAGCTTCCCGTCGGCGCCTTCGACCCGGAAGGCGATCTTGACCTGGGGTTGGTCGTTCACCGAGACACCGGTCTGGCGGAACGAGGTAATGGTGCCGATGCCGACCGCGGCGTCGCGGAACTCGCTGCTGTTGCGGCCGGTGAAGGCTTCGAGGATGCCGTCGCCGGTGAAGGCGAAGACGATGGGGACGATGGTGAACGCGATGATCGGCAGGGCCATCTGGGGACCGACCCAGCCGAGCATCGCGCCGGTGTATTCGTCCGGGGTGTAGGTGATTCCGTAGTAGAGGTAGTAGCCGACGGCGAGGATTCCGAAGGCGACCGCGGCCGCACGCAGCTTGGATTTCATGATTTCTCCTTGTCTAATTGCGGCTGGTGCCGCGGTTCTCGGCGCTTGACTCCGCCTCTTCCCTCCCTCCGGGCACTCCTTCGTCGCACCCTCCGGTCAGTCCAGAGGCGGAGGCGCGCCGAGAACTGCGGTGTGTGCCCGGGTCGCAGATGAGGTCAGGCGCCGACGATGGTGGAGCAGGCGAAGGTGATGTCGAACTTGACCGTCGACGGACCCGCCAGCGGGTTGGTCATGTCGGCGCTGATGCCCTCGCCGGTGATGCGGAAGGTGTTGCCGTCCTTGGCCAGGGTCGCGGAGCCGCCGGGCTGGCCGTTGCCGTAGCCGACGGCGTAGGGCAGGCCGTTGGCGCCGCCCTGGCTACCGCCGATGGCGACGGCCTGGACCTTCTCGCCTTCGACCGACGCGCTGACCGAGAGGCTGCCGTAGGTGGCGTTGGCCGTGTCGGTGAGCGCGAGGGCGAGGGTGCCGCCCTGCTTGGCGCAGGTGGTGTCGAACTTCGCGGTGAATTCCTTGCCGCCGACACTGGCGGTGGACTTGCCCGCGGCCGGGGCAGGCGCTGCCGATCCGGGGGTGCTCGGGGAGGCGGTGCCCGCGTCGTCGCTGCAACCGGTGACGAACAGCGCGGTGGCGGCGGCGGAAGCGGCGAGGGCGGCGATCAGCTTGGTGTTCATGGTGGTTCCGTTTCTCTCGGTGTCGGCGGGTTGGTAACCCGTTGAGAGAAGGGTAGAAATCCCGCGCCGCCTACCGATCCCAACTTTCGCGCTGCACAACCGCCGCACCGACCGTGGAAAATACCTATAACCTGGTCGGATGCGGAGACCGCGCGCCATGGTGCTCGATGAGGTGTGGCGGGGACTCGACGGTGTCGACGCGTTGAGTGGGGCCGATGGTGGGCCGTTGCGGCGGACGGTGAAGTTGATTCTGGATCCGCTGGTGCTCCGGCCGATGCAGCACCCGGTGCTGGCTTCGAGCGTGCTCGACGAGGATGCGATCGCGCTGCTCACGGCGCTGGTGCACGCGCAGTCCGATGCGCTGCGGGCATGTGCGGCGTGGTTCGTCGTCCTGAAGCAGGTGCGGCGCCGGCTGCGGATCACCGAGGGCAACGCACAGGATCTCTACTTCCAGCGCTGTTTCGAGCTGGCGACCGTGGCCGGTGCGCCTGCGGGTGAAAGCGGGCACGCGAGGGCCGCGGCGATGCTGCGGGAAGTCCACGACAGCACCGGCGGGCGCACCACCGCAGCGCTGAAACGCCATGTCACCGAACCACATCGGGCCGCCGAGCTGGCAGAACTGCTCGGTATCGCCTGGGCGCGACGCCCGCTCGCCCCCTACGGAGCCCGTGACCTGGCCGCCGAACTGACCGAGCTGCTCGAAGCCTGCACGCTCGCCCATTCGGGTGATCCGGCCGACGCCGGTCCCTTGTTCGATGACCTCCTCGACAACCGCGCGGGCACCCACCGTGGGATCGCCTTGTGGCTCGAGCATCCCGATGCCGGCGCCGACGACCTCGGGCTCACCACGTTTTCCAGCCCACAACGACCCGAGCTCGGCGCGTCCGCGTCGACCGCGAGTCTCGGTCTGCCCTTCGACCGGACCGTGTACGAACGGGTCTTCACGGTGTTGCAGGGCAGCATCGATCGGACCGACCTGCCCGAGATTGCGGAGCTGGTGACGCGGGAGATCTCACGCAGTTGTTCGCCGTGGGGTCTGCTCGATGAATCGCTGCGGATCGCCGCGGCGGCGGGTTCCGAACTGGCGCTCGGTCTGGCACCGATCGACACGGCTGTCGAAGAATCCCGTGAGGCAGGCCGGGGGCCGTCATCGCGCGCGCACGAGGTGGTCAACGGTCGCTGGCGGCGGGAAGGGTATGTGCTGCAAGCGCGCCGGTACGCGGTGCATGTGGTCGACGGCCGGACGGGGCCGCTCGCGGCGGTGGCCGCCGAGTTGCGTACACCGTGGCGGCCGTATTCGCGCAGGTTGTGGGTGCGGTTGCACGGTCGGGACGTGCGTGAGCTGCCGGTGTTCGATCCCGGTGAGCTGTGGGATCTGCTCGACGGTATCGCCCGGTCGGTGATTCTGGACCACCGCACCCGGGTCAAACAGGCGCTGACCGCCGACGCCGCGAGCGTTATGGAAGCGAGGGCCAGCTGATGACTGTCGTCCATCTTCGCCATGCGGAGCCCGGCCTGCTCGTCATCGCGCCCGATGGGGCACCACTGGTTACCGATGCCGCGCCGGGGCTCGATGCGCTGGTACTCGAAGTTGTTGGGGGACATCTGAGCTGGAACCTGCTCGACAACGAGCTGGTACCCGGCGCGGTGCTCGATGATGTCGAGGCGGCGCAAGACTGGGTGTGGGCGGTGTACGGCGAAGAGGTCGCACTGGCTGTCGCGGACAATCACGCCCGAGCACTGACAGCCGCGCCTGCTCGGCCAGAGTCGGCGGCAGCCCTGCGTCGACTCGCCTATGCGCACTGGGCAAGCCGGTGGTGGCCCGCGTCGACCGTCGACGGGATTCCCGCGCTGGATCCCCGGCTGCTGCACGAGGAAATCGAGGTGCTCACCGAGCGGTGCGAGATGATGGTCGACGAGCGATCCCGCGAGCCGGTGGCCGACGTGGCGGAGACCGCCGAAGGCGATGCCGAGTCGATCGGTCGATCGCGTGGTCGCGCGGAGGATTACGCGTTGGCGGCCGGTGGCGCGGATTCGTCCGACAGGCTGATCGTCGCGCGGGGTAGTGGTGGTTGGGACTGGCGGCGTTGCCCGCCCGGCATTCTCGACGCGGGTGAGAAGGCCGTGTCGTGGCAGGTGGCGCGGGCGGCCGGGGTATCGACGGTGCGGGTCAGTGTGGTTGCCGCACCGGACTGTCCGCGCGTGGTCCCCGACCATCTTCGGCCGCATGCGCGGGTGCGGTCGGCAGGCACGGAGTTCACGACGCCCTTGCACCTGAGCGGAGACGCCTGGACGGGAGCGGTGCGAATCCCCGGACAATCTGAGATATCGCCTGAAATAACCGTTTTCGTTCCCGGAGTCGGTCCGGCCGATCCGGTGGACGAGTCGGCGGTTCGCGATCGAATACGCCGGTTCGCCCGCCTTCGCCTCACCGAACCCACCGGCGAACCACGCCTGAGCGCCGAAACCGACGCTGCCGAAACGGACGAGGACTTCTGATGACCGCGGGCAGGAGCAGATAGATGGCAGCCACCGGAAGAACCTCGGAGGGCGACGATGCGCAGCTCACCGCGGGGTATGCGGCGTATCAGCGTGGCGATGTGGTCGCGGCGCTGGAGATGTTCGAGCAGGCGGCCGACGGTGCGGCGCCGCGGTTGCGGAGCGCGGCGCTGATCAATGCCGCGAGTATGGCCGATGAGCTCGGCGATCACCGACGGTCGGTGGTGCTGTTCCGGACGGCACTCGCTGAAATGCCCGAGGACGCCGCACATCAGCGACCTGCGGCTTTGGTTAATTTGTCGCAGGCTTTCCAGCATCTCGGCGAGTTCGATGCCGCGCAGGATGTGCTCGAGGAGGCGCACGCGCTGCTTGCCGACAGTACCGATCAGGGGCTGTTGCGGGTGGCGTGCCTGCTGTCGCTGACAGCGGTGGCGTTGCACCGACAGCAGTGGGCGCGCGCCGGCGCATTGGCCACCGAATCTCTCGGCGTGACAGAGCGTTTCGCACCGGAACTGGCCGGTCACCCGTTGATGAATCTGGCAGCCAGCTCCTTCGAAACCGGACGGTGGGAGCTGGCCATCGACTTCGCCCAGCAGGGGGTGGCTGCTTTCCTCGCGGCGGGCGAGGAGGCCTCCGTCGCCGAGTCGCGGCAGAATCTGGCCACCATGCTGGTGCGGGCGGGCCATTTCGACGAGGCCGAGGAGCCGTTGCGGGTCAGTCAGGAGTTCTTCGAGGCAGGTGAATTGGGGCATTGGTCCGGCATCGGGGCCAAGACGCTGGGCTATCTCGCCGAACGCCGGGCTGACTTCACCACGGCGCGTAGTCATTACGAGCACGCGCTCGAACGGTTCGACTCCACCGGCGCGGTGGTGGACGCGGCGGATGTTCGACTGCGCCTCGCCACCCTCGCCTGTGCCGAAGGTGATCTCGCGGTCGCCGAGGAGCTACTCGACGCGTCGTTCGCGGTCTACGCCGGCCACGGGCTCGGGATGCACTGCGCCCAACTCGACTACTGGCACGCCGAACTCCTCTACGCCTCGATCGAGCAGGCGGCACAACCGGATTCGGAACTACTGGCCCGCGCGGTCTCCCTGTCGGTTCCGGCCGCCCTGGCCATCGACGCCGTTCGCCACACCCTCCCCAACGGCAACCAGCGTGAACACTGGCACCGCACCGTCGCCGAACCGGCCATGCGCCTGGCTTTCCACTGCGCCGCCCTCTCCGGCAACGGTCAGCTGGTCAGCGACCTGATCGATACCCAATGCGCGGGAACGACTCTCGATCTGACCGCCTACACCGACTCCGGCACACCCACCCTCGATTTCGAGTTACTCGATCCGTTGCCCGCCGAGCAGATAACCACGCCCGCGCTACAACTCGGCGCCGCACTCGCCGATGTGGCGGCAGCGGCGGGAATCCCCGTCGCACTCCCGCCTCGCCTCACCGACGGTGATCGAATAGTGCTGGCGGACTTCATCACCTACGCCGAACAACGCTACGGGCGCTCGGTCCGCGACCGACGGGTACTCGCGCTGTGATCGCCCAACCGCCCTCCCCGAACACACCGACCGCGCTCATCAGAATGGCCGATGCGGGCGATGTCTACGTGTCGTGGCGATGGGTCGACGAGGCGCTCGGACGCGGTGTCGCGACACTGCCCCGCGATCAGGTGCGTGAGACGTTGCGGATGCTGGCCGAGGCGGTGCCTGATCCCACCCGGTCCGAGGATCTGCGCCGGGTGATGACCGAGGGCGCACTTGTCGACCCAGCCGCGGAAAACGCTCTGGCGCAGGCATTATCACGCACCCTGTTGCCGTATGGATTGGCTGTGCAGCTCTATGAACTCTCACAGCGCGGGGTTCGGCCGCATCTGCGGATTCAGCCTTCGCCTCGGCTGGCGCAGGTGCCGTGGGAGATCATCGCCCCCGATCCCGCGATCCGGCTGCTCGATATCGCCGATTTGAGCCTGCTTGCGCCGGTGTCGGTGGTTCACGCACCGCAGCGAATCGTGCGCCGCTGGAAGGACACTCACGATCTGCCGGTGGTCGCGGTGCTCGATCCTCGGGTGCCCGGATTCCGCGCCGACTCAGAGCTCGGCTCGGTGCTCGGCAGACCGAGTGCGCAATCCCTGGTGGCCGAGCACTTCGGCCGCTACGGCGATCGCGTAGTCCCCCGTGCCGACGATCCCGTGGAGCTGTTCCGCCGCGCCGACACCGACCGCGACTGGCTGTCCGAAGCCCTCCGGGCGGGTGCGAGCCGACTCGTCTACGTCGGCCATGTCACCGCCCCCGCACCGGAATCCGGCCAGAGCGAACATGCCGAACTCCACCTCAGCTGCACCGCGGGCACCCGGGGCTTCGCGGCGACGAACCGCACCCACCGGCCCCTCTCGGCGAAAGACCTCCTCCTCGGCACCCACTCCCTCGACCCGTCCCCGATATCGGGCCGCGACCTCTGGCCGATGCCGAGCCGCGTCGCCCTCATCGCCTGTGAGAGCGGCGGCGACCTGCGCTTCACCGAGGCCCTGGGCCTCACCACCGCGGCCATGGCGGCAGGTGCGGAACTGGTGACGGCCACCCGCTGGCCCCTCCCCACCGACCACGCCTTCCACACCCTCACCCCCACCACGACCTACCCACTGCAATCGGCCATCTGCGCCGTGGACACCGCCCACGATTCACCCACACCCATCCCCAGCCTGCTGACCTGGCAAAGGTCTCGGCTGGCCGCATGGCGCGACGCACCGGCGCCCGAGAACTCACCTCTGCTCTGGGCCGCCTTCGCCACCGTCAACGGCTGAGCGCACGGCTATTCGGGAAGTCCCAATCCCGCTGCGAGAACCGGCCACGACCGGTAGAAGGCATCACGCCAGTAGCCCCAGGAGTGCGTGCCGCTCGATTGACGATCGAAGGTCGCGGGAATCCCCAACTCGCCGAGCCGGGTCTCGAGATTGCGGGTGCACCAGTTCACAGCGGCCTCGATGATGCCGCCGACGACGAGCTGATTGGCCAGGCCGAACGGCGTCGGATTCATCATGTACGGGTCGTCGATGCGGTCGTGCGGGCCGGGCAGACCGGAGGCATCGGAGACGAACAGCCTTGTGCCGCGCAGCTTCTCGGCGTGGACGACGGGGTCGTTGGCCACCCAGGCGGGGTCGTCGTCGGCACCGTACATATTGCGGACATCGCCTCCACCGTAGGTCTCCACGACCAGCTTGGTGAACTGCTTGCCGATCGGGTCCGAGATCTGCGCGCAGCCGCTGTAGCCTGCGACGGACTGGTAGAAGCCCGGCCTTGCCTGCGCCAATTGCAGCACGGCGGTGGCGGTCATCGAGTTGGCGGCGATGGCGTTGACGCCGTTGGTGCCGAGGGCCGCGTCGACCAGGGGTGGCAGTTCGTCGAGGAGGAAGGTGCGCCATTTGTTGCGGCCCAGCGCGGGGTCGTCGTGCTGCCAGTCGGTGTAGTACGCCCAGGCGCCGCCGATCGGCATAACCACATTGACGTCCTTGGTCGCGAGGAAATCGCCGACGTCGGTGTTCTGCCACCAGGTCGCGCGGTCCTCGCCGCCACCGGCGCCGTTGAGGAGGTAGAGCGCCGGGCGCGGCACGGAGGCGTCCGCGGGGCGCTGCACCTTCACGGTAATGGCCTTGTTCATCGCGGCGGAGAAGACCAGCATGGTCAGATTTCGATCATCGACCCTGCTCGAGATGATGTTCGAGCCGTTCGCGGTGGTCGGCGTCGCGAGGAGCTTCTTGGCTTCGATGATCGGATCACCGCCCTCGGCCAGGCCGTTGCCCGCGCCGAAGGTGGCGACGCACGCCGCCAGCACGCTGCCGACGACACCGAAAGCCATTGTGCGCCTGAATGTTTTGCCCATCGGCCGAAAATTCCCCATCCATGAGTCGGCAGGCATGACGCAGGCCGCAGGGCACAGACAGTATCCGGGGAACCGATCGATCGTCGAGCCGGTGGTAATAAGGGCAGCCGACCCCGCCTGAGGCGGGGCCGGGCCCAGTGGTCAGTGATCGTCGTAGTGGCCCGCGTGCGCGGCGTGGCGGTGACCGTCGTGGATGTAGTCGACGTGGTCGCCGTGCGGAACGGCGACGTGCCCGCAGCCGGGACCGTGCTGGTGGGTGTGGGCGGCGTGCTCGACGTGTGCGGAGGTCTCGCACTCGTCGAAATGGCCCTCGTGTTCGCGGTGCAGGTGGCCGTCGTGGACGTAGTCGACGTGATCCTCGTGCGGAACGGCGACGTGGCCGCAGGTGGGGCCGTGGACGTGGGTGTGCTGCGGATGTTCGGCGTGCGTGGTGGTCATCGGCTCTCTCTTTCCGGTTTCCCGGAACTCGGTCCGGTACTGATCGAATGGAGCTGAAGCACTTCCGACATTAGCAGTTGCGCATGGGTTGCTGTGAGGCCCCTTACCTGGTCAGAGGACCTGATCGAGGAAGCGGCGCAGGCGTGGGGTCTTGGCGTCGTCGAACAGGGCATCGGGGGTGCCGGTCTCCACGACGACGCCCTGATCCATGAACACGACACTGTCGGAGACCTCGCGGGCGAAGCCCATCTCGTGGGTCACCACGATCATCGACATGCCGCCAGAGGCGAGGTCGGCCATCAGCGCGAGTACCCCCTTGACCAGCTCCGGGTCCAGCGCGGAGGTGGCCTCGTCGAAGAACATCAACTCCGGTTTCATGGCCAGCGCGCGGGCGATGGCCACGCGCTGCTGCTGGCCGCCCGACAGCGAAGCGGGCCTGGCGTCGGCCTTGTCGACCAGGCCGACGATCTCGAGCTGTTCGATCGCCAGCGCGCGGGCTTCCTCAGCGGACAGGCCGCGCAGTTTGCGTGGGCCCAGCACGATGTTGTCGGCGACGGTCTTGTGGGGGAACAGGTTGAACTGCTGGAAGACCATGCCGATGCGCTGGCGCAGCTTGTCGGGGTTGTCCTTCAGTACCGATTTGCCGTCGAGGAGCACGTCACCGGAATCGGGTTCGTGCAGGCGGTTGAGCACTCGCAGCAGGGTCGATTTGCCCGAGCCCGACGGGCCGATGACGGTGGTGGCGTGACCTGCCTCGACGTGGATGTCGACACCACGCAAGATGTGGTTGTTGCCGAGCGTCAGCTCGAGCCCGGTGCCGGTCAATGATGCACTCATGCCTCCACCTCGCTGGCGCTCGGTTCCGCCATGACTGCATATGCAGCTGTGCTGGTCTGCCGCTCGCTACGCTCGCTCATGCGCCTCGCCCTTCTGTGATGACTGCCTGCTCGATCGGGTCGGCGGGGGTGGGTTTACCGGTGCGCATGCGCTGGTCGATGTAGTTGACCAGGTGGGTGAGTGGGATGGTGAGCACCAGATACATCAGACCGGCGGCGACCAGCGGGGACAGGTTGCCGGTCTGGGCGTTGAGGTCGCGGCCGACGGCGAACAGCTCGCGCTGGGAGGCGAGCAGGCCGAGAAAATAGATCAGCGACGAGTCCTTGATCAGCGCGATGAACTGGTTCATCAGCGCGGGCAGCACCCGGCGCACGCCCTGCGGGATCACCACCAGCGTCATCGACTGGCGGTACCCGAAACCGATGGCGCGCGCGGCCTCGAGCTGACCTGGCTCCACCGATTGGATACCGGAGCGGAAGATCTCGCCGATGTAGGCCGACGAGAGCAGGGCGAGCGCCACCGCACCGAGCCAGTACGGGTTACCGCCGGTGATATTGCGGACCACCGGACCGATGCCGAGGCCGATGAGCAGGATGATCACCACGGCGGGCAGGCCGCGGAAGATGTCGGTGTAGACGCGGGCGGGCCAGCGCAACCAGCGGGTGCGGGAAATGCCCATCACCGCGAGCAGCATGCCGATCACGGTGCCGAGGACACCCGAAACCACTGCCAGGATCAGGGTATTCGGCAGGCCGGTCTTGATCAGATCGGGAAAAGCCTTGCGGTACAACGACCAGTCGAAGAAGGTGTCCTTCAGCTGCTGCAGGGTCGACTTCTGCGCGACCTGTTCGGTATCGGCAGGCTGATTCTCGGCCGCGAGCGCCTTGAAGTCCGGGAGTTGGGGTGTGGGCGCGGCTTTCGAGCCGGGCTTCCAGCCCGGCGGGAGTTCGCGTGGCACCCAGTCGGCGTAGAGGCGGGCGTAGGTGCCGTCGGCGATCACCGCGTCCAAGCCGGAATTGAGCGCGTCGATCAGTGGCTGGTTGTTCTTCGCCACCGCGTAGCCGACGAAGTTGTCGAGGCTGAAGGTGTTCTGCGAGACCACGATTCCGTCACCTGGCTTGATCGCGCCCTCGGCTTGCGCCGACGGTGCGACCCAGGCGTCGACCTGGCCGGACTTCAGATTCGCGTAGGCGGTGTTGTAGTCGGGGAACTTCACCGGATCCAGCTTCAGCTGGTTCACCACGAATTCGTCCTGCACGGTGCCCTGCACCACCGCGATGCGCGAGCTCTGGTTCAGGTCGCCGAAGCCCTTCACCGCGCTGCCCTGCGGGACGACCAGGGAGAAGTAGCCGAAGTCGTAGCCGTTGGTGAAACCGACGAGCTCGCGACGGGCGTCGGTGGTGGTGATGTTGGACGAGCCGACATCGAAGCGCTTGCCCGACACCTGGGCGAGCAGCCCGGCGAACTCGGTGCCGGAGAACTCCACGCGCAGACCGAGTTTCGCGCCGATCGCGGTGAGGAGTTCGTTGTCGAAGCCGGTGAAGACGCCCTGGCCGTTGACGCAGATGCTCGGCGGCGCGTCGGACAGGGTGCCGACACTCAGGGTGCCCGGGTTGAGCAGACCGAGTTTCGCGGTGTCGATCGAGTCGACCGGTGCCGTTGTCGCGGTGGTGTAGCGGTCGGCGCCCGCCGTCTCGCCCGCGGCCAGATTGGTCGGCGCGGCGGCGGCAGCTGACGGCCCGGGTGGGGAACAGAGATCGCGCGCCGAGCTGCTGTCGGAGCCACCGCAACCGGTCGCCGCGACCCCGACGAGGAGCAAGAGGGCAGCGATCCGCGCCCGAGTTCGTACACCTGCCATGCCGATAGACCCTAGTCGCAACCTTGCACACCGAAGGTTGCGCATCGCGGCGCCACGGGGTGGTCAGGGCTTATGCGAGGCCCTCGAGCAGCGCGGGGTTCACGTCATCTCGCCATTCGATGGCGCGGTGCACCTGGGTGAGGTCGTAGTCGGGACCGGAGACGCCGACGGTGAACAGGGTGGCACCGGCGTCGTACAGCGCCTTCGCGCCGTCGCGCCCCCGCCACGGCACCGAGCGTTCGATTCTGGACTCGTCGGTGCCGACTTCGGCCGCATGCTCGGCCAGCACCTTGTTCTTCTGCACCAGGGTCGCCGCGTCGGAGAAGGAATGCCAGATGTCGGCGTACTCGGCGACCAGCCGCAGCGTTTTGCGCTCACCACCGCCGCCGATGAGGATCGGGATCTCCCTGACCGGTGGCGGATTCAGCTTCGCGAGCCGGGCCGTGATGCGAGACATGCTGTCCTTCAACAGGTTCAGCCTGCTGCCCGGTGTGCCGAACTCGTAGCCGTATTCGTCGTAGTCACGCTCGAACCAGCCCGCGCCGATGCTGAGGATCAGCCTGCCGCCGCTGATGTTGTCGACCGTGCGCGCCATATCGGCGAGCAGGTCGGGATTGCGGTAGCCACCACCGGTGACCAGTGCGCCGAGCTCGACCCGCTCCGTCTGCTCGGCCCACGCGCCGAGCATCGTCCAGCATTCGAAATGCGCGCCCGCCGGGTCGCCGGTGAGCGGGAAGAAGTGATCCCAGTTGAAGACGATGTCGACCCCGGCGTCCTCGGCCCGCAACACCGCGTCGCGGATGAGGCCGTAATCGGGCGCGTGCTGCGGCTGAAGCTGGACTCCGATACGGACCGGACGACTCATATCGCTGGCTCCTCGATGGCTCGGGCTGGCCTTCGCGACCGAGGCTACCCGGCGCCGTTATCGGCCGCTACGATCCCCAGCGACCCACTACTCGGATCGTCCGGCACGTTCCTGCCGGGATGGGATGTTGATCTACGCATGGCTACCGTGACTTTCGACCGCGCTACCCGGCTCTACGCCGGTGCCACCAAACCCGCGGTCGACGCTCTCGACCTGGAGATCGCCGACGGCGAATTCCTGGTACTCGTCGGCCCCTCCGGGTGTGGCAAATCGACCTCGCTGCGCATGCTGGCCGGCCTCGAGGAGGTCAACGGCGGGTGCATCCGGATCGGCGACAAGGACGTGACCAACGCCGAGCCCAAGGATCGCGATATCGCGATGGTGTTCCAGAACTACGCGCTCTACCCGCACATGTCGGTCGCGGAGAACATGGGTTTCGCGCTGAAACTGGCCAAGGTGTCCAAGGCCGAGCGCGACGAGCGAGTGCTGGAGGCGGCCAAGCTCCTCGACCTCGAGCAGTACCTGGATCGCAAGCCGAAGGCGCTCTCGGGCGGGCAGCGTCAGCGGGTGGCGATGGGGCGCGCGATCGTGCGGCAGCCGCGGGTGTTCCTGATGGACGAGCCGCTGTCGAACCTCGACGCCAAGCTGCGCGTGCAGACCCGCACCCAGATCGCGCAGTTGCAGCGCCGGCTCGGAACCACCACGGTCTACGTCACCCACGACCAGGTCGAGGCGATGACCATGGGCGACCGGGTCGCGGTCCTCAAGGACGGCCTGCTCCAGCAGTGCGCGTCGCCGCGCGACCTGTACCGCGATCCGGCGAACATGTTCGTCGCCGGGTTCATGGGTTCGCCCGCGATGAACCTGTTCACGCTGCCCGTTCACGACGGAACCGTCACCATCGGTGGATACCCGGTGCGGGTGCCGCGTGCGGTGGCCGACGCGGGTGAGGGCTCGGTGGTGCTCGGCATCCGCCCCGAACATCTCGAAGTGGGCGACGGCGGCCTCGAGATGGAGGTCGACGTGGTGGAGGAACTGGGCTCCGACGCCTACGTCTACGGCCGCGCCCTGTCCGCGGGCGTCAGCGGTCAGACCGGGGAAACGATCGTGGCGCGCGTGGATTGGCGCAACCCGCCCTCCAAGGGCGAACGCCTCTGCCTGACCGCCGACCCCGAACACGTGTACTTCTTCAGCGTCGACGGCCGGCGTCTGCGCTGAGTCGACGTGCCGAACAGCTGATCACCAGGTAAGCCCGGTGATCAGCTGTTCTTGTTCTTTCGGCGTTCGCGGAGGTAGTCCTCGTTGACTCGGACGGCCAGTCGTTCGAGGGGGATTTCGGTGCCGTCGGGGGTGCGCAGATCGGCGCGGACCGGGGCACCGGTCTCGGCGTCCACCCGGAGCAGAGGCGCGGGGCCCGGTTGGAGGTACGCGTCGCCCCATTGCCAGAGGGCCACGACCGCGGGAAGTAGGTCTCGGCCCATTTGGGTGAGCGCGTATTCGTGGCGGGTGCGTTTGCCTTCTTCCTGGTAGGGACGTTTTTCCAGGAGGCCCGCGGTGGTGAGTTTGCGGAGTTGGGCCGCTGCGGCGGCGTCGGTGATGCCTACTCGGCTGGCGAAGCCGTCGAAGCGGCGGGTGCCGTAGTAGGCCTCGCGCAGGATGAGCATCGCCGAGCGGGTGCCGATGAGATCCATGGCTCGGGCGATGGAGCAGCCCGCCGTGTCCCATCTGCTGAGATCGGCCAGAGGTCCTTCCATCACGGCTGCCATGAGAGACATCATAGCCAATCTGACTTGAGTCGATGATAGTTAGGATCTAAGCTGGCTATTGTCAAATAGAGCCAGCATTGGCGAAAGAGGACTTCCATGCGAGACGCGGTCATCGTCGAAGCGGTACGCACCCCGATCGGGCGGGGCAAGCCGAACGGCGCACTTCACGATGTTCATCCTGTTGATCTACTGGCGCACAGCCTGCGGGCGGTCGTCGAGCGCAGCGGGATCGATCCGGTACTGATCGACGATGTGATCGGCGGCATCGTCACCCAGGTCGGAGAGCAAGGGGCGAATATGACCCGGCGGGCCGCGCTGGCCGCCGGGTATCCGGAATCCGTGCCCGCCACCACGGTGGATCGGCAGTGCGGTAGCAGTCAGCAGGCGATTCACTTCGCGGCACAAGGGGTTATCGCGGGGGCCTACGACATCGTGGTCGCCGCGGGCGTGGAATCGATGGGGCGAGTTCCCATGGGCGCCAACCTGGTCGGTGCCACCGATTTGTCGGGCATCGCGTTCGCGGAGCGGTATCCCGATGACCTCGTCCCGCAGGGGATCAGCGCCGAGCTCATTGCCGCGAAATGGGGTCTGACGCGGACCCAGCTCGACGAATTCGCGCTCGGCAGTCACGAAAAGGCCGCTCGGGCAACCAAGGACGGACTCTTCGCCGACGAACTCGCGCCGATCAACGGGCTGAACACCGATGAGGGAATCAGGGTCGGCAGCACCATCGACACGCTCGCGAAACTGAAGCCCGCGTATTACGACCCCGCGATGGCGGCCCGCTTCCCGCAGATCGGCTGGGAGATCACCGCCGCCTCGGCCAGTCAGGTCAGCGACGGCAGCTCCGCGGTGCTGATCATGTCCGGCGAACGCGCCGAGCAGCTCGGCCTGCGTCCGCTGGCCCGGCTGCACAGCTTCTCCGTCGCGGGCGACGACCCGTTGCTGATGCTCACCGCGGTCATCCCGGCCACCGAAAAGGTACTGCGACGGGCGGGTCTCGAGATCTCCGATATCGACCTGTTCGAGATCAACGAGGCATTCTCACCGGTTGTGCTGGCGTGGGCGAAGGAGACCGGTGTGGATATGAGCCGGGTCAACGTCAACGGTGGGGCAATCGCACTCGGACACCCGCTCGGCGCGTCCGGGGCGCGGTTGATGACCACGCTGGTGCACGCGATGCGCCAACGTGGGGCACGCTACGGGCTGCAAACCATGTGCGAAGCGGGCGGTCTCGCCAACGCCACCATCATCGAACGATTGTGAACCGAAACGGCGGCGCTCACGCGAGCGCCGCCGTCCGGCGAGACCTCTACGATCGGTCGGGTGAACGCCGACCTGTTTGTTTATGCGATTCCGTTGCGGACGCGGTTTCGGGGGATCACTGTGCGGGAGGGGATGTTGATTCGGGGGGAGTTGGGTTGGGGGGAGTTCTGCGCGTTTCCGGAATATGGGGATCGGGAGGCGGCTGGGTGGTTGGCTACCGCTGTTGAGCAGGTGACGGTGGGGTGGCCGGTGCCGGTGCGTGATCGGATTCCGGTGAATTGCACTGTGCCCGCGGTGGATGCCGGGCGGGCCGGGCGGATTGTTCGGGAATCCGGTTGTGCGACCGCGAAAGTGAAGGTGGCCGATCACCCGGACTCGTTGGCCGAGGATCTGGCGCGGGTGGCGGCGGTGCGGGCGGCGATCGGGGAATCGGGGGCTGTTCGGGTCGACGCGAACGCAGTGTGGGATGTGGAGACCGCTGTTCGCAATATCGGCGAGCTGAACAGGGCTGCTGGGGGTTTGGAATATGTCGAGCAGCCGTGTTCGACGATCGAGGAATTGGCCGAGGTTCGGCGGCGGGTTTCGGTGCCGATCGCTGCCGACGAATCGATTCGGCGGGCCGAGGATCCGATGCGGGTAGCGGTGGCGGGGGCTGCGGATGTGGCGGTGCTGAAATGCACGCCGCTGGGCGGGGTGCGGCGGGCGTTGGCGGTTGCCGGGGCGGCCGGGCTGCCGACTGTTGTTTCGTCGGCGCTGGAGACCAGCGTCGGGCTGTCCGCGCAACTGGCGTTGGCGGGTGCGCTGCCCGATCTCGAATTCGCGTGTGGACTCGGAACTCTCGCGCTGTTCGAAGGCGATCTCGTCGCGGAGTCGCTGCTGCCGGTAGATGGATGGTTGCCTGTTCCCACCACACCACCCGAACCCGATCCCGTATTGCTCGACAAATACCGGCACCCCGATCCCGACCGGGTCGACTGGTGGCTGCGGCGATACGAGCGAGTCAGCGCCCTGCTCGCGAACTCCTCGCCCGACTAGCCGAATCGAACACCACATCCCGCGAAGGTCGCACGGATGAGCAGCGCGGCCTCCGGACCGATCACACCGTCGACCAATTCGGCATAACGGGTACAGAATTCGGGGCCGTGGGGGGCTTGTGCCGGATCGGGCGACAGATGATGGGCGATTTCATGCAGGACCACCAGCTCGCGCAGGGCCCAAGCGGTGGAGCCGGTGTGTAGTGGAACGGCCAGGACGGCGGTTTCGGGCTCGTAGTGGGCTGCTGCGGCACCACCACGGGCGCGGACACGGACCGATACCGTGGACCGTTCCCATTGCGCACGAACCCAATTCAGCGCCAACACCTTGTCCACATAGGTCTGCACCGATTCGACGGAGGCGAAGCGTCGCTCCACCGGCAGGGTCAGCTGGGAGCCGTATACCTCCACCGTCCGATGCCCGAACTCGTCGGCACGATCGAACACCCCACGCACCAGCTGCTCACCGTCATAGACCTTGGCGCGCTGACTGTCGCGCCGCCGACCCGACTCAGCCTCGGACACGAACTGTTCCGACCCGGCCGGCCGCTGTGCGCGACTGGGTGGTCGCTATCCGGGGACGGCGCGCAGACATCATCTACCGGTGAGCTTTCCGCGAGCGGCGGGCAGCTCTGGCGAGGTACCCAAACGGGCGGTGCGGCCTGCGCGGTCGCCCGCGCGACGGGCCGCGGCGGAATGACCCGTGGAAGTTTGGGGGCCTCGCCACGTTCCGCGTGCTTCGGAGGTAGCGGTATAGAAGTCGGTGAGCGCGACCTCTTTGTCGCGCAGAGCCAGGGCGGTGCCGGTCGATTCGACGACGGATTCCTCGGCGACGACTTCGGCTTTCACCTCGGCGAGGCGGGCGCCGATCCGGGCGGCGAAAGCCATCTGGAAGTTCAGCCGCGCTGTCACCCCAGCCACCGGCACCTCGACTCGGCGGCGGACGGTGCGGCCGAGCCTCTTCTCGGCGACGACTTTGACGACCGTGGCCGCGCGGTAGGCGCCTGATTTGATGTAGTGATCGGAGGCTCGCACCATTTGAATCAGCAGGCTCGCGTAGAGCGCTTCGCAGGTATCGATGTCGGCGGCGAAGCCGTAGGCGTAGACCTGGGCGGAGGTACGGGCGACATCGCAGCGAACGTCGTTGGCGCCCGCGATCGCGACGAACAGCTGGACGTAGGTGCGCAGGCCCTTTCGGCCCGGTTCGCCGATCGGGATGATCCGCTGCACCGGCGCCGACCTGCGCTCGCGTGACGCGACATGCGAGCGCGCGACGGCGAGATCGATCGAGGACTTCGTCGCCAGCCGCTGGGCCGCGGCGAGGAAGGCTTCGGCCTCGTGGGCGTTGTCGGTGGACTCGGCTTTGCGCAGCAAACCACCGATGCGGGTGAGCATCCGATCGGGCGTCGACGGCGGTGGACTGGTCACGCACTCGAGGGTAGGGCACGGCACCGACAGCGAATCGCAAGCGAACTGACCGGGAAGTAAGCCGAAGAGCAGGACGATCGGACGCGAAGAGCCCTCACCATGTATGTTGCCTGTTGCACCGCACGGTGTGCTGCTGCTCACGTCTTGACCCTGGAGTGTCTGCGATGGCCTTGAAGTTTGTCCCCAGAGCGACGATGGCTGCTGCCTCGATCGCGTTGCTCACCGCAACGTTCGCCAGTGGTTGCTCCAGTGACGACGGTGGCAACGCGCTCGACCAGAACCTGACGGGCCGCGGCCCGATCACCTACGTCGAAGGTAAGGACACCACCGAAACCGGTGTGGTCAAACAGCTCATCGACCGCTGGAACGCCGCGCACCCGAACGAGCAGGTGACGTTCAAGGAGCAGTCGGCCGACGGCACCCAGCAGCACGACGACCTCGCCGAGCACTTCCGTGCCAAGCAGGACGGCTACGACGTCGTCGCCCTCGACGTGAAGGACACCGCCGAGTTCGCCGCGAAGGGCTGGGTCCAGCCGCTCGAGGGCAATTTCGCGATCGACACCGCGCCGCTGCTCGCGCCGACCGTGGCCAGCGCCACCTACAACGGCAAGCTGTACGCGGCACCGAAGAACACCAACGGTGGCCTGCTGTACTACCGCAAGGACCTGGTGCCCAACCCGCCGAAGACCTGGACCGAGATGCTCGGTCAGTGCCAGGTGGCCCGGGACAACAACATCGGTTGCTACGCCGGTCAGCTCGCCCCCTACGAGGGCCTGACCGTGAACACCTCCGAGGTCATCAACGCCTTCGGTGGCAGCTTCGTCGGCGCCGACGGCAAGACCCCGACCGTGAACAGCCCGGAGTCGAAGGCGGGCCTGAAGGTCCTCGTCGACGCCTACAAGAACGGTGACATCCCCAAGGAAGCCATCACGTTCAAGGAAGGCGAGAGCGCGAGCGCGTTCGAGTCGGGCAAGCTGCTGTTCCTGCGCAACTGGCCCTACCTCTACGCCCAGGCCTCCGCCGACGGCTCCGCGGTGAAGGACAAGTTCGGTGTCGCCCCGCTGCCGGGCAACACCGGCGTCGGCGCCTCCACCCTCGGCGGCTACAACGCCGCGATCAGCGCGTTCTCCAAGAACAAGGCCACCGCCGCCGACTTCGTTCGTTACCTGATCAGCGAAGAGGCGCAGCAGATCATCGCCTCCGGCTCGCTGCCCTCGGTGCGCTCCTCGCTCTACGACGACCCGGCCCTGATCGCGAAGATGCCGTACCTGCCCACGCTGAAGGAATCCATCGCCAGCGCCGTGCCGCGTCCGGTGACCCCGTTCTATCCCGCGGTGTCGAAGGCCATCCAGGACAACGCCTATGCTGCCCTCAACGGCACGAAGTCCGTCGACGACGCGGTCGCCGGCATGCAAAAGGGCATCGAGACCGCCGGTTCGTAGCGGTACGCGCAGCGGACCCGACCAGACCGTAGGAGAGTAGTAACGGTGTCGGATCCTTCGGGAGCCAAGCAGCGCGGGCTAGCGCTGGAACTGCGACAATCCGGCAAGGCGTGGCTGTTCGTCGCGCCCGTGCTCGTCGCGCTGGCAGTGGTCATCGGGTATCCGGTGGTCGAGGCGGTCTGGATGTCCTTCTCGAAGGACTCCGGCATCGACCCGGCCACCGGGATGTTCGTCGAGGGCGGCAGTGCCGGATTCAGCAACTACACGCACTGGCTGATGCAGCAGTGCGGGTCGATAATGGGCACGGTGTCGTGCCCCACCGGCACGCTCGGCTCACAGTTCTGGTCGGCCGTCGGGATCACCCTGTTCTTCACCGTGGTGACGGTGTCGCTCGAGGCTCTGCTCGGGCTCGGCATGGCCATGGTGATGGGCAAGACCTTCCGCGGCCGGGCGCTGCTGCGCGCGGCCGTGCTGATCCCGTGGGCGATCCCCACCGCCGTCACAGCGCGGTTGTGGGAGTTCATGTTCCAGTACGACGGTGTCGTGAACCGGGTGCTCGGCACGCACATCCTGTGGACCTCGGACGTGTGGGCGTCGCGGTTCGCGGTGATCGCGGCCGACGTGTGGAAGACCACGCCGTTCATGGCGCTGCTGATTCTCGCTGGGCTGCAGGTGATTCCGGCCGATGTGTACGAGGCCGCCAAGGTCGACGGCGCGTCGGCCTGGCAGCGGTTCCTGCACATCACGCTGCCGCTGCTCAAGCCCGCGCTGCTCGTGGCGGTGTTGTTCCGCACCATGGACGCGCTGCGCATGTACGACCTGCCCGCGATCATGACGCTGGGTAACCCGTCGACCAACACGCTGTCGATCCTGGTGGTCGAGCAGGTGCGCCAAGGTCCCAACAGCGCCGCGGCACTGTCGGTGATCACCTTCCTGCTCGTCTTCGGTATCGCGTTCGTCCTGGTGAAGGTGCTCGGCGCCAACGCTGTTCGCACGCAGGAAGAACAGCGGAAGGCGAACTGATGACCATGTCGATGACGAAAGAACCTGCCGCCGAGCCGAAGACGCTGCCGGCGCAGCCGGTGTCGTGGCGCAAGCGGATCGGCACGGTGCGGCTCTATCTCGGTGTCGCCATCGTGCTGGTGTGGGGCCTGGGCCCGTTCTACTGGATGGCCGTGGTGGCGTTCCGCGACCCGGCCCACACCTTCGACAGCACCCCGTGGCCGACCCACGTGACGCTGGAGAACTTCCGCAACGCCTTCGACACCAGCCGCGGCAACGACTTCGGCAAGGCACTGCTCAACAGCGTGATCATCGGTTCGGTGACCACCGCAGTGGCGCTGCTCCTCGGCGTACTCGCGGCCTACGCGCTGGCCCGGATGACCTTCGCGGGCAAGTACCTGATCTCGGGACTGATCCTGTCGGCGTCGATGTTCCCGGCCGTGGTGCTGGTGACGCCGCTGTTCCAGCTGTTCACCGATATCGGCTGGATCGGCCAGTACCAGGCGATGATCATCCCGAACATCTCCTTCGTGCTGCCGATGACGGTCTACATCCTGGCCTCGTTCTTCGCCGAACTGCCGTGGGAGCTCGAAGAGGCCGCGCGCATCGACGGTGCGAGCAAGTTCCAGGCCTTCCGGTTGATCATGCTGCCGCTGGCCGCGCCCGCGGTGTTCACCACCGCGATCCTGGCGTTCATCGCCTCGATCAACGAGTACCTGCTGGCCAGGTTGCTGTCGGGCGACGACACCAAGCCGGTGACGGTCGCCATCGCGAGTTTCTCGGGCAACGACCCGCTGGTGCAGCCGTACGCGGCCATCATGGCGGCGGGCGTGATCGTCACCGTGCCGCTGGTGATCATGGTGCTGATTTTCCAGCGTCGCATCATCTCCGGTCTCACCGCGGGCGGCGTCAAGAGCTGACCTGCCGGGTTCTGCCGCTACCGCCGGGTAGAGTCGCCTGCACCGATATCGACGTCGGTGCAGGTGAGTTCTTCTGCTCGCTCCGAAAGGAGATGGTGTGGCCTCCCAGCGCGGGCGCGGGCGTTCCGATGAGGACGCGCCGTACACCTCGATTGCCGGGTTCCGCGATCCACTCGCGAAGGAGCAGAAGCCGAGCAAGGGTGCGGCGCGACGAGCTCAGGCGGCGCGCCTGGCCGCCACCGAAGGGCCCCGCGACAAGGGCGCCGCGCGACGGGCACAGGCCGCCCTGCTCGGCACCGACGACCAGCCCTCCGAACGTAAGCCGCGCACCAGGGGCCAGCGCATCCGGCGGCTGCTGCTCGCGTTGTTCGTGATCTTCGTGTGTGTGCCCGCGCTGCTGTTCGTCGCGGTGTACTGGAGTTCGGAGATCCCCGAACCGGCCGAGGTCGCGGTCGAGCAGCCCGCCACCGTGCTGGCCTCCGACGGCACCACGGTTCTGACGAAATTCATTCCGCCACAGGGCAATCGGATACCCATCCCGCTCACCGATGTGCCGTATCCGGTGCGGGACGCCGTGCTGGCGGCCGAAGACCGCACCTTCTATACCAACGCCGGCTACTCGACCAGCGGCTTCCTGCGCGCCGCCCGCGACAATGTGACCGGTCAGGACTACGCGGGCGGCGGCTCGACGATCACCCAGCAGTACGTGAAGAACGCCTTCCTCAGCTCCGAACGCACTGTCACCCGCAAGATGCGGGAGCTGATCATCGCGGCCAAGATGGCGCGGCAGTGGAGCAAGGACGAGATCCTGTCCGCCTACCTCAACACGATCTACTACGGGCGCGGGGCGTACGGGATCGCGGCCGCGTCGAAGGCCTATTTCGACAAGCCGGTGCCGGAGCTGACCCTCGCCGAGGGCGCGGTGCTCGCGGCCGTGATCCGCTCGCCTTCGGTGCTCGACCCGGAGAATCATTTCGATCAGTTGCGAGCACGCTGGCAGTACGTGCTCGACGGGATGGTCGAGATGAGCGTGCTCGCGCCCGGCGACCGTGACGCGACGGTGTTCCCGCCGATCATCCCACTCGACGATGTGCCTGCCGAAGCGACCACGCTCGGACCGGAAGGGCATATCCGCACCCAGGTGCTGCGCGAATTGCGGGCCGCCGGCCTCGACGACGCCGACATCAACACGGGCGCATTGCAGATCACCACCACCATCGATGCCGCGGCGCAGGCGGGCGCGGTCGATTCGGTACGTGAACGGTTCTCGTGGCAGCCGCCGGAACTGCGCTCGGCGGTGGTGTCGATCGATCCGCGCAGCGGGGCCGTGCGCGCCTATTACGGCGGCGAGGACGGGGCCGGGTTCGATTTCGCGCAGGCACCGCTCCAAACAGGTTCCGCGTTCAAGGTTTTCGCGCTCGTCGCCGCCCAACGGCAGGGTATTCCGGTCACGCGGGCGATGGACAGCTCGCCCATCACCGACCGCGGCACCGAGATCACCAACGTCGAAGGCGATTCGTGTGGGCGCTGTTCGCTCGCCGAGGCGCTCAAACGCTCACTGAACACCAGCTTCTACCGGCTCACCATGACGATGGCCGACGGCCCGCGCTCGATCGCCGAGGCCGCGCACCTGGCAGGCATCCCCGAATACATTCCCGGCGTCGACGGCGTCACCCTGGCGGAACCGGACGGCTACCCGCTCAACGGGATCGTGCTCGGGCAGTATCTGGTGCGGCCCATCGACATGGCGTCGGCGTATGCGACGCTGGCCGCCTCCGGGGTCTATCACCGGCCGTACTTCGTGCAGAAGGTGAGCACCGGTGACGGCCGGGTGCTGCTCGACCGCAGCTGGGAAACCGCGACGGGCAAGCGACATTCGGAGCCCGAGCAGCGGATCTCGGCCGAAATCGCCGATGCGACTACGTCGGCGATGCTGCCGATCGCCAACTACTCCAACGGCCACGGGCTCGCCGAGGGCAGACAGTCGGCGAGCAAGACCGGAACCACCCAGCTCGGCGAGACCAAGGACAACAAGGACGCGTGGATGGTCGGGTACACGCCCTCGCTGTCCACCGCGGTGTGGGTGGGCACCGAGCACCCCCAGCCGCTGCGCAACGGTCGCGGTGGGGCCATCTGGGGTTCGGGACTGCCCGCCGACATCTGGAAGCAGTCGATGGACGCCGCACTGGCGGGGACACCGGTCGAACAGTTCGACACACCACCGTTGCCGAGCCCGCCGCTGGTGCCGGTGCCGGGTACCGGGACGGCGCCGACGCAGGGCCGTGGCTTCGACATCTTCGGTCCGCCGACGAACTCGCCGAACAATCCGCCACCGCCGCCGTTGATCATCATTCCGCCCGCACCGAACCCATCGGCCCCCGGTGAGCTTTTCCCCGGGCTCGGTGGTGAAGGGCCGCGATAGATCACGAGTTGGCGCAGCCGGACCCGACTACCCTAGGGACATGGCAACATCGTTGCCCAGAGCGCGAACCGCCCGACCAGGGGTCGACTGATCCCGGCGCGGAACCTGTCGGACCGATACGGGAGGATGTGCGGTCGGTACCGACATGCGACGACACTAGACATAGGGGCTACGCAGGTGGATTTCAATGTCGTTGACCGTCCCGAGACGCTGATCGCGGGCACGGTGCTTCGCAGCCCGGCGCTCGCCGTCGAGGGGCCGCGCCGCGCCAAGGTGGTCGAGGCGTGGGCGAACCTGCGGACGAGAACGTTACCGGGGCCGGTCGCGACGGGCTATGTCGATTTCGCGCCGGAGATCAACTCGTACCTGACCCACATCGTCGGATACGAGTGCAAAACTCTCGCCGACCTACAGGTGGGCGATGTGCTCGGCAAGATTCCGGCGGGCCGCTACGCGCGATTCGTGGCCAGTGGCGACAACCTCGGCGACACCATCGTCGGGCTGTGGCGCCAGGTGTGGGACGCGGAGGCAGCGGGTGAATTCGTGCGCGCCTATACCGGCGATTGCGAGCAGTATCCCGACGAGCGCACGGTCGAGATCTTCGTTTCGCTGACCGATGAGAAGGACAGCTGATGGCCGTGGATTTCGAAATCGTCACCCTCGACGACGGTTTGATCGCGGGTCTCACCGTGCCGCTGGCCGGGCGCGAGGTGACCGCACGCGATCTCGACCTGGTGAATTTCACCTGGGATCGGTATCTCTCGCGGGAGAAGATGGTTCCCCGCGCGGCTGCCTATATCGGGCAGAACGATCATGCGGTGGCCGTGCTCGGCTACGAGGTCGGCGGGCTGGAGGACGTCGACCACGGTGACGTGCTCACCCGCATTCCCGCGGGGCGCTACGCCAAGTTCGTGGTCTCGGACAAGCCCTACGATCTGCTGCGCACCGCATGGGCCCAGGTGATCAAGGCCGAGAACGCGGGCACCATCACTCGCTCGCACACGGCGGAGCTGGAGCGCTACACCGGCCCGACTTCGGTCGAGGTGTACGTCTCCCTGGATTAGAACTCCCTGGATTACAAAGAAAGCCGGTGTCGCACGAAAGTTCGTGCGACACCGGCTTTTTCGTTCAGTGATTAATCGGCACCGATGATGAACGCCTCGAGCTGAGTGCGCGCGACATCGTCGGCGATCTGCTCCGGCGGGGACTTCATCAGGTAGGCAGAGGCCGGGATGACCGGTCCGCCGATGCCGCGGTCCTTGGCGATCTTCGCCGCGCGGACGGCGTCGATGATGATGCCTGCCGAGTTCGGCGAGTCCCACACCTCGAGCTTGTACTCCAGGTTCAGCGGGGCGTCACCGAAGGCGCGACCCTCGAGGCGCACGTAGGCCCACTTGCGGTCGTCGAGCCACTCCACGTAGTCCGAGGGACCGATGTGAACGTTGCGGTCGTGGACCTTGCCCGCGAGCGAACCGGTGAGGTTCGACGTGACGGCCTGGGTCTTGGAGACCTTCTTCGACTCCAGCCGGTCGCGCTCGAGCATGTTCTTGAAGTCCATGTTGCCGCCGACATTGAGCTGGTAGGTGCGATCGAGCACCACGCCGCGGTCTTCGAACAGCTTGGCCATCACACGGTGGGTGATGGTCGCGCCGACCTGGGACTTGATGTCGTCGCCGACGATCGGGACACCGGCATCGGTGAACTTCTTCGCCCAGACCGGGTCGGAGGCGATGAAGACCGGCAGCGCGTTGACGAAGGCGACGTCCGCGTCGATCGCGCACTGCGCGTAGAACTTGTCGGCCTCTTCCGAACCCACCGGCAGGTAGGAGACGAGCACGTCGACCTTGGCATCCTTGAGCGCCTTGACGACGTCGACCGCGGGGGCCTCGGACTGCTCGATGGTCATCGCGTAGTACTTGCCGATGCCGTCGAGGGTCGGGCCACGCAGGACCGTCACATCGGTCGGCGGCACATCGGAGATCTTGATGGTGTTGTTCTCGCTGGCGAAGATGGCCTCGGCCAGGTCGAAGCCGACCTTCTTGGCGTCGACATCGAACGCGGCCACGAACTTCACGTCGCGCACGTGGTAGCTACCGAACTTGACGTGCATGAGGCCGGGAACGACCTGGTTCTCGTCGGCATCCTTGTAGTACTGCACGCCCTGCACCAGCGACGATGCGCAGTTGCCCACACCGACGATCGCGACGCGAACTTCGCCGGACCCAACCTTGTTGACATCACTCATGGCCGCTCTTTCCCTCTTTCTGTGGTGCCGCCTTCGTCGATTGCTCCGCCGCAATCAACTCGTTGAGCCAGCGCACTTCGCGCTCGCTTGATTCCAATCCGAGCTGGTGGAGCTGGCGGGTGTAGCGATCCAGCGAGCCGCTGGCCTTCTTGATCGCTTCCCGCAGACCCTCTCGGCGCTCCTCGACCTGGCGTCGCCTGCCCTCCAGAATTCGCATTCTCGCCTCGGCGGGAGTGCGGCTGAAGAAGGCCAGGTGAACGCCGAAACCGTCATCGGTGTAGTTCTGCGGACCGGTGTCGGCGAGGAGTTCAGAAAACCGTTCCCGCCCAACCGGCGTGAGCCGGTAGACGCGGCGCGCACGGCGCGCGATCGCGCCCTCCGGAAGCTCCTCGGCGATCAACCCGTCGGCCTGCATTCTGCGCAGCGTCGGGTAGAGCGAACCGTAGGAGAAGGCCCGGAACGCTCCGAGCAGGCCCGTCAACCGCTTGCGCAGCTCGTAACCGTGCATGGGCGCGTCGAGGAGCAGGCCGAGAATCGCCAATTCGAGCACTGCCGACCTCACTCCCTGACTATGACGACCTGACAGGCCGAACAGACCTAACCGTGGATGCGAGTTCCAACTATATCGGAGCGATACATCTACGCACAGTCGAATGTGACGCAGGCGTCATCACCGCAGGTCAGCGCAGTGGGGTGAACTGGAGCTTTTTACGGGCGCGTCGGCGTCAAGCATGCTCGACGCCGCTGGGCGATCGATGTCACGTACGCGCGAGACCGGATCGGCGACCCCCGATCGAGGTCTGCCGGACATCCGCGTGCCGCGCGTCGCCTCACCTGCGAAAACACCCGCATCTGCCCCGAAATAGCCGGAGTGGTCAGGGAGATCGGATCAAACGATGCCGTGGGCACGCGTATGCGAACCCCGCTACTCTGGTGATCGTGCGAATTCAGCGGCAGGTGGTGGACTATGCGCTCCGGCGCCGGTCCCTGCTGGCCGATGTCTACGCGGGGCGGGTCGGCGTCGCCGAGGTGTGCGACGCGAATCCGTATCTGCTCCGGGCCGCCAAGTTCCATGGCCGGGGCAGCGAGGCGACCTGCCCGATCTGCCGGAAAGAGCAGCTGACGTTGGTTTCGTGGGTGTTCGGCGATGGGCTCGGCCAAGTGGCCGGGTCGGCGCGGACGCCCGAGGAACTGATTCGGATGGCCGAGGCGAACGAGGAATTCTCGGTGCATGTCGTCGAGGTATGTCGCTCGTGCAGCTGGAACCATCTGGTGCAGTCGTATGTGCTCGGCACGGCTCCCGCCCCCGCCAGGCGACGGACGAGTTCGCGAGCCCGGCGCTCTGCTGCCGAATGATGGCTTGCGCAGCGACGGGGCTGCCCAGTGACGGGCGGCCCGCACAAGTGATGGTGGCCACCGCGTGATGCGCCACTGTTCGGGGTGCACCCTCTCCGCGCCGGTACTCCGGCGCGGATGTTGTGTGCCCGAACCTTACAAGTTATGGAGATCTGGTCAGTGAGTTCGCCCTACGAGTCCTCCCCCCACGGCGATGATCCGCGCGGCGGCCGTCCGGCTCGGGGTGCGCAACCGGGTCTCCCCCCACAGTCGGGTGATCGGCCCGGCGGTCCCCCGCCGCGTCGGCCGATGCCGCCCGCGGGCCCGCGCCCGCAGGGTGCGCCCGGTGGTCCCGCGCAGGGTGGGCGTCCGCAGGGTGGTCCGGTGCCTGGAGGGCGTGGTCCGCAGGGGCCGCCGCCGAATCGTCAGCAGGGTCCGCCGCCCGGTGGGATGCCGCCGCGCCGGCCTGGTCCGCCCCCGCAGCGTCCGGGTGGACCGCAGGGTGGGCCGGCTCCGCAGGGTGCGCCCGGTCAGGGCAGGCCGCCGCAGGGCAGGCCCGTGCAGCCGGGCCGTCCCGGCACGCCCGCTGCCGGTGCCACCCAGAAGTTGCCGCGTCCCGGCGGCCCCGACGAGTCGACCGTGCGTTCGGGTCAGACCGGTGCAGGCAGGACCGTGCGCGGTGCGAACGAAGACGTAGCGCGGACAGCCCGCGCGGGCGGTGCCGCCGCGGCCGCACGGGCCGGTGCGGGGCGACGCCCCGGTGGCCCCACGTCCGGTGAACGTCGCGCCACCGTGGGTGGCCCGAGCACCGGTGAACGTCGTGCCGCGGGTGTGGGTGGCACACCGCCGCCGACCGGTCCGCGCAGCCGCCGCGCCGGCGGCGGGGGCGACGACGGCTCGGGTAGTGCTGGTGCGGTGAAGAAATCGCCATGGCGGATCGTTCGCCGGACGCTCTATGTCCTGATGGCCCTTGCCATCGTCGTGCCGAGCGCGGTGTTCCTGGTCGCCTACACGGCGGTATCGGTGCCGAAGCCGGGCGATCTGGAGACCAACCAGGTAGCGACGATCTTCGCCAGCGACGGCACCACCGAGATCAGCAAGGTGGTTCCGCCGCAGGGCAACCGCACCGAGGTCTCGATCGATCAGATCCCGCCGCACGTGCGCAATGCCGTGATCGCCGCCGAGGACCGCGACTTCTACACCAACCCCGGCTTCTCGGTCTCGGGCTTCGCCCGCGCCGCCCGCGACAACATCCTCGGCAAGGAAAGCGCCGGTGGTGGTTCCACGATCACCCAGCAGTACGTGAAGAACGCGCTGGTCGGTGACGAGCGGTCGATGACGCGCAAGATGCACGAGCTGGTGATCTCGGCCAAGATGGCGCGGCAGTGGAGCAAGGAAGACATCCTCGCCGCCTACCTGAACACCATCTACTTCGGTCGTGGCGCGTACGGCATCGACGCCGCGTCCAAGTCCTACTTCGGCAAGCCGGTGCAGGAGCTGACCGTGGCCGAGGGCGCTGTCCTCGCCGCCACGATCCAGCTGCCCTCGATGCTGGATCCGGAGAAGAACCCCGAGGGCGCGAGGACGCGCTGGAACTACGTGCTCGACGGCATGGTCGCGGAGAACAACCTGCCCGCGACGGAGCGTCAGGGGATGCAGTACCCGCAGGTGGTCTCGCTGGAATCGCTGGGCGACAAGAACAACGACGAGGGCCCGTCCGGCCTGGTGAAGAACCAGGTGCTCCAAGAGCTCTCGACCGCCGGCATCAGCGAGCAGCAGCTGAACACCGAAGGCCTGCAGATCACCACCACGATCGACCAGAAGGCGCAGGACGCCGCGATCAAGGCCGCGCAGGGCAAGCTCGAAGGCGAGCCGGAGAACCTGCGCACCGCGGTGGTCTCGGTCGACCCGCGCACCGGTGCGGTCCGCGCCTACTACGGCGGTAGCGACGGTCAGGGCTTTGACTTCGCCAATGCCGGTCTGCCGACGGGTTCTTCGTTCAAGGTGATCGGCCTTGCCGCGAATCTCGAACAGGGCGTTCCGCTTTCGCAGCTCTACGACAGTGGACCGATCACCGTCAACGGCATCAAGATCGGCAATGTCGAGGGCGAGGGCTGCGGCATGTGCACCATCGCCGAGGCACTCAAGCGTTCGCTGAACACCAGCTTCTACCGCATGCAGCTGGACATGCAGAACGGGCCGCAGAAGATCGCCGATATGGGCCACAAGCTCGGTATCGCGAAGGAGCTGCCCGGTGTCGGCGAGACGCTGACCGAGCCCGGCGGCGTGGGCCCCAACAACGGCATCGTGCTCGGCCAGTACCAGTCGCGGCCGCTCGACATGGCCTCGGCGTATGCCACTCTGGCGGCGTCTGGCGTCTACCACGCGCCGCACTTCGTGCAGAAGGTCGTGACCGCCGACGGGCAGGTGCTGCTCGACCGCGGCGAGCCCGCCGGTGAGCAGCGGGTGAGCGCGGCCGTGGCCGACAACGTCACCGCGGCGATGAAGCCGATCGCGGCGTACTCGCGCAACCACAACCTGGCCGGTGGCCGGGAGTCCGCGTCCAAGACCGGCACCCACCAGCTCGGCGACACCGGCAACAACCGTGACGCCTGGATGGTCGGGTACACCCCGTCGCTGTCGACCGCGGTCTGGGTCGGCACCGAGCAGGGCGACCCGCTCAAGAACTACGGCGGCGGCAGCATCTACGGTTCCGGTCTGCCTTCCGACATCTGGAAGGCGACGATGGACGGCGCGCTGTCGGGCACGTCGAACGAGTCGTTCCCCAAGCCCACCCCGATCAAGGGCCAGGCCGGTGTCCCGGAATGGTCGGCGCCCTACACCGCGCCGTCCACCACCGCTCCGGCGATCGTGCCGCCGGTGATCGTGCCCTCGCAGGTCGAGATCCTGCCCGGCATCCGGATTCCGGTGCCGGGGGTGCAGCAGCCCGCGGTGCCGCAGTCGCAGCAGTCGCCTGCTGAGACCGGTGCGGGCCCGCTGCCCGGTCAGCCGACGGCAGGCCCGGATGGCTCGCCCGCGACGCCGGGAAATGGCAACGGCGGGTCGACCAGACCGACCAACGGTGCCTCGGGCAACGACAACGAGAGCAGCGGCGCGGGAACCACGCCGACCCGATCCCGGTAGCCACCGGTAGCCTCGGATGTCGTGACCGATCAGCAACTCGCGGACCAGCCGGCGTCGAGTGGTACCCGGCCGGGCCGCGAGGTGGGGTACGTGGCGCCCGCCCGGCTGGCACCCGACCTGCGCTCGATCGATGCGCGGGACCGGCCCAGCCGCAACGATTCACTGACCGCGCAGCTCTCCACCGTGATCGGCGGCCCGGTCGGCGATCACGCGCTGATCGGGCGGGTGCGGTTCTGGACGCCGCTGCGGGTGCTGTTCGCCTTCACGGTGATATTCCTGGCCCTGGGCTGGACCGCCAAGGCCGGCTGCATCCAGCAGACCAGCGACGGCGAGGGTGGCCTGATGCTGGACTGGAACAACGGCCGCCAGTACGTGGCCATGTGCTACTCCGACACGGTGCCGCTCTACGGCGCCGAACGGCTCAACGAGGGCGCGTTCCCGTACAAGAAATCCTGGACCGAATCGACGCCCGACGGTGGCACCGAGACCAGATACATGGAGTATCCGGTGCTTTCGGGCCTATACCAGTACGCGGCGATGCAGATCGGCAATGTCTGGGATCACCTGCCGCTGCCCGGTGCGCTGTCGGTGGTGGTGTACTTCAACGTTGTCGCACTCGGCCTTTCGGTCGGGTGGCTGATCACGGTGTGGGCGTCGTCGCGATTAGCCGGGCGCCGGGTTTGGGACGCTGCGTTGATCGCGGTGTCGCCGTTGGTGATCGTGCACATGTTCACCAACTTCGATGCTCTCGCAACGGCTTTCGCGGCGACGGGGCTGTTGGCGTGGGCGCGGCGTAAGCCGGTGCTCGCGGGCGTTCTGCTCGGACTCGGCGGGGCGGCGAAGTTGTATCCGCTGTTGCTGCTCGGGCCGATCGTGGTGCTGTGCATGCGGATCGACCCGATGCAGCGTCAGCCCGCCGCACGGGCCGGGCTGCGGTTGCGCGATGTCGACAGCCTCGAAAGCGCCCGCACCTGGTTGCGTGAGACACCGGCGAGGACACACCTTTTCGCATTGCGCCCGCTCGGCGCGGCCACCCTCACCGTGCTCGCCGCCGCGGGAACATGGGCTGCGGTGAACCTCCCGATCGCGGCGCTGTACCCCGAGGGCTGGCGAGAGTTCTTCCGGCTCAACACCACTCGGCACGCCGACCCCGACTCGATCTACAACGTGATCACCTCGTTCACCGGCTGGGCGGGCTTCGACGGCCCGATCGGGCACGGCGAGCCGCCGACCATCCTGAACACGGTCTCGCTGCTGGCCTTCGTCGCCGCCTGCGCGGGCATCGCCTACCTCGCGCTCACCGCGCCACGGCGCCCACGCCTGACCCAGCTGTGCTTCCTTGTCGTCGCGGCCTTCCTGCTGACGAACAAGGTGTGGAGCCCGCAGTACTCGCTGTGGCTGGTGCCGCTGGCAGTACTCGCGCTGCCGCATCGGCGAATCCTGCTGGCCTGGATGACGATCGACGCACTCGTCTGGGTACCGCGGATGTACTACTACCTCGGCGAGGACAACAAGGGCCTGCCGGAACAGTGGTTCACCGGCACCGTCGTCCTGCGCGACCTGGCGGTACTCGGATTATGCGCACTGATCGTCTACGAGATCCTGCGCCCCCAGAACGACGTGGTCCGCCGCGACTTCGTCGACGACCCCGCAGGCGGCGTCCTCGACCGAGCCCTAGACCCACTACTCCCCTGGCTCCCGGAATTCCTGCGCCCGAGGCAGGCAACGATCAGCTCCCGACCCGTGTCGGTGCTGAACTGACCGGAACCCCGGTTCTACATTCGTAAGTAGCGGGCCTGGAGTTCGGGCTCGGCGGGGAGCATGTCGAGGTCGAGTTCCCAGGCGTTGCCTGTCCAGGGGTCGAAGAGCGGGGTGCCGGGCATGGTGGGCAGGTGTCTGCACGACTGGGCCAGCAGGTCCACCGGGCCGTCGCCGAATTCGCCGCTACCGCTGCCGACTATGACCAGGGACAGGCCGATCAGGTCGCCGCGGACCATCAGCTGGCCCAGGCGCACTACATCGCTGCCCTGGTAGCCGTGGGGGAAGTCGGCGGCGACGAGGATGCGGTGTTCGGTCGGGGGTACGGCTTGTCCACTGTTGTAGGCGATTTCGGCGAGTTCGGCCGCGTGGGCGAGCTCGGCGAGGCGGGCGGAGATGTCGCCGTGGTCGGCGATCACCGGGCCCGCCAAGAGGGGGGCGAGGGGGGCGGCGAGGGTGCGCAGGCCGCCGGTGAGGTCGATCAGGTCGACCTTGGTCGGCTTGTCGGGGATCGCGGCGACGAGGCGGGCCACCAGCGCGCCGATCACGCGTGCGGCCGCGCCGGTGGATTCGGTGTCGACCCACAGCGGCCGATTCAGCGGCACCGGAACGCAATACGGCACGCGAAGGCCGCCGCGGTCGAGCGCGTAGAGCTCGCCGAGGCGGATGCCGTCGCTGCGGGCGGCGCGGGTGGTCCATGCGGGAGCGAGCCAGGAGGCCAGCGCGGCGGGCATGGAAGCGTCGGCCTCGGCGATCTCGTGGCCGAGCTGGTCGCTGTCGCGACGGTGGTCGGCGTCGGCGAGGGCCACCAGATCGTCGTGGCGACGTTGCGCTTGGGCGCGAGCCGCGTCGGCGGCGGGGGTATTACGGGTCGCCGGGTTCGAAACCGCTTCGGAGAGTTCCTGATCCAGGCGTTTGGTCGCGTAGTCGCGGGCCGAGACGAGCGCGGCGGCCGAGCGGGCGGCGTCTTCGAAGATCATCCACATGCGTTGCAGGCCGTGGTCGACCTCGAGCGGAATGCCCGATGTGGGTACGGGTCGCGCGACCGTCTCGGTGGGGGCGCTCGGCGGTGCCAGTGGTGCGGGCTGCCACGCCTGCGCCGGTGCGGGCTCGGGCGCGGTCACGCCGTGCGCGGTGAGCAATTGTGCCGCGCCGCCCGCGTAACCCTGACCGAGCGCCCGCAACTTCCAGCCACCACCGCGCCGGTACACCTCGAGGCAGATCAGCGCGCTCTCACCGGACGTGGGCGCGATGACGAATTCAGCAGCCGGACTGCCGTTTTCGTACAGCACGGCGGTGACGGTGCCCAGCGTCTGCCCGCCGACGACGAACAGCAGCACAGCATGCGCGTCGGACCTGATCTGCGACAGCGTGAGATCCACCGCCGCCCCGGCGAAGCTCACGCCAGGTGCCGCGGGCCGCGACGCGCACACGTGATCGTGCACGTCGCGAACCCGCAGATCCTCGCCGACCACCAGCGCCCCGAGTTCGACGGCGCCTGCGGTCTGCGCGGTGAAGCGCACGGAATCAGCGGTCAGAGCAGTGTTCTGCCCCGCCTTCAGGTGAATCACGGTGTCTGCCCTGCTCTGTCGCGGTTTTAGTTGCCGCCGAGGAATCGGCCCAGTTGGGGCACCGCTTCGCCGGGGTGCTTGGCGTTGAAGCCCTCGCCGAGCGCCTGCATCTTCCAGTCGCCGCCGACGCGGTACACCTTCGCCATCGCCATCGCGGTGAACGGCATGCCGCCCGCGAGGGTGTAGCGCGCCAGCTCGGCGTTGGTGGTGCCGTCGATCAGGCGGCTGAACGCGTTCTGCACCTGCTCGAAGGAGTGACCCTTGTAGGAGGTGACGATGAACAGCAGCGTGCTGATGTGCGCCGGGATCCTGGTCAGGTCGACGAGGATCATCTCGTCGTCGCCCTCGCCCTCGCCGGTGAGGTTGTCACCCTGGTGGCGCACCGAACCGTCCTTCGACGACAGCTGGCCGTAGTAGGCCACGTCGACGAGGTTCTGGTCGGCGAACAGGCAGACCGAGGCGTCGAGGTCGATGTCGACGGTGCGGTTGCCGAACATCCCGCGCGTGCGCACCGGGTCCCAGCCGAGGCCCATCTTCACGAAGGTCAGCGCGGCGCCGCCCTCCTTGCGCAGCGTCACCCGCTGGCCCTTTTGCAGGCTGACCGGGCGATCCTTGCTCAAACTGATCTCGGCGGGCGGCTGCTGCGGCGCCGGTGGCGCACCCTGCGCGGGCGGTGGGAAGCCCTGTCCGGGCGGCGGCGGGTAGCCACCACCGGGCGGCTGCTGGGCCGGGCCGGGCGGGGGCGGATAGCCACCACCGGGCGGGGCGTAGGCGGGCGCGGGCTGCTGCGGGTAGCTGGGCGCGGATTGCGCCGGGTACGCGGGCGGGGCCTGCTGCGGCGGGGGCGGCGGCGCCTGCTGCGGGGCGGCCTGCGCGGGCGAATCATCAACCTGCACACCGTGATCGGTGACCAGTGCCGCGAAACCACCGGCGTAGCCCTGGCCGACAGCGCGCACCTTCCAGCTGCCCTGACGGCGGTACAGCTCGAGCGCGATCACGATCGACTCGGCGTCGAGACCATCGATCTGGTAGCTGAACAGCTGGTTGCCCGATGCGTCGGAGACGATGGCGGTGGGCGGGGCGAAGCGGCCGAAACTGCTGTTCGCATCGTCGAGGGTGATCACCGCGCGGATCTGATCGATGTCGGCGGGTACCGCGGGCAGCGAAATAGCAAGCGAGGCAGGCTGACCCGCCGGCCCGGGGCGCAGATCGACACCCGGCCCACTCGGCTGGTTGTAGAAGACGAAATCAGCGTCGGTGCGGACCTTGCCCTGCTCGGTCACGAGGAGAGCGGACAGGTCGGCCGGTGCGGTGACCTGGAGCGAGATCACCACGTCACTGACGGCCACCGGGCCGTTCTGGCCCTTGGCGAGTGTTGCAGACAAGTTCGACCCTTCGCTTGTCGTTGTGGGGTGTCGACGAGACTCGCCTGCCACTCTACGAGAAACCGGGCGCACGCGTCCGGGCGTTGTGCCGCGGGCACACATTGTCCGGCGTCGCGGGCGGAGTTTCGCCTGATCGGTTAGGGTGACGACGCAGTCGGACGGCGGCGGTTCGCCGCCTATTCAGAGGGGACAGCGGAGCCTGTCATGGCGCAATTGTTCGAACAGTCGAAGAAGGTGATCGAGGCGCAGCTCGCGGGGACGAGCATCCGCGCGATCGCAGGCTCGATGGTGGCCTACGAAGGCAATGTGCAGTTCAAATCGGCCGGGTTCGGCGGCGGCGAGGGCGTGCTCAACGGCCTCAAGCGCCGCGCCACCGGCGAGAAACTGTCACTGATGGAGTGCAACGGCAACGGGCGCGTGTTCTTGGCGGTGAACGGCCAGAACGTCACCGTGGTGAACCTGAACAACGAGACACTGCAGGTGGAGTCGCAGCAACTGCTGGCCTTCGCGGGCAATCTGCGCACCGATGTGCGGTTCGCCGGGGTCGGCGGGATGTCGGCGGGCAGCGGGCTGTTCACCACCACGGTCAGCGGTCAGGGGCAGGTGGCGCTGCTGTCGGCCGGTGGGCCGCTGATTCACCTCGAGGTGACGCCGCAGTATCCGCTGATCGTGGATCCCGACGCGTTCGTCGCTTCGCGCGGAAATCTCAACCAGTCGTTCGTCACCGATGTCTCGTGGCGGACGATGGTCGGCCAGGATGCGGGCGAGGCGTTCTCGCTGCGGTTCGACGGCCAGGGTGTCGTGCTGATCCAGCCGGCGGAACGGTAGGGGCAGGCGATGTTCGAGAAGGTCAACAGCAAGGTCGTGAAGGTAAACGTCGGGCAGGCGGGCGGCGTCGTCGCCCGCTCCGGCGCGATGCTGTTCTACACGGGTCAGGTGGCGTTCGCGCCGCATCAGATTCCCGGCGCCGGTCAGGGCATGGGCGGTGGTGGTTTGATGCGGATGGCCGGGCAGATGATGGCCGGTGAGCACGAGCGAACCATGCTGGCGCAGGGCAACGGCGAAGTCCATTACGGATTCGCCGGGCTCGAAGTGCACGTGGTGCAGATGCAGCCGGGCGCGGTGATGCGAGCCGAGGCTTCGCGACTGCTCGCGCAGTCGGCCGGATTGCAGGCTTCCGTGGTGTCCGTGGCCAGTTCGGGTGGCGGCGGCGGTGGTGGTGGCGGTTTGATGGGCGCGCTGCGCGGTGCCGCGGCGGGCGTAGCGACCGGCACGGGCATGTTCACCACGCAGCTCAGTGGTCAGGGTTCGGCGGTACTGCTCGCGCACGGTGGATTCCTGGAACTCCAGGTGGGCGGACCGAATCCGGTCGTTGTCGACCCGCAGGCGTTCGTCGCCGCGTACGGCAATGTGCAGACCGAACTGAAATCCGCGATGAGCTGGCGCGACGCGGTGGGCCGCGGCGCCGGCGAGGCGATGCAATTGCATTGCCACGGACAGGGTGTGGTGTACGTGCAGGCCTCCGAAGAGAAGTTGTGAACCGATGAGCGAAATCCTCTCGCCGATGAATCTCGGTGCCAGCGACAACATTCCGGGTAACAGCTACGCCTACTGCATCGACCTGACCGGGCCGTGGTTCATGCGCAAGGGCGCGATGATCGCCTACTACGGCCAGATCGAGTTCCAGATGCTCACGCACGGGCTGCAGGGCGGCCTGATGCACATGGTGAGCAGCCAGTTCTCGGCGCCGCTGTTCGCGGGCGACTACGTGGTGGCGCAGGGCCACGGCAAGCTGATCATCGGCGACCGCGGTTACGACATCAATTCCTATGACCTCGAAGAAGGCAACCTCACCATCCGTGGTGCGAATCTGCTGGCCTTCGAACCGGGACTGGCGCTCAAGCAGTCGATCGTGCCCGGGTTCCTCACGCTGATCGGCACCGGTAAGTTCCTCGCGTCCTCCAACGGGCCGGTGATGTTCGCCGAGCCGCCCCTGCGCGTCGACCCCGAATCCCTTGTCGGCTGGGCCGATTGCCCTTCGCCCAGTCACCACTACGACCAGGGCTGGATCGGCAGCTTCCTCGCGGCGGGCGCGGCCAGGATGGGCGCCAACTCCGGCGAGGAGCGTCAGTTCGACTTCACCGGCGCGGGCACTGTGCTGATTCAGTCGACCGAGAAGATCATGAGCGACAACGCGCTGGTCCGCACCATCGAGGGCCAGCTCCAGAGCGGTGTCACGGTCGGTGGTCTACAGCGTATTCAAGGTGTGATCGCTCAGCAGCTGGCTGGTCAGCCGCAGCAGTACTGAACGCGTCGAACCCGGGTGCCGTCGCGGCACCCGGGTTTTCGCCGGCTAACCGACCGGCACAGTGCGCTGCTGCGCGGTATGGAACCAATCGAGGATTTCCTCGCCTGCCAGGATTCCCGCTGCCGTGGTGATCGTGAGGTTGGGCGCGGTGAAGTTCAGTTCTTCCAGTTCGCCGTGGCGCGGGCGGATCGCGGCATCGGCCGCCTTCAGCATTTCGGCGTCCAGTGCGCCGTCACCCGCGGTGAACAGGGTTGCCCCGGTGGCCAGGTCGCCGGATTCGGTCAGCCTTCGGCGAACTTCGGCGACGGCGAGACTCTTGCAGACGGCGTCGGGCATGGTGTAAATCTTGCGGCCCTGCTGGGACGCCGACCAGCCGTTGGCGCGGCACCAGGTATCCCATTCGGCGAGGAAACCGGCGGGGACCCGGTCGGGGAGGACAACCAGGTAGCAGAACAGCTCGTCGGCCTCGCGGTACTTGGTGACCCAGGAATCGTCTGTGCGCGAACGTAATTCGGCACCGACATCGGCGAGAGTGGCGCCGGACGCATTGACCTGGTCGTCGATGGCGACGCGCCAGGCCGGGTCGGGAATGCCGTCGACGAGGATGTTGCCACCGTTGCTGGTGATGGCGTAGCGCCAGGGGGCACCAGGAAGGGTGATGCGCTGGAACTGTTCGATCGTGCGGGTGGTCGTGGGGATCACCGGGGCGATGTCGGCGAGTTCGCGCAGGGCGGCGACGGCGGTGGTGGTCATGTAGGAGAGGGGTTCGCCCTCGTAGTACTCGACACACTCCTTCGCAACGGCTTCGGCACCACCGAAGCCGTTGCGGGAGAAGATCATCGTGCGATCCAGATCGGTCGCGAAGAGGGACTCGGCGGTCACCGGGATAGCTCCTTGATCAGGCCCATACAGGAGTAGGCCAGGTCGGGGACCACTTCCACCGGGACATTGCGCGCCGCGGCGAGCAGGCGGATGTGGGCGTGCTCCGGTGCGTCTGCCTCGCGGACCAGCACCCGCCACGGTACCCGGCGCAACAGCACGCGAGTGGTCTCGCCGACGCCGGGCTTCACGTAATTGACTGTGCTGATGTCGTATTCGGCGCGGACCTTCTCTACCGACGCCCACCCGGACCAGTCCGGGGTGCGGTCGGAATCGCGGATCGCGGCGACGGCGGCCGGGACCTTGTCGCCGATCGCGTCGAAAGCCGCTGTGACGGTGTCGATCAGCTGGTTCGAGACATCGGAGTCGATCAGGTCTCGGTAGAACTTGGCACCGTGGAACTCGCCGGGCCCGATCAAGGTGTCGTTGAGGACCGTTCGTGAAACCAGCCCTGACACTGTCGAATTCAGACAGGCGGAGGCGATGAGGAAGTCGTCGCGGGTGCCGTAGGTGCGCACGCAGTTGGCGGGATCGGCGAGGACGACGAGCTCGTCGTTGAACCGGGCGCCACCCGCGGCGTGATACGCGTCGAGAGCGGCGGTGAGTTCGTGGGTGATCGCACCCTTGCCGGTCCAGCCGTCGACGAAGACGATCGAGGACGGATCGTGGTGGCGGGCGAGGTAGTCCAGTGCCACCGCGTCGATGCCGCGGTCACGCACGATCGACACGGCGTAGTGCGGGACGGCAAGCGGTTCGCGGCCGATCCCGCTGACGAGCCAACGGCGCATGAGCACGCCGACGGGCGTACCCGCCCTGGCCAGCGAGACCAGGACAACGTTCTCACCGCGTTCGGCGACAACGAGTTCTGCCACTGTCGCGACTGCCAGCGCCAGTCGCTCGGCACTGTCGGCCAGCACGCGATCGAAGAGCTCGCGGTATTCGGCGTCGGGCTGGAACTCCACCGGCAACGACTCGGCGTAATGGGCCACACCGGCCTGGATGCGCCGTTCACGTTCCGTCACATCGGCTTCCAGATCAGCGTCCGAGAGATCCTTCAGCAGCCACGAAACATCCTCGGGCGCATAGGAGCCGAACCCGGGGCCGTGCAGGGCAACGGGGATCGGGTCGGCACCGGGCTGATTCGAGTCGGCGGAGCTCGGGCAGCCACGGTGATCCGCGTGGCCGTCCCGGTCCGAGCCGGTTTCCGCGGGCGATTGCCTGCGGCCCGGCGAATCCGCACAGGTAGCGGAATCGTTGTGCGACGCGGACAGTGACGCTGTCACAGCTACCAGCTCAGCGGTACGGCCCGCATGCAGCGCACGGGGATCCGCCCCAGGGAGCGCCGCGATCAGGACATCGGCGCCCGATGCGGTGAGGACGTCGACCAGGCCGCCGGGGGCGACCAATTCGGGGGTGTCGGCGGGGGGATCGATGACGACCAGCAGGACCGGGTCGGCGTCGGGCCACTGCGCGTTGTACAGGTAGCGCTGGGCGGTGGGGTCCGGTTCCGGGGCGGTGAAGCGGAAGCCGCGGCGCAGCGGGTAGCCGGGATCGTCGAGGACGTATGCCGGTGAGCGGGTGGTGGTTTGGAAGCGGGCCGGGGTGCCCGCGTCGGCCAGGTCGGCGGCCAGGCGCAGGGGCAGGTACATGAGTTCTTCGTGGCCGATGACGATGACCGGGCGCCCGGCGAACTCGGCGTCGAGGCGGGTGTTCACCTCGTCGGCGATGGATTTCAACGCGACGTCGAAGGCAGCGGCATCCGAGCGCAGGATTCCGTGCCTGCCACCCTCGGGAACGTCCGCGGGCCAGCTCAATGGGATGCGGCCGTACGAACCCGGTCGGTCTGCCACCGGATTCAGCCGCGGATCGGGCAGGGCAGTCACCGTGTCGATCAGCCCGGAAGGCAGCTCGGTGCTACCGGACGCCAGGCAGACCGTGTCGATGCGCGCACCGAGCTCGGTTGCGGCAGCTTCGAATTTGGTGCGATCGGCAGGCGTCCGCATATCCACCAGCGAGGCGAGCACGTAGTGCGCGCGGGGTGCGAAGGCGTGCAGCGCGCGCACCGCGTCGATGGCGGTGTCGCCGGTGGAGATCTCGTCGTCGACCAGCACCAGCGGGAGATCGTTGGCGAAGATCGCGGCGGGCGCGGGCTGGAGCAGGTGCGAGGTGGCGTGCGAATGGCCCTCTTCGAAGCCGGTCAGCGTGCCGGCTCGCGACTCGTGGCGGCGGGTGGAGTGCAGGTAGCAACCCGCATCGATCCGCGCGGCCACACAGTGGCCCAAACCTGTTGCTGTCTCGGCGAATCCGAGCACCACGGCTTCGCGATCACCGAGCACCTCACGCACGAGATCGCCCAGGCGATTGCCCGCGCCGATCACCACACGCGGGTCGGTCGGCAGGTGCTTGCCCAGCACGGTGGACACCAACAGGTGCGCCCGGCGCGGGTTGCGACGCAGACCCGGCTGCACCAGCGCGGCGATCGAAAGCTCGCCCTTCAGCACGCTTTCAGCGGACAACGCGACAAACCCGCCGTCAGTCGGCCTGTCATCGGCCGATGTCGCCGCACGCACCTCACCCGGCAAACCATCCTCGGCCGAGCGCGCGGCGAAGGACTCGCCGTGATGCAGCTCGATACCGAGATTCACCGTCGCCCATGGCGTTTCGAACGCACTCATTCGGCGATCATCGCTGTCAGCAAGTCCACGAAAGACACTCCCTTGTTCGCGACCCCGAACGCACGGGCCCGAACCAGCGTCTGGCGGGCCCAACTGCGGTGCGGGCGCATCTCGTTCATCTTGTTGCGGTATTCCGAGGCCGCGACGCCACCGACATCGGCCTCCATGATGTCGAGCGCGTCGGCGTACTCCTCGTGGGTCACCACCGACAGCGCGTGTACCACCGCCACATGCGAGGGGTGGATCACCGTTTTGCCCTGGATGCCGTTGGCGCGGTCGAGGGTGATCTCGCGCAGCAGGCCGTCGAGGTCGCGGCTCACCAGGTACTGGCGGAACTTCACCGCGTCGGATTCCTCGAAGGGCGCGCTGCGCAGCTGCGGCCGGAACATCCGCTCGTGATCGGCGAAGTACTCCCACACCGGTCCGGTGATGATGAAGCCGGTGCCGTCGACGCGCCCGAGGTAGTTGACGATATCGGCGATCACGTCGGCGACCACCCGCACGTCGTAGATCGTGAGGTCGCGGTCGCGGCGGATGCCGAAGGTCGAGCACATGTCGGTGGCGCCGATCCGCACAGCCAGCAGCTGCTCACGGTGCCCGGCGAGCAGTTCGGCGATGCGCGAGAGC
This sequence comes from Nocardia sp. NPDC058518, assembly GCF_042719655.1. Taxonomy (NCBI): domain Bacteria; kingdom Bacillati; phylum Actinomycetota; class Actinomycetes; order Mycobacteriales; family Nocardiaceae; genus Nocardia; species Nocardia sp. NPDC058518. The sequence continues at coordinate 64,506 of NZ_JBHXNJ010000004.1, forward strand.
TGCTCGTCGCGGGTCTGGCGGTGCACCAGGTTCGCCGATTCGAGCACCGGCATCGCGTAGACGGGACGGCCGAGCTCGCGGTTGGCGTCGTCGAGGGCGGCCAGGTAGGCGGGCCCGCTGACGGCGTCGAACTTGGGGAAGACGAATCCGGTGAGCACGTCGGCGCCCGGCCCGAGCGCGGCGACCAGCTCGCCGACCGAGGCCGCGTCGCGGACCCGGATGAACAGCATCGGATTGGCGGCTTCGCTGCGTGCGAGCAGATCCAGGGTGTCCACGGCGTGCTGTTTGGCGGCCTCGACCTGGTGATCGGCGACGGCGTCCTCGAGGTCGATCACCATCGAGCACACCCCGCGCTCGGCCCGCCTGCGGATCGTCGCGGCGAGATCGGGGCGGGTCGCGGGTACATACAGCGTGGCGCCGAGCGCGGTCGCCAATAACTCCCGGTCTTCGTGGCCTTGTATCGGCTCCGGTTCCACCAGGAACAACTCCCGGCTGCGGGGACCCTGCAACTGCTGGAAATGGCGCAGCGGCACCTGCTTACGCAAGCAAACTTCCGGTGCGATGGCGTAGCCCGCGGTCATTCCCCCCACCTCATCTGTCGACCCATTGTCATTTCTACTTTTCGGAAGCTTGTTTTCTGATGCGCTCGACCACACCGGCGATGAACTCTGCGACGGTACCCAGCTCGGTGACATACGCCCAATAGTCTGGATGACGACCCGTCAGTCCGGCAGTGACGCGGTCGAGGCGTTCTGCTTGTGCATCGAGAACCGAGCCCCACTCGGCGACCAGTCCTCGGTCGACCGCGAGCATCTGCGCGTCCCGCAGCCGGAATCGTACGGTGCGAGCCTGAGCTCCGGGGTCGGTACGTACCTCACGCAACAATTCGAGGCGCCGGGTGACGGCGTCGACCAACTGCTCGGCCTCGGCGAGGTACTCGCGTGCGGTGGCGGTCAAATCAAGGGCGGTCTCCGGATCACGATCGGCTGCCGCGACGCGCGCGCCGACCAGCGCTTCGTCGGCGGCGTCCATGCCACGACGGCTTTCCCGCTCATTGTTGGTCAAGTCCGCCGAACTCGCAGCACTGAACTCACGAAGCAGCGCGGAGTAGGCCGGGCCGAGCGCGCCCGCGCGATTGCGGACCGCGGCCAGCCTGGTGGTCACCGAGGCGATCGCGTTCGCGGCAGCCGAGGCACGAGAAGGCGCCTGCGCCAATGCATTCGACAATTCCGCGGTCGCCTGTTGCACCTGTGCCGCAGCCTCGCGCGCGCCCGCGACAGCCGTGCCGGGATCGGTCGAAGAGGCTGTGATCAGAGCCTCATTCAGCCTCCTTACACCAGTGGAGATCGAGGGGTATTTCGTGAATCCGGACGACTCCGCCGCGGCCAGTACCTGCTCGGCCTCGGCACGCACATGCGTGAGCAGTTGCGGCACCGACGCCCGCACGGTCGCGGCTTCGGCGAGGCCGTTGCGGTGCGCGTTGTAGAAATCGTCGACCCCACGTGCGGCGTCGTTCAGCTGCCCGACCAACGCGTCGGCTCTGGCCCGGCCGTCCACGATCGGGGTGCCCGCGGCCTCGGCGGCGTCGAGCTCATCGGTGTAGCTCAGGTACGCGCCCGCCGCGGCGTAGCACCGCGCGCGCACCGGCTCCCAGATCGCGCCGATCCGGCGCTCGGGGAAGACCTGCTCACTGGCCACCACGCCCGCCTCCGCCGCCGTTTGCCTGCGATCCATATCCAGAAAGGCGGCCGAGGTAGCGGCCCGAGCCCCGCTGATCCACTCATGATCCGCCCCCGATCTGAACCATCCGCGTCTGCGAGGTGTCACCGGCACATCCCCTTTCCGAACCGCGCATGCGGACCACGTCGCTCACTGCCGTCGATGGTAGGAGATTCCCCCCGTTAACCTGGGCTGCAGACGGTTCCTACGCAAGATCCGCGAAACCTATTACTGTCGTAGCGGTACCCGGCGATTCGGACATGCTGGGAAACGACACACCGGACTAACCGAAGGGATTCCCGCATGGGTGTCAGTCTGTCCAAGGGCGGCAACGTTTCGCTGACCAAAGAGGCTCCGAACTTGACCGCTGTGTCGGTCGGCCTCGGCTGGGACGTGCGCACCACCACCGGCACCGACTTCGACCTCGACGCCAGCGCCATCGCGACCGGCGCCGACAAGAAGGTCGTCTCCGACAAGCACTTCGTGTTCTTCAACAACCTGAAGTCTCCCGAAGGTGCCATCGAGCACAAGGGCGACAACACCACGGGTGAAGGCGAAGGCGACGACGAGGTCATCGACGTCAACCTCGCCAACACCCCGCCGACCATCGAGAGCATCTTCTTCCCGGTATCGATCTACGATGCCGAGACCCGCTCGCAGTCGTTCGGTCAGGTGCGCAACGCCTACATTCGCGTGGTCGACAAGGCAAACGGCACCGAGCTCGCCCGCTACGACCTGTCCGAGGACGCCTCGACCGAGACCGCTATGGTCTTCGGCGAGCTGTACCGCAACGGTGCCGAATGGAAGTTCCGCGCTGTTGGACAGGGTTACGCCTCCGGCCTGTCCGGTATCGCCCGCGACTACGGCGTCAACGTCTAGTCATCATCGCGAACAGGGGGCTCGACACATCGGGCCCCCTGTTTGTGCGAAACAGAAAGGTCCCTCCGCGTGATAACGCGCATCTTCGGCCTGTCCATCGCCATCACGGTGGTCTCGCTGGTCGTGGCCTACCTCTACGGTGGCTTGACCGCTCTCGCACTGTGCGCCATCCTCGGCATTCTCGAGGTGTCGCTGTCGTTCGACAACGCCGTCATCAACGCCACCGTCCTGGAACGGATGAGCGAATTCTGGCAGAAGATCTTCCTGACCATCGGCGTGCTGATCGCCGTGTTCGGTATGCGTCTGGTGTTCCCGCTGGCCATCGTGTGGGTCACCGCCGGACTGAACCCGATCGAGGCCTTCGATCTGGCCCTCAACCCGCCGCCGAACGACGCGGCCACCTTCCCTGACGGCAGCCCGAGCTACGAGACGCTGCTCACCGACGCGCACCCGCAGATCGCGGCGTTCGGTGGCATGTTCCTCGCGCTGCTGTTCCTGAACTTCATCTTCGAAGAGCGCGACATCACCTGGCTCAGCTGGCTCGAGAAGCCGCTGGCCAAGGCAGGCAAGCTCGACATGCTGTCGGTGGTCGTCTCCGGTACCGGCCTGGTGCTGGTCGCCGAATTCCTGGCCAAGGACGAGGACCGCTCGACCGTGCTGGCCGCCGGCCTGCTCGGCATGATCGTCTACATCCTGGTCGACGGACTCGGTTCGATGTTCCACACCGAGGAGTTCGAAGAAGGCCCGAAGGGCGGCCCGTCCACGCTGGTCAAGGCGACCGGTAAGGCCGCGTTCTTCCTGTTCCTCTACCTGGAAGTGCTCGATGCGTCGTTCTCCTTCGACGGTGTCATCGGCGCGTTCGCCATCACCTCCGACCCGATCATCATCGCGCTCGGCCTCGGCCTGATCGGTGCGATGTTCGTCCGGTCGATCACGGTGTACCTGGTTCGCCAGGGCACGCTGTCGGACTACGTGTACCTCGAGCACGGCGCCCACTGGGCGATCGGTGCGCTGGCGGCGATCCTGCTCGTCTCGATCGGCGTGCACGTCAACGAGCTCATCACGGGCCTGATCGGCGTGGCGTTCATCGGCGCGGCGCTCGTCTCCAGCGTCCTGCGCAACCGCAAGGCCGAGCCCGACGCTGTGGAGGACGCCAAGGAATCCACTCCGGTCAGCTGATCAACGGCCGAAGATCCACAACGGCGGCGAGTCCCTTCGGGGATTCGCCGCCGTTGTCGTCTACGCGGGTTGCAGTTGGCGGCCCGGCGCGGTGCTCGGTTCGATGCGCGGGCCGCGCGCCCTCGCCCGCAGGAAGAGGAAGAACAGGGTGATCAACAGGGCGGTGCGCAACCACACGCCGAACTGGACGATCCCTTCCATCAGCTCGACGCCCTCGCCCTCACCCAGCGCGGCGAAGTACCGGAACACCCCCACGCCCACCGCCGCGTCGGCCACCAGATAGGCCGCGACCAGCGACCACGGCACCTCCAGCAACACCAGGAACGGAATTATCCACAGGGTGTACTGGGGTGAATGCACCTTGTGGAAGAGCATGAAGGCGGCCAGCATCGCCGCGCTCACGCCCACCCACGGGTACGCCGAATCGGGGGTCCAGCGCCGCCAGCCCAGCCACATAGCCAGCGCGAACCCACCGAAGATCAAGGCGGGCGAGGCGATCGCGACAGCGTCGTGCCAGGTCTGCGTCGTTTCCGCCGACCGGCCGAAGAGGAGCTGGTGGCCCCAGTACCAGATCGAGTTGGTGGTGATGTCGGCCTGGCGCAGCTGCTGGAACGTGATCGAGGCGCGCCAGCCCTCCACCCCGGCCAGTACGAACGGCAGGTTCACCGCCACGACCGTGACCATCGCGGCCAGCAGGGTCTGCGCGGCACCCGCCACGTCGAGCTCGCCGATCCGGCGCCGCCCGCGCGGGGCGCCCTCGGTGAGCACGAACACCGCGAGCGGGAGCACGAAGATTCCGGGATAGAGCTTGAGACAGAAACCCAGCGCGAGCAGCACCGCGGCGATGATTCCGCGGGTGCGCACGGACAGGCCGGTGAGCATCGTCATCACGTAGACCGCCGCCACCGCCGTGCACACCACCGGCAGTTCCCAGTTGTGGAAGGCGTAGAGCACCAGCGGCGGGCCGATCGCCCACAGCAGCGCCGCCGGGCCTGCGAGCCGGGCCAGCATCCAGGCCGTGAGCAGGGCGAACGGCGCGAGCAACAGCGCCGAGTGCCACAGGAAGTCGGCGTCGTTGTCCACCCCGATGGCGCCCGCCCACATCAGCACGCCGCTGAGTACCGGGTATTCCACCGCGCCGCCGGTCAGCGCCCCGTCGTCGGTGATCGCGCCGTCGACGTACGGGAAGACGTGATTGTCGATATCGCGGCCCAGCCACAGGAATTGGATATCGGAATAGCAGACATCCGAATCCTTGCGCTCCTCGAATACCAGGCTGCGACCGGATTCATCGATCGCGCCGCCCGCGCACCTGGCCTTGTTGGCATAGGCCAGCGCGAGAGTGAGTGCACACAGCAGCATCACCAGGATGCTGAAGGCCGCGGCCCACGTCGCGCCGCGGCGTGCTGCGCGCTGTCGCGGGCCGACTGTGGTCATGCGACCACATTATGCGGCGGCGCGCCGATCACCCGTGCACACCCGCGCCGGGCATCGATTTCGCTGGTCACTACCCGCTCATGTAGCCTTGGCGGGTTGCTGACGCAACGAACCCTCCTGCCATGGAGAGTCCATGGCCGTTTCCTAGTCCACAGGAGGTGATTGGTCCGTGCGTCAATATGAAGTAATGGTCATCCTCGACCCGAGCCTGGACGAGCGCATCGTCGGGCAGTCCCTGGATACCCTGCTCACGGTCGTCAAGACCGAGGGCGGCAACGTCGACAAGGTCGACATCTGGGGCCGCCGCCGGCTCGCCTACGAAATCGCCAAGCAGGCCGAAGGCATTTACGCGATCGTCAACCTGACCGCGACCCCGGCCACCGTGAGCGAACTCGACCGCCAGCTGGGCCTGAACGAGACGGTGCTGCGCACCAAGGTTCTGCGCAACGACAAGTAGTCCGCACCCTCGAATTTGTCGGAGCCTGGCTTTAGGCTCGAGCGCAAATCCACGAGATGCGGACTGCACCCCGAGCAGGAGGAACCCCATGGCAGGCGACACGGTCATTACCGTCATCGGAAACTTGACGGCAGACCCGGAGCTTCGTTTCACGCCCGCAGGCGCAGCGGTGGCAAATTTCACCGTCGCGTCGACTCCCCGTGTGTTCGATCGCAATTCGAACGAATGGAAAGACGGCGAGGCTCTGTTCCTGCGCTGCAACATCTGGCGTGAAGCAGCGGAGAACGTCGCCGAAAGTCTGACCCGAGGCGCTCGCGTCATCGTGAGTGGTCGGCTCAAGCAGCGCTCCTACGAAACCCGCGAGGGTGAGAAGCGCACTGTGGTCGAGCTCGAGGTCGACGAAGTCGGTCCCTCGCTGCGTTACGCGACTGCGAAGGTCTCCAAGGCCGGTCGCGGTGGCGGAGGCGGCGGTGGCGGCTTCAGTGGTGGTTCCGGCAATGCCGGTGGTGGATCTAGCGCAGGCGGCTACAACGCCAACAATGGCGGCGGACGTCCGGCCGGTGGCAGCAATGCCGGTGGCGAAGACGATCCGTGGGGTAGCGCGCCCGCGGCCGGCTCCTTCGGGGGCGGCGGCCGCATGGATGACGAACCGCCGTTCTGATCGAACGGCACTCATAGTACGGAGAGAAAACCATGCCTAAAGCGCCCGCGCGCGAAAAGGTACTGAAGAAGAAGGCCTGTGCTTTCTGCAAGGAAGCAAAGTCCGGAATCGTCAATATCGATTACAAGGACACCACGCTGCTGCGTAAGTACGTCAGCGATCGCGGCAAGATCCGCGCTCGCCGCGTCACCGGCAACTGCGTGCAGCACCAGCGTGACATCGCTGTCGCCGTCAAGAACTCGCGTGAGGTGGCTCTGCTTCCTTACGTGTCGACCGCTCGCTGAGAAAGGGAGTCACACAGATGAAGCTCATCCTCACCGCTGATGTCGACAACCTCGGCGCCCCCGGCGACCTTGTCGAGGTCAAGGACGGCTACGGCCGTAACTTCCTGCTGCCCCGCGGTTTGGCCATCCCGGCCACCCGTGGCGCCCAGAAGCAGGTCGACGGAATCCGTCGCGCCCAGGACGCCCGCAAGGTGCGCGACCTGGATCACGCCAACGAGCTGAAGCAGGCCATCGAGGGCCTCGCCGCAGTTTCGCTTGCCGTGAAGACCGCCGACAGCGGCAAGCTGTTCGGTTCGGTCACCACCACCGACGTGGCTTCGGCGATCAAGGCCGCCGGCGGCCCCGTGGTCGACAAGCGCAGCATCGAGCTGCCGAAGTCGCACATCAAGGCGACCGGTAAGCACGGCATCGTGGTGCACCTGCACCCCGATGTGTCGGCGAAGTTCAACCTCGAGGTTGCTGCGAACTGAGTTCGCCGGAAACCACCCCTGTGCGCGCATAGGGGTGGTTTCTGCTTGCCTTTTTCAGGCCGATTTCGCGATAACTGATCGGTAGCCCATCTCGCGGTCGGCGGAGGTCGTGTTGCGCGGCTCACGGTCGGTAACTTGTTGACCTCCGGTTATTCACCCTGTGGATGACCGAGGAAACCGACCGGCAGATTTGTGACTCCAGTCATATCCTGCACCATCGCTGTTTACCCAACACGCCCGGCTGTTCACCTTTACCGACACGCCGGAACTTCTTTCATCCACAGGGCCGAAGTTGGACAAACCGGGGCCTAGCAGGGCGTTTTTCCGTACTGACCTGGGTTTTCCCCATGTTTTCCACAGGCGCTGCACAACAACGGGTGAACTACCCCCAAGTTATCCACAGTTGTGTGCACATGTCGGGTTGGCGAGTCCCGAAAACGTCGCCTAGGTTCGTCGCATTGCCCTGCGGGCGGCCCCGGGAATCGCGCAGGCAACCGATTGCTGACATCGGTGTCGGTGTCCGGGAGTACAACGAGTACATCGATGTGTAACCCCCGGTTCTGCGGGCAGAGAGGACTCCCCTGGTGACAACCACCGGTGACCGCGCGCAAACCGAGTTCACGCCCGAACCCCCCGGCGAGGACTTCGGCCGTCAGCCTCCGCACGACATGGCCGCTGAGCAGTCCGTCCTCGGCGGCATGCTGCTGAGCAAGGACGCCATCGCCGACGTGATCGAGGTGCTGCGCCCCGGCGACTTCTACCGCCCCGCGCACCAGGCCGTCTACGACACCATCCTCGACCTCTACAGCCGCGGCGAACCCGCCGACCCCGTCACCGTCTCGGCCGGTCTCGACCGCCGCGGCGAACTCAAGCGCATCGGCGGCCCGCCCTACCTGGTCACCCTCACCCAGACCGTCCCCACCGCGGCCAACGCCGGCTTCTACGCCGAGATCGTGGCCGAGAAGGCCATCCTGCGCCGCCTCGTCGAAGCGGGCACCCGCATCGTGCAGTTCGGCTACGCGGGCGCCGACGGCCAGGACGTCGCCGAAGTGGTCGACCGCGCGCAGGCCGAAATCTACGAAGTCACCGAACGCCGCACCACCGAGGACTTCACCCCGCTGGAAGAACTCCTCCAGCCCACCATGGACGAAATCGACTCCATCGCCTCCCGCGGCGGCATCTCCCTCGGCGTCCCCACCGGCTTCACCGAACTCGACGAACTCACCAACGGTCTGCACCCGGGTCAGATGATCATCGTGGCGGCCCGACCCGGTGTCGGTAAGGCGCTGGCGCTCGACACCCCGCTGCCGAAGCCCGGTGGCTGGACCACGATGGGCGAGGTTCGCGTCGGTGACGAGCTGCTCGGGGCCGACGGCAGGCCCACCAGGGTGCTCGCGGCCACCGAGGAGATGGCCGACCGGCCTTGCTACGAGGTCGAATTCTCCGACGGCACAGTGATCATCGCCGACGAAGAACATCAGTGGACCACGCTCGCCCCCACCCTTGCGCCGCATCCGGTGGTCCGGACGACCGGCGAGATCGCGCACACCCTGCGCACACCGAGGGACAATTTCGCCCATATGGTGCCCCGATCCCCGCGTTCGGCGGCCCGTCAGATCGTCGATGTCCGCAAGGTCGACCCGGTACTCGTCCGCTGCGTCGAGGTCGACAACACCGATCACATGTACCTGGCCGGGCGCACCATGGTGCCCACGCACAACTCCACGCTCGGCATGGACTTCATGCGCAGTTGCTCGATCAAGCACGGCATGGCCAGCGTCATCTTCTCACTCGAGATGAGCCGCACCGAGATCGTCATGCGTCTGCTCTCGGCCGAGGCGAAGATCAAGCTGGGCGACATGCGCTCGGGCCGCATGAGCGATGACGACTGGACCAAACTGGCTCGCCGCATGAGCGAGATCAGCGAAGCACCGTTGTTCGTCGATGATTCGCCGAACCTGACGATGATGGAGATTCGGGCCAAGGCTCGACGCCTCAAGCAGCGCCACGACCTGAAACTCGTTGTGGTGGACTACCTCCAGCTGATGAGCTCGGGCAAGAAGGTCGAATCCCGGCAGCAGGAAGTCTCGGAATTCTCGCGCCACCTCAAGCTGCTCGCCAAGGAACTAGAGGTTCCGGTGATCGCGATCTCGCAGCTGAACCGTGGTCCGGAACAGCGAACCGACAAGCGGCCCATGGTCTCCGACCTTCGCGAGTCGGGCTCGCTCGAGCAGGACGCCGACATGGTCATCCTGCTGCATCGCCCGGATGCCATCGAACGCGACGACCCGCGCGGCGGCGAGGCCGACCTCATCGTCGGCAAACACCGTAACGGCCCCACCGCGACCATCACCGTTGCCCACCAGCTGCACCTGAGCCGCTTCGTGGACATGGCCCGCGGCTGATCACCCTGGTGCTACGCGGGCGGCGCAGCCGCAGGCTCTCCTGAGGCCGTGCTGGTAGATGTAGTGTGGTGTTGGATCACAATGTGGCCGAGTTGGATTCGTTGGTTGCCAGGATTGGTTGCCGGTTCACCCGGCCCGAGCCTCGGTGACCCGGCTGCGGTCGTCCCGGGTCAGCATGTGCGCAGCGTTTGTCTCGGGGGGATGGAATGGTCGACTTCACTGTTGATGTGTCGAAGCTGTCCGGCTTCACACTGGATCTCCAGAACATCGGCGCCAATTTCACCGAGAACGCGGGCCGATTGCTACCGGGTCTAGCGCTACCAGCCGGAACATCCGGACAGCTGGCACAGCTGTCGCTGCCGATCCAGAAGCTGCAAACCACACTGTCCGGCGACCATCAGAAGGACACGAGCGCCCTCGGCACGCTAGGTTCCGGACTGGGGACCGCGGCCACCGCGTACAAGAATTCCGATGAGCAGCACGCTGTCTCGATCAACCAGGCCGGGGCGACCGTGACCGACGGGCAGGGTGTCGCGGCGACAAGCCCGGCCGGGGACGTCCGCCGATTCACCGGCCTGCAGGAGCCCAGCCTGCAGAACGTGGAGGAAGCCCAGTACACGGTCCGCCAGGTCGTCACCGGCTGCGTCGAGCTGCTCACCTCCTACGACGAGCCGCTCGGCCGGACCATCGGCATCAAGCCCGTCGCCGACTACCTGGCGCCGGTGGAGGCGGACTGGGAGGCGCTGCGGGGAGTGGGTAAGCGGATCGGCCTGCTCGGCATCAACGACTTCGCCCACTCGCAGAACCTGTCCGCGGGCACCGGGTGGATCCAGGCCGACTGGACCGGTGCAGCCGCGACCGCGTTCGGAGCTACCGCGACCACCCTCGGACAGTCGTTCGACACCCGCAGCATCGATCTCGACGCGGTCGCCAAGATCGTCGAGAACGGCGCGTTACTGCTCGAACGGCTCGTCTACAACCAGGCCGCGGACCTGGCGAGCTCCCTCACGAAGCGCATGACTTTCGCCAATTTCATGCTCCCCCTAGCCAGTTGGGCGCAGCTGATCGACCAGCCGATGGACGAGTCGACCAAATCTCAGATCACCTCCGCCGTCGACGCGCTGAAGAAGTCGGCCGCGACTCGCCAGGACGCGATAACGACCACGATCCAGCGGATCTCCGGCGCCCTGGGCTACGAGTCCGGCCGCACCGCCCCGGTCTACAAGGCGAGTGAATTCGAACTCCCCGAGAAGGTGATCGTCGACCTGGGCGCCATTCGGTACGGATACGGCGACAACGTGTGGTTCGAACACGCCGTCTCCGTCTGACCCGGCTACGCCGGACAGGTCAGTCGGGCGCGAATCCGTTGACCTCGAATGAAATCACGACAGCGGCGACCGCGGCAGCGCCGAGGACGAACGTCACCGTGGACGCCAGTGCGAAAACCCGGATGCGCCGCCACCAGGACAATGCCAATCCGGCGGGAATCGCGACGAGTACCGGAACCATCCACGTTATCCAATACCACGGCGAGATCGGTTCCGTGTCGCCTCGGTATTTCTTGGGAGTCGCCGTGAGCTCGGGGACGTCGAAGACGTTCTGCAGCAGCGCGACCAAGGGGAAATAGGCGATCACCGCCAGTATGCCGCCGGTGATGACTCCGAAGGTCGCTGGGACCAGTACATCATCCGTCCTGCTGTTCTTGTCAGTCATATCCCCACCTATTTCGAACCCGACCAGGAATGCACCGCACCGGAACCGTATACCAGGAACGACTTGGCAAGGCCGAGTTCCTCGCTCTGCGCCATGGTATTCACGGCGGCCTGGGCCATGTTGCCGTAGTCGGCGTCGGTATGGAAATTGTAGATATCGCAGATGTGGGACTGCTGCCTCAGTTCGATCTGATGTGATCCTGCCGCACCTGGATGGGCGACCACCACGGTGGTCGAGGCAAGGCTGTACCGGCCGAGCGATTGGACATGATCGTTCGAGATTCCGGCGACGATGACCCAGTCGGTGGACAGGATGACCTTGACGGGATTCTGGGTCTTGTCCACTTCGGTGATCGCCCGGCTTATCGCGGCCTCCTTGTTGTCGGAGATTGCCACGGGGCAGGTTGAAATCGCGGAATTGTTGTACGCGTGGCGGTCTTCGCTGATCCAACTTTCGATCGTCGATTCCTCCAGCACGTAGTCATCGCCGGTCACGCGATAATAGTGATCGAACAATTTTTTGGCGACGGGGCGATCTCTCGAGCTGAAGTAGATCCCCACAGCCGCCGCTTGAGTGGCATTGGCTTGAATCAAATCACCGGTGAAATCGCGAATTGTCTTGAATTTGCTCAAGTCGACTACTGGAAAATTTGGATGGATAGAAGTGTCGTAACTCTTGATCGGCGGCGCCTGTCCATTCTCGCCACCTTGAATTTCCTCGTGCATCACATTCTCCAACTCGCAGGTCTTCGATATTCCTGCGCGGTCCGACGCTGGTCGGGCCACTCGGACTCTACTTCGCCGGGGGTTCGATGGCCAATTGCGGTGGCACCGAATCGGTTGCGGTGCAGTGCATCCGGGTTATCGGCAGTCAGCCCGATCGCAATCCGTGCAGGGCGAGCTAGGAGAAGTGAGAACCTACACTGCCGACGGCACCAGGGTGTTCTGCCGGGCGGCGGTCCACCACTGCCCGTCCTGTTTGACCAGTACGTAGAGCGCGACCATCGCCGGTTCGGTGTCGATCAGGGTGCCGTCGGCGGTGGTAGCGCGTGCTGTCTTGTGGGCAATGGCCACGTCCGGGCGCAGAAAGACCACGTCGACGACGTCGTAGCGGACGTATTCGTCCTTCAGGAATCCGGCCAGCCCGCGCCGGTTCGAGTCGAGCAGCGCGTCGTGCCCGCTGATCAGCATGCCGACCGCGTTGCCGACCACGGCGTTCGCGGTGAACTGCGCGGTCATGAGGTCCGCGTCGTTGGTGTTGTACGCGGTCTGCGTGTCGGCGACGATCTGGCGAATCGCGGCGATGTCGGCGGTGTGGTCCACGGTGGCGTCGTCGACGACCGGGGGCTGAATCATGTTCGTGCTCATGGGAGAAACCCTCGACCCTCAACAGTGGTTCAGGTCAAGCGGGTATGGGCTGCGACTCATCTGGTGAAGTCCTGCTTTGAATTCGATTCAGCATTTCGGGTGGTAGACGACTGCGAGCGCCTGGGTTCGCCGAAGATTCTCCACAAGTTCTTGAATTCGATTCAATACATGTGGCAGTCTGAGGCCATGAGCAAGATGCCATCCCGTGACCCCAGGGTTGTGATCATCGGAGCGGGCGTCGCCGGAATCACCGCTGGTGTCGTGTTAGAACAGGCCGGCTTCGAGAACTTCGTGATCGTGGAGAAGGGGTCCGATGTCGGCGGCGTCTGGCATTGGAACCGGTATCCCGGCCTGACCTGCGATGTTCCGTCGCAGATCTATCAGTTCGGCTTCGCACCCAAGCCTGACTGGTCGCAGATCTGGGCCGAGGGCAGCGAGATCCAGCGCTATCACCGCGAGGTGGTCGAGGCGTTCGGGCTGACCGATCGCCTCATGCTCGACAGTGAGGTCACCGACGCCGTCCACGGCGCCGACGGGTGGACCGTCACCCTCGCCGGCGGACGAGAGCTGCGGGCGGACTTCGTCATCGCCGCCACCGGCGTGCTGCACCACCCCTTCACCCCCGATATCCCGGGCGTCGAGCGGTTCACCGGCTCGGTCGTGCACACCGCGCGCTGGGACGAGGCGATCGAGACGGTCGGCAAACGCATCGCGGTGATCGGCAGCGGATCCACCGGCGTGCAGGTGGTCTCGGCGCTGCAACCGCAGGCGGCCGCGCTGACCCAGTTCGCCCGCACACCGCAGTGGGTGCTCTGGGCGCCGATGGGTCTGCGCCAGCCGCGACTGTTGGCCAAGCTGCTCGCCGCCGCGCCCGCCGCGCATCAGCGGCTCTACTCGACGCTGTTGTGGGGCTCTGGCATCCTCGCCGATATCGCGTTGAAGCCGACGTGGCGACGCCGGGCCGCGCAGCGACTCGCCCGGTGGTCGCTGACCACCCAGGTCCGCGATCGCGAGCTGCGAACCGCGCTGACCCCCGACTACGAGCCGTTCTGCAAGCGGCAGGTGCTCTCCGGCACCTATCACCGCGCCATCGGCGCCGACAACGCCGCCTTGGTGACCGAACCGATCAGCGAGATCACCGAAACCGGTCTCCGCACCGCCGACGGCACCCACCACGACCTCGACGTGATCGTCTTCGCGACCGGCTTCCACCCGCACAACTACATGCGCCCGATGAACCTGCGTGGCCGCGACGGACTGAGCATCGACGAGGCATGGGCGAAAGGGCCGCGCGCCTACCGGATGACCGCGATCCCCGGTTTCCCGAACCTGTTCACCGTGCTCGGCCCGAACTCGCCCACCGGGTCGATCTCGTTGCAGTACTCGGCGGAACTGACCGCCCGCTACATCACGCAGTGGCTGGAACGCTTCCGCGACGGCGAGTTCGAGACGGTCGAAGTGACCGAGGAAGCGACCGTCAGGTTCAACGACAGCGTCGCCGAGGCGATGGGCCCGACTGTGTGGAACACCGGTTGCAATTCCTGGTACTTCACCGAGGAGAACACCATCGACCTGTGGCCTTTCGACCGCAAGACCATGACCGCCCTGCTCACCGCACCCGACGACCGTGACTTCCTGATCGGCCACAAGGATGGAAACCTGCGATGACGACACGCTATGTCGACGTATTGATCATCGGTGCCGGGCTGTCCGGGATCGGCACGGCCTGCCAGCTCATCCGGGAGAAGACCGGTCGTAGTTTCGCGATCATCGAACGCCGCGACAATGTCGGTGGAACGTGGGACCTGTTCAAATACCCCGGAATCCGGTCGGATTCGGACATGCTGACCTTCGGTTTCGGGTTCCGTCCGTGGATCGGCACCAAGGTCTTGGCCGACGGGCGCAATATCCGTCGCTACATCGAGGACACTGCCCGCGAATACGGGGTGATCGAACATATTCACTTCGGCCGCAGGGGGATTCGCGCCTCCTACGACAGCAGCACCGGACTGTGGACGGGCGAGGTCGTCGACGAGCGGACCGGCGAGACCGAGATCTGGACGTCGAAGTTCCTGGTCGGCGCCACCGGCTACTACGACTACGACCAGGGATTCCAGCCCGACTTCCCCGGTGCCGATGACTTCACCGGGCAGATCGTGCACCCTCAGCATTGGCCCGAAGACCTTGACTACCAGGGCAAGAAGGTCGTGGTCGTCGGTTCGGGTGCCACCGCGATCACGCTGATCCCGGCGATGGCAGCCGACGTCGAACACATCACCATGCTGCAGCGCTCACCCACCTACATCCTGGCGCTGCCCTCGGACGACCCGGCCGCGATCGCGATGCGCGTGGCCCGCGTGCCCGACAAGATCGCCTATCGCATCGGCCGCGCCCGCAATATCGCGTTGCAGCGCGCCAGTTTCCAGCTCTCGCGCACCAGCCCGGAGTTGGCCAAGAAGGCGTTGCTGAAGCAGATCAAGCTGCAGGTGGGCGACAAAATCGACATGAAGCACTTCACGCCGTCCTATAACCCGTGGGATCAACGGCTGTGTGTGGTGCCCAATGGCGATCTGTTCAAAGTCCTTCAGAGCGGTAAGGCCGACATCGTCACCGACCGCATCGCGAAGTTCACCGAGAAGGGCATTCTGCTCGAATCGGGGCAGGAGCTGGAGGCCGACATCATCGTCACCGCGACCGGCCTGAACGTGCAGATCGCGGGCGGCGCCGAACTGGTTGTCGACGGTGTGCCGGTCAACACCCGCGAGTCGGTGCTCTACAAGGGAGTGCTGATCTCCGGCGTGCCCAACGCCATGATCATCCTCGGCTACACCAACGCGTCGTGGACGCTCAAGGCCGACCTCGCCGCACAGTATTTCTGTCGATTACTCAACGCCATGCGCGACGGCGGATATTCACAATTCTCGGTTCGGGCCGGCGTCGGCGACTTCGCTGAATCGTCCGTCATGGGTGACGACCTGACCGCCGGATACATCAAACGCGGTGACGGTGTCATGCCACGGCAGGGACGGCGCGCTCCCTGGAAGGTCGTCAACAACTATTACCGCGACCGCGTATCCCTGAGCAAAGACGAACTTCTCGACGGTGTCCTGCGGTTCGACAAAATCACCGCGTCGGCGCGGCGCTGATCTCACCTGATGCGAATCCGAAAGATGACGATGATGTCGACCGGGCGCGGGCGCCGCAAACAGTTCTACCGAGATCTTCCCGACCTGACCGTCAGCCGGGCCGAGTGCGGGGAGGTGCTGCGCGTCAGCACGATGACGGCGCGGATCGCCCCCGGCATCACGATGCGTGCCGACGCGTTTCGCGTGCTGTACCGCTCGACCGATCTGGCCGGGAACCCGATCACGGTGTCGGGCGCGATATTGATTCCCCGGCAGAGTTCCGGGTCTGTTCCGCTCGTCGGTTTCGCCCCCGGCACGCAGGGAATGTCGCGGTCGGCGTCGGTGTCACAGCTGCTCGAAAAGGGACTGGAATACGAAGGCGTGTTCATCGCGCTCGCGCTCGCTCGCGGCTGGGCGGTGGCGGTCACCGACTACCCCGGACTCGGCACGCAGGGAACCCATCCCTATGTGATCGGTTCGACCAATGGTCGCGCGGTGCTCGATGTCATGCGGGCCGCGCGCTTTCTGCTCGGAACCCGATCCACGCAGGTGAGCCGGTACGGGATCTACGGCTACTCCGAAGGTGGGAACGCTGCCGCCTGGGCCGCGCAGCTCAACGCCTCCTACGCCCCGGATCTGCCGTTGGCCGGTGTCGCCGTCGGCGCTCCACCCGCCGACCTCGTGGAAATGGGTAAGAGCCTCGATCGCACCGCGGGCGTGTTCCTGCTCATGTACTCGGCGATGGGTTTGGCGGCCAGCTTCGATGACCTGGATCTCGAGCGATGCCTCAATACCGCAGGCAAGTCCCTGATGCCGTTCGTCCGTCGGCTCCACCCCTTGCTGCTCGCCGCGGCGGGATTCATCCTGCCCAAATCTCGCACCTTCTATCTCAGTACCGACCCGTTCGAGGATCCGGCCTGGATCGAGCGGATGCGTGAGGCCAGCCTCGGGTATCTGCCGCCGGCCGCGCCCGTGCTCGTCGGCCACGGCGAGCGCGACCGGGTGGTCGCCTATCGGCAGACCGAGCTGCTCACCCAGCGTTGGCGCGAACTCGGCGTCGAGATCAGCCGGCACCGGATCCGGCTCGGTGGGCACTTCACCTCGGCACCGCGATTCGCCCGTGCCGGATTCGCGTTCCTTGCCGATCGCTTCGCCGAAGCGGACCGAAAGCCGAGCTCAGAGCTCGCATCCTGATGCCGAGGCGGGGGGTATCGCGCTGCGCGGAGCTGGTTTGACGTCTCGGCGGGACGCGACATATCTTCAACTCGAGCAGTCTGCAACGGCTGTTCCAGGGCGGAGGTTCAGTGGCAGGCAACCGACGCGGGGAGGCGGCGCGAGCGGCGCTGCTCGACGCGGGCAAGGATGCGTTCAGCCACCAACGGTACGAGGAAGTCTCGATCGTCGACCTCGCGCGCACCCTCGGCGTCGCCGCGGGCTCGATCAGCTACCACTTCGGTGGTAAGCGCGGCTTCTATCTCGCCGTCATCGAGCAGACCTTCGACGAGTTCCGCGCCGACATCCTGGCAACGCGGGGACCGGCACTGGAGTGGCTCAACCGCGTTATCGACAGTCTGCTCGACCGGGCGGAGCAGCATCCCGGCGGCTACGAGCTGATGGTCGCCGATGTCGCCGACACCCAGGTCCGCGAGATCAGGGACCGGAGCTTCGACCAGATCACCGAACAACTGGCGCTCGAGCTCACCGGCGCGGAACCGGGTCCCGTTCTTCGCGCCGCGATCACCGGCTGTATCGCGTCGATCGAGGGGTTGGTCCTGCACTGGCTGCACACCGACGCCCTGACCCGCGACCAAGTCCGCGAACTCATCGTGTCCAATTACATCGGAGCGGTGATCAGCGCGATCCGTGTCGACCCGACCATCCGGATCCGCGAGGAGATCATGGACTCGATCCTCGCCGACCCGCAGGCGCTCGCCGAGTTCGTCCCGCCGGAACTGCGCTACAAGCTGATGGAGATCGTCATGGCCAACCCCACGATCCTGTCGATGTTCCTGCCCGTGGACCCCCCGGTCTCGGCCGAAACCAACTGAACACACGCACAGAGATCGGAATCAGGGCAAGACCACCGGATCGCCGACAGATAGCGACCTCTCGGTAAACCGGTTGCGTGCGGCGGATGATGATTCGATGACCGACCCGATCCTGCAGGTGAAGTGGAAGTCCGCGCCGGAAGACCATGACTATCCCGCTGCCGCCGATTATCTCGAGCTACTGGGCGACAAGACGATGGTCGACGCGATCGTGGCCGAGCTCATGGCCGCGCCGGTGGTCGTCAAGAAGGCCAAGGACATTCTGCGCGCCTCCCAGCTCGATGCCCTCACCCCCGACAACCCGCATGTCCGCAAAGACCTGCTCAAGGTGAACGAGGGCAAGAAGCTCTCGCCGATCCTGCTGGTGCGCGGTGACTGCCGCCGGAACGTGCCGATGCTGATCGCCGACGGGTATCACCGCGTGTGCGCGCTGTACTGGGCCGACGAGAACATCGAGATTCCCGCCAAGATCGCCACGATGCCATGACTTTCGCGACCCTGGCGCTGGTGGTCGCGCTCGGGTTGATCGGGCCGCTGCTCGCCTTGCCGAAGCAGCTGTACCTGCCGGTGCTGCTCGGCGAACTGATCGCGGGAATCATCTTCGGCACCACCGGTCTTCGCATTCTCGACCCCACCGACCCGATCTTCGTGTTCCTCGCCGACATGGGTTTCGCGCTGGTGATGTTCGCCGCGGGGACCCACGTGCCCGTGCGTGATCCGCGGGTCCGCACCGCGCTCGGCAGCGGGGCGGCGCGGGCCGTGCTGGTCGGTGTGGTCGCGGCGGTGGCGGGCTGGGCGGTGGCGCAGGCGTTCGATATCGGGCACGCGGCCGTGTACGCGGTGTTGATGGCGTCGTCGTCGGCTGCGATGGCGTTGCCGATCATCGACTCGATGCGGTTGAGCGGGCCACCGGTGCTCTCGCTCACCGCACAGGTCGCCATCGCCGACACCGCCTGCATCGTCGCGCTGCCGCTGGTGATCGACCCGGCGAACGCGGCCAGCGCCGCGATCGGCGCGGTGGTCGTGGCGCTCTGCGCCGTCGTGATGTTCTTCATCCTGCGCTACCTGCAGAAGACGGGTGCGCAGCGTCAGATGCACGAGGTGTCCGAGGACCGGAAGTTCACGCTCGAACTGCGGGTGAGCCTGGTCCTGGTGTTCGCGCTGTGCGGGGTGGCCAGCGAGATGGGAGTCTCGATCATGCTCGGCGGGTTCGCGGCGGGCCTGGCGGTGGCCGGGGTCGGCGAGCCGCGGCGGGTGGCCAAGCAGGTGTTTGCGATCAGCGACGGACTGCTCGCTCCGCTGTTCTTCGTGTGGCTCGGCGCCCGGCTCGATCTGCGGGAGTTCGGGGAGCATCCGCGGTTCATCCTGCTCGGCCTCGCCCTCGGCTTCGGTGCTGTCGCGGTGCACTGCGCGGCGCGCCTGCTCGGCCAGCCGGTGGCCTACGGCGCGCTGGCCGCGGCACAGATCGGGGTGCCGGTCGCGGCGGTGACCGTCGGCAGTCAATTGGGGGTGCTCGTGCCGGGTGAGGGCTCGGCGATCATGTTGGCGACGCTGTGCACCATCGCGGTGGCGGCGCTGGCGGCCGGGCGACTCGCGGCGAAGCTGCCTGCCACCCCGCTCGGCCCCTGAGTCGACCGGGTTCCTGTTCGCGTCAGTAACGATCTTGCTGGTGGTCACGACATTGTTCGTGACATGCGGCCCGTCGGGGGGCCTGCCCACCTGTAGGTCATTCGAACGGGATCAACATATGAATCTGCGTGAGTTTCTTGCGAAACATCGCATTGCTTCGGCTGTTGCCGCGCCTGCGGCGTTGGGTGTCGCGGCGATCGTCGCCGCTTCGTTCGCGGTGACGTCGCAGCCGGCATCACCCAGCTACGAGCTGACCACGTCGGTGACCGAGTGCCGCGAGATGGTGACCATCTCGGTGGCCGGGCGCAACGACACCCCGGTCGAGGGCACGACGGCGATGCTGCTCGATGCCAACGGGAATCCGCTGCCCGCCGCGCTGTCGGGCGACCACAGCAGTGTGTGGGTGGATCCGGTGGTGAACGCCCCGCGCGACGATGTGGCCGAGGGTGAGTACGCGGCCGTGTACATCGCCTATCCGGCCGATCTGGCGAGCTATGAGGACGCGGTCAACCGCGGTGTGGAGAACACCCAGCAGGTGATGCGGGAGATCTCGGCGGCCTGCCCGGACACCAAGTTCTCGATCGTCGGCTACAGCGAGGGCGCCGATGTGGTGCGTCGCGTGGCCGAGGGCATCGGCAACGACGACCCCGCCGACGGGTACGCGACCGTGAACCCGGACGACGTGCTCGGTGTGGTGATGTTCGCCGATCCGGGTCGTAAGGCAGGCGACGGCACCTTCCTCGGTGCGGACGACCCGTTCGCGCGCCCCGACAACTTCGACCAGAAGTACCAGGACGGCAAGACGCCAGTCTCGGGCCAGGGCGTAACCACGGGCGCTGATTTCGGCGCGCTCAACGGCAAGATCGCCTCCTTCTGCTCCGAGGGCGACCTGACCTGCGCGGCACCGGACAACATCTCGCTGTTGCAACTGGCCGCGAATGTGGGTCGTCAGATCAATATCGACGAACTGCAGCGCGCCGACCTGGAGCGCAACGGCATCACCGCGATCACCCCGGCGATGGGCCAGGACATGGCGTTCACGCTGGGCCGGATCGCGATGGCAGCGTTCTCCGATATCGGGTCGAACCCGAACTGGATGGCCAGCGACGAGACCTTCCTCGACGTACTGCTGAAGGTGTCGGACCCGGATTACAAGCCGGGGCAGACCACCACGCCGGTCAAGGCCGACGTGATCGCCGGTGAGCAGCTCTCGCCGCTGGCGTACCTGCCGCAGAAGATCTTCAACGAGATCGTCGGGCTGATCGTGACGAACCAGAACACGATCCCGGTGGCCATGAACGATCCGTATCAGCTCACCCTCGGCCCGAACGGGACCGGTCACCACTTCGACTACTGGCGTGACTCCGACGCCGCGAACGGCAAGCCGCTGACCTCGGCGGAGTACGCCGCGGCATGGCTGACGCACCTGGCCAAGCAGGCACAGGCGGGCGAGACGGTGAACACCAAGGCCGCACCGGACGACGCCTCGGTGACTGCCGCACTGGCAGCCCCGACCAAGCCGGCGACGACCACCACCGCGCCGACCAGCACGTCCAAGTCGACCACCACGAAGTCGACGACCAGCCCCAAGCCGACCACCACATCGAAGACGGGCACCAGCACCACGACACCGTCCACGACCGTGGCCCCGTCGACCACTACGCCGTCGACGACCACTCCGGAACCGGCGACCAACCAGGCGGCGGCCCCCGCCCCGACCACGACCGTGGAACCCACCACGACCGTCGCGCCGACCACGACGGTGGCTCCCACCACGACTGTCGCGCCGACCACCACAGTTGCCCCGACAACCACCCCGTCGGCCAACTAGCTCACCCCGCGAGTGTTACGTCACCGGTTCAGTCCTCATCGCTCGGACCACACCCGGTGACGTGGCGCACGCACAACATGGCGAACCCCAACGGAAGCGCATCAGCACCGACGACCTCGAGCCCGGCCGAGGCCGCCAACGCCCCGTAGTGGTCACGACTGCGTTCGCGGCCACCGACATTGCACAGCATGTGCAGATCCCATGCCGGAACCAGCGACCGGGAACTGCTTTCCGGCAGTAGCCTTTCGATGACGTACAGGCGAGCGTGCGCGCTCATCGCGGCCGCACAGCTTCGCAGGATCGTGCGGCAGTCGTCATCGTTCCAGTCGTGCAGCACCCGCGAGAGCAGATAGATGTCGCCTTCGGACGGCACATCGGTGGTGAAGAAGTCGCCGCCGACGAGGTCGCATCGGCTCGCGCAGTCGGCCTCGGCGAAGGTGGCTCTCGCCCGGTCCAAGGTGCTGTCGCGTTCGAAGAGAATCCCCCGCAGTCCCGGATTGCCGGACAGGACACGAGCCAGTAGTTCGCCGCTGCCACCACCCACGTCGACAACGGTGGTGGCGCTGGTGGTGTCCATGAGGTGGCCGATCTGGCCGAAGATCGCGGCGGAAGCGGCCATGGCGCTGTCGAACAGGGCGGCGCGTTCGGGTTCGGCGGCGAAGTAGTCGAAATGGTGGCGGCCGAAATGATGGTCGAACGCGGTGGTGCCGGTGCGGATCGCGAAACCGAGGGCGCCGAAGGATTCGTAGAACGCTCCACCGTAGAGGCTCGCGATCGACCGCAACGTTCGGTCGGACTCGCGCGCGAGCAAGGCACCGGTGTCGGTGAGTTCGTATCCGGCATCGTGTGTCCGGACCACCTCGAGGTCGACCAGGTAGCGCATGAGCCGGGTCAGCGCGGCGCAGTCGGTGCCGGTCTGTGCGGCGAGTTCGGCGACCGGCAGACCCGGTGTCGCGGCGAGGCGGTCGGCGATGCCGAGGTCGGCGGCCACCGCAAGGGCCTGCGTGGTCCATGCTCCGGTGAGCTGGCGCAGCAAACGGTGTGCGGGGTCCTCGGATTCGTCGAGATGGGTGCTGAGCACGTGCGGGCGGTGACCGGGGACGCGCAATTCCAGCCGCCGGTATGAGCACGTCCGCGTCCCGATACAGGCGAAGTAGAGGACCGTCGAATCCTCGTGTGGACTGTAGCCGCCACCGTCGGCACGCAGTTTGCCCGCGCCGGTGAACAGTGCCCGCAGGCCGGTCAGCGTGAGGTCGTCGACAGGACCGGTGTCGAGGGCCAGGTGGGCCTCGGCGGCAGTGGCCCGTTCGGCGGCGACGACCTTCGGCGGCGCGTCGACAAGGACGAACACTTCTATCTCGCACAGAGTTCCGTCGGCAGCGCCCACCCTGGCACGCAGGATCTGGACCGGAAGTCGGTCCTCGGACAGGCCGTGCCGAAGGGCGAGCCGACCCCGGACCACGGTGCTCGGCTGATTGGCCGACGCGACCAGATCGAAGGTCTCCAGCGTCGCGGCGACGGCCGACAGCTCACTGGGGAACACCAGTACCGCCGCGTGCGCGAACCGGCAGTGCTCGGCGATCGCGGCGTGGTCGGCCGCGGTCAGATCGGGCACCATCGCGGCCAGCACCCCATCGGTGTCGTGCGTTCTGATGAAATCGACCGTCGCCTCGATTCTTTCGCGATCGTTCGTGTCGATACCTACCGGTGCTGCCAGCGAACGGGTCACGCGTCCTCCAGTTGTCAGATGCCGACGTAGCTCTCCGCGAAAAGGTCCTGATGTGTTCGTGAGGTGGCCAAACTGTGCAAGCGGGACTGCTGCAGGGCGGCGTCGAACACCGAACGCGGTCCGGTGGGCGGGTGCAGCATGCCGATCATCCAGTTCGAGAATTCGTGCGCGCGCCGGATCCGGGGCAGGCAGTCGGCCGAATACCGGTGCGGCGCGGTCTCGTCACCGTTGCGCAGCGCCGACCGGAGCGCTCGGGCCAGGGTGTCGGCACCCAGGATCGCGAGGTTCGCCCCCTTGGCGGCCGAGGGGCTGATCGACGAGGCCGCGTCACCGACCAGGAACAACCGACCCTGCTGAATCGGATCCAGGATCTCCGAACGCAGTCGCACCAGGCTCCGCTCGATGACCGCGCCCTCGGACAACGCCCCGTACCGATCCGCGCCGAGCCGCGCCGCCAGTTCCTTCCAGATCCGCCGCTCGTCCCAGCCCAGCGGGTCCTCGTGTCCGGCGCTCTGCAGGTAGTACCGGGTCACATACGGGCTGCGCGGCATCTGACCGGCGAAACCGTCGGCGTGCACGCCGTAGATCACGGTCTCGGCGGTGGGTGGGGCCTGCGCCAAGAGGGCGAGCCAGGTGATGCCGTACTCACACACCGCCCGTGGCACTGTGATCGTCTGCCGAGCCAGCCCCCGCGCACCGTCGCAACCGGCGACATACTGCGCGCGGAATCGGTACTCGGTGCCGTCGATACTCTGCCCCGATACCCACGGCCGATCACCCTGGTGATCGCCGATTCGCTGTGCGGTTGTCTCGCACAGCAGTTCGCCACCGCGCCGCAGATACTCGGCGACGAGGTCGGTGACCAGATGCTGCTGCGGATACACCGTGTGTACTTCGCGCTGCCCCAGCTCACCGTAGGACAGGGTGAATCGGCCGTCGGCACTGCGGAATTCACAGGTGCCGTGGGTATGTCCGTTGACGCGCAGACCGGTGTCGAGCCCGTGTTCGCGCAGAACCGCCACACTGTCCGGTGCGAGAAAGCCCGCCCGCGCCCGACTCTCGATATGCGCGCGACTCCGTCGCTCGAGGATCACTGATTCGATGCCCGCCGCTTGCAGGATGTTGCCGAGAACCAATCCGGCGGGACCGCCGCCGAGAATGACGACCTCAATAGTGCGAACGCATTTCACGCGCATGAAGAGGGAGCCTAGAGCACCGCCGATGCGCGAGCGGTGCTCCGCAGGCGTGTTGCGACACGAAGTCCCAGGTCCGCGGCATTGATCCGCCGCGGCAACTACACCGGCCGCGCCGCCTACACCCCACTCGCCGGCTTCCAGCACCGCGTTCCGCGCCGAATCGGCACGCGACATCGATACCAACGCGCCGATCATGGTGACTGTTTCGAGTACCGGTGCAATGATCGCTTGGTGACTCAGTGGCTCCCACTCCTCGGCTCGCTCCCCGTCGCCGGCGCAGTTCTGGTCGGCGTCATCGCCAACAACCGAACCCACCGTGAAGGAATCGCGGCCGCCGACGAGCGCGGCAGGCAGGCACTCGACGCCGCGCAGCGCAATGTCGAGCTGTCGAACATGGTGGGCGACCAGCGCGATCACGAGGCGTGGCGCCGCGAGGCGGTGCTCGCCGCGGTCGCCTCGATCCTGGAGACCTCGGCCTCGGTGCGCGCCGATCTGACCACCTGCGGTGAATGGGATCTGGTCACGGCCGACGAGATCGACAGCGTCGGCGCCCAGATTCACAAGGTGATCTGGGATCGCCCGGGCGGCATGCTGACTCGCTTGCGGGTGGTGGCGCATCGCCGGATTCCGAACAAGTGCGAAGACCTGCTGCGCACTCTCACCGCCGCCCAGCACATCACGATGCAGCGGCTGAAATTGCACATCGACGTGGAGGCGACCGTCGAGGAGCTCGAGGAGATGGCCTCGCTGTGGCAGAAGGCGATGCGCCACGCCGCCGAGCAGGAGCGGGCGCTGGTCGAGACGACACGTATCGAGCTCGGCATCGAGATCGCCACGAAAGGCTTCGGCGTAGATCCTGTTCCGTTGCCTCAGCCGGTGGTTGCCGAAACCGGTTCGGCGGAAGTCGAATTCGAGGAAGCCATCGAGGAACAGCCCACCGAGCCGGCGCAGTCGGCCGAGCTGGAGCAGTCGGCCGAGCCGCAGCCCGCCGCCGAGCCACCGCACGCGACCGAGGCACTGCCCGTAACCGAGACACTGCCCGTAACCGAGGCGCCGCAGCAAGACGATCCGCGCGACGCCGTCGACCCGCGCGAGGCACAGACCGTCAAGGTCTGACCCTTCGACATGAAGCGGGGGGGGCCGGGGCCCCGCGGGGGGGCGGGGGGCGCGGCCGCGGCGCGGGGAGCGTGACATGGTATTTCTGGCTGCGGCATCTCCGCGGCATGGGGGCGCGTGGCCGCTGGC
>NZ_JBHXNJ010000004.1:89889-108455 GCF_042719655.1 Nocardia sp. NPDC058518
GACCTCGAGTACGAGTTCGGTGGTGGTGCCGCGCGGGGGGGTTGTACAGATAGGAACCCCCCACACCCCCCGCCCCCCCCCCCACCGCGGGCCCCCCCCCCCCGCTGTGTTCTATTCAGCTATAGCATCCAGTACTGTTCCGCGAATTGAACATTCGGTGAACAGCATGGAGTTCGTCATGGTCTGGGCGTTCAGCTGACGCGACACCGAACGGCCGGGTAACTTGGGTGTACGGCACGCAGGGGTGCCGTACCCGACAGCGTGGTCGATCGTCTGAAGACTCAACCGATCCACTCTCGTCAGGGGGCGATCTCTCATGGATCTCATCGCGCCGTTGGATGCGCTGTTCTTGCTCGCGGAATCTCGTGAGCACCCGATGCACGTCGGCTCACTGCAGTTGTTCGAACCGCCGGAGGACGCCGGGCCCGAATATCTGCGCGAGTTCCGCGACACCTTGCTGGCCGACAAGACCGTTCGGCCGACTTTCAGTAAGCGGCCCGCCACCTGGCTGGGCGCACCGCAGATGGCGTGGACCCAGGACGACGACGTCGACCTGGACTATCACGTGCAGCGCAGCGCCCTGCCCGGACCGGGCCAATTCGACCAGCTGCTCGACCACGCGTCGACCTTGCACAGCTCGCTGCTCGACCGGCACCGCCCGATGTGGGAGCTGCACTTCGTCGAGGGCCTGGCCGACGGACGCTTCGCGCTCTATTCGAAGATGCATCACGCACTGGTGGACGGTGTTTCGGCCCAGCGCCTCATGCGCCGCACGCTCACCACCGATCCGTTCGCGACCGAGCTCATGCGGCCGTGGAACCTGCCGCGCAAGATCGGCCCCGTCCGCCCCGGCAAATCCCGGCTGGGTGGGCTGATCGACTCGGTCACCTCGGCGCGCTCGTCGACCACCGCGTTGATCAAGGCGACCCGCACCGGTCTGCTGCAGCAGCAGCTCACCCTGCCGTTCGAGGCACCGCGCACGCTGTTCAATGTGCCGATCGGCGGTGCCCGCAAGTGCGCGGTGCGCAGCTGGTCGATGGATCGGGTCAAGCAGGTGAAGAAGGCGACGGGCGCCACCGTCAACGATGTGGTGCTGGCGATGTCGGCGGGTGCGTTGCGGGCATATCTGCTGGAGCGCGACGCGCTGCCGGACAAGCCGATGATCGCGCTGGTGCCGATGTCGTTGCGCGAGGAAGACGATATCGACAGTCAGGGCGTGAAAGTCGCGGCGCTGCTGTGCAATCTGGGCACCGATATCGCGGATCCGCTGGAACGTCTTCGGGTGGTGAGTGATTCGACGCGCCGCAACAAGGAGGTGTACCGCTCGCTCACACCGACGCAGACGCTGGCGATGGCCGGGGTGATGTTGAGTCCGCTCGCGGCGATGCTGCTGCCCGGGTTCGCCTCGGTGGCGACGCCGCCGTTCAATATCGTCATCTCGAATGTGCCCGGTGCGCGCGAGTCGCTGTACTGGAACGGCTCGCGCCTGGACGCCACCTATCCGCTGTCGATCCCGCTCGACGGGCAGGCCGTGAACATCACCCTCACCTCGAGCGGCGACAACCTCGATTTCGGCCTGGTCGGCTGCCGCCGCACGCTGCCCGACCTGCATCGACTGCTCGATCACCTCGAGGACTCACTGGCCGCGCTGGAGGATGCCGCGCTGTAGAAATTAGGCATTCTCGACCAAACTAGAACGTGTTACAGTTCGGTATGCGTACCGAATTCTGCGAACAGCTCGGCATCGAGTTCCCCATCTTCGCCTTCACCCACTGCCGCGACGTCGTGGCGGCGGTGAGCAACGCGGGCGGGTTGGGGGTACTCGGCGCGGTCGGCTTCACCGCCGAACAGCTCGAGGTGGAGCTGGCCTGGCTCGACGAGCACGTCACCGGGATCTACGGCGTCGACCTGGTGATCCCGTCGAAATACGAGGGCAAGGGCGTCGACGGGCTCACCCCCGAACAGCTGGAAAAGCAGCTGGCGCAGATGGTTCCGCAGGGCCATCGCGACTTCGCCCAGCAGATCCTCACCGATCACAACGTGCCCGCGCTGCCCGACGGCGAGCACCACAACGAGTTGCTCGGCTGGACGGCGACCACCGCGGGCCCACAGGTCGACGTCATCCTGAACCACCCCAAGGCCAAGCTGGTGGCCAACGCGCTCGGCACCCCGCCCGACGACGTCGTCAAGCGCATCCAGGATTCCGGCCGGGTGATCGGCGCGCTGTGCGGCTCGGTCAAGCACGCGATGAACCACAAGGCGGCAGGCCTCGACTTCGTGGTGTGCCAGGGCACCGAGGGCGGCGGGCACTGCGGCGAGGTGTCCTCGCTGGTGCTGTGGCCGCAGGTGATCGACGCGATCGGCGATGTGCCGGTGCTGGCCGCCGGTGGCATCGGCAACGGCGCGCAGGTCGCGGCGGCGCTGGCGATGGGCGCGGCGGGCGCGTGGACCGGGTCGCTGTGGCTCACCGTCGAGGAGGCCAATGTGCCGCCCGCGCAGATGGAGACCTACCTCGAGGCCAGCAGCCACGACACCGTCCGCTCGCGTTCCTGGACCGGCAAGCCGTGCCGCATGCTGCGCAACGACTGGACCGACGCCTGGGAATCCACCGAAACCCCCGACCCGCTGCCGATGCCGCTGCAGATGATGGTCGCCCTCGACGGCGTCAAGCGCGGGCACCGCTACCCCGAGGCCGCCAAGGACGTGAACTTCAACCCGGTCGGCCAGGTGGTCGGCATGATGAACAAGGTCGAACGCAGCGCCGACGTGATCAACCGCCTCGTCGAGGAGTATGTGACGGCCTACGACCGCCTCACCGAACTCAACCGCTGAGCTGTTGCTGGGTCCGCTCACCGTGCGGGCGAACCACCACACTCGGCGTATCCGACCTGCGGGGTGGTGTCCAGGACACCGCCCCGTAGCGTTGCCCAGCGGTTGTGGACGGTGGTGATATGGGCGAGACGGTGGTGCCACACCGTCTGCCGTGGCATCACACCGCGGGCGCGACGACTGAGAAGCCCGACTCAGACAGCTAGAAGTTCCAGGTCAGACGGCTGATCAGTTCAGACAGCTGAGCTCAGTGGCACGGTATGAACCGGTGTCTCGCCGACCAGTTGGCCGAAGCGGGCGATCACCTTCTCGTGATACAGCGCGAACAGGTCACCG
Source organism: Nocardia sp. NPDC058518 (assembly GCF_042719655.1). NCBI lineage: Bacteria > Bacillati > Actinomycetota > Actinomycetes > Mycobacteriales > Nocardiaceae > Nocardia > Nocardia sp. NPDC058518. The sequence continues at coordinate 93,055 of NZ_JBHXNJ010000004.1, forward strand.
AACAGTGCGAGTTGCGCGTCGGTCGGCGCGGATTCGGCGTCCCAGACCGCGAGCAGCGCCCGCCAGACCAGCACGTGCAGATCGGGGGCGACGGCGAAGTAGGCGGCGATCGCCTCCGGCACCTCGACGACCATATCGGCGATCGAATTCAGTACCGCGCGCTGCATACTCATGTCGAGCACGCCCAGGAGCTTGCGCACCAGCGCGATCTCGGCGGCGATGATGCGCGCGTGGTCGGGCACGGCGTGGCGCGCCATCGTCTCCAGCTCGTCGACGGCGGCGGCGAGCTCGGCCGGATCGAGCACCTTCTCCCCCGCGGTGTAGGCGAGCAGCGCCTCGCCCACGATGCCGCGCTCCACCTCGACGATGTCGGCGAACATCTCGGCGGCGACCGCGGGCGCGGTGATCGAGAACCGGAACAGGTGCCGGTAGACGTCCATGCCGCCCTCCACCCGCACATCGCGGATGGTGAACCCCTTGCCGCGCCTGGCCTCGACGAATCCGTACGACTCGAGCCTGCCGAGGATGAGCTGGGCGGTGGCACGGTTCATCCCGAACTCGTCGGCGACCTGGCGCACCGACGGCATCAGCTCGCCGGGCCGGTACTCGCCGGTAGCTACCCGGCGTGCCAACTCATCGGCAACGTCGGCGACCACCGTCCGGGATCCCATCGAAAAACACCTTTCGGTCATCATCCGGCTACGTCCCAGACAGTTTAGGCTCTGATTCCCTGGAGCGCTGGCGCGCTCGAGTCGCGGCCCTTCGGGCCCCGATTCTTCCCTCCCTGCGGGCACTCCTTCGTCGCACCCTTCGGTCAGTCCAGAATCGGGCGGGCCGCGAAGACAAGACTTCCTGGCGACCGCATCGCTACCGATGCCCGCTGCGGCTCCCATCAGCTGACTTTTCCCCGGACGTCCCGCTCAGCTGGATCAGACAGCAGTGTGCGGCACCGTGATTGAATACGCAGGCAACGGGGCAGCTAAACATTTCGGGAGGCTAGATCATGTCCTTCTTGTCCAGCCAGCGCATCACGGGCCAGCCCAGACCGACCGGGATCCAGCAGGTCATCACGCGGTAGAGCAGTACCGCGGGGACCGCGATCTCGGCCGGGACGCCGAAGGCCGCGAGACCACCGATCAACGCGGCCTCGACCGCGCCGACGCCACCGGGTGTCGGCGCGGCCGAGGCCAGCGAGCCGCCGATCATGGCGACGATGGTGACGGCCACGAAATCCGTGCCACCGCCGAAGGCTTCGACGGCCGTCCACAGCGCCAGCGCCTTCCCGAGGGTGATGGCGCCGCAGCCGACGACGATGACCACGAAGCGCCTCGGATCCTTCGCGAGGTCGGCGAGTTCGCCCAGCACTTCCTTGACCTGCGGGCGCACCGAGTGATTCACCCAGCGACGCAGCGTCGGCACGAACATGAACGCGCCGATCAACCCGACACCGACACCCGCGATCAGGTACAGCACCGTCGCGTCGGGCACGATGTGGGCCAGGTTGCTCGATGTTCCGGCCACCACACTGAACACCACGAGCAGCACCAGGTGGGTGAGCACCTGCATCGACTGCTGCATCGCCACCGCGGCCGTCGCGCGCAGCGTCGACATGCCCGCCTTCTGCAGGAACCGCACGCTCAGCGCCAACCCGCCGACGCCGGCGGGGGTGGTCGTCGCGACGAAGGTGTTGGCCAGCTGCTCCACGAGCAGGTAGCGCATTTTGACCAGCCCGTCCGCGCAAGCACCCAGCGCGGCGGCGGCGCCGACGTAGGTCAACCCCGAGACGGCGAGACCCGCGAGCGCCCACCACCAGTTGAGCGTGCGCAACTGGCTGAAGAACGTCGGCACCTGGCTGAAGAACGGATACGCCACATAGACCAGCGCCACCAGCAGAACGAGCTGGATGATCTGGTTGCGCGAGAAGCGGGTGATCTGTTCGGACTGGATGCGGTCGTGGCCGGTTTGCCTGCGCACCTCCTCGCGGGCGGTGGCCATCACCTTGGTCCACTGCGGCACCGACTTCCGGATGCCGATCGACATGGCCGATTTCGTCAGGCGCCTGGCCGCGAAGGCGACCTTGTCCTCGCCGAGCGCCTCGATCGCCGCCGAGACTGCCTCGTGTTTGCCGTAGAGCGAGGTGGTGGTCACCAGCAGCTGGGCGATATCGGTCTGGCGTTGCGCCTGCGCCGAACCGAATTCGGCGGCGGCGAACCCGCCGAACAGGGTGTCGCCCTGGCTGACGCGCACGAAGTCGGGTTGCAGATCGCCGAGGCTGATCTGGTTCTCGTGCAGGCGAAGCAGCGAACGCCACACCCCTGGCAGCACCTGCGCGGACAACGTCGCGATCTGCGTACCACGCGGCATGGTGTGCGCGTACAGCATCCAGCCGCGGCTCAGGCCCGCCACCGCGACCTGATGAGAGTCGGCCATCCCGAGGTCACCGATCGCGATGCCGAGCAGCGCCCGATGTTCCACCGCCCGGTGCATCGATCCGTGCAGCGGTGCGGTCTCGCTGGAGCGGAACGTGATCCAGCGCCACACCTGCCGGATCGCGCCGAAGCTGCGCTGGTTCTTGCCGTACAGCTCGACGACGATCTCGTCTTCGGGCCCGTCGACCTCGGTGGCGAGCAGCAGCGGTCCGCGCCCGGCGGGCCGGTCGACCCGGAAGGCCTTCACGATGTATCCCCGCCCGGCCAGCACCCGGACCGCGGCGTCGAGTGGCACCTCGAGCGCGGGCGTACCGACCAGCCAGACGATCACCGCGCCGACCAGCCAGCCGACCACCAAGCCGAGCATCGCCCGCGCGGGCACCACCGAGCTGACGAACAGGTGGATCGGCGCGAACATCAAGAGCAGAAACCACATCCAGCGCCGCGGCCGCACCGGCAGCCACGGGCTCGACACGGTGAGCATGGCCGCGAGCATCGCGATCCAGCGTGGATCGTCGAGGAATTGCGACAGGAAGGTGTCGAAGCGGTCCGGGACCGGCAGGTGCCATTTCGGCGTCGAGATGCCGGCCCCGGTGATCGACAGGGCGAGCGCGGCGAGCAGGCCCGCCGCCGCGTACCCGGCGAGCAGCTTCCACTGCCTGCGCAGCACGAGTTCGATGAGGATGGCGAACGGCAGTGCCAGGATGAGCATTCCGTAGATCAGGTAGACCATGGTCGCCTGGTCCTGGCTGAGGAACCCGACGATATTGGCGACCGAGCGTTCCAGTGCCAGCCATTCCGGCCGGGTGATCAGCGAGCCCGCGACCACGACGGCAACGCCTATCCCCGCCAGCACCACCCGGACGATGTCACTGGTCCGCCGGATCAGCGGTTGCAGGAGTTTCCCCGTGACCGGGATCTCCCGACCGTCGACTCGCATGAGCCGCACGATACACACCGACACGCCGCAGACCCGCCGTGACATCGCGCAACCAGCACGGTCGTACCCGCGTGGCGTGAAGCCGATCACAGGCCGTCACAAATACCTGCGTTACCCCGTCCAGAGGATAGGCAAACACCCACTCAGCCGGAAGGAACGATCATGCAGGTTCTGCTCGCAGGTGCCACCGGTGCCATCGGCCGCCCTCTGATCCGCGCGTTGACCGCGAACGGACATACGGTGTCGGCGCTCGTCCGCAATCCGAGCGCGTTCCCGCTCGTGCGCGAGCTCGGCGCCACCCCGGTCACCGCCGATGTGCTCGACCGCGAGGGACTACTGCGCGCTGTCGACGGCCTGCGCGCCGATGCCGTGATCCATCAGGCCACCGCCTTGCGCAATGCGAAGGTGCAGCGCCGGATTCCGGCCGACGATCCGACCGGGCTGCTGCGGACGGTCGGCACGGCCAACCTGCTCGACGCCGCGGCGGTGGTCGGCGCCGGGCGGTTCGTCACCCAGTCGCTGATCCTCGGCTACGGCTACCACGATCACGGCGACCGGCTCGTCAGCGAGCGCGATCGGTTCGGGGTGTACGACGGTGGGGTGGCCGACGAGGTGGTTCGCGCGTGCGTTTCCGGCGAGAGTCAGGCCTTCGGCGCACCCGGTGTCGACGCGATCGCGTTGCGGTACGGGCTCTTCTACGGTCCCGGTGCGTTCAGTGATCTGTTCGCGGACATGATGCGCAAGCACAGCCCGGTCGGGCCGCTGGGCTCCGGCGGAGTCAATACCTGGGTCCATGTCGATGACGCGGCCGCCGCGACCGTCGCCGCGCTCGAACGCGGCACACCCGGCCGCGCCTACAACATCGCCGACGACAACCCGATCACCTGGCGGGAGTTCTTCGCGGAGGTTTCCCGTAGCCTGCAGACCCCACGGCCCATCCGTTTGCCCGCGTGGATGATCCGACTGGCCGTCCCCTATATCGGCGCCCTGATGTCCGACACGTCGATGCGAATCTCGAGTCGGCTCGCCCATGATGAATTGGGTTGGCGTCCAAGGTATTCCACTGTCGCCGCCGGTCTCGCCGGCTGACATCACGGTCGGGAATCCCGCCTGATCATGGTGCGGTTCGGGCGGTGACGGCGGCGTGGTCGTGGCCGGGGATCACTTCGATATCGGCCGGGAGGGCATGCAGGCGGTGGATGGTTTCGAAGGCCCGGTCGCGATCGGCGTCGAGTAGTTCGCCGAGCAGCGGCGCCTTCTCCCGGAGCAGGTCGATCTGCAGGGTGCTCCAGACCGCGTCGCCTGCGAGCAGGACGCGGGAGCCGTCATCGACGGCGAGGAGGATGCCGACGCTGCCGGGGGTATGTCCTGCCAGGTCGACGATCAGGACGGAGCCGTCGCCGAACAGGTCGTGACTGCGGGCGAAGGTGAGCACGGGCGGGCCGTCGAGTTCGTAGAGGTCGAAGGCGCGGCCGCGCAGCGGTCCACGGGCAACGCCGAGTGGGACGCGCGATCCGGCCATCGCCCAGCTGTATTCGACGGCGGGCACCCGGATCGGGACCAGGCCGGGCAGTTCGTACAGCCCGGCGACGTGATCCCAGTGCAGATGTGTCGGCAGCACGAAGTCGATGTCGTTGCCGGTGAGGTCGTGCGCGGCCAGCACCTCGCTCAGACCCCGCACCGGACTGTCGGGGCCCACCAGCAGCGGCACCGGAAACGGCAGCTCCGGCAGTACCCGCTGGTGCACGCCCGCGCAGATCGCGGGGTCGACCAGGAAGGTGGCGTCGGGGTGGCGGATGAGGAACGTCGACATGGTGAGCTGCGTGGACCGCAGCGTCCGCACACCCTCGGCGACGATCGTCGTCGGCGCGGACAGCTGCGCCTGCACCAGCGCGGTGAGACCAACGGTGTTGTGCGCGGGTGGAACGGGAGCGACCTCGAGCCCGTCCAGAAACGCGGTATCGGCACCGCGCGGCCAGAGCAGCCGCGGCCCCGTGGCGACGACAGCAATACAGCAGGCGAGAACATTCGATAACATCGTCGTGCGCTCACCCATACGTGCCACCGTAGGCGATCGCCCACACCCCGACCACCGAACCAGGTCGAGCCGCCGCCGTTCGCGGCTAACGCCCGACAACATCCGGCGGCTGGTCGGTGCGGCCCATCAGCCGATCCGTTTCACGCCGTTCACGTTTCGTGGGCCGACCCGCACCGCGCTCGCGCTGCGGCAGCGTGGCGAGAACTTCCTTCGGTGGCGGCGGCGGGCTGCGATCGATCAGGCACTGGGCGGCGACCGGCGGGCCGACTCGCTTGTGGATGATCCGCTCGACGATGACGATGCGCTCCACACCGGCGTGGCGCACCCTGATCTCGTCACCGGGGCGGACGGTCAGCGCCGGTTTCGCGGTGACCCCATTAACGCGCACATGCCCGGCGCGACAGGCAGCTGCCGCGGCCGAGCGTGTTTTGAACAGGCGCACCGCCCAGATCCACGCGTCGACGCGGGCCTGGGTGTCGGAGTGCTGGGGGGTCACCCCTTAGACGATACGGCGAGCCGTGACGACGTCGTCGGCGCTGAGGTGGGTGTAGGACACCGGGGTGCCCGACTGCACGGCGTTGAGGAGCTGACCGTTGCCCGCGTAGATACCGACGTGGCCGCCACCGTTGGTGATGACGATGTCACCGGCCTGCAGGTTGTCGAACGAGACGGGAGCGCCGACATGGGACTGCTCGAAGCTGGTGCGCGGCAGTTCGACACCGGCCTGGCGGTACGCCCACTGCACGAGCCCGGAGCAGTCGAAGCTCTGCGGCCCCGCGGCACCCCAGTTGTACTGGGCGCCCAGCTTGCCACGGGCGGCGTCGAGAGCGACGTTGCCTGCGGTCTGCTGCTGCTGGAACGGGTTTTCGAAGTTCACGCTCGGGAGCTGCGGTGCGGCCTGGCCCTGAGGGGCGACCATCGCCTGCAGCTGCTTCTCGACCTGCTGCGCCGGCTGCTCGAGCTCTGGCGGCAGATCGAAGTTACCCAGACCGGGGATGTTGATCGTGGCGGCCTGCGAAATCGCGGGCATTGCACCGGTTGTAGCGGCCACCGCGCCCATGACGAGGGCACCCTTGACGGAATTCGGCAGTCGAGAATCCCGCTGCAAGCTGTGTTTACCCACCGAGACGAGTCTCCGATCTTGCTACTCTCCCGCCGCTTCGTCGCGAATCGCTTGGCGATCACGGCTATTCGGCGGTGACCCAATGGCGCCGCTTCTCTGACGAACCGACAGACTCCACTAAGTCACGAGAAGATTACGGCCTGTGATGAGCGCTGTCCAGCGAAGCACGCAAGTTGTTTTCTTCCGACCGGAAAAGCCCAGAACAGGGGCCACGGCACCGGCGTGTCGGCGCGGGTAACGATCTCATCGTCACCGCCGGGCGGCGCGTTACCGATCGCGCAGCTCGCGCTCGAGTTGGTCGATGCGCGTTCGAGCGTCGGCCAGGTCGATCTCGAGCCTGCCGAGCATGATCAGCAACGGCCCGATCGCCAGGGCGGCGACCGTCTGCGGGTCCAGGTCGCCGAGGCCCCCGTCGAGCGTTGCCAGCAGGTCACGGCGGATCGTGTCGGCCAGGTGCGCGCCCTGCGGCAGCGGCCAGCTCGCGACGATCCCCGCAGTGGTCTGGGGTTGCTCGAACATCGGGCTCCATTCCAGTTTCGACAAGCAATTCTCGGTTTCGCTAGCAGTATCTAGGACACAGCCGAGAGTTACCGAGATTCTCCCGTGCACACGCGCTACGGTTATCCGGCATGGACCCCGTGCGCAATCCGTATGCACCCGGCGCCGGCCAGCGTCCGCCCGAATTGGCCGGGCGCGACAAACAACTCGCGGCGTTCGACATCGTGCTCGAGCGCATCGCCCGCGGCAGGCCGGAACGCAGCGTGATGCTCACGGGCCTGCGCGGTGTCGGAAAGACCGTGCTGCTCAATCAGCTTCGCTCCGCCGCCATCTCACGCGGCTGGGGTACCGGCAAGATCGAGGCGAGGCCCGACCAGGATCTGCGCAGGCCGCTGTCGTCGGCACTGCACATGGCGGTGCGCGCGATCGCGATGTCGGCCCGCAATTCCGAACAGGTCGACGATTTCCTCGGCATCCTCAAGGCCTTCGCCCTGCGCGCCACCGCGGACAAGGGCATGCGCGAACGGTGGCAGCCCGGCATCGACGTGCCCGCGGTGACCGGCCGCGCCGACTCGGGCGATATCGAGATCGATCTGATCGAACTGTTCAAAGAGGCCGCTGCCCTCGCCGCCGACATCGGTATCGGCATTGCCATCTTCATCGACGAAATGCAAGACCTCGGCCCCGCCGATGTGTCCGCGATCTGCGGCGCCTGTCACGAACTGAGTCAGGACGGTGCCCCGCTGATCGTCGTCGGCGCGGGCTTGCCCCACCTGCCCGCGGTGCTGTCTGCCTCGAAAAGCTACTCGGAGCGTCTTTTCAGTTACCACCGCATCGACCGCCTCGACCGCGCGGCGGCCGACCTGGCACTGATCGCCCCCGCCGAACGCGAGGACGTGAAGTTCACCGAAACCGCGCTCGATTCGCTCTACCGAAGAGCCGACGGCTACCCGTATTTCGTCCAGGCCTACGGCAAGGCCGCCTGGGATCAGGCACCCGACAGCCCGATCACCGCCGAAGACGTCGCGGTGGCCTCTCCCGCGGCAGAAGAGGAGCTGGCGGTCGGCTTCTTCGGCTCCCGCTATGAACGCGCGACTCCCGCCGAACGCGAGTACATGCGCGCCATGGCCGACCTGGCGGGCGACGACGCCCCGGTCGCCACGTCGGCGGTGGCCGCCGAGCTCGGGCGCAAACCCGCCTCGGTCTCCCCGGCGCGCGACGGCCTGATCAAGAAGGGCCTGATCTACTCGGCCGAACGCGGCACGATCGGCTTCACCGTCCCCCACTTCGGCCGCTATCTCCGGACCGTATGAGCATCTTCGGCTTTCTAGGGCTTCATCTAGAGAGCCGAAGAAAGTCATGCCGAGCCACCACTCGATAGCAATCTACAAATTTCTAGTACAAGCGCTAGATATCCGAAGATTGTCCTGAGTAACGGTGCGGGCCCGCCCGGGATCGTTTGCGCATCGGGTGGATAACGCGAGGGTTGACCGGTTAACACGCTGGAAACCTTCTCCGAAAAGCCCAGCAGGACGCATCAGGTGCGCCCCGCCGGACCGGAGGAGGCCGCAATGTCGAAGACCTTCCCTTTCACCGACACCGACGGTTACCGCTACACCGTCGTCGCCGATGACGGTGTGCCGATCGCGGTCCGGAGCTTCGGCGCCACGGACGCGGCCCTGACCGTTGTTTTCGTCCACGGCCACTGCCTGCACACCGAATCCTGGTCGTTCCTGCGCGAACACCTGCTGCGCGACTGGGATGCCGGCACCCGCATGGTCTTCTACGACCACCGCGGCCACGGCGAATCCGGGCACGCCCACCACGCCACCTACACGATCGACCAGCTCGCCACCGATCTCGACGCGGTGCTGCGCGCGGTCGCACCGACCGGGCCCGTGGTGCTGATCGGTCATTCGATGGGCGCGATGGTGGTGCTGGCCTACGCCCGCCTCCATCCGGCGGCCATCGGTCACCGGGTCGCCGGGATCGGCCTGATCGCGGGCGCCGCGGGCGGTATCACCCAGGTCGGCCTCGGCCGACTCCTCAACCGGCACGCGGTGGCCTCGCTGCAGCGCGCCGTCGTGCACGCACCCCGGGTGATGCAGGCGTCGAAGCGCTTCTCCCGCTGGATCTTCGGGCCGCTGATCCGCGAGGCGAGCGCGGGCACCCGGCGCGTGAATCCGCGCGTGACGGCCATCGCCACCGCGGTTCTCAACGAGACCGCGCTGCTGACCATGTCCGGCTTCCTGAGCTCGCTGCTCGACTTCGACGAGGCGAACACTCTCGCCCGCTTCGGCGATCTGCCCGCTCTCGTACTGGCGGGCTCGGCCGATCTCATGGTGCCGTTCGCGCACTCGGTGGTACTGGCTTCACAGCTGGCCGGTGCCGAGCTGGTGCGGATCGAGGGCGCGGGTCACAGCGTCATCCTCGAGCGCTCGGAGGAGGTCGCCCACGCGATCACCGCACTGGTCGAACGGGCGAGGGTCGGCGTCCGCGCTCGCTACGCCGTCGCGGGGTGAGCGTGGCAGTTATCCGATGGCAATCCCGCGGTCTCCCGCAACTTCGGGCGTAAACCGAAAAGATCCGTTATTGTGGTGGAGATCACGTTGTGTGGTGAGTCACACGGCTCGGTGCAGTGCGGCCCGGGGACTTTTCGGGCGTACCCGTGATCCGGCGAGTCGGTATGCCCGCCATATACACAGGAGGTAACGATGACACGCAGCGATATCGCGGAACTGCGCTACGCGGTCGGCCAACTCCGGCAATCGATCGGTGCACTGCGCTCCAACTACGGCGACGCGGCCACCATCCGTCGTCTGGAGAACGACCTCGAGCGGCTCGTCATCGACGCCGAGGATTTCGAGCAGGCACCACCGCCGGAACTCGCCATCCCCCGCAGGTCGGAGCCGATCTACGTCCCCGACAGCAAGTCCGACGAAGCAGCATGGATGGGCGCCCAGGACGAAGGCCTCGGCTTCCACTCCCGCCCGAGAACAAAGTAGAACCTGATCACCGGCGCGGCGGCCCTGCCAACAGGGTCGCCGCGCCGACCCATGCACCCACCAGTGCACAGCCTGGGCCGGGTATCCCTGATATGTCCCTACCCGAAGGGGCCCGCCCCGATCTGGACTGACCGGAGGGTGCGACGAAGGAGTACCCGGAGGGAGGGAAGATCGGGGGCCCGAAGGGCCCCGACTCGAGCGCGTCAGCGCTCCAACAAACACAGCAAGCTACACCGCCCCGGGCCCGGTTTTACCTGATGCCCTACCGAACCGAACTCACGCTCGGTGTCGACCGAGCCTGCGCGTGCGGGAGCCGTGGAAGCGAGCTCCCCGTGGCACCTCGACCGGTTCGTCGACCTCGGCGGATTCGAACAGGGCCGCGATCCCGTGATCGTGGCCGAGTGCGATGGCCTCCAGTCCGTAGCGGCCGCCGGTGCGACCGAGTTCGTGCAGCATCGTGGTCATGATCCGCAGGCCGGTGGCCCCGACCGGGTGGCCGAGCGCGATATCGGAACCGTTCACATTGAGCCGGTCGAGCGGGTCGAGTTCCCATTCGGTGGCCAGCGCGAGCACCTCCACCGCATAGCCCTCGTTGATCTCGAGCAAATCGATCTCGTCCAGCGCGCACCCGGTACGCCCGAGCAGCTTCGACACCGCGGGCGCCGCCCCGAGGCCGGGCCCCTCGTTGTCACAACCGGCCGCGGCCCACCCCGCGAGAAACGCCATCGGCGTCAACCCCAGCTCGCCGAGCCGATCCTCGGCCACGACCAGGCACGCGGATGCCCCGAGCCGATGCGAACTCATGTTCCCGACCGTCACCACCCCATCGGCGAGCAGCGGGCGCAACCCGGCCAGCGTGTGGGTCGACAGGTCGTCGCGCACACCCTCGTCCCGGGTGATCTGGTGATCGCCGTACCCGGCGGCCACCCCGACCACCTCGGCCGCGAACGCACCCTGCCGCCAGGCGCGAGCCGCCTTGCGATGGCTGGCGACCGCGAACTCGTCGGCGGCACCGCGGTCGATCCCGTAGTAGTGCGCCAGCCGCTCGGCGTTGTGCAATCCCGCGGTCCCACCGGGCAGCCCCGACTGGGCCGACGCGCATTCCACCCCGCCCGCCACCACCACATCGGCGGCGCCGGTCTGCACCATCATCGCCGCGGTGATCACCGCCTGCAGACCGCTACCGCCGTGTTTGTCGGTCACGAAACCGGGTACCGCGAAAGGTAATCCGGCACCGCGAGCGGCGAGCGCACCCACCGCGGGTATGTCGGAGAGGCCACCGTCGATACAGGCCATGGCCACATCGTCGATGCGCAAAGGGTCGATGCCCGAGCGTTCGATCACGGCCGACAACACCGTGGTAGCCAGCCATTCGGCCGGCATACCCGATAGCGCACCGCCTTCGACGCCACTGGGCGTGCGGACGGGTGCCACGATCGCGGCTCTTCTCATTGCGCGTCACGCTCCTCTCCCCGGTGCGGGGAATACCTGTCACAGGGCACCACAGGTTTGTTGCACGGGCATGACGGGTCGCCACGAACGTCACGGCTGTGATCGAGATCACCGGCATGCACGGGGACCGAGTGCGTGAGACCCACGGCGAGCGGCGCGAACACAGGCGTATGGTGCTCCACATCACAATCCATCGCGGTGGGTAATGATCACTGCCGCAGACCCGAAGATCAGCGAGGCATCCACCGTGAGTGCCGCACCGACCGCCTCCCCCGCTTCACACTCCGCGGGCACCGGCGTCTTCAGCAGAACGCGTGCCCGTATTTCGGCGCGCACCCTTCGCACCGACCGCTGGTGGCTGCCGCCGCTGTTCACCGCGCTCGGACTGTTCGCGTTCGTCGCCTACGCGACGATCAGATCCTTTGTCCGGACGGCCTATTGGGTGCCCGAGTTCCACTATCTGACCCCGTTCTACTCGCCGTGTCTGAGCGACTCGTGCGCACCGGGATCGGCGCATTTCGGCACCCCGTTCCCCGAGTTGCCGATGTGGATCCCACTTGGCTTCGTGGTGCTGCCGTTCCTGCTCGGCTTCCGGCTGACCTGCTACTACTACCGCAAGGCCTACTACCGCTCGGTGTGGTTCTCCCCGCCCGCCTGTGCGGTGGCCGAGCCGCACGCGCGCTACAGCGGTGAGTCGCGGCTGCCGTTGATCATCCAGAACGCGCACCGCTACTTCTTCTATGTGGCGCTGGTGGTCTCGCTGGTCAACACCTACGACGCGATCACCGCCTTCCACGGCAGCAGTGGTGGTTTCGGCTTCGGCCTCGGCAATATCGTCTTGCTGGTCAACGTGATCCTGCTGTGGGCCTACACCCTGTCGTGTCATTCGTGCAGGCACATCGCGGGCGGGCGGCTCAAGAACTTCTCCGCCCACCCGGTGCGGTACTGGTACTGGACCCAGATCTCCAAGCTCAACACCCGCCACATGGCGCTGGCCTGGACCACCCTCGGCACCCTCGTGCTCACCGACTTCTACGTGATGTTGGTTGCGAGCCAAACCATTTCGGACCTGCGGTTCGTCAACTGAGCCGCGACAACGCGAGGAGCTTGTATTTCAATGCCAGACGTGGAACGGCACGACTACGACGTCGTGGTGATCGGAGCGGGCGGCGCGGGTCTGCGAGCCGTGATCGAGGCACGCGAACAAGGGCTTTCGGTGGCGGTGGTGTGTAAGTCGTTGTTCGGCAAGGCACACACCGTGATGGCCGAGGGTGGTTGCGCCGCGTCGATGGGCAACGCCAACGAGAAGGACAACTGGCAGACGCATTTCAAAGACACCATGCGTGGCGGCAAGTTCCTCAACAACTGGCGCATGGCCGAACTGCATGCCCAGGAGGCGCCCGACCGGGTGTGGGAGCTGGAAACCTATGGGGCGCTGTTCGATCGAACCGCCGATGGGCGAATCAGCCAGCGCAACTTCGGCGGCCACACCTACCCCCGCCTCGCGCACGTCGGCGACCGGACCGGCCTCGAACTGATCCGCACGATGCAGCAGAAGATCGTCTCGTTGCAGCAGGAGGACTACGCGGCGACCGGCGACTACGAGGCCAGGATCAAGGTCTTCGCCGAATGCACGATCACCGAACTGCTCACCGACGCGGGGGCGATCGCCGGTGCGTTCGGCTACTGGCGTGAATCCGGTGGCTTGGTGCTGTTCAAGGCGCCCGCGATCGTGTTGGCCACCGGCGGAATCGGCAAGTCCTACACGGTGACCTCGAACTCGTGGGAGTACACCGGCGACGGCCACGCGCTGGCCCTTCGCTCCGGCGCGACGCTGATCAATATGGAGTTCCTCCAGTTCCACCCCACCGGCATGGTCTGGCCGCCGAGTGTGAAGGGCATCCTCGTCACAGAGGGTGTGCGCGGCGACGGCGGCGTGCTGAAGAACTCCGAGGGCAAGCGGTTCATGTTCGACTACATCCCGCCGGTCTTCAAGGGCCAGTATGCCGAAACCGAGGAAGAGGCCGATCAGTGGTTGCGCGACAACGATTCCGCGCGCCGCACCCCTGACCTGCTCCCCCGCGACGAGGTCGCCAGGGCGATCAACGAGGAGGTGAAGGCGGGCCGCGGCACCGAGCACGGCGGCGTCTATCTCGACATCGCCTCCCGCATGCCCGCCGACGAGATCGTGCGCAGGCTGCCGTCGATGCACCATCAGTTCAAGGAACTGGCCGATGTCGACATCACGGCCGAACCGATGGAAGTCGGCCCCACCTGCCACTACGTGATGGGCGGGATCGAGGTGAACCCCGATTCCGGTGCCGCGCTCGTACCCGGATTGTTCGCTGCCGGTGAGTGTTCCGGTGGCATGCACGGCTCGAACCGGCTCGGCGGCAACTCGCTGTCCGACCTGCTGGTGTTCGGGCGCAGGGCCGGACTCGGCGCATCGGCGTATGTCCAGCAGCTGACCGACAAACCGACGCCGTCCGAGACCGATATCGAGGCGGCGGCGAAAATCGCACTGGCCCCGTTCGATTCACCCGCGGACGGCTCCGGCGAGAATCCGTACACGCTGCACTCCGAACTCCAGCAGACGATGAACGACCTGGTCGGCATCATCCGCAAGGAACACGAAGTACGCGCGGCGATCGACAAACTCACCGAACTGCGCGCCCGCTACGCCAACGTGGCAGTGCAGGGCAAACGGCCGTTCAACCCCGGCTGGCACCTGGCCCTCGACCTGGCCAACATGCTGATCGTCAGCGAATGTGTCGCCAAGGCAGCGCTGTTGCGCACCGAGAGCCGCGGCGGCCACACCCGCGACGATCACCCCGGCATGAACCCGGACTGGCGCAACACGCTGCTGGTCTGCGCCGTCGATCCGGCCTCCGAAGCCCAGATCCCCGACGTGACCGTCACCCCGGCCGATCAGACGCCGATGCGCGAAGACCTACTCGCCCTGTTCGAACTGAGCGAGCTCGAAAAGTACTACACCGAGCAAGAATTGGCTGCGCACCCGGCAGCCGAGGGAAAGGCGTAACCATGGGATACGACGCCCGGTTCCGGGTCTGGCGCGGAGACATCGACGGCGGCAGCCTCTCCGACTACACGGTGGCGGTGAACGAGGGCGAAGTGGTGCTCGACATCATCCATCGTCTCCAAGCCACCCAGACCCCCGACCTCGCCGTGCGCTGGAATTGCAAAGCGGGCAAGTGCGGTTCGTGTTCGGCGGAGGTGAACGGTCGCCCGCGCCTGCTGTGCATGACGCGTATGTCGACGTTCACGCCGGAGGAGGTCATCACCGTCACCCCGATGCGGACGTTCCCGATCATCAAGGATCTCGTCACCGACGTCTCGTTCAACTACGAGAAGGCCAGGGAGATCCCGTCATTCGCGCCACCGGCCGGTCTCGCGCCGGGCGACTACCGGATGAAACAGGTCGACGTGGAGCGCTCGCAGGAGTTCCGCAAGTGCATCGAGTGCTTCCTGTGCCAGGACACCTGCCATGTGGTGCGCGATCACGAGGAGAACAAGCCCGCCTTCGCGGGCCCGCGCTACCTGATGCGTATCACGGAGTTGGAGATGCACCCGCTCGACACCCGCGACAGACGCGAAATGGCCCAGGAGGAAGCAGGTTTGGGCTATTGCAATATCACCAAATGCTGCACCGACGTGTGCCCCGAGCACATCAAGATCACCGACAACGCGTTGATTCCACTGAAAGAACGTGTCGTGGATCGTCGATATGACCCGATTGTCTGGCTCGGCAATAAATTGTTCCGGCGGTAGGAACTGTTGACGCTGCGGGGCAGGAAGCCCCCCCGCGGCTGCGGGCGACAAATGACCGAGAGTCCCGTCTCTTATACAAAACTGAGGCTGGCCGCGGAAAGTGATGTGTTTTTATTCGGGGGGGGCG
>NZ_JBHXNJ010000004.1:108465-145279 GCF_042719655.1 Nocardia sp. NPDC058518
TCTCCACTACACACTGGGGTGTGTTGTTCTCCGCCCCCCCGCGTGGGCTGGCCCATCAATTTTGTGGGGGGGGGGGGCGGGTGGGGGGGGGGGGGGGCCCCCCCCCCCCCCCCGCGTCTGCTGCCTACAAGACAGCTACAGTCCCCACAGCGACTAATCCGACCAGTAATCCGATGAACAGCGCCGACAGCAAAGAGCTGGTGAGTACGTAGATTCCGATCGCCGATACCGCGAACAGCAGGATCACGATCAGGCGTTCCACCCCGTCCTCAGGCGCTAGCCTCCGGTACCGGGGCGGCATTTTCTTCAACCCTCGGTCCATATACCTGGGCTACCCGACCCGGCTCCGCATCAAACCTCGGTGTATGCCGAATATCTATCGTTCTGTGATCTAGCGTGATCAAGGACGATCGAACTCGCCGTCGTGCACGCCCGCGGTGAACGCGGTCCATTCACTCGGGGTGAAGATCAGCACCGGACCCTCGGGATTCTTGCTGTCGCGCAGGGCTACGTACCCCTCGGCCAGCATGGCGACCTCCACGCTGCCGTCGGTAGAGCCCGCCCGCAGCCAGGTGGCTCCGGTGGTGTCGATGTCGCGCTTGGTGTTCACGCGAACGCGCCGGTGTCGATGCCGCGGGTGAAGTCGTCCCAGCTCGCGCCGTCGAAGACCAGGGCGGGGCCTGCGGGATTCTTGCTGTCGCGCACCCCGACATGCCCGCCGAACAGGAAAGCAACTTCGACGCAATCCTTGCCCGCACCACTACGAGTGCTCTTGAACCAGTGTGCGTCGACGAGATCGAAACTCATGCCACATACTCCTTCGCGACCTGCCGCAACAGGTCTCTACTCGGTGGGATATCCAGCGCATGACGCTGGAGGCATTCGTGAGCCTGGTCGTACCTTCGAACATCTGCGTGTCGTTCCAGGTAGAGGTCGCCGGTAAAGCCTTCGGCGTACACCACCGGCGGTTCGACCGGTTTCCCCTTGCTGTCGGTGCCGAACTCGAGAACCGTGAAAGGTCCGGTAGAGACTCCGAGTGGAACACCGGCGGCAAACGACAGGATGCGCAGTGACACGTTACTTCGAGTACTCGCGTCGGCAAGGTGTCGCAACTGCGCAGCCATCACCTTTGCATCACCGACGACGCTACGCAATACCGATTCGTGCAGAACCACATCCATCTCGGCGGGCGAATGCTTGCGGGTGATCAATGCCTGGCGTTGCAGCCGCAGCGCGACGCGGCGATCGAGCTCGTCGACCGAATCCTTGGGAAAACCCAGATGATTCAGTGCCCGTGCGTATTCCGCGGTCTGGAGCAGTCCGGGAACCAGCTCGGACTGATAGGCGCGCAACCGATGCGCCGATGCCTCCAAACCCACATAGATATCGAAGTTTTCGGGAATCAGGTCGCCGTAGGCGTGCCACCAGCTCTTGACCGCGGCCTGCTGCGCGAGCCCGGCGAGGCCATCGGCGAGATCCTCGGGAATGCCGTAGATCCGGCACAGTTCGTGGATGTCGATGGTCCGGATGCGGTCGGCCTGCCCCTTCTCCAGTCGCTGGAGGGTGCTGGCGCCCCACTCCATCAGCCTGGCCGCCTCGGCGATGGTGAGCCCGGCCTGGGTGCGCCAGTCACGCAGGTAGCGGCCGAGCTGGCGGCGCGGCAGAGTCGAGGAGGCACCCGCGTGCCCGTACGTTCCGTTCGATGCCACAGCCCCGCTCCTTCTGTGTCGCACACCCGCCATCCGCTCCGAGCCCCGCGGCGACGGTGGAATTCGTCCACTGTGGGGAATCCTGCACTCCCCCTTGGATGTCGTGCTGGGAATTCGAGGTAAATCTATCCGATCGCGCGTGTACTCACCGTTAGCCGGGTGTTTGCGTGCTGTGCTTGGTTCATGCAATTGAGCGAAGTGAACATGCGCGTCGCCACAGCACTGCTGAGTTGCTCCACCGACCCGGGCCCGATGGAGCCCGAACAAGCCCATGCCGCAATGCAACTACACCTCGACTGCACCGTCGAAGAGTGCCGGGTGCGCAGGCGGGCGCGCAACACTCTCGTCGAAGCGGGCCGCTGCGTACTCGACGCGCGCGCGACGCGTTAGCCGCAGCGCGCCTCAGTGGTGGCGATGATCGGTGATCGGGTCGCGCGGGCCGAATTTCGGTTTGCGCGCCTGCCCGCTCAGTCCGAGCAGTCGCACCGCGCGGTAGCGGTGGGGTTGTAGCGGCCGCAGGTATTCGATCATCGCGTCGTCGTCGATCGGGTGGCCGAGCAGGCTCCAGCCGACAACGGCGGCGAGGTGGTAGTCGCCGACCGAGAGGGCATCGGCGTCGCCGAAGGCGCGTTGCGCGGTCTCGGCCACCGTCCATACCCCGATGCCGGGCAGGCTGCGCAAACGTCGCGCGGCTTCGGCCGGGTCGAGGGTGGCGGTGCGTTCGATCGAGTCGGCGACTCTTGCTGCGCGCACGATGGTCTGCGCGCGCTGCGGGCCGACATTGGCCCGGTGGTATTTCCACGACGGGATCAGCCGCCAGGTGTCGGCGTCCGGTGCCACCATCAGGCCGGTCGGTGCCGGGCCAGGGGCCTTCGTCCCGAACTCGCGGACCAGGGTGCGCCAGGCCGCGAACGAGGACTTCGTGTGCACCTTCTGTTCGAGGATGGCCGGGATCAGCGACTCCATCACCAGCCCCGTCTTCAGCATCCGCAGGCCGGGGACCGTGCGATGGGCTTCGACGAGCTTGGGATGCTCCGGGGCAAAGTCGTCGAGGTTTTCCTCGAGACAGAGCATGTGGTCGAGGCCGGCCAGGAATTCGTCGGCTCCCGGTCCCCAGGCCCGGGCGCTCGCGCCATCGCGGCCGTCCTGGGTCAGGCGATAGGTGACCACGCCGGTCGACATGCGCGAGGCGTGCCAGTGGGCGCCGTCGGGGCCGACGTGGTGGCAGGGGTCGCCACCGCCGCGGCGCAGCGGCGAGACGGTGATGCCGACGTCGAAGGGCCTGCTCGACCGGACGGTCCTGGACAGACCGGCCGAGACCAGGTCCGGGTCCAGGGTCTGATCACGCACCCGACCATTGTGCGCCTGTGATCGGCGTCAACTGACAGCCGGTCCGGTCGGGCGATCGAGTAGGTACCTGGCCAGATGCAGGCCGGGGGTGCCTGCGAGTTGGTCGGCTTGGGTGCGGCAGGAGAAGCCGTCGGCCAGGAAGATCGCGTTCGGTGGGGCATTTCTCAGCGCTGGGAGTAGCGCGTTCTCGGCTACCGCGACCGAGACGTCGTAGTGGCCTCGTTGCATGCCGAAGTTGCCTGCCAGGCCGCAGCACCCTGCCAGTTCCTGGACGGTGACGCCCATCGCGGCCAGGATTCGGCGTTCGGCGTCGAAGCCGCCCACGGCGTGCTGGTGGCAGTGCGGTTGGACGACAACGGTGTCGTGCGGGCGCTGGGGTGGTTGCCACGTGGGGTGCTCCAGCAGGAACTCGGCGAGGGTGCGCACCGAGGCCGCGACCTGCTTCGCTCGTGGATCGCCGGGGAGTAGTTCGGGCAGGTCGGCGCGCAGCGTGGCGGTGCAGGAGGGCTCGAGGCCGACGATCGGGCCACCCGCTGCCACGTGCTCGGCCAGTGCGTCGAGGGTGGCGCGCAGTCGGGCGCGGGCGCCGTCGAGCTGGCCGGTGCTGATCCAGGTGAGACCGCAGCACACGTGCTCTTTCGGGGTGCGGACGCGGTAGCCGAGTTGTTCGATCAGTTGTATCGCGGCTATCGCGTTTTCGGGGTCGAAACTGTCGGTGAAGCTGTCGATCCACAGCATGACTTCGGGAGCCGATGACTCGCTGGTACCCGCTCTGTCGTCAGACCATCGGCGGCGGAACGATTTCGGGGCGAGTCGCGGCGCTTCTCGTCTCGGGTCTATTCCGGCCAGACGCATGCCCACTCGGCGTAGGTGGGGGCGGGCGGCGACGGCGTTGGCGAGGCGCGGGAAGTGTTGGGCGATGGCGAGCCAGCGTGGGAGTCGGCCGAGGACATAGTGATCGAGGGGGCGTAGGCGTCCTCGGTAGCGGCGGTACAGCGCCTCGGATTTGTAGGTGGCCATGTCGACGCCCGCGGGGCAGTCGGAGGCGCAGGCCTTGCAGGACAGGCAGAGGTCGAGGGATTCCTCGACTGCTGGTGCGCGCCAGTCGAGTTCGCCGCGCACCACTTCCTGGAGCACTCTGGCGCGGGCGCGCGTGGTGTCCTTCTCGTCGGCGGTGGCCAGATACGAGGGGCACATGAAGCCGCCGGAACCACGAGTGTCCGCACGGCACTTGCCGATTCCTACACATCTGTGCACAGCTGTGGATAAATCGCCGGAGTCTGTGGACAGGGCGAAACCGCGCGATGGGACCGGCGCGAGAGCAGCTACTCGCAGGTCGGCGTCGACGGGGTTCGGGGCGACGAGGACGCCGGGGTTGAGGATGTTGCCGGGATCGAACAGGGACTTGAAGCCCGCGAAGGCCGCACGCGCGGCCGGTGAGTACATGACCTCGAGCAGTTCGGATCTGGCGCGGCCGTCACCGTGTTCGCCCGACAGCGATCCGCCATGACGCACAACGAGTTCGGCGGCGTCGAAGAGGAAGGTGCGGAATCGCCGTGGCGCGTCGGTGATCGGGAAGTCGAGGCGGACGTGGATGCAGCCGTCGCCGATGTGTCCGTACAGCAGGCCGCTCACGTCGTATTCGCTGGTGAGCGCGGCGAATTCGCGGAGATATGCCCCCAGATTCTCCGGCGGAACAGCGGCGTCCTCCCATCCGGGCCACGCCGGTTTCCCGTCGGGGGTTCTCCCGGCCAGACCGGCGCCGTCGGCACGGATGCGCCAGAGTGCCGCGGTGGCAACGGGATCGGTGACGATCCGGTGGTCATCGGCGTTGCTCTCCGAGCACAGACGCCGGGCCACCGCCAGCGCCTCGGCCGGGGTCGCTCCCGCGGTCTCGACGAACAACCATCCGCGGCCTCGCGGCAACTCGGGCACCGTCCCCCGATGTGCGCGGACCACGTCGACGAGTCCGGCATCGATACCCTCCACCGCGATCGGCGCGCATGCGGTCACCGCGGCGATATCGTCGGCGGCCGAGGCGATATCGGGGTATCCGAGCACCGTGAGCACGGTCGCGGCAGGCACGGGCGTGAGCGCGACCTCGGCTTCCAGGAGTAGTCCACAGGTGCCTTCGGAACCGACGAACGCCTTCGCTGCCGACGAACCACGTTCCGGCAGCAGGTGTTCGAGGCCGTAGCCGGATGCCTGACGATCGAAGCGTCCCAATTCGGTGCGAAGCACAGCCAGGTTCGTGGTGGTGAACTTCGCCAGGCCGGGCACCGCCGTCAGGTCGGCACCCAGTGTTCGCCGCTCCCCTGTGCCATCGAGAATGCGCAGCTCACGCACCGTATCGGAGGTACGCCCCCAGGCCAGTGCGTGCGGTCCGCACGCATTGTTGCCGATCATCCCGCCCAGCGTGCAGCGGTCCTGCGTCGACGGATCCGGCCCGAACCGCAACCCGTGCGGGCGCAGCCGCCGTTGCAGATCCGAGAGCACCACCCCCGGCTGCACGGTCGCCGTTCGCGCCTCGGCGTCGACCGCGCGCACCGCGTTCATGTGCCTGCTGAAATCCAGCACGATGCCGGGTCCGATGGCATTGCCGGCGACCGAGGTGCCCGCGCCGCGAGCGGTGATCGAGAGCCCGTTCTCGCGCGCGAAGGTCACCGTGGCTGCGACGTCGTCCTCGGCGCGCGCGAACACCACCATGGCGGGCCGGACGCGGTAGTTGGACGCGTCGGCGGAGTACTCGACGCGCCTGCGCACCGACGCGTCGACGGGGCAGCCGACCCGCCTGCGCAGTGCGTCCGCCAGCAGTTCAGCGCTCCGGTCGTCGTCCACGGAAACCAGCCTATTCGCGTGGCCGGGCAGATCCGGTCAGCCGTCCGAGCGACCGCCGTCGGTTGTGATTCGGCGGCCGGTTTCGCTGTGCGCGGAACCGGGAGTCAGCGGAAAGCATTTGCGATCAACCTTTGTTGAGGTTTTAGTGTCGGTGGGCAGGAGTTCAATGGGCTCCGAAGCCTTGAGGAGAGTGCAGTGAGTATCGAATCCGTGGCCTACAGCCAGATGTACCGGCGCGTGAACGCGCCGGAGGAGCAGCGCCCGTTCAGCATGGTGACGGCACGGCGGATTCTGCGGTTCGCTGAGCACCATCGGCGGCGGATCGGCGGGTTCCTGCTGCTCAGCGTGGTGGCCGCGGTGCTGGGTGTGGCTACCCCGGTGCTGGCGGGGCGCGTTGTCAACGGGATCGTCGATGGTTCGGCGCCGCGGACCGTCGTGCTGCTCGCACTCGCCATCGCCGGTCTCGCGGTGCTCGACGCCGCCCTCGGCATCGCCATCCGCTGGCTGTCGGCGCGCATCGGTGAGGGTCTGATCCTCGATCTGCGCACCGCGGTGTTCGATCACGTGCAGAAGATGCCGGTGGCGTTCTTCACCCGCACCAGGACCGGCGCGCTGGTGAGCAGGCTCAACAGCGATGTGATCGGTGCGCAGCGCGCGTTCAGCGACACCCTCTCCGGCGTGATCACCAACCTCGTCACCCTGCTGCTCACGCTCGCGGTGATGCTCAGCATCTCCTGGCAGATCACCCTGCTCGCCCTCGTGCTGCTGCCCGTGTTCGTCATCCCGGCCCGGCGCGCGGGCAACAAACTCGCCGCCATGCAGCGCGAAGCCGCCCAGCTCAACGCCGCCATGAGCACCCAGATGACCGAGCGTTTCTCCGCGCCGGGCGCCACCCTGGTGAAGCTGTTCGGCAGGCCGAAGCAGGAGTCGTCGGAGTTCGCGGTGCGCGCCACCCGCGTGCGTGACATCGGCGTGCGTACCGCCATGCTGCAGACCACCTTCGTCACCTCGCTCACCCTGGTCTCCGCGCTCGCGCTCGCCCTGGTCTACGGCCTCGGCGGCTGGTACGCGCTGAAGGGCAGTCTCGACGCGGGCTCGGTCGTCGCGCTCTCACTGCTGCTCACCCGCCTCTACACCCCGCTCACCGCGCTGGCCAGCGCCCGCCTGGAGATCATGTCGGCCCTGGTGAGTTTCGAGCGCGTCTTCGAGGTGCTCGACCTGAAGCCGCTGATCGAAGACGCTCCGGACGCCACCCCGGTGCCCGACGGCCCCGTCGCGGTGGAACTGGACGCGGTGAACTTCGGTTACCCGTCGGCCGACAAGGTCTCGCTCGCTTCGCTGGAAGACGTCGCGACCCTGGACAGCCGTGGCGGCGTCGAGGTGCTGCACGACGTGTCACTGCGCGCGGAACCCGGCCAGCTCATCGCCTTGGTCGGCTCCTCCGGTGCGGGCAAATCCACTATCGCCCAGCTGGTTTCCCGTCTCTACGATGTCGACTCCGGCGCGGTGCGCCTCAACGGCTCCGACGTGCGCGACCTGACCACCGAATCCATCCAGCGCACCGTCGGCCTTGTCACCCAGGACGGCCACCTGTTCCACGACACCATCCGCGCGAACCTCCTGCTCGCCCGGCCGGAAGCCACCGAGGAACAACTGTGGGACGCCCTCGGCCGCGCCCGCCTCGGCGACCTGGTCGACTCGCTCGCCGACGGTCTCGACACCGTCGTCGGCGAACGCGGTTACCGCCTCTCCGGCGGCGAACGCCAACGCCTCACCATCGCCCGCCTGCTCCTCAAGCAACCACGGGTGGTGATCCTCGACGAGGCGACCGCCTCGCTCGATTCCACCTCCGAAGCCGCCGTCCAGGAGGCCCTCACCGAAGCCCTGACCGGCCGCACCGCCCTGGTCATCGCACACCGCCTCTCCACGATCCGCGCCGCCGACCAGATCCTGGTCCTCGAAGACGGCCGCATCATCGAGCGCGGCACCCACTCCACCCTCCTCAACGCCGACGGCCGCTACGCCGAGCTCTACCGAACCCAGTTCGCCGACGACCCGGTGATCCCGGCGGCCGTCTGAAAGAAGTCCCCTATCCGTCGACCTCGGACGATGGTGCCGCCCGTTGCAGGGCGGCGCCATCGGCTGCGGCTATGCTCCCGCCACCTCTTTCATGACCTCCGCATTCGGGGCTTCCTCGGTACCCGACAGGTGAGTCGGCCGAATCAATACCAACGTCAGCACGCCACCGAGCAGACCGACCAGACCCGAGGCGATCAGCGTGCCTTGGACGCCGGATACCGCCGCGGCGTATATCGCTTCCTGGAGCGCGGGCCGCAGTTGCTCGGGGGCATCGGCTGTCAGCACCGACGATCGTCCACCCGCGATCGCGCGCGCCGCGCTGTCGATATCCGGCACGGCCCGGGCGCCGAGGACGTCCTTCGCACGTGCGGTGAACACACTGCCGAGCGCCGCGATTCCGAACGCCATCCCGAGTTGCTGCGCGGTGTTGACCGCGCCCGTCGCCATGCCGCCACGGTGTGGCGCGACGGCTCCCATCGCCGCGGAACCCAAGGTGGCCGTGGAGAGTCCAACACCGGCACCGATCGCGATGTATCCGGGAACGAGGGCAAGCCAGCCTGCGTCGTCACGGACGAAGACGCCGCCGAGCAAACCGCCGATACCCACCATGAGCAGTCCGCTCCCGATGATCCGCCCGGGATTGGCGCCGTGCAGAAAGCGGCCGAACGCGCCGGACACCAGAAACGCCATGATCGACAGCGGCAGCCCGACCAATCCGGCCTCGATCGGGCTCATACCGCCCACCGACTGCAGCCAGATCGAGGTGTACATCAGTGCCGCGAACGCTGCCAGGAACAACGTCACCGCCGCGACCAGCACGCCGACAAACGACCGTTCCCGAAGCAGCGCGAGATCGAACATCGGCTGCGCAGAACGGCGCTCGATCACCACGAACGCGGCGAGCGCGACGGCCGCGACCAGCAACATCGACCGGGTCCCGGTATCCGACCAGCTGTGCTCGTTGGCCCGGATCAACGCGTAGGTCGCCGACGCGGCGGCCACCGCGAAGGCGGCCATGCCTGCCACATCGATACGGGCACTGTGGGTTTCGGTCATGTCACGCAGCGCCACGACACACAGAACGATCGCGATGATGCTGAGCGGCAGGTTCACGAAGAAGATCCACCGCCACGACGCCGCCTCGGTGAGGATGCCGCCGAGGATCGGCCCGACGGCCGACGACGCGCCCGCGATCGCACCCCACATGCCGTAGGCGACGCCACGATCACGGCCCGAGTACGAGCCGTTCAGCAGCGGAAAGGTGGTCGCGGCCATCGCGGCCGCCCCGATACCCTGCACGACGCGAGCGACGATCAGCACCGAGGGATTCGGTGAGATACCGCAGATCAGCGATGAGACGGCGAACAGGATCAGACCGCCGACGTAGATTCGCCGGTGCCCGACCAGGTCGGCGATCGAACCCGCACCGAGCAGGAGCGCGGCCATCGCCAGCGCGTAGGCGTTGACGACCCACTGCAGTGAGCTGAACGAAGCGTCGAGATCACCTGCTATCTCGGGTAGTGCGACGTTCACGATGGTGACGTCGATCAGCAGCATGAAAGTGCCGAGGCAGATAGTCAGCAGCGGTAGCCACTTGCGCATATGCCGTTGTCCTCTCTCGAAAGACTCCGAAGGTCGGGCGTCGATCTTGCGTCGGCAACGGCGATGAAGTCGCCCTGATCCGGGCTCGGCGTAAATTTCCTACCATGGCTGGCGTTCCCCCGAAAGAAACCTCGGTTCTCGATGCGATGGATGCGCGAATCGTGCGTTTCCTGCAGCTGGATCCGCGTGCTTCGTTCAGTCGGATCGCCGGTGAACTCGGTGTCGCAGAGCAGACGATCGCCCGCCGATACCGGCGGCTGCGCCGCGAGGGTTTTGTCCGGGTGATCGGGTCGATCGATGCCAACGCACTGGGTGAGAACGATTGGTTGATCCGTGTGCGGTGCAGGCCCGACGGCGCGGTGAAGGTGGCCGAGGCGCTGGCGCGGCGCGCCGATGTGGCCTGGGTCAGCATTGCCGCGGGCGGTGCGGAGGTCGCGTTCTCACTGCACCCGCGCACCCAGAGCGATCGCGACGATCTGCTGGTGCAGCGGTTGCAGCGCAGTGCACCGGTCCTCGACATCACCGCGTCGATGATCATCCACCGTTTCGTCGGCAGCAGCGCCGTCGACTGGCGCGGCCGCCGCGACATCTGCACCGCACAACAGCCGGTGGGCGCCCCGGACGCGCCGGGATCCGATATTCAGCTCGAAGCCGGCGACCACGCATTGCTCGACCTGCTCGCCCGGGACGGACGCACCAGCTATGCCGTCCTCGCCAGGTCGACGGGCATGTCACTCGGCCGAGTCATCCGCCGCGTCGCCGCACTCCAGGACGGCGGCATCCTCTATTTCGACCTCGATATCGCCCCTGCCGCGCTCGGTTCGGGGCTCGCCGCCTTCCTCTGGCTCAACGTCGCTCCGGCCCAGCTGGATTCGGTCGGCCGGGCCATTGCCGACCACGACGAGACGACCTATACCGCCGCGGTGACCGGTCCGTTCAACCTGTTCGCGACGGTGTTCTGCGCGAACGCCGAGCGGCTGTACCGCTATATGACCACCGAGATGGCCGCGCTGAACGGCGTCCACAGCTTCGAACTCTCCCCCGTCCTGCGCCGGTTGAAGCAGGCCGGATCACTCACCGCGGGCGACTTGCTTGCCCAACCGGACCCGACCCTGCCCCGGCGCTCCTAGTGGCCGGGACCACGGTGCCGTAGCGCGGTGACGATGGCCAGGGTGGGGGTGCGGCCCGCTTCGGTGTGGCTGAGCATGGCGTATTCGGCCAGTCGTTCGTCGCCCGAGGTGATCGCGTCGATCAGGTGCTGGTGTTCGTCGCGCTGTTGCTCGGTGTTGCGTTCGGTGGTGAGGAAGAACAGCCAGGCCATGCGGGCGAGGATGGTGCGCATCAGCTGGGTGAGCAGCGAGTTGCCGGACAGTTCCACGATGGCGCCGTGCAGCCTCGCGTTCGTCTCCGCGATGCGGAGCGGATCACGAGAATCGGTGGCCTCCCGCGCTTCCCGCAAGGCTGCGTGCAACGGGGAGCTGTCGTGGCCCTGCCTGATGCGGGCGGCGGCCAGGCGGGCGGCGAGCGGTTCCAAGCCGATGCGGACATCGAAGAGTTCCTCCACCGCGGTCGTATCCCAGGAACGCACAACCGCGCTGCGTCGCGGCAACGCGCTGACGATGCCGTCGAACTCGAGTAACGCCAAGGCCTCTCGCACCGGAAGACGGGAGGCACCGAGCATGGCGGCCAGGCGCGCCTCCGGCAGTTTCTCGCCTTCGCGGTACTCCCCGGTGATGATCGCGCGGCGCAGATCGTCATAGATCCGGCGCGTCTGCGAAGTGTCGTCGACGACTTCTGCCGGCGGACGTCGGTTTCGGGCCACCCGGACAGTCTAGGAACCGAAAATTTCAGAACTCGTTGGCTACGCCGATCACGGTGCGGCCGGAGTGCGTGCCGTCCTTGATCGACTGCAGGACGGTACCGACCTCGGTGATCGGGGTGAAGGACTCGATGGTCGAGAGGTGTTGCGGACGAAGCTCTTTGCCCAGTGCGGTCCACAGGGCGCGGCGCTTCTCGATCGGGAGCTGGACCGAGTCGATGCCGAGCAGGCTGACACCGCGCAGAATGAACGGCAGCACGGTGGTGGGGAGTTCGGCGCCACCGGTGAGGCCGCTGGCCGCCACCGCACCGCCGTAACCGATGGCGCTGAGGACGTGAGCCAGCGAGGCGCCGCCGACGCTGTCCACCGCGGACGCCCAGTTGGCCTTGTTGAGCGGGCGCGGCTTGGCGTCGGGGTCGAGGGGGAGTCTGCCGATGACCTCGTTGGCGCCGATGTCGGCGAGCAGGTCGCTGGCGTCGGTCTTGCCGGTGGAGGCGATGACCTCGAAGCCGAGGCCGGAGAGGATGTCGATGGCGACTGTGCCGACACCACCGGTCGCGCCGGTGACCAGGACGGCGCCGTCGTCGGGGGTCAGGCCGTGATCGAGCAGGGCCCGCACGCTCATGGCGGCGGTGAAGCCGGCGGTGCCGATGGTGGCGGCGTCGCGGGTGTCGAGCCCATCGAGCTTCACCACCCACTCGGCAGGCACCCTGGTGTATTCGGCGAAGCCGCCGTTGCGGGAAACACCCAGGTCGTAGCCGTGTGCGATCACCTGATCACCAGGGGCGAAGTCATCGGTATCCGAGGAGACCACCTCACCGGTGAGGTCGATACCGGGCACGATCGGGTAGTTGCGCACCACCCCACCACGCGGCGTAATCGCCAGCAGGTCTTTGTAATTCGCGCTCGAGTAATGGACCTTGATCGTCACGTCCCCGGTGCCGAGGAAGTCATCCCCCACCGTTTCGCGGGCGAGCACGATCCCACCGTCGGATTCACGGGCAACCATCGCTGAGAACTCCATCGCCCGAGCATACGAGTTCGGAGCCCCGATTTGGAGGTACCTGCACTTGGACGGTTGACCACCGGCAACTGTCAGTGTCCGGGTGCGTCAGCCGGCGCCAGCGTGGTGATCCAGAGCGCGATCATGTCGGCGGTCTGGTCGATCACCGTATCGCGGTCCATGCCCTCTTCTTCCATCTTGACCGAGCGCAGCGCGGTGGAGAAGCCCGCGTTGAGCACGATGTAGGCCATGGTGTCGACGTCGAGGCCATGGGTCGGGCCGAGCGACTGGATGAGGTAGAGCTTGATGACCATTCGCAGGCGGGGTTCGAATTCGGGGATACCACTGCCGTAGAACTGCAGATCCGCCAACAGGGCGCGCACGAGCGGGCCGTTGGCTACCAGGATTTCGACCCCGATGCGGATGATCTCGGCAACCGCGTCGCGCCGGGGTCGGTCGACGACCGAGATGGTGAGCAGCTGACTGTATTTTTCCTCAGCCTGCGCGAACAGGCTGCCGGTGAGCTCCTTGACGATCTCTTCGCGGTCGGTGAAATACCGGTACAGGGTGCCGATACTCATGCCGGCTTCCGCGGCGATCCGGTTGGTCGAGGTGTTGGCGATACCGCGATCACCGAACAGCTGAGCGGCCACCTCGAGAATCCGTGCTCGTGTCTCCTTCGCGCGATCCTGCTTGGGGCGTTTGCGCTGGGGATCGGCATGGGCTGGCATCAGGTGGACCTCGAGAGAAAGCCGAACAACGTGAGCGAGAACTCACACATCATGATCACGAATACACCGGAATCGGTCAATTCCCCCTGCTGAGCCGCCAGTTCAGTGGGGGAGTAGTTCGAGGCGGACGCCGAGGAGTCGGACCGGGCGGTCGAGGTCGAAGCGGGCGATGATCGCGAGGGCGGTGTCGACGATGGTGGCGATGTCGTCGGTGGGGGTGGGGAGTTTTTGCTGTTTGCTGCGGGTGTAGAAGGTTTTCGTGCGGACGGTGACCGAGACCCGGGTGCTGATGCGGTGGTGTTCGCGCATTTCCTCGGCGACTTCGGTGGCGATGCGGGCGACCTCGCGGCGGATGTCGCCGGGGTCGGTGAGGTCGTGCGGGAAGGTTTCGGATTTGCTGCGGCCCACGGGGACTCGCGGGGTGGTCGAGAGTTCGGTGTCGCCTTTGCCGTGGCCGAGGACCCACAGGTAGGGGCCGGTGTTCGGGCCGAATTCGGCGGCCAGGCGGTGACGGTCGGCGGCCATCAGGTCGGCGACCGTGGTGATGTCGAGGTCGGCCATGCGTTTGGCGATGCGGGCGCCCACGCCCCAGAGCGCGTCGGTGGGGCGGTGGCCCATGAGCTCGGTCCAGTTGGCGGCGGTCAGTTCGAAGATCCCGGCGGCCGCGCCCTCGTCGTGTTCGGGTTCGGCGGAGGTCTTGCCCGCGGACTTGGCGAAGCCGGTGGCGAGTTTCGCGGTGAGTTTGTTGTCGCCGATGCCGACCGCACAGGTGAGGCCGAGTTCGATGATGGCAGTGCGGATTTCGGCGGCGAGGTGCCACGGATCGGCATCGGTGGCGACGAAGGCTTCGTCCATCCCCCAGACCTCGACCGCACCCGCCACCCGGCCGAGTGTCGCCATGATCTCCTCGGAGGCCACCTCGTACGCGGCCATGTCGACCGGCAGGAAAACGCCCTCCGGACACTTGCGCTTGGCCATTTTCAACGCCATGCCCGCATGCACGCCATAGGCCCTCGCGGGATAAGACGCGCAGGTCACGACCTTGCGAGGCTGTTCGGGATCACCTTCGCCGCCGACGATGACCGGCTGACCGCGCAGCTCAGGGCGACGCCGGAATTCCACCGCCGCCTGGAATTGGTCGAGATCGACATGCAGGAGCCACCGGGGCACAGTTCCGTCATACCCCATGGCACCGAGAATCCGGCGTAACCGGGCGTGGCAATATCCGTAGCGCGCCAACCGATCACGACTGAGCTCGAAGAACGGAACACCCGATGCCGACCGAAGCCACCACCCTCGACCTCGACCTGGCGCGCCAGGTGCTCGCCGCGCAGCCGTTCGCCCGTCTGGTCGGCACCGAGCTCACCGAATTCGGTGATGGCGCAGCCACGCTCGTCATCGATATCCAGCCAGAACACGGCCAGCAGTTCGGCTTCGTGCACGGCGGGGTGCTCGCCTACGCCGCCGACAACGCCCTCACCTTCGCCGCGGGCACCGTCCTCGGCCCCAACGTCCTCACCGGCGGCTTCACCATCACCTACCTGCGCCCCGCCCAGGGCGAACGCCTGCGCGTGCACGCCACCGTCCTCGGCGCCACCCGCCGCCAGGCCGTCACCCACTGCGACGTCTACGCCGAAACCGAGGGCGAGGAACCCATCCTCTGCGCGGTCGCCCAGGGCACCACCCGCCGCGTCGAAAAGGACCTCGCACCCTCCACCGAGGAAGACACGGAAGAATTCGACGACGACGACCTCGACGACCTCGACCTCGACGACGACCAGGACAACTACGACACCGATCAACTGGCGGTAGTCACCGTGGACGGCCCGGTACTGCCGCCGACCGTCAGCCGGTAGGCCGGGAATCGCGGCACGAATCAGATCCGCGCGATCGTGAGCGATGCGGCCGAGGATGGTTGCTCCGGACAAGGCAACGGGCCGCACACAGTGAGCTGTGCACGGCCCGTCGATAGTTCGGATCAGGCGCTGACGGCGAAGGTTTTGCCGTCGGCGGCGGGTTCGGCGATGGGTTCGATGGCGTAGGCCAGGATGTCTGCCACGTCGGCGACGGGGCGGACGTTCAGTGCGGCAAGGACCTCTGCCGGGACCTCGTCGAGGTCGGGTTCGTTGCGTGCGGGGATGAAGACGGTCTTCAGGCCCGCGCGCTGGGCGGCGAGGAGTTTCTGTTTCACGCCGCCGATCGGCAGGACGCTGCCGTTCAGCGTGACCTCGCCGGTCATGCCGACATCGCCGCGGACCGGGCGGCCCAGTGCCAGTGACACCAGGGCGGTGACCATGGTGACACCCGCCGATGGGCCGTCCTTGGGGACCGCGCCCGCGGGGAAGTGGATGTGGATATTGCGATCGAGGACCTTGGGTTCGATGCCGATTTCCTCCAGGTGCGAGCGCACGTAGGTGAGGGCGATCTGGGCGGACTCCTTCATGACATCGCCGAGCTGGCCGGTGAGGGTGAGGGAACGCTCGCCCTCTGCGCCGTTGGCCTCGATGTAGAGCACATCGCCGCCCGCACCGGTCACCGCGAGGCCCGTCGCCACACCGGGCACCGAGGTGCGTTCCATCGAATCCGGGGTGAAGCGGGGGCGGCCGAGGTAGTCGGTGAGGTTGTCGAGGTCGACCACCAGGCTCGTCACCTGACCGACCGGCTGCGGACCGGCGGCGATGTCGATGACGTTGTTGTCGTAGCCGAGTTCGGGGTCGTACCCGAGCACCGCGCCTCCGCCCAGCTCGCCCTTGTCGACGAGTGCGGCGTTGTCGGGCCCGGCCTTCTCGCCGACGCTCGCGGGGTCGCCCGTGACGAGGCGAGTCGCCGCCTTGCGCAAGGCTTTGGCCACCAGACGCTCCATTTGACGCACGCCCGCCTCGCGGGTGTAGTTCGCCGCGATCTCGCGCAACGCCGCGTCGGTGATCGAAACCTCTTCCGCGGTCAGGGCATTGCGCTCCAGCTGGCGGGGGACCAGGAAGTCGCGGGCGATGGCCACCTTGTCGGCCTCGGTGTAGCCGTCGACGGTGATGAGCTCCATGCGGTCGAGCAGGGGACCGGGGATGGTGTCCATGACATTGGCGGTCGCGATGAACAGGACGTTCGACAGGTCGAGGTCCAGGTCGAGGTAGTGGTCGCGGAAGGTGTGGTTCTGCGCGGGGTCGAGGACCTCGAGCAGCGCCGCCGCCGGATCACCACGGAAGTCGGAGCCGACCTTGTCGATCTCGTCCAGCAGGACAACGGGATTCATCGAACCCGCCTCCTTCACCGCGCGCACGATCCGGCCCGGCAACGCGCCGACGTAGGTGCGGCGGTGGCCACGGATCTCGGCCTCGTCGCGCACGCCGCCAAGGGCAACGCGAACGAACTTGCGGCCCAGTGCTTTTGCGACCGACTCGCCCAGCGAGGTCTTACCGACACCGGGCGGACCGACCAGCACGAGCACCGCGCCGGAACCGCGTCCGCCGACGACCTCGAGGCCACGCGCGGCCCGCCGCGATCGCACGGCCAGGTACTCGACCATGCGGTCCTTCACCTCGTCGAGACCGTGGTGATCGGCGTCGAGCACCGCGCGAGCGGCCGAAACATAGGTGCTGTCTTCGGTTTTCACCGTCCACGGCAGATCGAGCACGGTGTCGAGCCAGGTGCGGATCCAGCCCGATTCCGGGCTCTGATCACTGGCGCGCTCCAGCCGGCCGACCTCGCGCAGCGCCTCGGCCCGCACGTTCTCGGGCAGGTCCGCGTTCTCCACGCGGGTGCGGTAGTCGTCGGCGCCGTCGGGTTCGTCCTCGCCGAGTTCCTTGCGGATGGCGTTGAGCTGCTGGCGCAGCAGGAACTCGCGCTGGCTCTTCTCCATGCCGTCGCGGACGTCTTCGGAGATCTTGTCGGTGACCTCCACCTCGGCGATGTGGTCCTTGATCCACTCGAGCTGACGGGTCAGCCGCACGACGACGTCGGGGGTCTCGAGCAGCTCGCGCTTCTGCTCATCGGACAGGTACGGCGCGTAGCCCGCGGTGTCGGCGATGGCCTCCACGTCATCGAGCTGGTTGACGATATCGATGATCTGCCAGGCCTCACGCCGCTGCAGAACGGCGACGACCAGCTTCTTGTACTCGGCGGCGAGCGCAGTGGTGTGTTCGTCGGGTTCGACCGACTCGACGAGCTCGGCCTCCACCCACAGCGCGGCCCCCGGCCCGGTGACCCCGTGCCCGATCCGCGCCCTGCGCTCGGCCTTCAACACGGCCGCGGGCGCGCCACCGCGCATCCGGCCGACCTGTTCGATGGTGGCGACCACGCCGTAGGACGCGTATCCCTCGTCGAGGCGCGGCGCGACCAGCACCGAGCCGGTTTTGGCTGCCTGCGCGGCGTCGATGGCGGCCTGCGCGGATTCGTCCAGTTCGATGGGCACGACCATGCCCGGCAGCACGATCGGATCGGTCAGGAACAGCACCGGCAGGTTCTGAGCTGAAGTCATGTCGACCCTTCCAAAGTTGAGCTTTGCTGACTCAACATGGACCCCCGACCGTTTGTTCCTGCAGGTGGCGCCGTTCACTCCTGGCGAAAAATTCTCCGAAATTCTTTCGCCGTGGATGTCGAGAACGCGCGAACGGCTCCGTCCCAGGGGTACAACCCACGAAGAACACCAACCGAGGAGAACATCATGGCCAAGTACCTGCTGCTCAAGCACTACCGTGGCGCGCCCGCATCGGTCAACGACGCGCCGATGGATCAGTGGACGCCGGACGAGGTGTCCGCGCATGTGCAGTACATGGTGGATTTCGCCGATCGGCTGCGATCGACCGGCGAGTTCGTCGACGGTCAGGCCCTGTCCACACAGGGCACGTGGGTCCGCTCGGACGGCGAGGGGCGCCCGCCGGTCACCGACGGGCCGTTCGCGGAGACCAAGGACCTGATCGCCGGGTGGATGGTCATCGACGTCGAGACCTATGACCGGGCGCTCGAACTGGCCGGGGAGCTGTCGGCGGCACCGGGCGCGGGTGGGAAGCCGGTCCAGGAATGGCTCGAACTGCGGCCGTTCTACACGGAGTTGCCCACGGTGACCGAGTGAACGAGGCACTACTGCGCGAACTCGTCCCCGCGGTGATCGGGATCCTCGTCCGCCGCGGGGCCGAGTTCGCGGCGGCCGAGGACGCGGTGCAGGAGGCACTGATCCGGGCGCTGGAAACCTGGCCCGAGGATCCACCGCGCGATGCGAAGGGCTGGCTCGTCTCCGTCGCCTGGCGAAAGTTCATCGATGCGTCACGGGCCGAAACATCCAGGCGGGGGCGGGAATTCGCAGTCGATGCCGAGCCGGAAGCCGGACCCGTACCCGCCACGGACGACACCCTGTGGCTGTATTTCCTGTGCGCGCACCCTTCGCTGTCTCCCGGCTCGGCCGTCGCACTGACCTTGCGCGCGGTCGGCGGCCTGACGACCCGGCAGATCGCGACGGCCTACCTGGTGCCGGAATCGACTATGGCGCAACGGATCAGCCGGGCGAAGAAGCGGATCACCGGCCTACCGCTCGACCGTCCCAGCGATCCGACGACCGTGCTGCGCGTGCTCTACCTCGTCTTCAACGAGGGCTACAGCGGCGACATCGACCTGGCGGCCGAAGCCATCCGCCTCACCCGCCAGCTCGCCGCATCGACCGGCGAACCCGAGGTCGCGGGGCTGCTCGCGCTGATGCTGCTGCACCACGCCCGCCGTGCGTCCCGCACCGAGGGCGGGCGCTTGGTTCCGCTCGCCGAACAGGACCGATCCCGGTGGGACACACACCTCATCGCCGAAGGCGTGACGATCCTGCAAGCGGCGTTGGCCCGTGACCGCCTGGGCGAATACCAGGCCCAAGCCGCGATCGCCGCCCTGCACGCGGATGCCCCGAGTACCGCCGAAACGGACTGGGTACAGATCGTGGAGTGGTACGACGAACTTCTGCTTCTCACCGACAACCCGGTAGTGCGCCTGAATCGCGCGGTCGCGGTCGGTGAGGCCGACGGCCCCCGAGCAGGCCTGGCCGCCCTCGCGGACCTCGACCCGGAACTACCGCGCCACAGTGCGTCCCGTGCCTACCTACTCGAACGGGCGGGCGATCTCGAACAGGCCGCGACCCTGTACGCCGAAGCGGCCCGCACAGCCACCACCGTTCTCGAGCGCGACCACCTCACCCGCGAGGCCGCCCGAGTTCGGCAGTTGTCGCGATCCTGAAAACAGCTCGGCCTCCCCCGGGTTGAGGACCGGGGGAGGCCGAGTTGTGGACAGGTGGCTTACAGGTTCGAGGAACGAATCCGCTCGGTCGGGGGATCGAACGGGCGGCCCGAGGTGGAGCCCGAGCTCAGGAATCCGAGGACCGCACCGCCGATGAGGAACAGGGCGGCGAGGATGCCGAGGATGATCGGCAGGGTCTTGCCGAACAGGTCGAGCTTGTCGAGGCTCTCCTGGGTGACCGCCATCTGGGCCTCGATGGTCTCTTCGTCGAAGACGAGGTGCGACTTCAGGATGTTGACGTCCACCTGCTCGGCGCTACGGCCGTAGTACATGTGGAGGTTCTCGCCACCCTTGAGGACCGCGCCGGTCCTCGGCTCCACCCACACGTCGCGGGTGTTGGTGTAGAAGCGGGTCATGGTGACCGGCTCGGTGCCCTCGAGGCCCCACTTGGCGGCGGGCAGGGCGAGCTGATGGGACGGGTGCTTGACGACGTCCCACATGTTCGTCACCGGGATCTTCTGCCGGAAGTGGTAGACCGGCACGCCGTTGATCTCCGACTCCTCGACGAAATCGATGTCGTAGGTGGCGCGGGCGTTGAGGTCGAAGTACGGGTACGACTTCTTCTCGGTGCCGATCGGGAAGCGGTACTGCAGGCCGCGTCGCTGCGACTCGGTGGGGATCGCGGCGCCCGACTTGGGGTCCTGAGCCACGGCGATCGAACCGTTGGGCGAGGCGTCGATCGGCGCGCCGGTGACGCGGTCGATGGTGACGCGGTCGACCGAGGCGGTGAGCAGGCCGTCCTTGGGGTCCTGGTCGTCGCGACGCAGGGTCTGGCCGGCCTGGACGGTCATCTCGTCGGCGCCCGAGGGCTCCTCGACCGTCAGGAAGCGCTGTGAAACGAGCGGCACATTGGTGTTCACCTTGGCAGCGCCCTCGGTCGCGGTGAGCGACTTCGCGTCCAGCACGAGGCTTTCCTCGCCGGGCACGCTCTTGGCGATCGTGGTGATGCGCAGATCGAGCGGGGTCTTGGCGACCTTGCCGACCGTGTAGGTGGGGATCATGACGGCGGCCGCGAGCAGCAGCGCGCCGAGACCGACGAGGATGCAGGCGATGAGCCTGCGTACGTTGCTCATCGCGAGCCGTACTGCACGTTGCCGAGCAGCGACGAGCCCGGGTCACCGGACTCCTCGGGCGCCGGGATCGAATTCTGTTGCGCGCCCGCGGTGATGCCGAGTACGGCAATCACCCCGATGACCGCGCCGGCCAGGCCGCTGACCAGGCCGGGGACGACAAACTTCATAGATCGAACTCCAATTGCGTGGTGCGAGACTCAGCCGACGGAGAAGAAACCGAGGGTCGGGGCGAACGAGCAGGTGCGGTCACCATCGGCGGTGGCCGTGGTGAGCGAACCGGTGATCACGGCAGCGACCCGGCCGGGACCGGTGTCGGCGATAGCGGTGAGGGTGGCCGGGCCGTCGGCGTTGATACCTGCCTCCGTGGTGAGCGGCTGGGTGCCGGTGCGGCGGTTGTCGAGGTTGACCCACTGCACCGTCATCGGCGGATTCTGCACGACCGTAGCGGTTTTCGTGCCGAGCGCGGTGAAAACGAAGCCGGTCTGGCCCGCGGCCGGTCCGGGCGGCGGCAGCTCGGCGGGGCCGGGTACGGCCAGCGCGGTGCCGACGGAATCCGACGTCGGGCCGATGCAGCCCTTGCCGATGGTCGGGTACAGGAACTGCGCGATGCGCGGACCGTCCGAGGGCGGCAGTTCGGGACCGCCGCCGCCACTGCCGTCGAGGAAGGTGATGACCCTTTCGAGGGTGGACTTGACCTGCGCGGGGATGCCCGGCGTGGCCAGCAGCACGCGAGCCTGGGCCAGGATCGCGGCCTGTCCGCCGTCGGCGATGGGGCCGGGGGCGGAGATGGCGCCTACGATCGTCGGTGCCAGCGCGGCCAGCGTCCCGGAGGGGACGTTCTCCGCGATGGCGGGGACACTCGGTTGCGTCGCGGCGGACTGCGGGGCAGCCATCGACTGCGTGGGTGCCACGAGTGCCGCACCCGCCGCTAGTACGAGGGCGGACAATGCGGTCCGCGATGCTCGGGTGCTCAGCACTGGTCGGCCGTCCTTTGTTCGGTGGATAGATGAAGCGACCCGGAAAGGTCAGTGTTATCCCGGGTGTCAGATACTTTGGAGAGGTGACTACAGCGGACAGGCGGTATGGGGGTCGTACGGTCATCGCGCGAAAAGCCGAGCGCAGACTGCGATTCCTGGAAGCAGCGACGCGAATTTTCGCGGAACGCGGGTACGCCACGTGCTCGCTCGCCGAGGTGTGCGCGGCGGCGGGACTGTCCAAGCGGCAGTTCTACGAGGAGTTCGAGACCCGCGAAGACGTGCTGCTCGCGGCCTACGACCGGATCCAGGACGACGCGGCGGCCGCGGTGGGCACCGCGCTGATCGCGCTCGGCTCGACCGATCCGCAGCTCGCGCTGCGGGCCGGTTTCGGTGCGTACCTGGAGTCGCTCGGCTCCGACCCCTATCGCGCGCAGGTGGCGCTGATCGAGGTGGTCGGGGTGAGCGATCGGATGGAGAACCATCGCCGGACCCGCAGGCACGCCTGGTCGGCGCTGATCGAGGTGGCGCTGGCCCAAGTGGGTGTGCGATTGCGTGGGGATGCCGAGCTGACCACCGCGTTGATCACGGGCGCGGTCACCGGCGTGGCGCACGAGTGGCTGCTGCGCCAGGCGCGCCCGCCCGTCGACGAGCTGGTCGATCTGCTCACCGGCGCGGCGCTGGCGCTGGTCACTTTCGACTGACATCAGGGCAGCCCTCGGGAGGGTGGCAACCACGCTCACCTGCCGCCTCCTCAATCGACGCTCTTTACGGACATTGTGAGACCGATCGGCTTCACAGTGTGGGCGAGAGTTTGACATATTAGTGACCCAGATCGCAATGCCAGAATTTCTGAGACCGGTGTCACCTGGGGGGATGCGGTGGTGGCGGTCGTTGCTCGGCACCCCGCGAACGGGCCGGTGCGGGTGATTGCTCCTGGACAAATGACCGGCTGCGCCCGCGTCGGGGCAACCGCCGGCAATCCGGCGGCAACCTGTTCCAGTTCGATCGAAGTGCATGTCAGCCTTTGCGCAGGGAGCCGGCGATGGTGCCACCGAGGTAGCCGGGAGTTCGATAGGCGAGCGTGCCGTCGGATTGCAGGGTCACCGTCGAGGTGGCGCCTTGGTCGATGCATCCGGTCCCCGCGGTGAGCCTGGCGCGGAAGGTGAGCTGGTTGCTGGTGGCCTCGGTGAGGGTTTCCGCACGGTCGCATCGGTCGCGGGAGAACGTGCCGGTGTTGGCGGAGGTGGCGAGTTCCTGACCGACGGCACCGGGGGAGATGGTGAGCTCGATGTCGAACTGGACGGGGCCGTCGTTGGCGCGGCCCTTCCACGTGCCGACGAACTCCGACGGGACGGTCGCGCTGGACGGAGCGACGGTGGTCGCGGCCGTGGTCGCGGCGTAGGGGCCGGTGGTCGTGCCGGTTCCGACGAGAGTGCTTGTCGCAGTGGATTCCGTACCCAGTTGGGTGCCGATGAGGTAGGCACCGCCGGCCACCGCTACCGCGACCGTTGCGGATGCGGTGATCAGGAGGGTGCGGGTGCGCCGCGATGCGGTGGCATGCGGCGACGCAGGCTGCGGGCGACCTGTGAACGCGTCGGTGGCGTTGTGCGCGACCACAAAGGGCGGCGGGGTGAATGCGCTGCCCACCGCGGCGGAATTCTGTCCCGCGTTGGTGGCGAATTGCCGGGCTGCCTCGGTGGGGCCGGAGGTGAATCCACCGGACTGTCTATAGGGAGTCGGCGCCGATCCACCCGTCGCGGTCGGCCAGTTCGGTCTCGAGGAGCCGGTCTGAGAGGTACGCGTCGGACTCGACGTAGGCAGGTTCGGTGCCGAGATGGCTGTCGACCGGCCTGTTGCGGAGGTCGCGGCGGCGTCGGGATACGACGCACCGGGCGGGTCGGCGGGGCCGGAATCCAGGTCAAGTAGACGGACGGCGGCCGTGCTGATGTGTGCAACTACTTGTGGTGGTAGCCAACCGGTGCGTTCGGGGGCACCGATGCTCGTCAGTTCCGAAAGGACTTGTTGTGGTGTCGGTCTGGCGGTGGGGTCCTTGGCCAGGCAGGAGGAGACGAGCGGTCGCAGGGCCGCGGGGAGGGCCTCGATGCGGGGTTCCTCGTAGACGATTCGCCAGAGCATCTGCATGACCTCGGCGGTGCCGAAGGGGCCGTGGCCCGCGGCGGCGAAGGTGAGGACGCCGCCGAGGGCGAATACATCGCAGGCGGGACTGAGGGTTTCGCCGCTCACCTGCTCGGGGCACATGAAACCCGGTGAGCCGAGGAACTTTCCGGTGGTGGTGAGCGCGGAATCCGCGATCACCCGGGCGATGCCGAAATCGATCACCTTGGGTCCGTCGATCGCGAGCATCACGTTCGACGGTTTCAGGTCGCGATGCACGATGCCTGCCGCGTGCACCGCGACGAGCGCTTCGGCGAGCCCGTGCGCCAACGCCGACAGCGCGGGCTCACCGAACGGCCCGAACTGGGTCACCGCGTCCGTCAACGAGATCCCGGCGACGTAACCGGTGGCCAGCCAGGGCGCCTCCGCGTCGACATCGGCGTCGAGAACCGGTGCGGTGAAGGCACCACCGACGCGCTGGGCGGCCGCGACCTCCCGGCGGAACCTCGCGCGAAACTCGGGATCGATCAGATCAGGGCGGATCACCTTCACCGCGACGGTGCGCCCACCCGGATTCCGGCCCAGATACACCTTGCCCATGCCCCCGGCACCGAGGACACCCAGCAGTCGGTAGTCGCCGATCCGCCGAGGATCGTTCGGGTGCAGCGGTTGCATCGCGGGTGGTTCCTTCGGATCAGGTGAGCATCAGGTGAGCTGAGCTCGGGTTTCGGCCAGTAGTTCCGACAGCATCGGTCTGGCCGCGTGATCGTCGGCCAGTTCGGCGACGGCCTCGGCGAGGATCTTCTCGGCTTCGGTGGGGCGGTTCAGCTCGATCAGGAGTACGGCGCGCTCGTAGTCGGCGCGGATGGCTTGGTCGGTGGCCTCGATGGCGCGGAAGCCGCGGGCAGCGGCGTCGGCGCGCGGGAGGGCGTCGGCGGGGCGTTGCGCACGACGCAGGATTCGGGCGGCGTTGTGGTTGTGCCTGGCGGTGTGCCAGGTGAGCAGTTCTGGATCCGGTTCCGTGGTCGCGAGCTGCGTGATCGCTTCGTCGGAGACCGAGATGGCCGCGACCGCGGCGGCGGAGTCGCCGGTCCAGTGCAGCGACAGCGCGGCGCTGTAGCGGCAGTAGGCGACGCGGATCGGGTCGCCGTGTTTCTCGGCGGCCTCGGCGGCCAGCACGTAGCGCTCGGCGGCCTCCGCATCGCGATCGAGTGTGTCGAGCAGATCGGCGGTCTCGACGAGCACGTAGGACTCGCCGACGAGATTGCCGGTGGCGCGGTCGGCTTCGATGATCTCGTCGAGGACGGTGAGCGCTGCTTCGTCCTCGTCGAGCTCGCGATGCAGGCCGACCAGCAGGAAGCGGCAGTTGCGGGCCTGCTCGTCGGCCCCGGCGCGCTCCAGCCCGGCGATGGCCTCTTCGGCCTGGTCGGCGGCGTCGAGGAATTGTCCGATGGCGTGGTAGGCGAGCGCCAGATCCCACTGCACGTACGGCACCTGCCCACTGTCCGCCGCGGTGCCGATCGCGATCGCGGTCAGCAGCTCGCTGACCGCCTCCTCATGCCTGGACAGGTGGATCAGGAGGGCGCCGCGCCGCGCGTGCACGACCAGCCGCAAGCTGTCGGGAAGGTCGGCGTCGACCAGCCGCACCGCCTCGTCGATCATCGCCAGCGCCGCGTCTGAATCGCCCGCGTCGCTGTGAATTCCGGAGAGGTACTGGGCCGCGTCGGCTACCCGCCACCCACGACCGGCCCGGCGATACGCCGCGACCGCCACCTGTCCGGCCGCCACCGCCTCGGCGAGATCAGCGTTGTTCTGGTGCAGATACATTCGGTGCCGGGCGACATCCCCGAGCAGGCTGTCGTCGCCCGCGGCGGCGGCGTCGCCCGCTGCCCGGTCGAGCAACGTCGGCAGTTCGGCGGCGTCCTCGTCCGACAACTCGCCCCGATCGAACAGTGCGAGCAGGCCACCGGAAAGGCGCAGTGTCGCCAGGGCTCTGGTGTGCGGTTCGGGCGAACTCGACAGGTGGGACAGGGAATCTCGCAGCAGTCCAACAGCTTCCGTCGCGTCACCGTGCCTGCTGAACAACAGGCCGAGACGACCCAGATCGGACTGGCGGCGATCTTCGTCGCCCGCCGTGGCGAAATACTCTGCCGCTCGGCGCAATAGCGATTCGGCGCGGGCCCGATCAGTTGTCTGTAAGGCGCCGCCTGCCATGACGGAGGCGCGTCGACCCGCCAGACTCGGATCGGTCGGCTCCGGCTCGGCCGCCAGCCGCTGCGCCAGGGCCCGCAGCTCGGCGAGGGCGTGGTGCTTGTTCGCGTGCTCGGCGCGTTCGATCAGTTCGATGGTGGTGAGCTCGGGGATCTCGACGGTCGCCGCCGCCGGGCTCGGCTCGACCGGCATCCGGTGCGCGGTGGCCGCGGACAACGGCAGGTAGTCGACGATCGGCGTGCTCGCCAGCTTCGCGTTGACCAGCGCGGTCTGGTGATCGGTGCCGTTGCGGCGGTCGAAGCGGGCGGCGATGGCGAGTGCTTCGTCGGTCAGCTCGACTTGCATCGCGCGCGCGGTCGATTCGACGGCGGGGCGGTCGGCATTGGCCGGGCGGCGCAGCGTGGTGTCGCCGTGGCCTGTGTCGACGAGGGTGCGCAGCAGCAGGGCCGCGGAGGCGAGGAAGGTGAGCGCGTCTTTCGGGCTCGGCGCGCGATCGAGCCAGGAGAAGTGGCGGTCGAGCAGTTCGAGGCCGCGCACCTGATTGCCGGACAGCGCGCAGAACTCGAGGTGGTCGCCGATCGCGGCGAGGTCCTGGGGTTTGGTGCGCAGCAGACGGTAGGAGCGGCGATGTGCGGTGCGCGCCTGGTCGAGTTGTCCGGTGCGCAGGTAGGGCAGCAGCAGTTCGGTCAGGATCAGCTGCGGTTGCTCGGAACAGCCGAGTTCACCGGCGAGGACCGGTGCGGCCAGCTCGACGGCTTCGGCGTCGCGGCCCTGGCTCGCGAGCCAGGAGACGCGGTTGGTCGGGTCGCAGCCCTCGCAGTCGGAATTCTCGTCGCGCGGTGTGGTGCACCATCTTTCGTACCACTCGGCCGCCGCGGCGAGATCGCCGACATGTTCGGCCACGCGGTGCCTGCGGCCGTAGACCGCGTTCAGGCTCTGGCCCTCGACCCGGTAGCGCCGTTCCATCTGATCGAGGGCGGCCAGCGCCCGATCCTTCGGCACCTCGGGGAATTTCGTCATCGCGCCCACCGCGGTCTTGAACTTCCACCGCAGCGACGGCGCCACCCAGGACTCATGAGCGCCGGGGTCGCGATCGTATTCGGCCAGGCAGCGAGCGAACGGGACGAACAACTTGGCCGGGCTCATCCCGTGGCCGTACGCGTCGACCATCGCCATGCGAACGTGGAACGCGAGCGTGCTGTGGGCGCCTGCCTCGGCGTGGCGCAGGACCTGTTCCAGCAGTGCGTCTTTGGCGTCGCCGTAGGGCATGTCGTATGCCTGGAACAGCAGCCTTTGTAGGTCGTCGGGGGTGTTGGCGGCTTCCGACATCAGAGCTCTCCCCGTGGATCGTGAACCGCCCAGTCGAGCAACCCGACGAATGATTTGTTCAGCAGCGCGGTATCGACCGGCCGCATCGGATGCTGACCGAGCAGCAGCGCCTGGCTGTAGAGAGCCTCGACCGCCGTCGTCACCAAGCGGGCATCGGCGAGCCCGGTGATGCGGCGTACCAGCGGATTCCGGTAGTTGAGCACCAGCTGCGGACGGTCGCCCGCCTGGTCGGTGTCGAAGGCGCCGAGTACATCAGCCCACAGTTCGTCGGCGACCTCGCGGGTGGCGCGCAGTTCGGCGCGGTGCTGGGCGTCGCGGTCGAGCAGATACAGCGCGGCCAGCGACGGCGGATCGAAAGTGCGCAGCACGACTTCGCATTCCAGACGGTCGAGCACCCGCTGGGCGGTGGTGAGGAAAGGACGGAGCGCGAGCTCGGTGGCCGGATCGACGAGGTCGAAATGGGTGGCGAGTTCGGCGGGATCCAGACGGAGCACGCGGATTTCGGGATCGATCGCGGGCAGGCGCTCGAGAATGTCGGTGATATAGGAGTAGCCGCCGTTCACCAGTCCGATGCCCGCGGCGCTCGCCACCGCGGCCAGCTGGCGGAACTCCTCCACCGACGGGGTGTAGCGGACGGCGCCGAAACGGCGGCGGAATTCGGCGAGCGGGATCTGGCCCGCGTTGGTCTCCACCGGCAGCCAGCGGTCGACCAGGCGCAGCATGTCGTCGTCGTGCAGGGCAAGTGCCTTCACGCCGAGGTCGTGGATGCGCAGGAAGCGGTGCAGCGCGGCGGGATCGGAGGTGGAAAGTTCCACCAGCCAGTCCCTGATCCGGTTGCCGAGCGCTTCCCTTGTGCTCTCCAGCAGGTCGTCTTCGTAGAGGGCTTCGCGGCTCGCGGTGGGGCGCAGCTCGGTGGTGTCGACCACGCAGCGGACGAAGAATGCCCAGTCGGGCAGCAGCCCGGTGACGCTCTCCGCCAGCAGCATTCGCTTGAGGTAGACGCGGTGCCCGGCCTTGGCCGCGGGGTTGACCGGTTGCGGGAGCACGAAAGCCACACCGGTGACGCCGGATTCGGCGCAGGCGAGGTCGAAGGTCGCGAACGGGGTGAAGCCGAAGGTGTCCTCCGCGTACGCGGCAAGCGCGTTCGTGCGGTCCGAAGGAGTGGGATGGGTCGCGCGCCACGGTACTTCGGGCTCGGTGATCGACTGGCCGTCGACGGTGACCTCGAAAGGCAGCAGGCTGCCGAACAGCCGGGCCAGCTCGACCACGGTCGTCGGGGTGAGCCACTGCTCGGCGCCGCGGCGGGGCGCGAGGATCACGGTGGTGCCTGGTTCGTCGCGTTCCTGTGCGGCAGGCTCCACACGGTAGCGGCCGTCGGCGAAACCGGTCCAGCGCACCGTCGGGCCGCCGCGCGCCGATCGGGTGAGAACCTGGGCCTCGTCGGCGACCAGGAAGCACGAAAGCAGGCCGATACCGAACTGGCCGAGGAACTCGTGCCGGGCGAAACCGAGGTCGTCGCGCTTGCCGCTGCGGCCGATCGTGGCGAGGAAGGTGTGCACCTCGGCCTCGGTCAGGCCGACACCGCTGTCGTGGACGCGGATGGTGCCGTCACCGGTGCTCGCGGGCGTCTCGATCCGCACCTGCGCACGAGCCTGCGGGTCGATGGCGCGGCGCGCGGTGATGGCGTCGACCGCGTTCTGCAGCAACTCGCGAACGTAGACCCGTGGACTGCCGTACAGGTGATGGCTCAACAGATCGACGATGCCGCGTAAG
Organism: Nocardia sp. NPDC058518; assembly: GCF_042719655.1. Classification (NCBI taxonomy): domain Bacteria; kingdom Bacillati; phylum Actinomycetota; class Actinomycetes; order Mycobacteriales; family Nocardiaceae; genus Nocardia; species Nocardia sp. NPDC058518. The sequence continues at coordinate 137,342 of NZ_JBHXNJ010000004.1, forward strand.
TCGACCTGGAATACCTGCTCCACCGGGTTCCCTCCCAATAACGCTGACCATCTGCTCGGTCACTGTAACTGGATCTCCGGCGGCGGGCGCCGCAGTTCTCGGACGCTTGACTCAGAGACCGAAAGACGCGCGGTTCGCAGTCAGTAGAGGCGGCGGGTGATTTCGGTGCGGTTCATGACGGAACCGCGGCGCTACAGGTCGGCCAGCGCGAGGCCGGTGAGCGGGCTGCCGATCCGGACCAGGTCGGTATCGGTACCGGTGCCGACATCTACCAGGCGGATCGTGCCGCCGAGATCGCTCACATAGAAGCGGGAAGCGAAACCGGTGACCCCGACCGCCTCGTGGTAGCCGGTGGAGATGATCGTCGGGGTTCCGACCTCCGGCTGGACCTGGGCCTCGTACAGCGCGTTGCCGTGGGGCGCGGCGCCGCGATCGGTCCAGACCAGAACGCCGACACCGTGGAGTTCGACATGGATCGGCTCCGGCAGATTCTCCCAGAGCAGCTCGATATCGGTGCGGGCGGCGGGATCCGCACCGGGTGGCAGATCCAGGGGAACGCGGAAGATCCGGCCGTCGCCACCTTTGGCCGCGCCCTTCTGGGTCCAGTAGAGCAGGCGGCGGTCGAGGTCGAGGCAGATGCCGACGCACCAGTTGCGTTCGACATCGGCATCGATATCGCCGTGGCCGGTCACCACGAGGGCGTGCAGGTCGTCACCGTTCAGGTCACAGGTGAGGATCTGCATGCCCTCGCGATCACACCAATACAGCCTTCCCCCTTCGCAATCGGCGGTGAGCTGCTCGCCGGTGGTGAAGGCGCCGATCGGGACGATCGTGGTGCGGTTGCCGCCGTCGAGGTCGACCCGTTCGATGGAACCGTTGCGGGAGAAGAACTCCGGCTCGGCGCCACGCTGGGGACGCGCGTCGGGTGTGCCCATATTGGTCCAATAGATATGGCCACGCAGCTTGTCGACGACGACACCGTGGGGACACCGATCGAGGCCGCCGACAACGGTGCGCACTTGCTTGCCGTCGAGCGAAACAGCGTGCATCACACCGACTTCTAGATCCAATGCCACTATTTCGGTCATGGGCTCAGCCCTGATCCGACTTCGGGTAGTCGTCATAGAATCCCGCGCCGGTCTTCACCCCGAGCTTGCCCGCGTCGACATATTTCTTCAGCAGCTCCACCGGGCCCTTGGGCAGGTTCGGGTTCTCCTGGTCGTAGTGCTGCTCGATATCGAGTACCACGTCCAGACCCACCTGGTCCATCATCCGGAACGGACCCGCCTCGGTACCGAAATTCCGCGCGAACATCGCATCGACGTCGGACGGCGTCGACACACCTTCGTAGACCACCTCGAGCGACTCGCGCTTGATGGCGGCCCAGATGCGGTTGAAGATGAATCCGGTCGACTCCTTGCGCACCAGGAACGGGTGCAGGCCGTACTCCGGGAAGGTCTTCAGGACGAAGTCGAGGGTTTCCTGGGACGTGTTGCCGTCCGACATCACGTCGAGCACCGTCGACTGCGGCGGCATGTAGAAGTGGGTGTTGAGCATCCGGTCGCTGGTTTTCAGGCCCTCGGTGAACAACCGGCTCGCGTACGACGACGAGTTCGAGGCGACGATCGCATCGGCATCGGTGTCGTCGTCGAGCTGGGCGAAGACCTTCTTCTTCAGATCGAGGACCTCCGGTACCGCCTCGACCACCAGCCACGCGCCCTTCACGCCGATGGCCTGGTCGGGCACGTACTCGGCGGTGCCCGATTTGCCGTTCGGCACCGTGGCCGCCACATCGGGTAGCTGATTCTCCACGAAGGCCACGGCCGCGTTGCCGACCTCGCCGTCGGGATCGATGATGCGGACCTCGCCACCCCTGGTGGCGAACATCAGCGCGATCCGTCTGCCCAACGTGCCACCGCCGATCACAGCGACCGGACGCTCGAAATGATTCTTCGGAACAATGCTCACAGCGACTCCCTTTGCACAGGCGACGGGGAAGAATTCGGTGACGCACACGACAGCCTTGCCAGCGTAGCGCCGACGGCCGATCACCAGGCCCTCGGACGCCCCGACTTGCGTTGACACCCCATCACGACCGGGCAGAATATGGTTGCCTTATCCTCACGTTCTGCACATTTTTCGCGCGTCAGCACTAGGGGGCTCCTCGATGACCACACTGGCCTCCGGACTGTTCATCGACTGGGAAGATCTGACGGGGCAGTCGAAATTCGTCGTCGAGCTGGTCAGTTTTCCGATCTTCAGCGCGCTCGCAGGCTGGCTCACCAACTGGACCGGCGTGCTGATGCTGTTCTGGCCGCTGTACTTCAAGGGCTTCCGGGTCCCGCTGCTGCATGTGCTGTATCCCTATCTACCGCGGCGCGTCCAGGTGCTGCCGACGTTCTCCGGCGACGGGCGCATGCTCGGCTTCCAGGGCTTCATCCCGGCCCGCGCGGAGAAGATGGCCAGCATCTGCGTGGACAAGGCGCTGATGCGGATCGGCAGCCCGCGCGATTTCATCCACGAACTCGACCTCGACGGGATCGGCGACTACCTCGCCGAACGGGCGCGCGATCAGGTGCAGCCGATCGTCGACGAGATCATGTACCGGGAAAACCCCGACCTGTGGCGCTCGCTGCCCCGACAGGTGAAACAGGCCATCTACCAGCGGGTGGACCGTAACCTGCCCGCGCTGTGCCGGCGCGCGTTCGAGAGCCTGGGCGACAATATCGACCAGCTGCTCGATGTGAAGAACTTCGTGATCAGGTACCTGGAGAAGAACCCGGCCATCCTCAAGGACCTGACCACCACCATCGCCGCACCCGAGCTCAAGTTCATGGCGCGGATCGGTCTGCTCGGTGCGCCGTTCGGCCTGATCCTGGCGCTGTACCTGCACGTGCACTCGCAGATTCCCTACTTCGGCGCGATTCCGGCGTGGGTGATCGTGCTGTTCTCCTCGGCGATGATCGGTGTGACGGTGAACGTCATCGCGATCAAGATGGTGTTCGAACCCGGCGACCCGCAGCCGCGCTACAAGTACCTGTGGCGTCAGGCACTGCTGGCCAAGCGCCAGCCACAGGCCGCCACCGACCTCGCCCACATCCTGGCCTACCAGGTGCTGACCGTGGAGAACCTGTCCAACGAGCTCCTGGAAGGTCCGAACGGGGACAAGACCCGTCAGCTCATCGAACGGGTGGTATCGGAGGAGATCCACAAGCAGCTCGGTGCGACCGCGTTCATGGTCCGAGCCGCGATGGGCAAGAAGCAGTTCGAGAATCTGGCGGTCTCGGGCGCGGGCGCCGGGCTGGTTTCGGCGCGCACGATGATCGAAGACCAGCAGTTCGTGCTGGAACAGGCGAAGAAGATCGACGACTTCGCGGCGCGCAAGCTGCGGACGCTGACGCCCGGCGAGTTCATGGAGATGTTCTACGCGTCGGTCGAACAGGACGCGTGGCTGCTGTATCTGCACGGTGGGGCGCTGGGTATCGGCGTCGGCGCACTCCACCTCCTGACCTTCGGCTGGTAGTTTTCGAATAACAAGCACGCGTGCTTGCATTTTTTCACGGTCGCTGCGACTCTTGGTGACGACGGCGCACCGGCACCGGGTCGCGCCATGATCGGCAAGGGAACTCCATGGCTGACCTCGCAGCGCTGCTCGACGATTACGCCGCCGAATGCGCGGATCTGGAAAACCTGGTCGCACCGCTGGCCCCCGAGCAGTGGAAGACACCGACACCCGCGCCACGCTGGGATATCGCCACCCAGATCGCCCACCTGACCTGGACCGACGAGGTATCGGTGATCGCCGCGACCGACGGCGAGGCCTTCGCCGCGTTCCTCACCGAGGCCGCGTCGCGGGCATTCACCCTCGTCGACGAAGGCGCCGAGGAACTCGCACAGACCCCGCCCGCCGACCTGCTGGTCCGCTGGCGCACTGGCCGCGATCAGCTCATCGCCGCACTGGCCGCCGTCCCCGCAGGCACCAAACTGCCGTGGTTCGGCCCGCCGATGAGCGCCGCGTCGATGATCTCGGCCCGCATCATGGAAACCTGGGCCCACGGCCAGGACGTCGCCGACGCACTCGGCGCTACCCGCGTCCCCACGGCCCGCCTGCGCACCGTCGCCCACATCAGCGTCCGCGCGCGCAACTACGCCTACCTGGTCAACGGCGAATCCGGCCCCACCGAGGAATTCCGCGTCGAACTGACCGCCCCCGACGGCACCCTCTGGACCTGGGGCCCCGAAGACGCCCCCCAGCGCGTCACCGGCCCCGCCATCGACTTCTGCCTGGTAGCCACCCAACGCCGCCACCGCGAAGACACCGCCCTGACAACCACGGGCCCCGACGCCGACCACTGGCTCGGCATCGCCCAAGCCTTCGCAGGTCCCCCCGGATCAGGCCGCACCGCAGGCCAGTTCACCTGAAGTCGGGATACGAACAGGCGAGCGTCAGTCTCAGAGCGCCATTCGTGCCGACTGCCCCGGACTTCGTTGGCCGGGGTTGACCGCCGTGGCAGTCGTGAATGACGCTCGCCTGCTCTCTTCAGTTACCCGTTGGGCGGTGTGAGAAACACTTGCCCATGCGAAAACCCGCCCCGACTAGGAGTGATACGGCTTCGTTTCGGATGTGGCTCTGATCTCACAGCAGTGGGGCGGTTACTGTGCGGCCCACCACGTAACGTGGAAACAGCACGTGGCTTTCAACGATGCGGGCCCGTTCAACTCGGGTATACCCACAGCCACAGGAGGGAACCGCATCGTGACGCCACATCGACCTGCTCAGATCGTGCGCCTGTCCGCGATCGTCTTCTCCGGCGCCGCCAGCCTCTGCCTCACCGTGGGCGCGGGCGCCTACATCGTCAATCACATGCCGCCGCCCGCGCGGGAGTACGCGGCCCCGGTCCCGACGCCGAACCCCGGCCACCACCGGCCCTTCTCGGTCGAGGACTCCGCACCACACGAATACGGCGTCGAGCTGGCCATGTCCGTCGGGCCGACGCTGGCCACCGAGCGCTCGGTACCCGCCGCCACGCGTACACCGGTCACCGCGCTGCAATCCGGAGTCGGTGCGCGACCGAACAATTCGCCGCTGACCGGGCGGGTGGGAATCGGCGGCACCTATGTCGGCGCGCAGGTGGCACCGCCGCGCAACGAAGGCTTGGCGTTCACCGTCGACACGAACCTGGTGACGGTGGCGGCGAAATACCTCGGCCTGACGGTGGATCCGGCCGCGGTGACCGCACTGCACACCGAATTCGACGCGCGCCGTGGCGAATTGGTGTTCGTGCTGTCCGACCCCGGCCTCGGCAGCCACACGCTGCGGGTCGAGGGAACACCGGCGGACACCGAGGCCGCGACACCAGCCGAGGGCGATGGTGCAGCCGAGGAACCGCGGGCGTCCACCGAGGAACCGGCGACTACCGTCTACGTGTGACTCCTCGCGGCACCTCGAGCGGTGCGTACGACTTCTGTGTGGTCGGCGGCGGCATCGTCGGCGTGGCCACCGCGCATCGGCTGCTGACCGAGTATCCCGGCGCGAGCCTGGTTCTCATCGAGAAGGAAGCCTCGCTCGGCGCGCATCAGACCGGGCACAACAGCGGCGTCATCCACTCCGGGATCTACTACCCCCCGGACAGCCTGAAGGCACGGCTGTGCCGGGCCGGTGCGCAGTGGACGAAGGAATTCGCCGCGGCCCATGACATTCCGTTCCGCGAATGCGGAAAGTTGCTGGTAGCCACCGATTCCGCCGAACACGAGCGGATGATCGCGCTCTACGAGCGCTCGATCGCCAACGGCGTGGAGGTCGAGGCTATCGACGCGGCCGAGCTGCGGCGCCGCGAACCCCGGATCGCCGGCGTCGGAGCGCTGTTCGTGCCCGCCACCGGCATCATCGACTACACGAAGATCACCGCCGCGCTCGCGGCTCAGGTCGAGGCGATGGGCGGGGAGATCCTGCTCGGCACCACTGTCGACGCGATCACCGAGAACGTCTCAGCTGTCACGGTTTCGGGCCAGAGCGGCTCGGTCACCGCGGGCACGCTGATCGTCTGCGCGGGTTTGCAAGCCGACCGGATGGCACGAAAGGCAGGGATAGCCACCGACTTTCGCATCGTGCCTTTCCGTGGCGAGTACTACCGGCTCCCCGCCGAGCGATCGGATCTGGTGCGCACGCTGATCTATCCGGTGCCCGACCCCGCACTGCCGTTCCTCGGCGTTCACCTCAGTCCCACCATCGACGGCGAACTGACCGTTGGCCCGAACGCGGTGCTCGGACTGTCGAGGGAGGGCTACCGCAAGGGCAGCGTGAACCGGCGCGACGCCATCGACGTGCTGAGCTTCGCCGGCGTGCGCCGGGTGGCCCGCGACCACCTCGCCACCGGAGTGCGCGAGCTCCGCAATTCGGTGTTCAAGCGCGGCTACCTCGCCGAATGCCGCAAATACTGCCCCGAACTCACCACCGGCGACCTGCTCGGGCACCGCGCGGGGATCAGGGCACAGGCGGTGCTGCGCGACGGGACGCTGGTGCACGATTTTCTCATCGAACGCACGCCGCGCTCGATCCACGTGCTCAACGCGCCCTCCCCGGCCGCCACGTCGGCGATGCCGATCGCGAAATACCTGGTCGAACAACTCAATTCCGCCAAATAAATAGGAGATTTGTAGTACTTTTGGCTCCTGTACGCGTTGGGTGAGAACCCATCCGGATCAGGGAGGGCCGATGGGCCACATCAGATTTGCGTGTGACGTCGGCGCACCGGTCGACGCTGCCTTCGCCTACGCCGAGGATTTCCGTCACGGGCCGCAGTGGATGTTCGGCGTCACCGGCGTCGAGTCGCTCGGCGAACCGGATCAGGGATTGGGCGCCGCCTTCGCGGTAAAAGTCCGGTTGTTCGGGGTGATTCCGCTGCGATCATCGGTGGAGATCACCGAATACCGGCGCAATGCCGTGATCGGGTATACCCTGCGTGGGCGGGTATACGGAACCGTTACCCTGCGCTTCGATCCACTCGGCTACGAACGGTCTGTCCTGACCTCCGAAGCCGACTATCCACCACCACGCGGCATGTTCGGCCGCCTGTGCCACGGCCTCGTCGACGCGGCCGCGAAATCGGCACTGCGCCGAACGGAATCGCGGTTGCGAAGGGAGATAGAGGCATTCCACGGTACCGATCTTGTCGGCCGCATCGCCTAGGGTGGCGGTCATGATCATCGTGAGCACCGACGGGTCCTGCCTGCGCAATCCCGGTGGTGCCATCGGCTGGGCATGGGTGAATCATTCCGGGCCCGCCGACAGCGGCGGCGCGGCCAGCGGCACCAACCAGATCGCCGAGCTCCGCGGCGTACTGGAAGCCATCCTCGCCCACCCCGGCGCCGAACCGATGCTCATCGAGAGCGACTCCCAGTACGCCATCAAGTGCGCCTCGGAATGGATCACCAGCTGGCGACGCAACGGCTGGCGCACCTCCACCGGCGGCGCGGTGAAGAACGTCGAGATCATCAAGCAGATCGACCGAGCCATCACCGGCCGCGAAGGACCGGTGCGTTTCCGCTGGGTGCGCGGTCACGTGGGCAACTACTTCAACGAACAAGCCGACAAACTCGCAGGCGAAGCGGCACGAGCGGTCCGGGAGAACCCGGCTCTCGGCCGCGAGTCAGCGCCGGTCGTACCGGAACCATCGAGGCTTCGGCGCCGGGAACCCGCGGCGTCCGTCCCCACGAATTCGGTCTCCACAGGGAAGTCGGTCGCAGCGCAAGCACCGGTAGCAGGGACTCTCACCCTGTTCTAGGTGCGGTGCGACCGGAGTGGGACCGCACAACGAAACGCCGCGGGCGGTGTATATTCCCGCGGGGGTTGGGTTTGGTCAGTTACCCGGGGTCTGTTGACCCGGGGGGGGGGGGGGGCCCCCACAGGTTGGCCCCCCCGCCGACCCCCCCCCACCC
>NZ_JBHXNJ010000004.1:145289-198207 GCF_042719655.1 Nocardia sp. NPDC058518
TTGTCCGGGGGGGCTGTTTTTTTTTAAACACCCACCCTACACACCCTTTTCTGGGGGGGGGGGCCCGGGGGGGGCCCCCAAAACCAACCGCCGGGGGGGTTTCAACGCCCCCGCGGCGTTTCGGTTGGCTCAGTTCCCGGTGCTCAGTTCCCCGGTGTCGGGGCGGGCGCGGGAGCCGGGGCAGGGGCCGGAACCGCCTGACCGGGTGCCGTACCGCCGGCAGCACCGCCGCCGCCGTTCTTGAGCAGCGGCGAGTCCAGCTTGCTGACCAGCCACTTGTCGCCGGAACGCTCGAGGCTCATCTCGATCGCGAACATCATCCGGTCGGGCTGGGTCTGGGTGAAGTTGGTGCGGTACTGGGTCATGGTGACCATGGCCTTGACGTCGTCGGTGCTGCCCGACATGTAAGCGCACTGCACGTCTTCGCCGGTCGACTTGACCTGGGCCTGCACCATGGCGCCCTTGAGCGCCTCGCTGGCATCGCTGAACTCCTTGAGGTAGTCGCCGGTGGCGCCCGCCTTCATCGACGCGATGTAGCCGTCGAGATCCTTGGAGTAGTCGTAGTTGGCCAGGATGGCGCCGTAGTCACAGGCGGCCTTGGTGGACTCGGCGATGGCGTCGAGCTTCTCGGCCTTGTTGTTGTTCTGCAGGAAGAACACCACACCCGCGGTGATCGCGCCGACTGCGACCACACCGGCCACACCTGCGGCGATCCAGCCCGTCGAGCTCGATGCCGCGCTCGGGGCAGCGGCCGGAGCCGGCGCCTCGGTCACGGTCTGTGCTTTGACAGTGGGCTGATCGACCTCGGGAGTCGCCGCCGCACCCTTCACGGTGTCGTCGGCCTTGGCCAGATCGGGCTTGTCTGCCGCGGCACCATCGGACTTACTCTGGGCATCGTCGCTGGTCATCGAATCAATCCTGCTCTTTCCCGGCGCACATATCGCACCGATTTCTGAGTACATGGCCCGTGAGCCGGGCCACACGTCTTCCCCGCGAGTATGCCCGGTCGAGCTGTGAACAGCCTGGCCGGGCATCAACTCACTTGGCGGGAATAGGTGTCCGCTCGTTCGGGTCGACACCGGGAGGCATCTGCGCGCCGTTGTTCGGCACGTTCGGGCGGGGGGCATTGGCCGAACCACGGATCTGCAGGTCAGAGGTCGGGTTGGTGCAGTAATTCCACTTCGGAATGCTGCCGTCCTGTACCTCTTCGTTGCGCCGGTACTCGGTGTCGTAGTTACACGTCGGACGTGGCCAGATGTCGATGATGGTGTGGAATTCGCCGTCGTGCGCCGGGGCGCTGATGGACCCGAGACCCAGCGCCAACGACGGGAACAGCAGCCGCATGGCAGGCGTACGCAACTGCGCCGCCCTGGTGATGGCCACGAAGTTGGCCGCCAGCGAACTGATCGGATCGGCCGTCGAATCCAGCACCGCGCCAAGGGTTTCGAACTGAGCCGGCGCGTTGTCGAGCACGCTCTGCAGCTCGGCGTTGGCGTTGTTGAACTGCGTGAGCAGCGCACCCGAATTGCTGGTGAGCGTCTGCAGATCGGGCTGGGCGTTCGAGGTGGTCTCGGCGATCACCCGCAGGTTGGCGATGAGGTTCACCGTCTGCGGCAGCAGGTTGTCCAGACCCGCGACCACCAGGCTGACGCCGTTGATCAGGCTGCGCAGCTGGTCGGGACCGGCACCGAGCGCGATGTCGAGCTCGTCGAGGATGACGCTGAACTGCTTGGGATCCACCGAGCCGATCAGCGCGCTCGTGTCGTCGAGTACGGCCCACACCGGAACCGGCGTCTGGATCTGCTCCGGGCTGTACTTGATCACCGCACCGTCACTGAGGAACGGGCCGACATCGCTCTTCGGACGGAAGTCGATGTACTGCTCGCCCGCCGCCGACAGCGCCGCCACCTGGATCATGGTGTCGACCGGGATCTTGAAGTCCTTGTCGATCCGCGCCTTGGCGGCGATCGCCTCGCCGTCGTTGATCAGTTCGATCGAGGTGACCTTGCCGATCCGGAATCCGCGCATGGTCACGTCGTTGCCCGGCTGCAGACCGCCGGAGCGGTCCAGGTTGACGGTGACGTCGTACTCGGACCGCAGCGGATTGACCCGCATCACGTTGACCAGCAGGTACGTCCCACCGAGCAACAGCACGACTACGAGCGCGCTGTTCGCCAGCAAGATCTTGCTGCTCGCGAACTTCTTCAGCCTGCTCATCGGTGGCCTCCCACTCGGCCCTGAACGACCTGCAGCACCTGAATGAAGCTGCCGACGAAATCGTTCACATCTTTCATGTCCCAGAGCTTGCTGTTCGCCGGGTCGGTCAGCAGGCCCACATCGAGATTGGTCAGCGTCGCGTACGGCGCCAGGCTCTTACCCTTGAACGTCTGGTTGGCGCCCGGCCGGATCGCGTGCAACTGATCCATCACATAACCGAAGTCGTTGCCGGTCGCGGCCAGCGCGTTCATCAGGTTGTCGAGATTGGTGAGCAGATCGGAGAGCTGGTCACCTGTGGTGTTGGAGTAGTCACCGATGGCCGCGGTGGCCGTGGCCAGTTTGGTGAGCAGATCACCGATCGCCCGGTTGTTCTCGGCGATCGCGCCGATGGCCTGGGGGAGGGTGTCGGCCACCTGGCCGAGCTGGCCCTTGTTGGCCTCGATGGTGTTGGCGAGGGTGTTGAACTCCGTGAGCACCGAGTCGACCTTGGTGCTGTTGGCGTTCAGTTCGCCGATGACGCCGGTCATCTCGTAGATCAGATGCCCCAGCTCACCGCCGTGCCCGTTGAGGATCGAGCCGAGTTCGGTACCGAGCCTGCTCAGGCTGGCGACACCGCCACCGTTGAACAGCATCGACACCGAGATCAGCAGCTCTTCCACCGTGGCACCGGCCGAGGTGGCGTCAAGACCGAGGGTCGCGCCCGCGGGCAGGGTCTCCGCGCTCGTGATGTTCTTCGGCTGGTTCAGCGAGATGAAGACGTCACCGAGGGGGGTGGCCTGGCGCAACTCCGCGGTACTGCCCTTCGGCACCTTGAAGTCGGTGTTGATCTCCATGTCGACGACGGCCTCGAAGTTCTTGGTCTTGATCGACGTCACGACGCCGACATCAGAACCACCGACCTTCACCTTGGCCTGGTCAGGCAGGTTGAGGGCGTTCTCGAACTTCGCGTGCAAGGTGTAGGTCTCGCCGCCGGTGCCCGGCTTCGGCAGCGGCAGATCCTCCACGGTGAAGCCACAGCCGGTCGTGATCGTGACCGTGGCCAATGCGGCTGCGGAGAGCAGCGCGCGGCGGGCCTTCATCGTCATTCGCTGGTTCATTTCGTCAGTCCGAGCAGTGCGGCGGTGAGCCCGTAGTCGGGGCCGAAATCCTGGACGTTTCCGGAGCGGCAACCATCGGCCCGCATCTGGATCCGCTCACAGAACACGCTGACGATTTCGCCCGAGAGGGCGGTGCCGATCAACGCTTGCAGGCGGACGAAGCCCTTTTCCTTGTTGATGGCGCCGTCGATGTTCTGCATGAGCAGCGGCACCACGTCGACGATCTCGACCATCGCGCCCGAGTTGGCACGCAACTGGTTGGTGACGGTGGTCAGGCCGGTGAGCGAGGCGGCCAGTTCTTCCTGATGCCCGGCGAAAGTCGTCGAGGTGTTGTTCAGGAACTGGTTGAGCTGGTCGAGGGTGGCCTGCAGACCGGGTGCCTGCTCGGCGAGCAGCCCCGACATGGCGGTCATCCGGTCGCTGAAGTCGCGCACCGACTGGTCGTTGTCGGCCAGCATCGTCGTCAGCTCGTTGAGCTTGATGATGATGTTGGCGATGGCGTCCTTGTTGTCGACACCGACCTTCAGCGCGCCGGAGAGCGCGTCGAGGGTTTCCCTGATCTTCTGGCCGTTGCCGTTGAGCACCGGGTAGAGCACCCGGCCCGACAGCGGGCCGAGACCCTCCTGGCCGGGTTCGGGCTTCAGCGCGGCGGCGAACTGGTCGATGGTCTTGATCATCGTGTCCAGCTCGACCGGCGTCCTGGTGCGCGCCTTGGGCAGGTGATCGCCGGACTTCAGCGCCTCACCGCCGGTGAAGGGCGGGCTCACCTCGATGTGCCGGTCGGTGACGATCGAGGGCGAGATGATCGCGGCGATCGCTTCCTTCGGGATCTTGACGCCCGCGTCGATGGTCATGTGGACCTCGACGTAGGTGCCCTTCGGCACGATCTTGTCGACCTTGCCCACCGCGAGGCCGAGCACCATGATCTCGTTGCCCTCGTACATGCCTGCGATGTTCTCGAAGTCGGCGGTGATCTTGGTCGAGCGGCCGAGCGCGTCGTCGAACTGGCTCGGCAGCAGCGAGCAGCTACCCAGCGCCAGCGCGGTGGTGGCGATCATCATCGTCCGCGCGATGCGGAGCTTGTTGGTCAGTTTCATCCTTGGCACCCCTGGATCACCTGAACGAAGCACAGCCAGTTGTCGGGGAACACCCACGGCAGTGCGACCGAACCGTAGTTGCCGTTGCCGAGCGCGTTGTTGAAGTAGCGCGCGGTGGGCTGACCGATCTGCAGCAGCTTGTCGAGATTGTCCTTGTTCTTCTGCAGGCCCTCGGCCATGGTGTTGAGCTGGCTGATGGTCCCGCCGAACTGGTCGCCGTTCTGAGCGCCGATCTCCTCCAGCTGACGGGTCAGCGTGGCGACGTTGTCCAGCAGCTGGCGCAGCAGACTCTGCCGTTCCATCACCCGGTTGGCGATGGCCTCGCCCTGGGTGATGACGAGCAGGATCGAGTTGCGGTTGTCGGCGAGCAGCTGCGTGACCCGGTTGAGGTCCTTGATCAGGCTGTCGACCTCACCCTTGCGCTGGTCGACGACCTTGGCGACCGCGCCGACGCTGTCGAGCGCCTGGGCAACCAGCTCCGGCGAATCACCGAGCTGGGAGTTGATGGTGTTGAGCGAGGCGGCGAGCTTCTTGGTGTCGAGCGCTTGGAACTTCGGCGTCCCGACCTGGACCACATCGGCGATGTCGTACGGCACGTCGGTGTTGCTGCGCGGGATCGTCTTGTTCTTCAGACCCGATCCGTCGCCGGGCTGCAGGTCGACGTAGCGTGCGCCGAGCAGGGTCGCCATCTTGATCGCGGCGTGCGCGTCGGGACCGAGCTTCAGCGAACTGTCCACGTCGAGGGTGATCACCACGTGGTCGCCCTCGATCTTCGCACCGGAGACCGTGCCGACCTGCACACCCGAGACCGCGACCTTGTCGCCGGTCTTGATGCCCGCGGCCTGCACGAATTCCGCGTCGATGGACTGTTTTCCGAGCCCGATGAACTGGAAGATGCTCGAACCGACCAGCAGCAGCACGATGCACAGCGCACCGACCACACCCAGCCAGAAGTTGCGGTTACCGACGAAGGCTGACTTGATCTTGCTCATCTGCACACCTCGGAATGGCCGTTGCCACCGATCTGGCTGAACAGACCGCGCGGGAACAGAACCCCGTACAGCGAGATATCCAGACCACACAGGTAGGCGTTGGCGTGGGTGCCTTCCGATGTCATCCGGCCGAGGTCGGCGAGCATGGACGGCATGTCGATCGCGACCTGGTCGAGCTTGGCGCCGTTGGCCAGCAGCAGATTCAGCGCCGCGGTAGTCGAGTTCTGGGTCGCCGCGAGCTTGGGCTGGATCTTGGTCATCATCCCGACCAAGGCGGTCGTCGAATCGGCGAGGGTGACCGTGGAAGCCTGCAGCGACTGCCCCTGGTCGTAGAGCCCACCGATCAACGCCCTGGTCTGGGTAATCAGGGTCTCCAATTCATCCCCTCGCTTTGCCAACCCGGCCATCACACCGGACAGGTTGGTGATCACGTCGGACAAGATCGCGTCGCGACGCTGGAAATCGGTGGCCAGCTGGGCCGCCTGAATGATGAACGCCGACAGCGAAACCCCATCGCCCTGCAGCGCCTGGATCAGGGTCTCCGACATCGCGTTGACCTCGGCGGGCTCGAGCGCCTGGAACAGCGGCTGGAAACCGTTGAGCAGGGCCGAGATATCGAACGAGGGCTCGGTGCGGTCGAGCGGAATGGTGGAACCGCTCTTGAGCGGCTCCGGGCTCGGTGCCGCGCCCGGGGTCAGCGCGACGTAGCGCTGACCGATCAGGTTCTGGTACCTGACCAGGGCCTTGGTGTCGTTGAACAGTGTCTGGTCGCTCTGCACGATGAACGACACCTTGGCGTCGTTCTTGCCGTCGAGCTCGATCTTCTCGACCTTGCCGACGCGCACGCCGGCCATCCGGACATCGTCGCCGGGCCGCAGCCCGAGGACGTCAGTGAAGATCGCGGTGTACTTGCGGGTGTCACCGTCGACCGTGCGGGCCAGTGTGTTCCACACGACCACGGTGACGAGCAGTGACACGAGCGCGAAGATACTGAACCCGATCAGTGGCTTGCGGATACTCATGCGCCACCCCCGTTTTCGGACACTTGCAGGGTTCCGCCCTTCAAAATCGGACCGAGCAGCAGATATTCGGACGCGTTCGGCTTGCGACCGAGCAGCTGAGTCATCGCCGCGTCACCGGAGTAGGAGATCGGTGTGGCGGCAGGCACCGTCGCCGGAGCGGGCGCCGCGGCCGGAGCCGCGGGAGCGGGCGCGCCACCCAGACCGGGCAGACCCGGAATCTGGATCGATGGGACGAGGCCCTCGAGCGGGGTGCCCTGGAACGGCTTGATCTCGGTGCCGTTGGCCGTGTGCATCGGCGAGACACCGGGACTGGTGAGACCCGGGATGTCGGGCATGCCCGGGATCGACACCAGCGGCGGGAGGCCCGCGGCCGTGTCGAGCCTGCGCGGACGCAGGTTGTCCGGGATCACCGGCGGGGCGGCCTCGGCCGGTGCGGTGAAGCAGCTGGGTCCGAGCAGGTCGCCGTAGCGCGGGCAGTCGGCGACGGTGTTGGGCTGGTACGGCGTCAGCGTGAGGCCGGCGTTCCACACCATCTGCTTGCCGCTCGGGCCACCGTGGAAGGTGGTGTTGAGCTGGGCCAGCGAGGGACCGAAGACCTGGAAGGTCTTGGTGATCGACGCGGGGTCGGCGGCCAGCGCACCGAGGGTGGCGTTCATGCCGACCGTGACTTCCTTGCCCACATCGGGATTCGATGCGAACAGGTCGTTCACCCGATCGGTGGTGGCGCTCGCACCGGCCAGCAGCGCGATCAGCTGTTCACGCTTGGTGGCGATGGTGTTCGCGGTCTGCACCGAGGAGCCGAGCACGTTGAGCAGTTCCGGCGCCGACTGGTTGAGTGCGTGCGCCGAGTTGGAGAAGTTGTCGAGCATGCCGCCCAGGTTCGGGCCTGCATCGGCGACCGTGGTCAGCCAGTGGTCGAGGCGCTGGATGGTCGAGCCGGGGACCCGGCCGCTGCCGTCGAGCGCCTGGGTGAGCGAACCGAGCACGCGGCCGAGCTGCACCGGGTCGACCTCGTTGAGGATGTCGCGCACCGTGGTGAGCGTGTCCTGCAGCGCGATCGTGCCCTGGCTGCGGTCCTCGGGGATCTGCGAACCTTCCTTCAGGTGCTGGCTGTTCGCGCCGTTGTAGACCAGCTCCACGGAGGTGACCGCGAACAGGTTGGACGGCACGACGCGTGCGGTGACGGTGTTCGGGATGCCGTCGGCGAACTCGGGCTTGAGCTCGATGTTCACCTTCTGCTCAGCGTTCTTGCCGATCTCGACGTTCTTCACCACGCCGACGAGCACGCCGCGGAACTTCACGTCGGCATCCGACGGCAGGCCGTCACCGGTGGTCGACAGGTTCGCGACCACATTGACCTTGGGTACGAAGTAGCCCTGGTACCTGGCCGTGAGGAAAACGAGGACGATGCCGAACACGATCAGACCGGCGGTACCGGCCACGTACAACTGCTTCATGGTGGGACCGCGCCCACTCGGATCGATGATCATCGCGCGCTTACCCCGAGATCCTGATGCCGGGGTTGATGCCCCAGATCGCCAATGTCATGAGGAGGTCTGCGAACACGACCAGGATGATGCACATCTTGATCGCGCGGCCGGCCGCCACGCCGACGCCTTCGGGACCGCCCGAGGCGAAGAAGCCGTAGTAGCACTGGATGAACGTCGTGATCATGACGAAGACGATCACCTTGAGCAGGGAGTAGAGCACGTCCGTCGGCACCAGGAATTGGAAGAAGTAGTGCGAGTAGGTGCCCGATGCGGTACCGCCGATCAACTGCACGGTGACCGAGCAGGCCAGGTACGCCATCGTCAGACCCACGGCGTACAGCGGCACGATCGCCATCACCGCGGCCATCATCCTGGTGCTGACCAGGTAGGGCAGCGGGCGAATCGCCACCGATTCGAGCGCGTCGATCTCCTCGGAGATGCGCATGGCGCCCAGCTGTGCGGTGAATCGACAGCCCGCCTGGGCGGCGAAGGCCAATGCCGCCAGCAGCGGGCCGAGCTCGCGGGTGGTGGCGAAGGCCGAGATCGCGCCCGTGATGGGGCTGAGCCCGAGCAGGTTCAGCGAGGTGTGGCCCTGAATGGCCACCGTCATCCCGCCGAAGGCACTGATGATCAGGATGACGCCGATGGTGCCACCACCGACGACGATATTGCCGTTACCCCAGGTGACGTCGGAGAGCAGACGCCAGACCTCCTTCGGGTACTGCTTGAAGGCCAGCGGGATGGAGCCGACCGAGCGCAGGAAGAAGAAGACCTGGTGGCCGAGGCGGGCGAGCAGGTCGCCGGGCGCCTTGCTGGCTTTCTGCAGCGACCGGATCGGCCGCAGTAGCGGAGGTACGTATGTAGATGACATGGCTCAGACCACCTGTGGGGGGAAGACTGCGGCGTAGATCTGGGTGATCGCCACGTTGACACCGAGCAGCATGACGGTGGAGCTCACCACCGCGGAGTTCACCGCGTTGGCGACACCACCGGGGCCGCCGCGAGCATTGAGCCCACAGTCGCAAGCGATGATCGAGGCGATCAGACCGAACAGCACCGACTTCAACAGCGCCACCGCCAGGTCGCGGGTGACCGCGAACGAGGCGAAGGTGCTCATGTAGGAGCCGGGTGTACCGCCCTGGGCGAAGATGTTGAACATGTAGCCGGTGAGGAAGCCGACGAAGACGACGAAGCCGCAGAGCAGGAAGCTGACCAGCATCGCGGCGCCGAGGCGGGGAGCCACCAGGCGGCGCAGCGGGTCGACACCCATGACCTTCATCGCGTCGATCTCTTCACGGATGGTGCGCGAGCCGAGGTCGGCGCAGATGGCCGAACCGACGGCACCCGCGATCATCAGCGCGGTGACCAGTGGGGCGCCCTGCTGAATGATGCCGAGGCCGTTGGCCGCACCGATGAACGAAGTGGCACCGACCTGACCCGCGACCGCGCCGACCTGGATGGAGACGATCACCGCGATCGGGATGGCGACCAGCAGTGTCGGCGCCGCGGCGACGCTGGCCATGAACGCGGACTGACGGATGAACTCATCGAAAGGAAAACGCCGACGGAAGATCGCGACGAACAACTCCGTGATCGCTTCGATACCCATCGTGATCTGTCGACCGAAGGTTTCCAGCGACTTCTTCGGATGGTCGTCCCAAAGGCCCTTCGTCCAGTCGACAGCCTCACTGGCTCGTGAACGTGTGGGCGGACTCTCGGTCGACTGCACTGCATAACCCCTCTCGACGCCGGACCCTCAACGCCCCGGCGACTTGTTTGCTTGACGCACCTTACTACGGAGTAGCGCAGAACACATCACCGACATGTGAGCGCTGTCATAGATAGAGGTCACTGTCCAAAACGGCTATGAGACCGGCCATGACGGACCCTACAGTCCGATATTCCGGGATTCCCGGGATTACGCGCGAAGGCCTTTTCCTACATGGTTTCCCAGTACCAGCGGTCGCGGTAAAGGAATATTGCGGAACTTTGTCATTCATAACGAAGTCCTCGCCGAATTATCCGAACACATCACGCGAGAAACACGAACGACGCGCTGCGGCAAGATTGCAATAGGGAATCGCTATGACGGCGACGGACTGGAGGCGCGGGCGACTCGCCCAGCAAACGCACCGGTCCGGAGGCGCGCCCGGGACCGAATACAGGCACGATAGACAGACCGTATTGATATCGTGCGAACTTCCGACATCTGGAGGGACATGTTCAGCAAACTCGCCAAGGTGGCCAACGCCGCCTTCGCTCTTGCCCTCGGTGCAGCTCTGCTCGGCACCGGTGCGGCCAACGCGCAAGCAGGCCCCCCGGTGATCGGCGGCGGCTCCGGAATCGTGATCGACAACGCGTTCGAGTGCACCGTCACCACGGTCGGGTACGACGGCGCAGGCAGGCTGGTCGGCCTGACAGCGGGTCACTGCGGCGACGCCGGGGCCACCGTCAGCGCGGAGGTCGATCGCGGCTACGGCGAGATCGGCCGGTTCGTACACAGCAATTCCGAACTCGACTACGCGGTCATCGAGTTCACGCCCGGCCGGATCACCCCGGTCAACCGGATCGGCAACGTCACCATCACCGGTGTCGGCGGGCCCGCGCAGTTCCCGACGATCGTCTGTAAGGAAGGCCGGACCACCGGCAACACCTGCGGCATCACCTGGGGCGACGTCTTCGCCACCAATACCGAGACCTGGTCGCAGATGTGCGTGGTCGAGGGCGATTCCGGCGCGCCGGTCGTCGTCGGCTCGACCCTGGTCGGCATGGTGAACGCCTATCTGGCTGTGGCCTGCTTCGGGCCCGAGGTCGGGACGAATATGAACTCGATCATGGACGACATCAACGCCCGCGGTGGCGTGGGTTCGGGTTTCCACCCGATCTAGTTCCTCGCCTGTACTCCCCGGATGTCGAGCGGGTCGCGTGGTTGTCCACGCGGCCCGCTCTTTCTATAGGTCCTGAGCGGCAAGCGATTTCGGTGCGAGCGCGGGTCCATCGGCGCCCGCGCAGTGCGGCAGGCAGTCGACGCGTTCGGGCTGTGGCGGCTGACGCGGCACGCGAAGCAGGACCGCGGCGATACCGGCGCCGAGCAGGAGCAGCAGCGCGCACCAGCGCATCGCGGTGTCGAAGCCCGCGGCGAAGGCGACCGGATTGTCGAACGCACCGGACAACCCGGCCAGACCGGGCAACGCCGCCACCGCGAGTAGCTGTGCCGTTCGCGCCACGGCGTTGTTCACCCCGGAAGCGATGCCCGCCTCGCCCTCGCGCACCGCGGCGAGCACCGCGCCGGTCAACGGCGCTACCAGCACCGAAAGCCCGAGCCCGAAGACGAACACACCGGGCAGCACATCGGTGAGATAGTCCGCGCCGGGTCCGATGCGCTGCAGCGCGAACACCCCGCCTGCGGCCAGCAGCGGACCGATCGTCATCGGAATCCGCGGCCCGTGCCGCTGCGCCCACCGTCCGGCGGGTGCCGAGAGCACCAGCATCAGCAGCGTGACAGGCAGTCCCGCGGCGCCCGACGCCATCGGCGAGTACCCGGCGACCAGCTGCAATTGCAGCACCAGCAGGAAGAACACACCACCGAGCGCCGCGTACACCAGCAACGTCACCAGATTCGCCGCCGTGAACACCCGAGACCGGAACAGCGACGGCGGGACCAGCGGATTCGGGCTGCGCAGTTCCACCAGCACGAAACACACCAGCGCGGCCACCCCGACCGCGACCAGCACGACCCGGGAATCGATGAGTCCCAGTGTGAGGGCACCGAGCCCGAGGGCGACGATCACCGCACCCGGCACGTCGATCCGGGCGGGCGCCTGCGGATCGCGGCTCTCCGGCACGGTCTTGATCGCGACAACGGCGACCACCAGCGCCAGCGGCACATTGAGCAGGAAGATCGCCCGCCAGCCGACCAGGTCGATCAGCCCACCACCGAGCAACGGCCCGAACGCACCGGCCACCCCGCCGAGACCGGACCACAGTCCGATCGCACTGCCCTGATCGCGGCGATCGATCGACGCCGAGATCAGCGCCAGACTCCCGGGCGTGAGCAGCGCGCCCGCCACGCCCTGCAGCAGCCGCGCGCCGACGAGCATCTCGATATTCACCGCGGCCGCGCACAACAGCGAGGTGATCGCGAATCCGATGATCCCCCAGATGAATACGCGACGTCGGCCGAGCCGGTCACCGAGCGAACCGCCGAGCAGGATGAACGAGGCGAGCGTGAGGGTGTACCCGTTCACGGTCCACTGCAATCCGGCGACATCGGTGTGCAGCGATTCGCCGATGCGTGGCAGCGCCACGGAGACGACGGTGGCGTCCAGCGACGCCATCGAGGAGCCGAGGATGGTGGCGAGCAGAATCCACCGGCCCGTGGCCGAGTTCAGCCGAACCGTCTGGGGCACCACCCCAAACTAGCCGCCACCGGCGTCTTTCGTCGGAACTACAGGCTCTCCACGCAGACGACGACGCGGCGCTCGGCGTATTTGAAGCCCGAATCGGCGGCATCGGGGCAGTCGTCGACGCTGTCGGAGTTCTTGTTGATCGTGATCACCTTGACGGGTTCGGTCCCGCCCTCGCTGCACTCGATGCGCTTGGGTTCGTCGCCGCCCACGTCGATGCAGCCGCCGATGACCCAGTCGATGTCGAGGCACAGCGCGCCGGTCTCGATGCCGTTGAGCGTCTCGGCGTAGAAGTTGTCGCGGTCGCCGACGCAGCCGTTGCTGGTCTTGGCCTTGCCGATGACCTTGTAGTTCGACGAGCGGCTACCGCACGCGGCCTTCTCGATCGTCGCGTCGTTGACGGTGCCGCCGAGCGACACGCAGTCGCCGATATTGGCCTGGAAGTCGGTCTTGCCGCCCTTGCTCGACGTGGGCGCCGGCTTGGTGGTGGTCGACTTGCCCGGCTTGGTGGTCGGCGTCGCGCTACTGGTCGCGGGGACGACATCGATCGCAGGCTGGGCGTAGCCGTCGATGGTGCCTCCGCAACCGGTCGAGACGAACGCGGTCACGGTGATGGCGATCGCGCCGACGAGCCGGCCGATTGGCAAATCTGCAAACACCCATTGTGAATACACCACCGGAGCCACCCCCGTCGACTCCAGTCCGATAGCCGGGTCACTGCGATACCCTTGGGATTCCGGTCGCCACGTGCGGCGCAGGCCCCCGATCGTGTATCAGGAGGTCATCGTGAGTACCTCGGCACCAGTACCGACCGGCGATTTCGCGGCGCCACGGCAGATGGTGGTCGATCCGCGCTTCATCCGCCTCGCCGATCATTTCTTCGGGATGTTCGCCCAGCCGAGTCGCGGTGGCGGTGCGCTGGCCATCTATCTGGACGGCAGCCCGGTCGTCGATATCTGGGCGGGCTGGGCGGCCAAGGATCAGCGCTGGACCGGCGAGAACGTCGCGCTCACCTTCTCCACCGGCAAGGGCGTCGCCACCACCGTGCTGCATCGGCTGGCCGAGCGCGGGCTCCTCGATTACGAGGAGCCGGTGGCCACCTACTGGCCGGAGTTCGGGGCGCACGGCAAGGACGACATCACCGTGCGTGACGTGCTGTCCCATCGCGCGGGCCTGCACCGGGTGCGCGGGCTGGTGCCAGGTCGCGAGGGCATTCTCGACTACGACGCGGTGGTGACCGCGCTCGCCGAGAGCCCCGCCGACCCGCGCCGCATCCGCACCTCCGGCTATCACGCGATCACCTTCGGCTGGCTTGTCGCCGAGATCGTGCAGCGGGTGACCGGCGATCCGTTCACCGAGGTCTTGCGTCGAGAAGTGGCGCAGCCCTTGGGAATCGACGAGTTCTGGTTCCAGGTGCCGCCGGGCGAGCGGTACCGGATCGCGAAGATCTTTCCGCATCTGGCGCCACCGGGGATCCGGTGGAACACCGCGTCGTCGGTGCTGTCGTGGGTGCGGCCCGCGCGCGGGCTGGCCGAGGCGGGGATGCCGGAGAGTTTCGACGAGCTCGTCCGCGACCCACGGGTGCACGATGCGGTGATGCCCGGCTGGAACGGTGTGTTCTCGGCGCGGGCGCTGGCCAGGATGTACGGGGCGCTCGCCAACGGTGGGCAGGTGGGCCAGGTGCGGTTCCTGCGGCCGGAGACGATCGAGACGATCAACCGGACCCAGCAGACCAGCAGCCGCGACTATGTCCTCGGACTACCGCTGCGATTCACCCTCGGCTATCACCGGCCGGTATTGATGACCAAGCAGCAACCGCGAAATGCCTTCGGCCACTACGGTGTCGGCGGCTCCGGGGCGTATGCCGATCCCGATCTCGGGATGTCGATCGCGTTCGTCACCAATCGGCTGGGCGGGGCCGTCACGGCGCTCGGTGACGCACGGCTGGCCAAGCTGGCGGCGATCGCCCAGGGGACCGTACGCACGGCCCGTTCCTGATCGAACCACCGGGAGGAGCTCGCCGTAGTAAAGGACATGAGTTCGCCGAACCCCGCGCCCGCCGCGCCGCGCCTGTCGTTGCTGCACGGCGTCGCCGCGGGGCGGGATTTCGGCGGCTACCTGCGACGACGCGCTGCCCGCAGTGATCCGTTCGCGGTCGGGTTCCCCGGGTTTCCGGCGGTGCTGTTCACCGGAACGGCCGAGGGGGCGCGCGAATTGTTCCGGGCGCCGGTCGCACTGCTCGAGCCACCGCGGCCCAATCCGATCGAGCCGATGGTCGGGGCAGCGTCGCTGATTCTCAGTTCGGGAACACGGCATCGCACGGATCGCGCGCTGCTGGCGCCCGCGTTGCACGGTGCGCGGGTGCGGTCGCTGGAGAAGGTGATCCGGAACGCGACGCTGAACGAGATCCGTTGTGGCGCGGATGGTCCCTGGCGGATCGGCACTCGGATCGATTCGCTCAGGGCCGCGCGCACCATCACCCTGCGGGTCATCCTCGCCGCGGTGTTCGGGTCCGAATCCGATCGCGAGGCCGAATACGGCGGTGTGGTGACCGATTTCCTCACCGCGTTCACCACCCCACTCATGGTGGCGCCCGTATTACGCCGTGGCATAGGTGGTTTCGGTCCGTGGGAGCGGTTCACCGCGGCACGAGCGCGGCTGGACGAGCTGCTCCTGGCCGACATCACCCGGCGCCGCCGCACCGGCCCCGCCGGCGGCGACCTGCTCGACCTCCTCCTCACCACCCGCTACGACGACGGCACCAGCCCCACCGACACCGAACTGTGCGAACAGCTACGCACCCTGCTGGTCGCGGGCCACGAAACCACCGCGACCACCCTGACCTGGGCGCTCTACCACCTGCACCGCGAACCCGGCCTGCTCACCCGCCTGCTCGCCGAGCTACCCACCGCGGGCGATGACCCCGCCGAACAGGCCCGACTACCGCTGCTCGACGCCGTCTGCCAGGAAACCCTGCGCCTGCACCCCCCGGTACCGATCGTGTTGCGCACCCTGAAGGAGCCGTTGCGCTGGCGCGGAGTCGACGTGGCGGCGGGCGCCACCATCGGCCTTGCCGTGGACGCACTCCACCGCCAGCCGTCTACCTGGCCCGCACCGCACCTGTTCCACCCCGACCGATTCCTCGATCGCACGGTCACCCCGTTCGAGTTCGCGCCGTTCGGCGGTGGTCACCGGCGATGCATCGGCTCGACGCTGGCCGACCACGAGCTGCGGATCGTGCTCGCGACGCTGCTGACCGAGGTCCGGTTGACCCTCGAGCCCGCACTGGCACTCGGCCGTCGACCCCGCACGGTGCCCCGCAATATCGCGACCGCGCCGGATCGGGCGATCCACTTCACACGGACCGGGTGATCTGCCTCACGTGGCGTTTGGGAGTCACACCCATGTGCTTCCCCGCTGTTCGCGCGCACCGCTATCGACTCGCCGCTGTGAGCGCGGCGTTTGGCGGAAGCCGATGAATAACAGCGCGTTATGTGACGCACCGCACATAGTTGCGGGTCTGTTATCACCACTCAACACGGCTGGCACCTGGTCACCTGGTGCGGGTAGTAATGGAGGGTCAGGGTCGGGGAAGTCGTTACCCCGTAGAGACCCGTTGCGGCCTCTGCGTCAAAGAGAACGAGCGTCACTGAGTAGATCTCGCGCCGCCGCACGCGGAACGAGAGATGGAATGGACGAGAAACCTATGCACTACGAGGCAAATACGCAGCAATCGCACTGGCTTCGCCGGGGTCTGCTGCTGTCGGCAGCGATCGCAGCGACCGGCGCGTTGATCGCCGTGCCCGCGCAGGCTCAGCCGAATCTGCCGTTCTTCGGCGGCGGTTCCAGCCAGCCCGCGGTGAACGAGCCCGCGCAGCAGGCACCCTTCGCGCCGCCGAACATCAACATCGCCGACGGCGAGACCGTCGGCGTCGCGCAGCCGATCATCATCACCTTCCAGGAACCGGTCGAAGACCGCGCCGCCGCCGAGCGGGCCATCAAGGTCACCTCGAGCACGAACGCGCCGGGCTACTTCTACTGGACCTCCAGCAAGCAGGTCCGCTGGAAGCCCGCCGAGTTCTGGCCCGCCAACACCAATGTGACCGTGGTCGCGGGTGGCACCACCAGCTCGTTCCACATCGGTGACGCGTTCGTCGCCACCGTGGACGACGCCACCAAGATGATCGTCGTGACGATCAACGGTGAGGTCGTGCGCGAGATGCCGACCTCGCTCGGCAAGCCCGGCTACGAGACCCCCAACGGCACCTACATCGTGGGCGAGCGGCTCGAGAAGATGACGATGGACTCGTCGACGTACGGCGTGCCGGTCACCGATCCCGAGGGCTACAAGCTCGAGGTCCAATACGCGACCCGCCTGTCCAACAGCGGCATCTTCGTGCACGCCGCCCCGTGGTCGGTCGGTCAGCAGGGCTACTCCAATGCCAGCCACGGCTGCCTCAATGTGAGCACCGAGGACGGAAAGTGGTTCCTGGAGAACACCCGTCGCGGTGACGCCGTGGTCGTCACCGGCACCAAGGGCGGAACCCTCAGCGCGGGTGACGGTCTCGGCGACTGGAACTGAGGCACTGAACAAAACCCGCTGAACAAAACCCGAACAATACGATCTTTCGAGGTCGTGCTGTTCGGGTTTTGCTGTAATCGGTGCTGTGCGCCCGATGTTCAGAGAATCGGCGGGCAGGGTTAACCAACGGTTCGCCGTGCGCCGTAAAGCTGCCGCGGTGCGAAAGAGTCCAGAGCGGGTGCTCCCCGGGAGAAGCCGCCGGTGGCAGGACTACGCGCTGTTCGTGGTACTCGTGGTGCCGAACCTGGCGCTGCTCACCCTGTTCGTTTACCGGCCGCTTGCCGATAACATCCGGCTGTCGTTCACCGACTGGAACATCGCCGATCCGGTGGCGAATTCGGTCGGGTTCGACAACTACATCGAATGGTGGCAGCGCGACGACTCATGGAAGGTCGTCAGCAATACGGTGATCTTCACCGTGGCCGCGGTCGTGGTGAGTATGGCGCTCGGTCTCGCGCTCGCCATGCTGCTCGATCGAAAACTGTTCGGGCGCAATGTAGTCCGCTCGGCTATTTTCGCGCCATTCGTTATTTCGGGCGCGGCGATCGGCGTAGCTTTTCAATTCATCTTCGATCCGAGTTTCGGTCTGGTACAAGACGTTCTGCACCGGCTCGGCGTCGACAATGTGCCGGATTTCTATCAGGACCCGGACTGGGCCCTGTTCATGGTGACGCTCACCTACATCTGGAAGAACCTCGGCTATGCCTTCGTGATCTATCTGGCCGCGCTGCAAGGTGTGCGCGCCGAATTGCTCGAAGCGGCCGAAATGGATGGCGCGAGCAGTTGGACCCGATTCACGAAAGTCCTTCTGCCACAACTACGTCCGACAACATTCTTCCTGTCGATCACCGTGTTGCTCAACTCGCTACAGGTCTTCGACATCATCAATGTGATGACGCGCGGCGGACCGCTCGGCAACGGCACGACGACGATGGTGTTCCAGGTGTACGAGGAGTCGTTCCGCAACTTCCGGGCCGGCTACGGCGCCACCGTGGCCACGATCATGTTCGTGGTGCTGCTGGTGGTCACGTTGATCCAGGTGCGCGTGATGGACCGAGGCGAGCGATGAAACACATAGGCCCAGAGACACTTTCGTACCGGCGCCGCGAACGCGCCGTCACCCTGCTCGGCTACGCGGCGATGGTGTGCGTGCTGATCATCGTCGGGGTCCCGCTGTTCTGGATCCTGATCACCTCGCTCAAGGACCGCTCCGACATCTACACCCAGCCCGCGGTCTACTGGCCGCACAGCTGGCGTCCGGAGAACTACAGCCACGCCACCACCACGGTGCCGTTCTGGACGTTCCTGCGTAACTCGCTGATCGTCACCAGCGTGGTGTCGGCGGTGAAGTTCGCGCTCGGTGTGTTCAGCGCGTACGGGCTGGTGTTCCTGCGCTTCCCCGGCAAGAACATCGTGTTCCTGGTGATCATCGCGGCGCTGATGGTGCCCAACCAGATCACGGTGATCTCCAACTACGCGTTCATCGCGCAGCTCGGCTGGCGAAACACCTTCCAGGGCATCATCATTCCGCTCTGCGGCGTCGCCTTCGGCACCTTCCTGATGCGTAACCACTTTCTGTCGCTGCCCGGTGAGGTCATCGAGGCGGCGCGGATGGACGGCGCGAACTGGTGGCGGCTGCTCACCAAGGTGGTGCTGCCGATGTCGGGGCCGACGATGGTGGCGTTCGCGGTGGTGACGCTGGTCAACGAGTGGAACGAGTACCTCTGGCCGTTCCTGATGGCCGATTCCGCCGATGTCGCGACGCTGCCGGTCGGCCTGACCCTGCTGCAGAACACCGAGAACCCCAGCGTCACCAACTGGGGGCCGGTGATGGCGGGCACCGTGCTCACGATGCTGCCGATCCTCATCGTCTTCCTTGTCCTGCAACGTCACATGATCAAGGGCCTCACCTCCGGTGCGGTCAAGGGTTAAATCTCGAACAGGAGTTCGCCAGTGTCCAACTCACGATTCCCGGCGTTGAGTCGCCGTGGCTTCCTCGGCCTGACCGGCGGCGTTGCCGCTGCCGCAGCCCTGACCGCGTGCGCGGGCACCGGTGGCGGATCCGGCGATTCCGGCGACGCCGACACCATCACCTTCTGGTCCAATCACCCCGGCACCTCCAAGGAGCTGGAGCTGGAGCTGATCAACCGCTTCCAGGCAAAGGACCCCGATCTGAAGGTGAACCTGGTCGACGCGGGCAAGAACTACGAGGAGGTGGCGCAGAAGTTCAATGCCGCGCTCACCGGTGGTGAACTGCCCGATGTCGTTGTGCTGTCGGATGTCTGGTGGTTCAACTACGCGCTGAGCAAGGCCATCGAGCCGCTCGACGGGCACTTCGGTGCCGCCGGTGTGCAGCTGGGCGACTACGTCGACTCGCTCGTCGCCGACTACCTGTTCGACGGCAAGCACTACGCGCTGCCGTATGCCCGCTCGACGCCGCTGTTCTACTACAACAAGGACGTCTGGGCGAAGGCAGGCCTGCCCGACCGCGGCCCGAACTCCTGGCAGGAATTCGACGAGTGGGGCCCGAAGCTGCAGTCCCTCGTCGGCGCCGACAAGTTCGCGCACGCTTGGGGCGACGCCAAGAACTACCTCGGCTGGACCTTCCAGGGCCCGAACTGGACCTTCGGCGGCGCCTACTCCGATCAGTGGAAGCTGAAGTTCACCGATCCGGGCTCGATCGCCGCGGCCACCTACCTGCGTGAATCGATCAACGTCAAGAAGTACGCCGCCATCCGCCCGCAGATCGCGGTCGACTTCGGCACCGGCGTCGCCGCCTCGACCATCGCCTCCACCGGCGACCTCAAGGGCATCAAGAAGAACGCCGACGGCAAGTTCGAGGTCGGCACCGCGTTCCTGCCGCACCCGAACGGTCCCGGCGTCACCACCGGCGGCGCCGGTCTGGCGATTCCGTCGCGGATCTCGGACACGCGAAAGGTCAACGCGCTCAAGTTCATCGAGTTCATCACCAACGCTGCCAACACGGCGTACTTCACGCAGAACACGGGCTATATGCCGGTGCGCAAGTCAGCCGTGACCGACCCGAGCGAGATCGACTTCCTGGCGAAGAACCCCAACTCCAAGGTCGCCATCGACCAGCTCGCGGTAGCTAAGTCGCAGGACTACGCGCGAGTGTTCGTGCCCGGCGCCGATCAGATCATCGGCACCGGCTACGAGCAGATCGGTCTCCAGAACGCCGATCCGGCAACGGTTCTCGCGAAGGTGGCCGCCGACGTGCAGGCGATCATCGATCGGCAGATCACGCCCAAGCTGCCCAAGTAGTTCCCCCACGGGCCGGTGGTTCGTTGTGACCACCGGCCCGTTTCGCTTTCCCCGCTAGGAGAATTCGCCATGGCGACAGTGCAGTTCGACGGTGTGACCCATCGCTACCCCGGCGCCGACGCCCCCGCCGTCGACGCACTCGACATCGACATCGCCGATGGTGAATTCCTCGTGCTGGTCGGCCCTTCCGGCTGCGGCAAGTCGACGAGCCTGCGCATGCTGGCCGGGCTGGAATCGGTCGAGGCCGGCACCATCCGGATCGGTGAGCGCGATGTCACCGACCTGCCGCCGCGCGCCCGCGACGTGGCGATGGTGTTCCAGAGCTACGCGCTGTACCCGAACATGACCGTCGCCGAGAACATGGGCTTCGCGCTGCGCAACGCGGGAATGTCGAAGTCCGACACACTGGTTCGGGTGAAGGAAGCCGCGGCGATGCTCGAACTCGAGCCGCTGCTCGACCGCAAACCGGCCAAGCTCTCCGGCGGCCAGCGTCAGCGCGTCGCCATGGGCCGCGCCATCGTGCGCCGCCCGCAGGTGTTCTGCATGGACGAGCCGCTGTCCAACCTGGACGCGAAGCTGCGGGTGAGCACCCGTTCCCAGATCGCCGCGTTGCAGCAGCGTCTCGGCACCACCACGGTCTACGTCACGCACGACCAGGTCGAGGCCATGACGATGGGCCACCGGGTCGCGGTGCTTCGCGACGGCACTTTGCAGCAGATCGCTTCTCCGCGTGAGCTTTACGACAACCCGTTGAACACCTTCGTCGCCGGGTTCATCGGTTCGCCCGGCATGAACCTGCTCGAAGCGCCCGTGGTCGACGGCGAGGCCGTCCTGGACGGTCTGCGAATCCCGGTTCCCCGCACTATTTCCGGTGCTCGCGCGGTTCTAGGCATCCGCCCCGAATCCTGGGAAGTCACCACCGATCCCGCCGGGATCACCGTCGTCGCCGAACTACTCGAGGAACTGGGCGCCGAATCGTTCGTCTACACCCACGGCGCGGGCACCGACTGGTCCACCCGCTCCGGCAAGATCGTCGTCCGGGTGGACCGGCGCTTCCAGACCACCCTCGGCGAAACCCTGCATCTGCGTCCCAAGCCCGACGAGATCTTCTTCTTCGACGCCGACACCGAACTGCGCTTGCGCTAGGACAAGCCCGCCGCGGTGCGTCGACCGATCGCCGCGTTGAGGGCGCCGAGTTCGGCGAAGATGTCGGTCGCGGCCCAGATGCGGTTTCGTTTGGAGTCGGAGACGACTTCGAGGATGCCCGCGTCGGCGAGTCGATCCAGCGCTCGGTAGGTGGCCGAGTCCGTTGTCGTGGTGATGGCGTTCGCTCCGGCGATCGTGAGGATCGGATGCTCGAGCAGGTTCGCCAGGAGTGCCTCATCGGCGGAGCCGGCGCGGGGGCGGGCTCTGTCGCGCCAGCCAGCGGGGAGCGCGGTGAGTGCGCGGGCCGAGTCGATCGAGGCTTCGCTCGCGTACACCGCGGCGAGCGCGAGGTAAACGACGAATTCCTCGGCGGCGCCGGTCCGGTAGGCGGCCAGTTGGGCGAAGTAGCGCGACGTGTCGGCGAGCATCACCGAGGAGAAGGGGACGGTCACCCGGTCGGTCAGGCCGCGCCGGCGCAGGATGGCGGTCACCAGGGCGCGGCCGATCCGGCCGTTGCCACCGACGAACGGGTGGATCGACACGAACTGCGCGTGCGCGAGCGCGGCCTGCACGAGGATCGGCAGGTCACCGCGTGCGACGAAGGCCAGCAAGTCGGCCACCAGTTCGGGCACGAGTTCCGGTGGGGGCGGCACATAGAGCGCGTTGAGTGGTGTGTAGTCACTGCCGCCGATCCAGGTTTGGACGGTGCGGAAGCGCCCGGCCTTCTCCCACTC
Source organism: Nocardia sp. NPDC058518 (assembly GCF_042719655.1). Classification (NCBI taxonomy): domain Bacteria; kingdom Bacillati; phylum Actinomycetota; class Actinomycetes; order Mycobacteriales; family Nocardiaceae; genus Nocardia; species Nocardia sp. NPDC058518. Next base: position 167,355 of record NZ_JBHXNJ010000004.1, read on the forward strand.
CGGGGCGATCAGCACCCGATGAGCGCTGAGCAGACCCGCCTCGGTGATCTGGCCGTTCTCCGCGGTGTCGACCAGGCCGGTCAGCGCCCGCACCGCGGCCACCTGTGACGCGGCTTCGGGATGAGCCGTCGCGCCGCCGAAGGCTTTGCTGAATGCTCGCCAACCGGCGTCGATGTGCTCGATTCTCGATGACGCGACCGCCTCGCTGCGCAGCAGGAATTCGCGCAGGGGAGCCAGGTCGCCCTGGCCGGCTTCGAGGTGGGTCACTGCGATCGCCGCTGCTTCGCTGGCCGATGTCGTTCGCCTGGTGGCGAAATCGAGTCGGGCGATGTGCGGGGGAATCGACACAGCGACCTGCTCGGGCATGGGGCCCACTGGAGAACCGCGCCCGCCGTGCGCGGTCCATGGTCGCTGTTCGACTCGGTGCGCCGGCCAATTCATCAGTTCTTGCAGTACTTTCGCTATCGGAAACGCCACTAGTTCGCGAATTACTCGCGTTTTTCGGTTGTAACGAGAGTAACCAGCTCACTACTCCCGCGGGGTCGTCAGGTGAGGCTGGTGGTCGCGTGGGCCCGCGCTCGGTCGACGGCTCGGCCGATGCCCTCGGCGAAGGGGTCGCCATGGCCGGGGAGGACCAGATCGGCAGCGAGCGATTCGAGGGCGCGCAGGGCCAGCACCGTATCCGGTGTCGAGTGGTTGAAGAACTTGGGGAGTACCTGGGGGCCATGGAATTTCGAGGTGGGGTGGGCGGTAACCAGGGTGTCGCCAGTGGCCACGGCGCCCGCGTCCGGGAAGTGGAAGGCGGAGTGTCCTGAGGTGTGTCCCGGGGTGGGGACAGGGACCGGACGGCCGGGCAGATCCAGGGGGCCTTCGGTCGGGAAGGGCTGGATGTGGGGGACCGTGTTCTTCCGGAGGCCGCCCGCGCGGGTAATGCGCAGGGCCCAGCCGCAGGTGGATATGTCGGTAAGGCGTTTGACGACGTCGAGCGGCGTGGCCGACTCGTGGACTTCGCCCTTGGCGTGGGCCACCTCGAGCGGGCTGGTGTATGCCGGGATGCCGTACTTCGCCTGGAGGTGGTTGAGGGCGCCGACGTGGTCCAGGTGAGCGTGGGTCAGCAGGACCGCTCGGATGTCCTCGGGGCGGTGCCCGAGGGCTGCGATGGTGGCTTCGATCAGTCCGGCGTCGCCGTACCAACCCGCGTCGATCAGCGTCAGGTCTCGGCCTTCGCGGAGCAGGACCATGTTCACATCTGTGCCGGCGATGGTGAAAACCTCGTCGGCTACTTGCTGATAAAGCACTGATCGAACCCCTTCTCGAGCAACGGTTTCGACCCTACCGGCGGTTTGCTCGCCGGCAGGGTCGAGCACGTCACCAGATCGTCACGCGCTCCGCGGGATCGAGGAACAGCTTGTCGGCGGGGGTCACGTCGAAGGCTTCGTAGAAGCTGTCGATGTTGCGGATCACCGCGTTGCAGCGGAACTCCGGCGGGGAGTGCGGGTCGACGGCGAGGCGGCGGATGGCTTCCTCGGTACGCGCCTTGGTGCGCCAGACCTGCGCCCAGCCGTAGAAGACGCGCTGCAGACCGGTGAGATCGTCGATGACCGGGGCTTGCCCGCCGTCGAGCGAAATCCTGTAGGCGGCAAGAGCGATCGAGAGGCCGCCCAGGTCGCCGATGTTCTCGCCGATGGTGAACTCGCCGTTCACGGTGTGCTCGTCGTCCAGGTCGGCCGGGGAGAGCACGTTGTACTGGTCGATCAGCGCCTTGGTGCGCTTGCCGAACTCGGCGCGGTCCTCGTCGGTCCACCAGTCCTGCATATTGCCGTCGCCGTCGTACTTCGCACCCTGGTCGTCGAAGCCGTGGCCGATCTCGTGGCCGATCACCGCGCCGATGCCGCCGTAGTTGGCGGCGTCGTCGGCGTTCATGTCGAAGAACGGCGGCTGCAGAATCGCGGCGGGGAACACGATCTCGTTCATGCCCGGGTTGTAGTAGGCATTCACGGTCTGCGGGGTCATGAACCATTCGCCGCGATCTACCTCGCCACCCAGTTTGACCAGGTCACGATCGTGGTCGGCGGCGTAGCCACGGCGGTAGTTGCCGACGAGGTCTCCCGCGTCGATCTCGACCGCGGAGTAGTCACGCCACTTGTCGGGGTAGCCGATCTTGGGGGTGAACTTCTCCAGCTTGGTCAGCGCGGCGGCGCGGGTGTCGGGCCCCATCCACTCGAGGTCGGTGATATTGCGGCGGTAGGCCTCCTGGAGGTTGTCCACCAGCTCGACCATGCGGGCCTTGGCCTGCGGCGGGAAGTGCCGGGCCACATACAGTTTGCCGACCGCTTCGCCGAGCAGTTCCTGCACCAGCGAGACACCGCGCTTCCAGCGCTCGCGGTTCTCCTCGGCGCCGGTGAGGGTGCGGCCGTAGAAGTCGAAATACTCCTCGACGATCTCGTCGGTGAGGAAACCGGCGCGCGCGTGCAGCACCTGCCACGCCGTCCACGCCTGCCAATCCGCCTGCGGTAGCTCGGCCCACGCGGTGGCGAAGGCGCGCAGGTAGTCGGGCTGACGTACGACGAGCTCGGCGAACAGGTCCTCGCCGTCACGGTCGAGACCCTCGGCGACGCCGTCTACCCAAGCAGCCCAGTCGAATTCCGGGTTCTCGGCGACCAGGTCGGCGAAAGTCGTGAGGTTGTAGCTCTTCTCGGCATCACGGCGCCGTACGACATTCCAATGACCAGCGGCGAGTTTGCGTTCCAGCTCGAACACGCGGCGAGCGGCGTCGGCCGGGTCAGTGGGCAGCAGCCCTTCCAACGACGCGTCCTCGGCGGCGATGGTGAACATCTTGACGATGTGCGCGATGTAGGCGTCGCGGATCTCCGCGAACTCGTCGGAGCGGTAGTAGGACTCGTCGGGCAGCCCGATGCCCGACTGGGTCGCGTGCACGAGGTAGCGGGTGGAGTTCTTGTCGTCGGTGTCGACGTAATAGGCGAGCGCGCCGCGAACACCGGTGCGCTGCAACCGGCCGAGCAGCGCGGCGAACGCACTCGGATCGGCTACCTCGGCGATCGAGCGCAGCTCATCGGCGATGGGGGAGAACCCCGCCGCCGCGACCACCTCGGTGTCCATGAAGCTCGAGAACAGGTCCCCGATCTTGCGGGCATCGGCATCGTCGGCCGCACCGGAGGCACTGTCGGTGATGATCGCCTGCACATCGAGCTCGGCCTGGTCGTACAACGTGCGGAACGCACCGTCCACGGCCCGGTCGGCCGGGATCTCGTACCCGGCCAACCACTGCCCGTTGACATGCGCGAACAGATCGTCCTGCACCCGCACATCTTGATCGCGGAAGGACAGATCAATTCCGGAGGGAGCACTCAGATCAGAAGTCACGCGGTCCAGTATGCCGAAACACCGGCGGCTGTCGACGTCATCTCAAACGCAGGCGAACTCGTTGTCTCGGGCGCCGGCTACGAAGGCTTGCCATTCGGCGGCGGTGAAACGCAACTGCACGTCTTTGTGGCGGAGGGTGGTCGAGCCGTCGGGGGAGACGTGAGTGATGAGGTCGGGGTGGCGGTGTTCGGTCAGGAGGGAGTGCAGGAAGGCTGTCCACACGGGGGCGTCGACGGTGATGATGGGCTCGGCCGAGTCGGCGTTCATCGGGTCGCGGCGGAATTTGCTGTCTCGTACCTGGACAGTGTTTCCATCGAAACGAACCTCGACACATTGGTTGCCGTTGTTGGAGCGTGACGAGGAGAACCAGCCGTGTTCGGCCGGGCGGCGACGAGCGGTGGTGGACATACCCCGAATCTTACACGCTCGCATACTCCCTGATCAGGGCGAGAGATTCGGTGCGGGAAAGGGATTGCTCGCGGGCGCGCACGTAGGCGAAGCCGAGATCGCGGACCTGTTCGGCGTCGTCGACATGACCACCGAACACCGCGCTCTCGGCCCAGGCGAAAGTTGGTAGCTGATCGCTTGCGAAGTCGAGCAGATGGAAGCTGGAACCGCCGAGCACGGCTCCTTCGGGCGCACTGAACGGGATGACGCGCACATCGACGGTGTCGAGCTCACGCACCAGCGCCACCAGGTGCCGCAACTGCTCGCGCAACACCGCGCTGCCGCCGGTCTGCTGACGGAGAGTCGCCTCGCCGAGCACGGCGGTGAGCTCGAGGGGATCGGGCTCGCGCAGCCGCCGCTGACGGCGCAGGCGTATTGCGACTAATTGGTCTACTTGCACCGGGCGGATCATCACATCGGCGCTGATCAGGGCACGCGCGTAAGCCTCGGTCTGCAACAACCCGGGAACGATCATGCTGTCGTAGCTGCGGATGCTCTGCGCGCCCGCCTCCATCCCGTACAGCCGCTGCAACTCGGAACCGATCAGGGCCGAGGAGGCCGTCGCCCACCAGCCACGCTGTTTGCTCGCCTCGAGCAGGGCGAGCAGTTCGTGGCGCTCGTCGGGCGTGACATCGAGAACGTCGAGGACCGGTTCGATGGTGGTGCGGGTGAGCACCCGCCTGCCCTTCTCGACATGGGACCAGTTGGCGGGCGTGAACCCGACGCGGCGGGCGAAACCGGCCGAATCGAACCCGCGCTGCTCGCGGAGTTCACGCAGACGCAGGACGAGTTCCCACCGCGCGACGGTCGGCGAAACGGGAGCCATGGGCGAATATGGTACGCCGATCGACACGCCAGCTACTGACTATTGTCAGCATGGTTGTGCGGCTATAGGCTGTGCGGAACGGTCTTTTTCCCTCACGTCCTGCCGTTATGAAAAAGTTTCCCGCGCCACCGGGTCGTGATGCTTCAACTCTCACCGAGATTCGCCCCGATCGAGCGAACTCACAGCTACATCGAACCAGCGTCGACAGAGACGAGGTCGTGATGAGCACGTTGCGCACTGATGAGGACAAGGGCGGGTACACGGCGGCCGAGGAATACTCGGCCATCCAGGACGCACTGGCGCGCTGTCGCCAGTACCGCAAACACCATGGCCTCTACGGCGTCGTCGACGCGGCGCTCGGCCGGATCGTGCTCGAGATCGGCTCGGTCGGCGCGGTGGTGATGCCGTCGACGCTGGGCGAACGGGTCCGCGGGCTGCTCGTCACGCGCGGTATGCGCTGCGGGCCGATCATCGCCCACCCGCGCTCCGGTCGCTGGACCTTCCTCACCGGGCCGGTCGACAACTCCTACCTCGACACCGTGCTGTTCGCCGAGCTGTTCCGGGTGTGCGCCTCGGTCGCCTTACCCGGCAGCGATATCGTGCTGCCGTCGCCGGCCGACGAGCGCAGCGGTTATCGCACCTGGATGCAGGCGCCCGACGGTGATTTCCGGCCGGATTTCGCGCAGATCGTCGCCGCTACCCGGACCAATGCCAAGTCGGCGACCCTCTTGCGGCAGCCGGGTTCGGCCTGAGTTCACTGTCCGCCGAGACGCGCGTGCATCTCCCAGACGAGCACTTCGGCATAGCCGTGCGGACGGATCAACTGCCCGCCGGAGCGGGTCAGCCGGACCGCGTCGCCCTGGGACAAGGTGCCGAGCCCCTCGACGTCGATCTCGCCGCGCGCGACGAAAACATGCAGGTAGGGCGCATCGGGGATGGTCACACCGGGGCTGTCGGCCGTCATCCTGGCGACATGCATAGCCGCGTGCGAGGAATTGATCGCGATGGCGGTGCGGTCGCGATAGCGGGGTAGGCCGGAGGCGACCGTCACCAGATCGCCGCGCGCTAGTTCGTCATCGATCTCTAGCTGCTGGTAGCCGGGGTCGACGCCGGGCTCATCGGGGACCACCCACATCTGCACGAAATGCACGGGCTCGTCGTGGGACTTGCCGTCGAGGCGCCACGAATCGTTCTTCTCCGAGTGCTGGATGCCGGTGCCCGCGCTCATCCGCTGGGCCAGACCCGGATAGATGACACCGTTGTGGCCGAGCGAATCCTGATGCACGAGACTGCCGCCGAGCACCCAGGTGACGATTTCCATGTCCCGGTGCGGATGGGTGTCGAAGCCCTCGCCGGGCAGCACCACGTCCTCGTTGTTCACCAACAGCAGCCCGTGATGGGTGTTGTCGGGATCGTAGTGCTCACCGAAGGAGAACGAATGCTTCGAGTCGAGCCACGGGATCCGCGTCTTCATCCGGTCGCCACCGCGGTGCAGTTCGATCCGCGGTGGTGTCGTCGATGTGGGCGTCACAGTTCAATTCTGGCACCAATTGTGAAGGTGTACAGCCCACGGGTGTGCGGCGGTTCGCCTCGGCGCTGGTGATGGTGTACTGCTCACGGGTATGAGTGCTCCCTTGGACGGTTCTCCTTGGCACTATGGTCATGGCGTGTCGACTCATCCCTCGGACGGCTCGAATACGGCGGATGAGCAGCCGATCTCGATGAGACATCTGCTTCGCGACACCCGCGCGGTGGTCCGCCGTAACCCGCGGATGCCGCGTCTTGCCCTGCTGCGGCTGGCCGCGCAGTTCGGTGACGGGATGTTCCAGGCGGCCCTGTCGGGCGCGATCCTGTTCAACCCCGAACGCGAGACCGATCCGCTGGCCATCGCCGCCGGTTTCGCGGTGCTGCTGCTGCCTTATTCGGTGCTCGGGCCGTACGCGGGCGCGCTGCTGGATCGGTGGGATCGGCGCAATGTGCTGCTGGTCGCGAGTGTGGCGCGGGCGGTCTTGATCGGCGTGGCCGCGATCGGGTTGTTCCTCGGCGTGGGGGAGACGCCACTGCTGGTGCTGGCCCTGGCGACGGTCGGGATCAGCAGGTTCGTGCTGGCCGGGGTGTCGGCGGCACTGCCGCGAGTGCTCGAACAGCGCTGGTTGGTGCCCATGAATTCGGTGCTGGCGACGGTGGCCTCGGTGTGTGCCGGGATCGGCGCGGCGGCCTCGGTGGCGGTGATCGCGCTGATCGGCGCGGGTGACGCGGCCTCGGCGGTGGCGGTGGCCCTCAGCGGGATCGGTTCGCTGGTCGGTGCGGTGCTGGCACTCGGGTTCCGCCCGCAGGTGCTCGGGCCCGATCGCGGTTCGGCCGGGAGCGAGAGCACCGTGCACGCCATCGCGACCGGTCTGCGCACCGGCGCGCGGGCGGTGTGGCATTCGGTGCAGGTGACGACGGCGATGATCGGAATCGGCGCGCATCGCATCGTGTTCGGGATGAACACACTGATCATGGTGCTGGTGCTGCGTCAGCCGACCGACGGCGCGCAGATGAGCGGCGGGTTGGTCGGCTTCGGGGTCGCGATCGGGTTCGCGGCGGCGGGCATGCTGGTGGCCGCGATCGGAACGCCGATCCTGATTCCCCGTCTCGGCAGGCCGCGCACCGTGCTGCTCGGCCTGACGACAGCGGTGATCGTGCAGCTCACGCTCGTGACACCGATCGCGCTGGCGACCGGCTCGGCGATCGACAACGCGCACCGGCTCCTGCTGATCGGCGCGTTCGGGCTCGGCCTCGCCGGTCAGACGATCAAACTGACCGGCGACGCGAGCATGCAGATCGATATCGACGACGATCAGCGCGGCCAGGTATTCGCCCTGCAGGACACGGTTTTCAACGTCTGTTTCGTGTTGGCGATCGCGGTGGCCGCGCTGGTGATTCCGGCCGATGGACGCTCCATCGGGGTAGTACTGGCCGGTGCCGGGGTCTACGCGCTCGGCATCGTGGCCATCGCGCTCAACTCCCGTCGAGCCAGGGTGGCCTGCTGAGGGTGCCCGCGGGTTCCTGCGCCAGGACCGTTCGATGGTCGACGGTGGCCAGCGGGATGTCGGGGAGGAAAGCGTCGCTGTCGATGCCGGAGTCGTAGTCGATCCATAGGGCGTCGAAGACGCTCGTGTCGGCCAGTTCGTCGTGGCTCGACCAGTGGTGCACGACCGCGTCGCCGGTTCCGAAGACGTACTCGATTTCGTTCACATCTGTTTGGACGCACGGCAACAGCGATCGGTTCCGGTAAGTTCACACAAGATCACAGGTGTTCCTCGCCGACACCGATTCGAGGGAGCCAGATGCGCGCAAGACCCGTATCGCACGGAACTGCCGCCGTGGGTGTGGCACTGTCCGCGATCCTCGCTGTTCCCGCGCAGGCGGGTCCGCTGCCGTGGGTGCCGCCGCCGGTAAACATCTGCGGCGAAACGGGATTCGACCCGGTCAACCGGCTGCCGGATCCCGCAGCGCCGCCCGCGCCGGTCCTGCCCCCGAGCATCGATATCCCGGTCTGGGTGCCGGAGCTGACGCCGGTGCCGATTCCCGATCCGCCGCACGACAACACGCGCGTCGCGCAGGTCCCGCTGCCCTCGGATCCATGCCGCAATCCGTGCCCGGAGGTGCGGGACACGCCGGAACCGGAACCGGAAAATACCCACGAGACAACGTCGACCGGTTCGGCGACCGGTTCAGGGACCGGTTCAGCCACCCCGTTGCCCCGGATCAGGATCAAACCGGAGATCGAGCCGATTCCGATCCCGGTACCCGGTGGCGAGGGCGAGCCTGCCCAGGAGCCGCCGGCGCCGGTGGTCCGGCCGATCGAGCGTGGCCCGCTGGCGGCGCCCGTCGTGCCCGCGAAGGTGGAATCCGTGCGGCTCGTCGACCAGGTCACCGGGCACGGCTCGGCCAACCGGACCGATATGCGCTGGCAGGTCGACGGCACCGATCTCGGGCTGTTCTGGGAAACCGAACCGGGCAAGGTCGCCATGGTTTTCGGTGACACCTTCGGTGAGGGCTGGGCCTACGGCGGCGCGGGCGCCGATACCGCCGACTGGCGGTCGAATGTGCTCGCCTACAGCACCGACAAGGACCTGAGCGACGGGATCACCATCGACTCGATGGTGCAGGACAGCCCCTGCCACGCCGCCGAGCTCCTCGGCAGCCGCAAGATCAAGAACTGGGAGACCACCACGATCCCGACCTCGGGTTTCGCGCTCGGGAAAAGGCAGTTCCTGAGCTACATGTCGGTGAACCACTGGTCGAAGATTCCCGGCATGTGGATGACGAACTACGGCGGACTCGCCTACTCCGACGACGGCGGCCAGACCTGGACCAAAGACCAGCATGCCCGCTGGGAGAACATGTTCGGGCTCGGGCAATTCCAGGTGGCCGCGATGGTGCCGCACGGGGATTACGTCTACATGTTCGGCACGCCCAACGGCCGGATCGGAATGATCGGGCTGGCCAGGGTGCGCAAGGACGACGTGCTAAACAAGACGGCCTACCAGTACTGGGTGGACGGCAGTTGGGCACCCGCGGCGGAGAACTCGGCGACACCGCTCGTGCACGGCACCGCCAGTGAGCTGTCGGTGCGGTTCGACGAGGAGAGCCGGCAGTGGCAGATGGTCTACCTCGACTCGGTCGCGGGCCAGATCGTGTTGCGGACCGCGAGTCAGCCGCAGGGCGCGTGGACTTCGGGGGTGCCGCTGGTGTCCACCGAGATGTATCCGAAGGCGTACGGCGGTTTCATCCATCCGTGGTCGACCGCGCAGGATCTGTATTTCACGATGTCGGCGTGGGACAGCTACAACGTGTACCTCATGCACGCACGATTGAATCCGCCGCGTTGATCGCCGGTGCTGCCACGAACAGCAGTTTGTCTCCCGGACGAGCCTGCGCGACCCGGTCGATATCGGCATCGAGGACGACCGCGATCACCGGGTAGCCGCCGGTGATCGGGTGGTCGGCCAGGAACACGACCGGCTGACCGCTCGGTGGTACCTGCACCGATCCCAGCGCCACGCCCTCCGAGGGCAATTCGCGCGCGACCGAACGCACCAGCGGTGGTCCGTCGGCGCGATCCAGGCGGGCGCCCACGCGGTCCGTGTCGGCGGAAACGATCCAGGAACCGCGGAACAGCTGGTCGGGGTCGGTGAACCAGTCAGCGCGCGGGCCCGGACAGGCGCGGACCGTGAGTATGTCCGGCCGCAGCGGAACCGGCGCGAATTCCACGGTCGGGAGGGTGCGCGGCGGGGGACCGACGGGTAGTTGCGTGCCGACGAGTAACGGGTCGGGGCCGATGCCGGACAGCGTGTCGCGGCTGCGCGAACCCAGCACCTTGGCCACGTCGATACCGCCGCGCACCGCCACATAACTGCGTAGACCGGTGTTCGCCAGGCCGAGTCGCAGCACCTGGCCTTCATCGAGTTCGAGCACGCTGGCATGCCCGACCGGGGTGCCATCGACGGTGGCGGGGGCGGGCGCGCCGGTGACCGCGACGGTGAGGTGACCGTCGGCGCGCAGGGCCAGCCCGCCGAGCAGCACCTCGATGGCGGCGAAGTCCTCCGGATTGCCGACCAGCCGGTTCGCCAGCCGGAGCGACCCACGATCGGCCGCGCCCGCTTGCCCGACACCGGAATCGAACCAGCCCTGTCTGCCCAGGTCCTGCACCGTCGCGAGCGGCCCCACCCGCTCGATAAAGATCAGCATGCGATCTCTCCCCGAATTGCTGTCGAGGCGGCGCACCGTTGAGCAGCCCTTGATTATCCGCCGAAGCAGCTATTCCTCGGAAGCGACGAACCTGATCGCCGAACCCGCCCGCACCAGCGCGGGCGGATCGCGGTCCACCGCCCACATTCGCAGATCGGTGGTGCCGATCAATTGCCATCCGCCCGGTGTGCCGCGCGGATAGACCGCCGAATATCCGCCCGCGAGTGCCACCGCGCCCGCGGGGATGGCCGTGCGGGCGCGGGTGCGCCGCGGCACCGTGAGCCTGCCGTCGGGCGAGGTGAGATAGCCGAAACCGGGCGCGAACCCGACGAACGCGCACCGCCAGACGGTGCCGGTGTGCGCCGCGACCACCGCCGGGATCGACAGGTCGAGCAACCGGGCCACCTCGGGCAGATCCGCGCCGTCGTAGCGGACGGGAATCTCCACGACAGGCTCGGTATCAGGCACTGTTCCACGGGAAACATCCGGCGAATCCGCTTGTGGTGGCTCGTGATCCAGCCGGTCGAGCAGCGCGACGAGCTCGCGGCGGACCTGCACGCCGTAGCTCACCGAATGCATGGTGACCAGCACGGTTTCCGCCGCCGGCAGCACATCCTCGACACCGGCGATCGCGTGCACGCGCAACGCCGAGGCCAGCCTTTGCACCGGGCGCGGGTCGTCCAGGGTGATGAGCATGGCGCGGTCACCCGCGGGTCGGATCCGCGCGTTCCAATCGATGTCCATCCTGCCTCCCGCCCCTCAGCTGAACGGCTCCACCGGTATCCCGGCTTCGTCGAGCGCCCCCCGGATCCGGCGGGCCATCTCGACGGCCGCCGGAGAGTCGCCGTGGACGCACACGCTGGCCACGGTCACGGCGACCGTACCGGGACCGTCTACGGTACGCGCGGTCCCCGACAGCGCAAGAGTTGTCGCCTGCGACACGGCGTCGTCGGGCGACAGCACCGCCCCGGCAACTCCGCGCGGGGCCAGCGAACCTGTTGCAGTGTAGGCCCGGTCGGCGAATCCCTCACCGACGAAACGCACCCGCTGCGCGGCACGCTCCAATTCGGTGCCCGCCGGACCGAGCAGCGCAAGGCCCGGTTCGGCCTCCGCCACAGCGGCGACAAGCGCCTCGGCGAGCAGCCGGTCGCGGGCCGCCGCGTGATAGAGGGCGCCGTGCGGTTTCACATAGCGCACCCGATCGCCCGCGGCCCGCGCGAAGGCCGCAAGCGCGCCGATTTGATAGAGCACCTCGTCGCGCAGATCGGCCGGGGAGATGGCGATATCGCGACGGCCGAACCCGACCAGATCGCGATAGCCGACATGCGCGCCGATCCGTACGCCCTTGGCCACCGCCAGTTCGCAGGTGCGGCGCATGATCGTCGGGTCGCCCGCGTGGAAACCACACGCGATGTTGGCGCTGGTCACGATGTCGAGCATGGCGGCGTCGTCGCCCATCCGCCACGGGCCGAAGCCTTCGCCCAGATCACTGTTCAGGTCCAGCGGCATGCGATGCCCTCCGGTCTTCGCGGGTCACTCGCCGGGTAGGTACCCCGGTAATTCGAGCATGAACGCACAGATTCATACCGTTATTACCGGGGGCGTGGTTCAGCAGGCGTACCCCCGCGGGAGCACCGGCTCAGAGCGGCGCGCTCGGACAAAAAATCGGGTCACACTTCGTGGCAACCGGCGATTCCGCCAAGTACGCTCGGAGCCATCATGGCCACGTATTTCGATCCGAAGTCCTGGTCACTGGCGGGCGCTGTCGACATGGGCAAACGCCTGCTCGACCCGTCTTGGATCGACCAGTGGCTCGGGTTCACCACGTCCTGGGCCGATCCCGTCGCCGACCTGGGTTCCGGCACCGTCACCGCCCTCATGCCCGATGTGCTGATGACCGTGCTCAGCGAGGGCATCCTCAGCCGTTTCGGCGGTCAGGAGATCAGCGCCACGCTGCTCGGGCACGACCTCACCGCCACCCTCGATACGTTCAAGGTGCGCAGACGCGGCGCGCACTTCCAGAGCAAGACGGTGCTGTCGAACCTGGTCTGGGACTCGCATCCCTTCGACACGGTCACCGTGGTCGCGCACGGCGTGCGGCTTATTCCCGGTGTGCCAACCAAGGTCCGGGTCCAGCAGCTCGATATCGAGGGCACCATCGGGATCGGCGCGATGGCCGACTGGGTGGACGCCCAGAACCTGGACTGGCGGGTGCGGCTCGACGATCGCGGACAGATCGTCGCGACCCATCGCACGCGCAAGATGCGGGCGGTCGTCGACGGGCAGGTCTACGACAACCTGCTCACCATCGACATCCGAAAAGCCAGCTGGTACGGCATCCGGCTGCCCAAACGCGTCGTGCCCGCGCCCGCGCTGCTGCTCGACGACCTGCCCAACCGGGCGAGCATTTCCTACGCGCACCGGCGCGGTGACGAGGTGAAATTCCGGCTCGAACTGCCGGAGACCACCGGCTCGTTCGACCTGACCCAGATCCGCGACGCCATCATCGCGGGAACAACACTGATCGTCTTCTGATCAGTTCTGGGTATTCCACCATTCCTGGAGGGCGGCTTCGGCTTCTTCCCTCGTCATCGGACCGCGGTCAAGGCGCAGATCCTTCAGGAACTTCCACGCCTTACCCACCTGCGGACCAGGCGGCAGACCGAGCAGTTCCATGATCGCGTTGCCATCCAGATCCGGGCGCACCCGCGCCAGATCCTCCTGCGCGCGCAGCGCCGCGATCCGCTCCTCCAGCTCGTCGTAGGTCGAGCTCAGCGCGGCGGCGCGCCGCTTGTTGCGGGTGGTGCAGTCGGCGCGTACGAGCTTGTGCAGCCGGTCGAGGAGGTCGTCGGCGTCGGTGACATACCGGCGCACCGCCGAATCCGTCCACTGACCCTTGCCGTATCCGTGGAAACGCAAGTGCAGAAACACCAGGCGCGCAACCTCTTCGGTGAACGCCTTCGGATACTTCAGCGCCCGCATCCGCTTGCGCACCATCTTCGCGCCGACCACCTCGTGATGGTGGAAGCTGACGCCGCCCGCGGGCTCGTTGCGCTTGGTGTCGGGCTTGCCGATGTCGTGCAGCAGCGCCGCCCAGCGCAACACCAGGTCGGGGTCGCCCTCCTCCTGGTCGATCGCCTGCGAGAGCACCGTCAAAGAGTGCTGGTACACGTCCTTGTGCTGGTGGTGCTCGTCGATCTCGAGCTTCATCGCGGGCACCTCGGGCAGCACCCGCTGCGCCAGACCGGTGTCGCACATGAGGTTGATGCCGTCGATCGGGTGAGCGGCACCGATCAGCTTGTCGAGTTCGGCGCGCACCCGCTCGGCGGTGATCCGGTCGATCTGATCGGCCATCTCGATGATCGCCGCACGCACCCGCGGCGCCACCTCGAACCCCAGCTGGGCGACGAAGCGCGCGGCCCGCAGCATGCGCAGCGGATCGTCGTCGAACGAATCCTGCGGCGCCGCAGGGGTATCGAGCACGCCCTCGAGCAGCGCGTCGATGCCGTTGAGCGGATCCACGAATTCCAGCGACCCGTCGGCGGCGATCTTGACCGCCATCGCGTTCACCGTGAAATCGCGCCGCACCAGGTCGCCGTCGAGGGTGTCGCCGAAGGTGACCTCGGGATTGCGCGAGACCCGGTCGTAGGTATCGGCGCGGAAGGTGGTGATCTCGAGCTGCTGGTCATCCTTGGCCGCGCTGACCGTGCCGAAAGCCAGGCCGCCGGTATCCCACAGATGGTCGGCCCACCCGCGCATCAACTCCTGCACGACCTCCGGCCGCGCATCGGTGGTGAAATCCAGGTCGTTGCCGAGCCGGCCGAGCACCGCGTCGCGCACGCTGCCGCCGACCAGATAGAGACTGTGCCCCCGCTCGGCGAACATTCCCCCCAATGGCGCCAAAACATCATTGAGCTGCCCCAAAGTCACCGCCGCCCCCGCCAGCAGGCGAGCACGACGATCCGCCACAGCATCAGGGACAACGTCAGGAGAAACCACGAAAAGTAGCCTACCGACCCCGTCGAACCGATTACCCAACCCACCCGGCCCGCACCCGCGACCCCTGGGGAGCGGCGGCCACGAAGCGGACGCCGACAACACAGCTAAGCTGGCGAGGTGTCTCCTCCGGCCGATCGCGCGAACAGTCGACGCCGCCAGCCGCGGCGGCGTGGTTCGGCGAACACTGCCGGCAAACCTCGCATGCGCACCGTGCGGGAAACCTCGGCGGGCGGACTGGTCGTCGAGGGCCTCGACGGTCCCAAAGACCAGCGCACCGCCGCCCTGATCGGCCGCACCGACCGACGCGGCCGGCTGTTGTGGTCGCTGCCCAAAGGGCATATCGAGCAGGGCGAGACCTCCGAGCAGACCGCCATCCGCGAAGTCGCCGAGGAGACCGGGATCGACGGCGAAGTGGTCGCCGAACTCGGCAGTATCGATTACTGGTTCGTCACCGAGGGCAGACGGGTACACAAGACCGTGCACCATTTCCTGCTGCGATGTCTCGGTGGTGAATTGTCCGATGCCGACGTCGAAGTCACCCAGGTTGCGTGGGTTCCGTTGAGCGAGTTGGATTCCCGATTGGCCTACGCCGACGAACGGCGGCTGGCCGAAGTGGCGAATCGATTGATCGACCGGATGGAGACCGGCAAGCGATGACGGGTGGACTGATCCGGCTGATCACGGCGGTCCTGACCATCTTGGGTTCGATGACGCTGCTGCCCGCGGTCGCGCACGCTCAAACGGACGGGTCGGGAACGCCGAAGTTTCTCAAGCTGACCCTTGACGCGGTGGCGCCGGGCACGGTCACCACCGGCAGCGACCCGAAGCTGACCGTGTCGGGCACGGTCACCAATATCGGCGACCGGGTCGTCGACGATGTGAGCGTGCGAATCCAGCGGGCGGCCGCGGTGGATTCGCCGAGCGGGTTGCGCAGCTCGCTGCGTCTGGACCAGGTGAACTACGAGGTGACCGGTCCGTTCCAGGATGTGGCGCCGCAGTTGAGTCCCGGTCAGCGCAAACAGTTCTCGGTGAGTATCGCGTTGCGCGCTGGCTCGGAGGCATCGCTGGGACTGACCGATCCCGGTGTGTATCCGCTGCTGCTCAATGTCAACGGCGAACCCGCCTACGGCACCCAGGCCCGGCTCGACGACGCGCGTTTCCTGCTTCCCGTGCTTGGGCTGCCCGGCACCGACGACACGAATCCACCGGTCGGGGCACCGCCGGAAGCGTCGCCCATCGCGACCACGATGATCTGGCCGCTGGCCGACCGGCCGCGCATGGTCGCGGGTAAACCCGGCGCGGTGAACGGCCAGGTCGAACTGCTCGATGACGAACTGGCGGCCTCGGTCGGCAAGGGTGGCCGCCTCGAACAGCTCGTCGCGGCCCTGGAATCGGTGGTGCCGACGCCGGGCAAAGACAAAGGTGTGGCCGGATCGGTGTGTATCGCCATCGATCCCGACCTCGTCTCGACCGTGCAGACCATGACCCGCGGCTATCGGGTACTGGCGAGTCCGTCGGATCCGAGCGGGGCGACCAGGGAGGGGACCGGGGCGGCGAACGCGCAGGCCTGGCTCGACCGGTTGCGGGCGCTGGCGGGGTCGATGTGCACGGTGGCCTTGCCGTTCGCGCAGGTCGACATCTCGGCGCTGGCCTCGGTGAACGATCCTGGTCTGTCGGCGCGGGCACTGCTCGCGCCCGCCGATGTAGTGGACTCGATCCTCGGCACCCAGTCGTTGCGCGGGGTGAGCCTGCCCGACTCGGGCAGCATCGACGATCCGGCCGGGCAGTTGTTGCGCCAGCACGGGTACGGAACGGCGGTGCTGGCCGGTTCGGCGGTGTCGGGTGACGGGTCGCCGCCCGATACCGACAACGCGCTCACCACCGCGCCGACCATGCTCACGCCCGATGTCGTCGTGGGTGGGGAACAGCCCGCGCCCGATGTCGTGCGGGTGCCGAATGTGAGCGTCGAACCGCCCGCCGGTGCCGCCGTGGGGACCGATCCCGCGCTGCGCGTGACCACCTTCGATATCTGGTCGGCGACCGCGCTGGCCGCGGTCGGTTCGAATCCGCCGACGCCGTCGTTCACGCCGTCGAAGGTGCGTTTCGACGTCACCAACGATTCGCGCTCGGCCCGATTGCAGGACGCGCTCGGCGCGATGGCGTGGAGTGCGCTCAATCCGTCGCCGGACCGGCCGCGATCGCAGTTGCTGATGCCGCCGCAGCAGTGGGGTGCCAGCCGGGAGGAGGGCGTCGCGCTGCTCAAGCAGGTCGAACTGCTCACCCGCAACAACCTCGCGAGCCCGCGCGCCTTCGCCGACCTCATCGCCCAGGCGCCCGATCCGCGGCCGTTCGCGCTGGAGTACCTGCCGCGCGCCGCCCAGGACGCGGCGCCGGAAGAGTTCATCGGACCGATTCACGCCCAGGGCGCCCGGGTGACCGAGCTGATGCGCGCACTGGTCGAACTGCCCGAATCCGAGCTCACCCCGCACGCGTTCCTGACCCCGGCGCGCGAGGATCTGCTGCGCGCGCTGAGCCTGTCCGACCGCAGGGCCGACAACGACACACTCGCCGACCTGCACGCCCAGCGGCGCATCGACCAGGCGACCCGGGAACTGGACACGATGTTCTCCTCGGTCTCGGTGCTGCCGCCAGGCGGGGTGTACACGCTGGCCTCCGAGCAGAGCCCGTTGCTGCTGGTGGCGCGCAATGAACTGCCCGTCGCCATCCGGGTGATGTTCCGGATCGAAGCGCCTGCCGAGACGAACATCACCGATATCGGCGAACAGCTGCTTCCGCCGTCCGGTACCCGGTCGTTCCAGATTCCGACCGAGGTGAGCGACAGCCGTAAGCTGGTGATTCCGATCGCCCTTACCACCCCGGACGGGATAGCGCTAGGAGAGGCGACCTCGGTCTCGGTGCGCTCGAACGCCTACGGTCAGGCCCTGGCCATAATTACCGCATGTGCCGCGATACTGCTGTTGCTGCTGGCCGGGCGCCGACTGCTGCGGCGGTTCCGCGGGCAACCCGACCCCGCCGACGAAGGGTTCACCCCGGAGACGGTGGAACGGGCGGGTCGGCTGCGGCGCGCACGTCAGCGACTGCAGCGGCAGTGAACGCCCGCGCCTGACGCGCGGTCAGGGCACCATGACAGACAAGGACGAGAGTGGCACTGGTGAGCGAAACGCTCATCGGACCGGCGGGATTCGCGGGTTACGCCGGGTACAGGAGGCATGATGGGCGACGATGATTCCGCTCATCGGCGTGACCACGACGACGACCCGACCCTGCGCCGGGCCCCCAGCGCGCCGTGGGAACGCGGGATGACGGCCGGGCAGGACGCTGATCACGACGAGGCTGTGCCACACGTGGATCGACCGGGGGATCGGCGCCCTGGTGTACCCGGTCATCGACCCGACTTCGCCGGGCCCCGAGATGGCCGTCCGCCGGTCCGGCCCGGTGATCCGGGGTTCGATCCGCATGCGATGCCTCGTCATCCCGGTGCCGGACCTCAGCCCGAGCAACCGGGCCAGGCCGGTTACCTGCCCTTCGAACAGACCGGTTACCGGCCGGGTTCCGCCGACCCCGGCGCACCGGCGCCGCCCTCCGGTCAGCGCACCCCGCGCCCTGCCATGCCGCCGGGTCAGCCGGCTTATCGCCCTGAACCCCCGCCGCCCGGATACCGCCCAGGACCGGACCAACCGCCCGCTGGACACCGCCCAGGACCGGGCAGGCAAGGCGCGCCCCAACCGCCCGGCGGCTATCGCTCACCGGATCCGCAACGTCCGCCGCACGGCGAACGGCCCGGACAGGTCCCGAACCCGCGTCAACAGCCTCCCGGCCCGGCGAATCGCTCGGGTGAATTCCCGCAGCAGCAACGTCCTGTACCGCCCCAGCGCCCCGGCGTAGGCGGTCCTTCCGGCGCACCACAGCACCCTGGCGGCCGCCCCGGCGAGCCACCGCGTCCAGCGGCATACGGCCCCGACGGTCGCCCCGCGCCTCCACAGCAACGCCGCGCGCCCGGTTCCGCAGGGCGCTCGGGTGAGTTCCCCCAGCAGCAACGCCCCGGCCCGGGTTCCGCCGGTCGTTCAGGTGAGTTCCCGCAACAGCAACGCCCCGGCCCGGGTTCCGCCGGTCGTTCAGGTGAATTCCCGCAACAGCAACGCCCCGGCGCCGGACCGGACGGGTTCGCCCAACGGCGGCCCGGCCCGAACCCTTCGGGCGAGTTCCCCCAGCAACGCCCCGTCCCGCCGCGTGGTGCGCAGTCCGGCGCCATTCCGAGACAGGATCGACCCGATCAGGCCGGTGGGCGGCGGCAGAGTCCACCGGAGCAGGGGCGACCCGTGCCCCCGCGTGGAAGTTTCCCCGGGATGCCCGCTGCGGATTCCGCGCGGGCAGGTGCGGGATCCCGCGACCGCAGGCCGGGAGCGGGCGGTTCGCCTGCTGTTGATCGGTCTGCGGAGCGGACTCAGGTCATCGCCCGGCCGAAGAAGGTGGCCGCCGAACCTGCGGCGCAAGAAGCGGGCAAGGCCCCGATGAGCGCCAATGCCAAGCTGCTCAAGGACTCGGGTTCGATCGCGGTCGCCACGCTGATCAGCCGTATCACCGGTTTCGCCAAGCAGCTGTTGCTGCTGACGGTGCTCGGTCCGGCCATCGCCAGTGCGTTCATCTCCGCGAACCTGATCCCGAACATGATCGCCGAGCTCGTCCTCGGCGCCGTGCTGACCGCCATCGTCGTGCCGACCTTGATTCGCGCCGAGCAGGAGGACGCCGACAACGGTGCCGCGTTCGTGCGCAGGTTGGTGACAGCGGCCTTCACCGTGCTGTTCATCGCCACCGTGCTGACCTTGGCGGCCACGCCGATCCTGGCCGGTCACGTGCTCGTCTCCGCCGACGGCAAGGTGAACACGGACCTGACCGTCGCGCTGACCTACCTACTGGCACCGGCGCTCCTCTTCTACGGCATGTCGGCGTTGTTCACCGCGATCCTCAACACCAGGCAGGCGTTCAAGCCGGGTGCGTGGGCCCCCGTGATGAACAATGTGGTCGCGTTGACAGTGCTGGCGGTCTACGCGCTGACACCCGGCGAGATCACCCTCGATCCGGTGCGGATGAGCGATCCGAAACTGCTGGTTCTCGGCCTCGGTATCACCGCGGGCGTAGCGACACAGGCGCTCTGTCTGCTGCCCGCGATCCGCAGGCACGGGATCAACTTGCGTCCACTGTGGGGTGTCGACGCGCGCCTCAAGCAGTTCGGCAAGATGGGCATCGCGATCATCTTGTACGTGCTGATCAGCCAGGTCGGCTTGGTGGTCGCGAACAACATCGCTTCCCAGGCCGACGTGGCGGGTCCCGCGATCTTCGCGAACGCATGGGCGCTGTTGCAGCTGCCCTACGGCGTGATCGGGGTAACCCTGCTCACCGCGATCATGCCGAGGCTGAGCCGCAGCGCCGCCGACGACGACACCCCCGCGGTAGTCGACGACCTGTCCGTCGCCACCCGGCTCACGATGATCGCGATGATCCCGATCGTCACATTCATGACCCTCGCGGGCCCGGAGATCGGCCAGGCGCTCTACGGCTACGCGCGATTCGCCGGGGACGCCGAACGGCTCGGCGATGCCGTGAGCTGGTCGGCGTTCTCGCTGATCCCGTATTCGCTCGTGCTCATCCATCTGCGGGTGTTCTACGCGCGCGAGCAGGCGTGGACACCGACCTGGATCATCCTCGGCATCACGACGATCAAGATCCTGATCTCGGCACTGGCACCGGTCATCGCCCGCGACAGCGACGATGTGGTGATCGTTCTCGGTGTCGCCACCGGCCTCGGATTCACCGCGGGCGCGGTGATCGGCGGCGTACTGCTGCACCGCAGCCTCGGCGACTTGCGCATGGTCAATGTCGGCCGAACTGTGACCAGAGTGTTGCTCGCCTCGATCGCCGGCGGCGCGGTGATGCTGATCGTCGATACGGTGACCGGACTCGACCGCGTCTCGGGGGGCGCGGGCTCGCTGCTGCGCGTTGTCATCGATTCGCTGGTCATGTTCTCGGTGGCGTTCGGCCTGATGCGTCTGGCCGGTATCCCCGAGGTCGTCGCCATCACCGTCGCGATCTCGCGCAAGCTCGGTATCACCCCGCCCGCGCCGGATCTCGGACTCGACGACACCCCGGCAGACGACATCTACGCGACCACCGTCCTGCGCCGTCCCGATACCTATGGATTCCCCGCATACGGGCAGTCTTTGGACACCCAGACCATGGTGCTTCCCGTCATTCGACCGGGCGCTGTTGACAGCACCGGTAAAGCACAGTTCCCGTACGCTGTTCCGCAGACCGACACGGGTTTTCAGGCCGAAGGAGGACCGAGGGTGAGCGATGACGCGGTGGGCGGCGTCCCGGCCGCTGATTCTGCGGCGCGCGCGGCAGCAGGAATGTCCACCGAGGTCGGGCCCGATGCGCCGAACTCGACGGATTCCGAGCATACCGACGCGCCAGACGAAGGCGATACGCACGAGGAAGACGCGCGTTCGGCCATGCCGCCGCACGATCCGACATACGACACCGGCATGTTGCCGATCCCACCGCAGGTGCCCCCGAGCGCCGCGGCCAACCGTGGTCAGCGCGGCCCCAAGCTCATCCCCGGCGCGTCGGTCGCCGGTGGCCGGTACCGGCTGCTGGCCGGTCACGGTGGTGCGCGCGGGCTGAAGTTCTGGCAGGCACTCGATATCAAGCTCGATCGCGAGGTCGCGCTGACCTTCGTGGACGCCGATCAGACCTCCAGTGAGAACTCCGGTCACGACGGCCCGCAGGCGGTGCTGTCGCGCACGCTGCGACTGGGCCGGATCAATTCGCCCGGCCTTGCCAGGGTCCTCGATGTGGTTCGCGGCAGCTCCGGCGGCATCGTCGTGGCCGAGTGGACCCCCGGCCGTTCGCTGCGCGAGATGGCCGAGACCGTGCCGTCGCCGATCGGCGCGGCCAGGGCCATCAGGGCACTCGCCTCGGCGGCCGAACTCGCCCACCGTGGCGGCGGCTCGCTGTCGATCGATCACCCCGATCGGATCCGGATCAGTGCCTCCGGTGACGCCGTCCTGGCGTTCCCCGGCACACTCGGCGATTCCGACGCGCAAGGCGACGTCCGTGGCCTCGGCGCGATGCTCTACGCCCTGATCACCGCGCGCTGGCCGATTCGCGTCGGCGGTGTCACCGGCTCGGCGGCCACCATCGGCGGGCTGCGGCTGGCCGATTTCGGGCCCGACGGCACCCCGGTGGAACCGCGGCAGATCCGGCCGGAAGTGCCGTTCGAGATCTCGGCCGTCGCGGTTCGCTCGCTGGAATCCAACAAGGGCGTTCGCACCGCTGCCACCGTGCAGCACGTGCTCGAGCAGGCCTCGGTCGTCGACCAGAAGACCGACTTCATTCCGGTCTTACGTCTGGGTCAGCGGGCGGTTGCCCCCGGTGCCGATTCGCTCGCCGACCCGGAACTGCTCGCGGCCGAGCGGGAACGCTCCAAGCGGATGATGTGGATCATGGTCGCCCTCGGCGTGCTCGCCGCGCTGGTGGTCGGCGTGCTGATCTGGTGGATGGTCAGCATCTTCGCGCCCGGCGCGTCGGACAAGCCGCTTGACCAGCAGATCAATATCGGGCTCACCTCGAGTGTGGCGCCGCCCGCGGCGTCGGCACCGCCCGCCGATGACCCCGCGGCACCGCCGACGAGCGTGCCGGTGCCGGTCACCGGTGCCGCGGTGTTCTCCCCGGAGGGCACGCCCGACGGCGCCGCGGCGGCGGGCGCGGTGCTCGACCACAACGCGACGACGGTCTGGCGCACCGATCAGTACTTCCAGCAGTTCCCCGCCCTCAAGAAGGGCGTGGGACTGCTGGCCACGCTGCCGACCCCGGCGAAGCTGACCAATGTGTCGATCACCTCGCCCAGCGCGGGGAGCACCGTCGAGATCCGCACCTCGCCCACCGAGGCGCCCACCCTCGACCAGACCCAGCTGATCGGCTCGGCCAAGCTCGGTGACGGGGTCACCGATATCGCCGTGCAGACCGATCAGGCCGCTCGTTTCGTGCTCGTGTGGATTACCGGACTGGCGAACTCCGGCGGTCAGTTCCAGACCGCGATCGCCGACGTCCGCTTCGACGCGGCACCTTAGTCCGTAAAACCCGGACCGCACCCCTCCCACCTCCGCATCGACGCAGGTGGTCGATCATTTCTGGGCCCGTTGCCGATCTTCATCGAACCGCGGTCCGGTTGGTGCGTAATTGTTATCAACGATATGATCCCTGCGCGCTCTCGGTTGGGAGTTACCCAGGATTTGTCGACGTCGATCCTGGACGCCGCGTAGTAGTCAGGTGATGGATCGGCCTTGTTTCGCCGACTTGAAGTCGCCGTAATGAGCGCTGTCCAAGGGGTCAGTTTTGTCGCCGGATGTCAACGAGCAAGTCCGCGGTGTGCCACCGCGGCAGGTCGCGCCCAGCGTCCGCTCGTTCCTGGAGAACGGCAGCGACAAGCAATTGCTTGCCGCCCACGTGCGCGGGGAACCGCACGTCTTCGCCGAGCTGCTGCGCAGGCACTCCGACCATCTCTGGCAGACCGCGCTGCGCACCTCCTACAACCGCGAGGACGCCGCCGACTGCCTGCAGGACGCGCTGTTCTCGGCCCATCGCACGGCAAGCTCGTTCCGCGCCGAATCCGAGGTGCGCAGCTGGCTGCACGCGATCGTGGTCAATGCCTGCCTCGACCGGATCCGGCGCAACAAGACCCGTCGCGCCGTCTCGATCCTGCCCGACACCATGCCAGAGGCGATCGACCCGCATGATGCGTTTGCTCACTACGAACTGTCCACCGTTGTGAGCGAGGCGTTGTTCACCCTCCCTGACGAACAACGGTTGGCCCTGGTGATGACCGAGATGGAAGGTCGCAGCGTCGCCGAAACCGCCGCTGCGCTCGGCGTGGCGCCGGGCACGATCAAGAGCCGATGCGCCCGAGCGCGCGTACGTTTGCAAGAACGTTTGGAATTTTTCCGGGATCCAGGGAACCGGATGTAGTCGGGATGCGTCATTAACAGTGACGAACAAGTCAGCGATGTAAATCCTGCGATCCGATATCGACAGAACAGGGGAGGTGCGAGGGTGTCTCGATCCGTGCCGCAGCCTCCGTTCCCGTCGGAACTGCTGGCCGATCTGCATGCCGACAACCTCGCGCCCGAACTGTGCGAGCAACTGTGGCCCGTGGTCCGCACCGACGTAGACGCGCTGCACTACCTGAACAAGCTCGACGAGGTGAACACCCACCTCCGCACGCTCGCCACCGACGAGCGGGTCATGCACCGCATGCCCGACGACGTGGCCGACCGCATGTTCCGTTTCGTCGCCCAGCTCGACGCGGGGGACGGGCCGACCGACCGAATAACACCGCTCTCGGCCGTTCCCCAGACGTCGCCTGCCGAGCCGCCCGCACCAACCGCCGACCGGGCCCCGATCTCGCTGGACCGATACCGCTCCCGGCGCCGACTGGGGCTGCTCGCCGCGGCCGCCGCTACGGTGGCCGTCCTGGCGGGAGCCGGTGCCGTGTTCAGCACCCTCGACACCACCGAGGGCACCCCCACCGCCGCGCCGTTCACCGAACCGGCGGCCCCCGACGACGAACTCACCACCGCCGCCGCGCTGCGCGCACTGGGCAAGCGCGATGTGATCGGGCCGCTGGCCGACGACGCCGCCCTCACCCGCTGTGTGCAAGCCAACGGCATCGACCGGGCGGTGCTCGGAGCGTCGAATATCACCTTCCGTGGCTCCGACGCCGTCCTCGTCCTCGTCCAGGGCGCCGAGGCCCCGACCATTACGGCTCTCGTTGTCGGCACCGGCTGCACGACCGGAACCCCCGAACAGCTGACCCTGCGCGACATCGGCTGACATCAGGTAAAACCGGGCCCGGGGCGGTTTAGCTTGCTGTGTTTGTTGGAGCGCTGACGCGCTCGAGTCGGGGCCCTTCGGGCCCCCGATCTTCCCTCCCTCCGGGTACTCCTTCGTCGCACCCTCCGGTCAGTCCAGATCGGGGCGGGCCCCTTCGGGTAGGGACATATCAGGGTTACTCGGACCAGGTTGTGCACTTGGTTGTTTGTTTGTGCGCCTTGCACCACTTGTGGGCAGCACCGACGTGCTGTGGGAACAACACCGTTTAGGCTGTTGTTAATCGACACGTCCCCACATTGCTTTTTCGGAAGGGCCCCATGAGCACGCCAGTTCGCGACCTGATCATCGTCGGCTCAGGACCCGCCGGCTACACGGCGGCCGTCTACGCCGCCCGCGCGGAGCTTTCGCCGCTGGTCTTCGAGGGCACCCAGTTCGGTGGCGCCCTGATGACCACCACCGACGTGGAGAACTTCCCCGGCTTCCGCGACGGCATCATGGGTCCCGACCTCATGGAACAGATGCGCGACCAGGCCAAGCGTTTCGGCGCCGAGCTGCGCACCGAGGACGTCGACGCGATCGACCTGTCCGGCCCGGTGAAGAAGGTCACCGTCGGTGACGAGACCTTCGAGGCCTACGCCATCGTCCTCGCGATGGGCTCGGCCGCGCGCTACCTGAACGTGCCGGGGGAGCAGGACCTGCTCGGCCGCGGCGTGAGCGCCTGCGCCACCTGCGACGGCTTCTTCTTCAAGGGCCAGGACATCGTCGTGGTCGGTGGCGGTGACTCCGCCATGGAGGAAGCGACCTTCCTCACCAAGTTCGCCGCGAGCGTCACGGTCGTACACCGCCGTGAGGAGTTCCGTGCCTCGCGGATCATGCTCGAGCGCGCCAAGGCCAACGAGAAGATCAAGTTCCGGCTCAACTCCGAGGTCGTGAAGGTCAACGGTGAGAAGAGCGTCACCAGCCTCACCCTGCGCGACACCCGTACCGGCGAGGAGTCCGAGCTCGACGCGACCGGGCTGTTCGTGGCCATCGGCCACGACCCGCGCAGCGAACTCGTCAAGGGCCAGGTCGCACTCGACGGCGAAGGCTATGTGCAGGTGACCGAACCGGGTACCGCCACCGACGTGGCGGGCGTGTTCGCCGCGGGCGACCTCGTCGACCACACCTACCGGCAGGCGATCACCGCCGCGGGTACCGGCTGCCGCGCCGCGATCGACGCCGAGCGCTGGCTCGCCGAGCAGGGCGACATCACCGCCAACACGCTCGACCACGCCGACGGCCCGGCCGCCGTGCGCACCAACTGATTTCGAGTATTTCGAGTTCCACCCCTGTCGAGGAGACACCCATGGCCGAGAGCGCCAACACCATCACCGTCACCGACCAGTCCTTCGCTGATGACGTCCTGCTCAGCGAAAAGCCGGTGCTGGTCGACTTCTGGGCCGACTGGTGCGGCCCGTGCAAGATGGTCGCCCCCGTGCTGGAGGAGATCGCAGGCACCCACGCCGACAAGCTGACCATCGCCAAGCTCGACACCGAGGCCAATCCCGGCATCGCCCGCGACTACCAGATCCTCTCGCTGCCCACGATGATCTTGTTCCAGGGCGGCAAGCCGGTGAAGCAGATCGTCGGTGCCAAGGGCAAGGCCGCACTGCTGCGCGAGCTCGACGGGCTCATCTAACACAGAGCATCCGATAAAAGCGTCTCCTACCGGCCGACGCGCCGTAGGATGCCTGGACCCGGGATTCCCGCAAAGCGGCCCGGGTCTGCGACAATTGACGCCACGCTCCGGCCGAAGGAAAGGGCTCTCACGCATGCACCGACTTCGTCACGGCGATTCAGGACCAGCCGTCGCAGAGGTTCGGAGCACCCTCGCAAGCCTCGGCTTCCTGCATCTCCCACACGTCGAATCCACCGACGTCCCGGAGTATTGGAAAGACACCGAGGCGGTGTTCGATCGGCCCCTCGATTCGGCGATCCGCGCGTTCCAGCAGCAGCGCGGTCTCCTCGTCGACGGGGTGGTCGGTCCGGCCACCTATCGCGCGCTGAAGGAAGCCTCCTACCGGCTGGGTGCTCGCACGTTGATCTACCAATTGTCGGCACCGCTCTACGGTGACGACGTGGCCACCCTGCAGCGCAAGCTGCAGGATCTCGGCTTCTACGTGTACCGGGTGGACGGGCACTTCGGCCCGCACACCCACGACGGTCTCAGCGCGTTCCAGCGCGAGATCGGTCTGTCCGCCGACGGTATCTGCGGACCCGACACCTTGCGCTCGCTGGATCTGCTCGGCGCGCGTGTCACCGGTGGCAACCCGCACCGCATCGCCGAGGAAGAAGTGGTGCACCGGGCAGGCCCGCAGCTCACCGGTAAGCGGATCGTCATCGACCCCGGATTCGGCGGCACCGACAAGGGTTTCGCGGTACCCACCGAATTCGGCGACGTCTTCGAGTCGGAGATCCTGTGGGATCTGGCTTCCCGCCTCGAGGGCCGGATGGCCGCGACGGGCATGGAAACCTTCCTGTCCCGGCCGTGGGGCGCCAACCCCACCGATGTCGAACGCGCCGATACCTCCAACGCCTTCGATGCCGATCTGATGATCTCGCTGCGCTGCGCGACCAGTGACAACCCGTCGGCGAAGGGGGTGGCCGGCTTCTACTTCGGCAACTCCCACGGTTCGGTGTCGATGATCGGTCAGGTACTCGCCGGCTTCATCCAGCGCGAAGTAGTGGCCCGAACCTCGGTGCAGGACTGCCGGACTCATCAGCGCACCTGGGACCTGCTACGCCTGACCAAGATGCCGACCGTTCAGGTCGACCTCGGCTACCTCACCAACGACTACGACGCCTCGGTGCTCACCAACCCGCGCATGCGCGACGTGATCGCCGAAGCGATTCTCATCTCGGTGAAGCGGCTCTACCTACTCGGCCAGGACGACCAGCCCACCGGCACCTACACCTTCGCCGAGTTGCTCGCCGAAGAACTGGCGGCCGCCGACGCGGGCCACGTTCCAGCCCCGCGCGTGTAGTTCTACAAAGACCAACGGCCCCGCGGTTTTCCGCGGGGCCGTTTCACTGATCTCGTGACTACATGGGTAACTCACCGGGAACGGGCCAACCGGCTCCCCGCCTTCCGGCCAGCCGCGTCACTATCCGACAACGCACCTAAATCTGGCCAGAAGTCACGGGGAGGCGGATCTGCGCAGCCGCCAGCAGTTGGTCGAGTGCGCGCTCGACGTCTTCCTTCCAGCCGTGATCGGAGTTGAGCTCCAGCCGCAGGCGGGGGAAGCGGTGATGCGGGGCCACCACTTCGAAGCCGACCTCGGCGAGGAAATCCGCGTCGATCATGCAGGTTTCGGGAGTGCACCTCGTCGCCGACGACGGGTCGCGCAGTGGCGCCGCGATCCGTTCCATCAGCCGCATCGACGATCCGAAGCCCCGATCGGCCACCGAACTGGACGGTGGGCCGTTGCGAATGCCGAACGCCTCCAGCGCACGCACGCCACGACGCACCAGATCGGCCACCACGGCCTGAACAAGGCGATGGGCTACATCGGCCTCGTCGTAGGGGAATTCGGCCTGCAGCGTGGTCAGCAGGACCGCATCCGGGCTCACGGGGGAGGTGGGGAACAGTGCCGACCGCGGCACCGCACTCGGGGGGGAGTACAGCGCGCAGCCCGCGAGGTTGTTGTCCACGTGGGCCACCTGCCCGCACGAGCCCCATTCGAGCATCACCGTCGAGAGCCAGGCTTCCTTCTCGAAGACCGGATCGCTGAACGCGTGCGAGTCAGCGGCGACGGCCGGGTCGAGCTCCCAGAACACACACCGCCGGGTGTGCGCCGGGAGCTGACCGAGCCCGTCGAGAGTCAACGCCGTGACGCTGGTCGACACCGCTCTGTTCAGCCTCCAGCTGTCGGATTCATCCACGCTCACGCCACATCACTATCCACAGTACGTGCCGCCTCTTTCAGTCACAGTGACGTTTCGGGGCCGACTTGCTCCATCAGCGCCACGATGCGCTCGAGATCTTCGACCGAACCGAACTCGACAACGATCTTGCCCTTGTTCTTACCGAGGCTGACCGTGACCCTGGTGTCGTAAGACCCCGAGAGTCGCTCGGCAACATCCTGCAGTCCCGGCATGTGGATCGGTTTGCGTTTCGGTGCCGGGGGAGCGGTCGGCGAGGGCTCGCGATTCGCGAGTTGCACCGCTTCCTCGGTAGACCGAACCGACAGCCCCTCTGCGACGATCCGCGCCGCCAGTACTTCCTGTGCGTCCGCGCCGGCATCCAAGCCGAGCAGCGCCCTGGCGTGTCCGGCCGAGAGCACCCCGGCGGCCACCCGACGTTGCACGGGAATCGGCAGTTTCAGCAAACGAATCATATTCGTCACCACCGGCCGGGATCGACCGATTCGCGAAGCCAATTCCTCGTGGGTGACATCGAATTCCTCGAGCAGCTGCTGATAGGCCGCCGCCTCTTCGAGGGGGTTCAGCTGCACGCGGTGGATGTTCTCGAGCAGCGCGTCACGCAGCATCGAACCGTCGTCGGTGTCGCGGATAATCGCCGGGATGGTGGCGAGTCCGGCTTCCTGGCAGGCGCGCCAGCGGCGCTCGCCCATGACCAACTGGAACTTGTCGACGCCCGGTTCGATACGGCGCACGACGATCGGCTGCATGAGACCGAACTCGCGAATCGAGTGCACCAGCTCGGCCAGTGCGTCTTCCTCGAAGACCTGACGCGGCTGCTTCGGGTTCGGCTCGATCAGGTCCGCGGGAACCTCGCGGTACACCGCGCCGCCGGGGGAGACCAGATCGGATTCGGGCTCGGGTTCCGGCTCGGCGTCCGGAACCCGATGCAGGAATGCCTCGGCCGGTTGCGGGCCGATCGGATTGATCCCGATCACGCTTGCCGCGGCACTACTCAGGCCCGGCGTCACGGCCGGACCCGTCGGGATCAATGCGGCCAACCCGCGACCGAGACCGCCCTTTTTCGCCTGACTCATCGGCTACCGATCCCTTCTTCGTTCCAACTCACGCTCACGCTACGACGCGTCTTGCTTCAGCTGCGCACGACTGGCGAGCTCGCGTCCCGCGTCCATGTAACTCATCGCACCGCGGGAGCCTGGATCGTAATCGAGCACGGTCATCCCGTAGCCCGGCGCCTCCGAGACCTTCACGCTGCGCGGGATCATCGACTTGAGGACGACGTCTCCGAAGTGGTTGCGCACCTCCTCGGCAACCTGGTCGGCCAGCTTGGTGCGGCCGTCGTACATCGTCAGCAGGACGGTCGACACGTGTAGTTCCGGGTTGAGGTGCGCCTGCACCAGCCCGATATTGCGCAGCAGCTGACCCACGCCTTCCAGCGCGTAGTACTCGCACTGGATCGGGATCAGCACCTCCTTGGCCGCTACGAGCGCGTTGACCGTGAGCAGGCCGAGCGAGGGCGGGCAGTCGATCAGCACGTAATCGATGTCGAAACCGACCATGCCCGCCTCGCGGATCGCGGTCTTCAACCGGCCTTCCCTGGCGACCATCGAGACCAGTTCGATCTCCGCGCCGGCCAGATCGATCGTGGCCGGAACACACAGCAGGCGCTCGCTGTGCGGGCTCACCTGGATCGCGTCCTTGACCGTCACCTCGCCGATCAACAGCTCGTAGCTGGACGGCACACCCGAGTTGTGTGCGACGCCCAGCGCCGTACTCGCGTTCCCCTGCGGATCAAGATCGACCACAAGGACCGTCATTCCCTGGTGCGCTAGCGCCGCAGCGAGATTGACCGTCGTAGTCGTCTTACCGACGCCGCCCTTCTGGTTGGCGATAGTGATGATCCGTTGCTCGCGAGGTTTCGGCACATTGACCTTTCCTGGATGCAGAATCTGGCTGGCGCGTTGCGCTTCCGCCGCGATCGGGGTCTCGGCCGGGGAGATATGCCCGAAAGGAGTATTCCCGAACGTCTCCGCGTCGAAGTTGCTGGAATCCAGCATCCCCGGGACCCGCGACGTTGTTTCCCGTGAAACATTCGCCGGACCGCTCGACATAGATTGCTCCTAACCCGAGAAACTTCAGATCACGTATCCCCGACGAGCGTCGGCGCCGTGTCGTCACAAACAAACTGTGTCGGTGGAGAACTCGAAGACTCGAGGAGGGTGGCTCACTCCCGCCCGACTCTGACAGCTTGCCAGCCCTAAGTCAGTTAGGAAAGCTGAATCGCGGCACGCCGAGAAGGACACGCCTATTCCGCCTCTCCGAGCCTTCAGCGTGCCGTCCGGTAGCGCGACTGTTCTCCTTCGGCCTCACGTGATGCGGGTAGCCATTGGGAGGTGGTTGAGGAGTTACCCATGTCCTCGCGAGATCAGTCGGCTGCGTCCCGCCGATCAATCTCCGCAGCGAGGAACAGTCCGCGTTCCACGTGAAACCATCCACACCGCACACACCAGGTCTGCCATGACCGCACTCCCAACCCGCACCCGCGACCCCTAGGGAGCGGCGGCCACGAAGTGGCCGGGGGGGGGGCCGCGCGGCCCCGGGGGGGGCGGGCGAGGACGGAGAGCAAGC
>NZ_JBHXNJ010000004.1:198217-287149 GCF_042719655.1 Nocardia sp. NPDC058518
GTTAGACGCCGTTGCGTACGCGACGAAGGAGCAAGCAACGGTGTCTAACCGGCGGCCCCTTGGGGCCGCGGACACGCGCGCGCCAGCGCGCCAACAAACACAGCGTCAAACCTCCTGGGACTACCGAACATCCAATCCCAGCCACAATCACACCCTCACTCCCCATCACCCACGCACCCCTGGGTCCAGCCGAGAGCAACCCTCAGCATCAGTGCACCGCCACCCCGATCGCGCGCAGATCCAGATGAATGATGAGCTCACATCCCAGGCGCCGCGCGATAGAGAACCGAATGTCCGTCCTCGACTCACGGCAACACGCTTCCCGGACAGTGACGCTCGGCTCACCGGCGTCTAGCAGCACGGCTGACGCATCCCAGTTACGCACATACAGCTATCGATGCGAACAAGCCGAGCGAGCGAATCCACCACGAGGACCATCCGATTAGAGGAGTCCGTACACCGATTGCGCAGTTCGATCCACGCAGAGGAGAGAAGAGGGGTGTTCGGGTTCCACGTGAAACACATTTGCTCCGCGAACGCGACACCCCTCCGTAACCATCGAAAGTAGGCCCGTTTCAAGCCCATACAACAACCCTCGGCATGATTCGTCACGTTACGAAACGCGCAAACCCGCTCGGTGGAAGAAGTTTCAGGCCGATCAGGATTCGCGACGCTTTCGCGCCTTCTTCTCTACCCCGGCAGCCTTGCGTTCGCTACGACGAGTCGGACGCTCGGCGCGGGGGAGGAGTTCGGCGCTGATGACAAGGGTGGGGATTTCTACGATGCCCGCACCGCATCCGACAACACGGAGATCGGTGGCGCCATCACGGATCAGCTCGGCGCCGTCGCGCTCGAGTTCTTCGGCGGCGCTGGTTCCTTTGAGAGCGAGCATGCGTCCGTGGTCGCGGAGGAGGGGGAGCGACCAGTGCGCGAGTTTGGCGAGGGGAGCGACCGCGCGCGAAGTAGCGACATCCGCACCGCCCGCTTCCTTGATCACGCCGGACTGCTCCGCACGACCGCGAACCACAGTGACATCCAGCCCGGCTTCTTCGATGAACTCGCTCAGGAAGATCGTCCGACGCAGCAGCGGTTCCACGAGAGTGATGCGAAGGTCGGGCCGGGCGATGGCGAGCGGGATTCCGGGAAGCCCGGCTCCGCTGCCGATATCGACTACCGACGTGCCCTCATCGATCAACTCGCCGATGACGGCACAGTTGAGGATGTGACGCTCCCACAGCCGGGGAACCTCGCGCGGGCCGATGAGACCGCGCTCCACGCCGGCCGTCGCCAGCGCCGCGTAGTAGCGGCGGGCGATATCCAACCGGTCGCCGAACACCCGGGCAGCGGCGGCGGGCGGTTCCAGCTCGTCGGACGGCGTGCCCAGTTCTCGTTCCACGTGAAACATCCTTCTCCGTTGAGGGCAATGAAAAAGCCCCCGGTCCGAGACCGGAGGCCTAATCACATCATTCGTGGTTACGGCGGAGGTAAGCCTACTCGGGCACTACCACCACGTGACGATTCGGCTCGACGCCTTCGCTCTCGCTCGCCACGCCATCGATATCGGCCACGGCGTCGTGCACGATCTTGCGCTCGAACGGAGTCATCGCGGACAGCGCCTCGGGCGCTCCCGACTCGAGCACCCGCTTCGCGGCGGCGACGCCGATCTCGCTCAGATCGGTCCGGCGCTGTGCACGCCAGCCGGCCACATCGAGCATCAGCCGGCTACGCACGCCGGTCGCCTGCTGCACGGCGAGCCGGGTCAGTTCCTGCAGCGCGTCGAGCACTTCACCGTTGCGCCCGACGAGCTTGGTCAGATCGCGGCCGCCGTCGATGCTCACGATGGCGCGGTCGCCCTCGACATCGAGGTCGATATCGCCGTCGAAGTCGAGCACGTCGAGTAGCTGCTCGAGGTAGTCGCCGGCGATCTCGCCCTCTTCGATCAACGCTTCTTCGGCGTCGTTCACGACGTCAACAGCAGTCGTCGCCACAGTGGCGTCCCCTCCGTCGGTCTCGGTCTCAACAGTCATTGGATTCCCTCTATCCGATCGCGTCTCAGCGCTTACGCTTCTGGTTCGCACGGCCACGGTTACCCGGCCGCTGCTGCCCGCCGGGCCTGCGCTTGCCGCCGCCCTGCTTGGCCGACTGTTTGGGGGTGGTGCCGTTGGTCGCCGCGGTGCCGTTCGCCGACGGCTCGTCATCGGCAGGGGCGTCCTGCTTCTTGCGGACGTCGACCGGCTTGGCACCGGGCTTTGGTGCGTTCTGCGACCGCAGCTCCAGCTTCTTCTGCTTGCGCTCTTCGTCTTCCTTTTCCATCCGGCCGAACACCAGGTGCTGCTGTCCGTAGGTCCAGATGTTGTTGGCCACCCAGTAGAGCAGGATGCCGATCATCAGGAAGGGGCCACCGACCATCACGCCGAGCGGGAAGACCCACAGCGACAGCTTGTTCATGATGGCGGCCTGCGGGTTGGCGGCGGCTTCGGGCGTCTGCCGCTGTACCGAGGCGCGAGCGTTGAAGTGGGTCGCGAGACCGGCGATGATCATCAGCGGAACGGCGACCATCGCGATGTTCAGCTTGGTCGGCGTGCCACCCCAATCGGCGAACGCCTGCATCTCGCTGACGGGCGCGGTGATGAAGGACGCGATCGGCGCACCGAAGATGCGAGCGCTCAGGAACGACTGGACGTCGGTCGCGCTGAAGATGTAGTTCGGGGTGTGCGCGTTGTCGTAGGCGGACATGCCCAGCTGACCCCAGCCGTGGCCGGTGCGGTTGAACGAGCGCAGCACATGGAACAGACCGAGGAAGACAGGCACCTGCACCAGGACCGGCAGACAGCCCATGAGTGGGTTGAAGCCGTGTTCCTTCTGTAGCTTCTGCATTTCCCGCGCCATGGTCTCGCGGTCGTTCTTGTACTTCTTCTGCAGCTCCTTGATCTGGGGCTGCAGTTCCTGCATCTGCTTGGTGGTGCGCACCTGCTTCACGAACGGCTTGTACAGCACCAGCCGGAGAGTGAAGACAAGGAACACCACGGCGAGGCTCCACGTGAGCCCGCTGTCGGCGCCGAACACAAAGCCGAAGGCCTTGTGCCAGAACCACAGAATTGCGGATACCGGCCAATAGATGATGTCGAGCACGGCTCTAGGTACTCCCGTCGTTCGTATCGCCGATCAGCGCGGGCGATGACTTTGTGCAGGCATTCGACCCGCGCTCTGGCACGGGATCCCACCCTCCAGGGTGCCAGGGCGCGCATTTGGCGAGCCGCACGACCGTGAGTGCCGATCCGACGACCAACCCGCGGGTACGCAAGGCAGTCACCGCGTACTCACTGCAGGTGGGGGTGAACCGGCAGATCGGCATCCGGGTGGGGGAGACATAGGTCCGGTAGAGCTCGATCAGCGAGATCAAGGCTTTCGCGGGTAGGCGGGTGAGGGTCCTCATCACCGTTCACCGGCCGGGGTGCGACCGAGCGCGAGCTCCGGTGTCCCACGCAAGCCGAACTTGCGCAGGCCGGTGCGCAGCTGGCGCAGCAACTCGGCGGAATCGGCGGTAGCGGCACCGGGGAGTGCCCGGATCACGACGTCGGTGCCGACCGGTAGTTCGTCGACCACCTGGGCGCACATATGACGCAGGCGGCGGGCCACCCGGTGGCGAACCACCGCGTTACCCACCGCCTTGCTGACAATCAGCCCGAACCGAGGACCGCCTACGCGGACCAGGGAATCGCCGTCGGCGACATCGTCGTACCCGAGCGTAAGCGCGTGTACGACAAGATCTCGCCTCCCGATTCGCTGACCGCGGCGCACCGTGCGGGAGAATTCGGCACGGTGGTGCAACCGATACGGCTCAGGCAACACCCGAGCGTCCGACTACGCGCGATCAGGCAGTCAGTTCGGTACGGCCCTTACGGCGACGCGCCGCAACGATGGCGCGGCCCGCACGGGTCCGCATCCGGAGACGGAAGCCGTGGACGCGCGCCCGACGACGGTTGTTCGGCTGGAACGTCCGCTTGCCCTTGGCCACGGTCAACACTCCTGTAGTAGGTGGGCACCATTCGGCGCCCGAAGTCTGTACAAATGATTTGTCTGCGCTGCGGACCGCGGTCTACGCACAGATTGCCTTGGCGATCGATGTGCAGCAGACAGCCGCCAACCGCGCCAAGGGGTGACTGTACGAGGGTACTTACCCCGAAGGAACGGGTCAAACTCGGCCC
This sequence comes from Nocardia sp. NPDC058518, assembly GCF_042719655.1. NCBI lineage: Bacteria > Bacillati > Actinomycetota > Actinomycetes > Mycobacteriales > Nocardiaceae > Nocardia > Nocardia sp. NPDC058518. The sequence goes on from NZ_JBHXNJ010000004.1 coordinate 202,426, forward strand.
CCACGTACCTGTCACCGGCACAGGGTCAAGGCTACCGGACACCCGAACGGACCAAGGGATCGGCGTTTGTTCGACGTGGGGCGGAGCCCGACCAGGCACGACACGCCCGGGCACAGTGACGCATCCGGCCACTTTTCGTGAGTTCTTCCACACCCCTGGCGTTGTGCGGCGCGGCCAGCTAACCTCTGTAGCCGGGGGATTGCTGAAGAACCGCAGGTCCAGCCCCATTCGCTGCCACACGCTGGCAGAATTCCTTTATCCCCAGGTTTGTCCACATCTGTGGATAATTATGTGGACAGACGGCCGCAGTGGCATATTCGTGGGGCCGTCGGTGCCCGCGCCGCAGTCCGGAATCACCGGGCGACAGCGTTCGAACCGGCTTCGGTTGTACGCAGGATCACTGGATCACACCTGTTCGCGGGTGCTTTCCGGCGTGCGCGAAGGCCGTGGGCCCCAACAAACCGGTCCGGGGAGGACGCTGTATGGACGACGAGCAGAACGTGCTGGCCACAGTGTGGCCGGAGGTGGTTGCCGAGCTCACCACCGGCTCTGCCGACGGCGCCATCCCCGCGGTGAGTCGTGCGCAGCAGGCCTGGTTGAAGCTGGTGAAGCCACTCACCGTCGCGCAGGGTTTCGCGTTGCTGTCGGTTCCGTCGTCGCTGGCACAGGAGGCGATCGAGCGTGATCTGCGCGAGCCGATCCTGCGATCGCTCGGCCGCAGGCTCGGCCCCCAAGTGGAAGGACTCGGAGTGCGCATCGCCGCGCCGAGCCCGGCCGCGGGGGAGCGGGCAGGTAGTTCGCCCCGGCACGCCAGGATGACGAGCAGGCCGGAGCGTCCGCGCGAGCAGGTGCGCCCGCCCGCCGGTTATCCCGGCCCCGATTTCAGCGTTCCCGATTACGCCGCTCGCGGTGAGTACGGCAGGCCGCGCTACGGCGCGGGCGAGTACCCCGCCCAGGGCGGCGAGTACGGCAACGACTATCAGTCGTCCCCCGACTATCCGGCCAACGGCGAGTACCCGAACAGCTACGGCGGCCGTGAGTACCCCGGGCAGGCCGGCGAGTACGGCGAGCGCAACGACTACGCGGGGCACCGCGAGTACCCGGCCGAACCGGAGTACCAGCAGCAACAGCCCGAATACCAGCAGCAGCCGGAGTACAAGCAGGCACCGTCGGAGTTCAGCCAGCCCGCGGAATACAAACAGGCGCCCTCGGAATACGGCCAGCAGGCCGAATACCAGCAGGCACCCCCGGAATACGGCCAGCAATCGGAATACAAGCAGGCACCGTCCGAATACACCCAGCCATCCGAGTACCAGGGCGAGCGCAACGAGTTCCCCGGCTCCGATTTCGAGCCGACCGTGGCGTACCCGGTCCCCGACTATCCCGGTGCCGAGTTCGGCGGCCGCGGTGAGTTCCGTGGCGCGCGTCCGGACCAGCGGGTCCCCGAGACCGCACCGCCCGCGCGCCGGGAGCAGGCGGCCGCGCCGCGCCGCGACCACTCCGGGCAGGAGTCGCTGTTCACTCCCGACCCGCCGCAGCGCGCACCGAACCGCGGCAGGCCGTCCGAGGAGCCCGCCGCCGCCCGCGCCGAGGAGCCGAGCGCCGAGGGCCAGGACAAGCCGTTCCCGGGTCAGCCCGGTGCCCAGCCGGTCGACGACGAACCGGTGGTCAGCAACCGCAACAACTGGCCGACCTATTTCAGCAAGTCGCCCGAGGCGCCGCCGCAGTCTTCGTCCTCGGCCAGTCTCAATGCCAAGTACACGTTCGAGACGTTCGTCATCGGCGCGTCCAACCGGTTCGCGCACGCTGCCGCGGTCGCCATCGCGGAGGCTCCCGCACGCGCCTACAACCCGCTGTTCGTCTGGGGCGCTTCGGGATTGGGCAAAACCCACCTGCTGCACGCGGCAGGCCACTACGCGCAGCGACTGTTTCCCGGTATGCGGGTGAAGTACGTCTCCACCGAGGAATTCACCAACGACTTCATCAACAGCCTGCGCGACGACCGCAAGGTCGCGTTCAAGCGCCGCTACCGCGAGACCGACATCCTGCTGGTGGACGACATCCAGTTCATCGAGGGCAAGGAAGGCATCCAGGAGGAGTTCTTCCACACCTTCAACACCCTGCACAACGCGAACAAGCAGATCGTGGTGTCCTCGGATCGCCCGCCCAAGCAACTGGCCACCCTGGAGGAACGGCTGCGGACCCGCTTCGAGTGGGGCCTTATCACCGATGTGCAGCCCCCTGAGCTGGAGACTCGCATCGCGATCCTGCGCAAGAAGGCGCGGATGGACCGGCTCGATGTGCCGCACGACGTGCTCGAGCTGATCGCGAGCCGGGTGGAGCGCAATATCCGCGAGCTCGAGGGCGCGCTGATCCGGGTGACGGCGTTCGCCTCGCTCAACGGTCAGCCGCTCGACCTCTCGCTGGCCGAGGTGGTGCTGCGCGATCTGATGCCCGACACCGCGGCGCTGGAGATCAACGCGGCGACGATCATGGCCGTCACCGCCGAATACTTCAACACCACGCTCGAGGAGCTGACCGGGCCCGGCAAGGCGCGTCCGCTGGCGCAGGCCCGCCAGATCGCGATGTACCTGTGCCGTGAGCTCACCGATCTGTCGTTGCCCAAGATCGGCCAGGCGTTCGGTCGCGACCACACGACGGTGATGTACGCGGAGAAGAAAGTGCGCAAGGAGATGACCGAGCGCCGTCGCGTCTACGACCAGGTCCAAGAACTCACAGCCCGAATTAAACAGCGCTCCCGCTGATTTCATCCCCAACCCCGAACACCGCCCTGACCTGGGGCGGTGTTCTTTTTTGCCCTGTGGATTCCTCGAGGAATTCCTGTGGACTCCTCGAGGAATCCACACCTTTGTGCACCGGTCGGTGCACAGGGTGTTGGGCACGGGTGTGCAGCGTTCATGCACAGGCAGTTGTCCACATCATCCACAAGACGCTCCACTAACACCTGTGCACTAGCGGTGACCTGCGACGTCACCGAATCTGGCCTGTGGATTCCTCGAGGAGTCCCTGTGGAGTCCTCGAGGAATCCCCACCGTTGCCACCAGGGTGGCGCTGGGTGTGAACAACTGGGTGAATCCGGTGGAACAACTCGAGGACAACTCGAGGATGGATTCGGGACAACTTCGTGTCTCCACAGACATCGCGGATTCATCCTCGAGTCACTCCACGGCCATCCCCATGCCGCCGAGCCCGCTGACCTGCGGATTCGGCCGAAATCCACAGATTCCACAGTGCCTACTACTACTTCAGTTCTCCTTCTAGAGAGACTTCTTTTAAAACAGGGTGTGTGGAAACTCGGTTGGGGAGACTCAGCTTCGTCGGTTGTTCACTCACAGACAGGCAAGGAGGAGCGGGGTGGTTCGACGAGGCGGAATCGGCCGGGAGGGTCGATGCGGAGTTCGCGCACTGCACGGGTACCGTTTGGTTGTCGGTCGGTTGTGCGAGACTCATGGCGCGGCCGACACAGCAGTTCAACTCCGCTGACACACACCCGCACACGGATTCGAAACTCGGAGAGGACAAATCGGGCGATGGAGCTTGCGAGCATGAAGTTTCGGGTCGCCCGAGAGGACTTCGCCGAATCGGTGGCCTGGGTGGCGCGCAGTCTCCCGTCCCGGCCTCCGGTGCCTGTTCTCGGCGGTGTGCTGCTGGTGGCCGACGAGAACGGCCTGACGGTTTCCGGGTTCGACTACGAGGTCTCCGCGCAGATGCGCGTCGCGGCCGAGGTCGCCGGTCCCGGCCAGGTGCTGGTCTCGGGCCGCCTGCTCGCCGACATCACCAAGTCGCTGTCGAACAAGCCGGTCGATGTCTCCGTCGACGGCACCCGCGTGCTCATCGCCTGTGGCAGCGCGAAGTTCTCCCTGCCGACCATGCCGGTCGAGGACTATCCCCAGCTGCCAGAGGTACCGCAGCAGACCGGTGAACTCACCGTGGACGTGTTCGCCGAGGCCGTCGGCCAGGTCGCCGTCGCCGCGGGCCGCGACGACACCCTGCCGATGCTCACCGGCATCCGGGTCGAGATCGAGGGCAACGACGTGGTGCTCGCCGCCACCGACCGTTTCCGCCTCGCCGTGCGCCACCTGCAGTGGCAGCCGACCCGCTCCGATATCGAGACCGCGGTGCTCATCCCCGCGCGCACGCTGTCCGAGGCCGCCAAGACCCTCGGTGCCGCCGAGGCACCCGTGCAGCTGTCGCTGGGCAGCGGTGGCGGCGCCGACGGCCTGCTCGGCATCGTCAACGGCGGCAGGCGCACCACCACCCGGCTGCTCGACGCGGAATTCCCCAAGTTCCGCCAGTTGCTCCCCAAGGAGCACACCTCCATCGCCACCTTGCCCGTCGCCGTGCTGTCGGAGGCGATCAAGCGCGTCGCCCTGGTGGCCGAGCGGGGTGCCCAGGTGCGGCTCGAGTTCTCCACAGACGGCGTGCTGCTGTCGGCGGGTGGGGACGACGCGGGCCGGGCCGAGGAATGGCTGGAAGCGGATTTCCGCGGCGAACCGCTCACCATCGCGTTCAACCCCGGCTATCTGACCGAGGGCCTGGCCGCGCTGCACACCGACCGGGTCACCTTCGGGTTCACCACCCCCAGCCGGCCCGCCGTGCTGCTGCCCGCCTCCGACGAGGAGCCCAAGGTGCTCGAGTCGGGCGCGTTCGCGGCGCTGGAGAGCCAGTACATCTACCTGTTGATGCCGGTCCGGCTGCCCGGCTGAGCCGGCGGGGGCGGCTAGGCCTGCATGTTCATACGTGAGCTGTCGGTCCGTGATTTCCGTTCGTGGGAACACGCCGACCTCGAGTTGTCCCCAGGGCGCACGGTGCTGCTGGGGGCAAACGGCAACGGCAAGACCAATCTGCTCGAGGCGGTCGGCTATCTGGCGACGCTCGGCTCGCACCGGGTCTCCGCCGACGCGCCGCTGATCCGGATGGGCGCCACCCAGGCCAGGATCGGGGCCACCGTGGTGAACACGGGCAGGGAACTGCGCGTGGATGTGGAACTCAAGGCGGGCAGTGCCAACCGCGCGCAGATCAATCGCTCGCCGGTGCGCCGCTCACGCGAAATCCTGGGGATTCTGCACACTGTGCTGTTCGCGCCGGAGGATCTGGCGCTGGTGCGTGGGGATCCGGGGGAGCGGCGCCGGTTCCTCGACGAGTTGTGCACAGCCCGGTTGCCCAGGCTCGCCGGTGTTCGCGCGGACTACGACAAGGTGCTGCGGCAGCGCTCGGCCCTGTTGAAAACCGCTGGGCGCCAATCTCGTTCGCGTGCCGATCTGGGCACCCTCGATGTGTGGGACGGGCACCTCGCCGAGCACGCGGCGGTGCTGCTCGCCGAGCGGCTGCGACTGGTCCACGACCTGTATCCCCATCTGTCCCAGTCATATCGGTCGATCGCCCCCGAATCACGCCCTGCCGCAATCACTTACCGCTCCGGGTATCTGCCACCGGAACTCCTCGATCCGGCCAGGGTGCCTGCGGCGGGTGATGCACAGCTGCTGCACGAGATCATGCTGCGCGAGCTGGCCGCCGCGCGGAACCGGGAGCTCGATCGCGGGGTCTGTCTGGTCGGTCCACATCGTGACGATCTGGAGTTACTGCTCGGCAGCGCGCCCGCGAAGGGATTCGCCAGTCACGGTGAGTCCTGGTCGTTCGCCCTCGCGCTGCGGTTGGCCTCGTTCGAGCTGTTGCGCGGTGAGGGCTCCGAACCGGTGCTGCTGCTCGACGACGTGTTCGCCGAGCTCGACCGCCGCCGCCGCGCCGCGCTCGCGGAGGTGGCCGCGGGTGCTGAGCAGGTATTGATCACGGCCGCGGTGGCCGAGGACGTGCCGTCGGAACTGTCCGCCGAACCGTTGCGTGTGCAAACGACCGGCGAGGCCGACCGGCGTATCTCACAGATCGTCCCCGAAGTGGTCGAACACGCCGAAGATATGCACAGATCGCGATAGTTATCCCCAGCCCCTGTGGAAAACCGGCAACATGCTGGACATATGCCAGATCCGCGCTCGACGAGCCGGTCGGCGCCCCGGCGTAGACTCCATCCACACTCGGCCACCCTCGACACCGGAAGGCGGAACCCCGTGCCGGAAGAACCCGCACCGGAGCTGCGCGGCATCGATCTGGCCCGCCGTGCGCTGGAAGAGGCGCGTGCCGCGGCCAAGGCCAATGGCAAGTCCGTCGGGCAGGGCAGGGCCTCGCCGGTGCGCAAGTTGCGGGCCGGTGGCAGGCGCCGCAGCGGCTGGTCCGGCTCTGGCCCCGATGCCCGTGATCCCCAGCTCCTCGGCGCGCTCAGCGGCTCGCTCGCGAAGAATCGTGGCTGGTCAGGCAAGGTAGCCGAGGGCACGGTGTTCGGCAGCTGGCCGCGTGTGGTCGGCGAGGACATCGCGTCGCACGCCACCCCGGTGACCCTCGAAGGCGGTGTGCTCAAGATCGCCGCGGAGTCCACCGCGTGGGCCACTCAGCTGCGCATGTTGCAGGGCCAGATCCTGGCCAAGATCAATGCCGCGGTCGGCCAGGGCGTGGTCACCTCGCTGCGCATCACCGGCCCCGCCGCGCCGAGCTGGCGCAAGGGCGATCGCCACATCAAGGGCCGTGGCCCGCGCGATACCTACGGGTAGCCGCGCGGTGACCGGGGCGAGATCCGTTGCGCCTGCGCCGCTCTCAGACCCGAAGTTGTAGACATGTGCACAACGCCTGTGGATAACTTTCACCCCGGGCAACGTGCCGGATCTCGCACCACACAACCGCAGACTCGGACGCGCAGCCTATTCGCTCCCACGACCGGCAAAATTCCCGTAGAGGCGGAAATGTCTCGCGGTGAGGCGATTTCTTGCATTACACGGGAAGCCAGGGGTGTCGTAGGTGCACTGTAAGTTGGGCTTACCAGTAGGATGGTGACGTAACCAGCGGCGAACCCTCGGCGCGTGCTGTGCAGTCCGTGATATCTGATGGCTCTTCGGGGCCGTGCGCGTGCTGCCCGGATCGCTGCGCCAGGGATCAGCAAGTAAGGAGAGCTACCGAGAAGTGGCTGCCAACGACTCCAACGCATCGGGCAACAATTCAGGCTACGGTGCCTCTTCCATCACGGTCCTCGAAGGCCTCGAGGCGGTGCGCAAGCGCCCTGGCATGTACATCGGCTCCACCGGTGAGCGCGGTCTGCACCACCTCATCTGGGAGGTTGTGGACAACTCGGTCGATGAGGCGATGGCCGGCTACGCCACCAAGGTCGAGGTGACCCTGCTCGCCGACGGCGGCGTCGAGGTGATCGACGACGGTCGTGGCATCCCGGTCGGGATGCACGCCCAGGGCGTGCCGACGATCGAGGTCGTCATGACCCAGCTGCACGCGGGTGGCAAGTTCGACTCCGACTCCTACGCGGTGTCGGGTGGTCTGCACGGTGTCGGTATCTCGGTGGTGAACGCACTCTCGACCAAGGTCGAGGTCGAGATCGACGTCGACGGCTTCCACTGGAACCAGACCTACAAGGACGCCAAGCCCGGCAAGCTCATCCAGGGTGAGCCGATCAAGGCGACCGGCACCACGGTGCGGTTCTGGGCCGATCCGGACATCTTCGAGACCACGACCTACAACTTCGAGACCGTGGCGCGGCGCCTGCAGGAGATGGCCTTCCTGAACAAGGGCCTCACCATCAAGCTCACCGATGAGCGGGTCGCCGTCGGTGACATCACCGACGAGGTGGTCAGTGAGACCGCCGAGGCGCCCAAGGACGCCGAGGTGGTCGCCGCGGAAGCGGTCGAACACAAGGTGAAGACCCGCACCTACCACTACCCGGGAGGCCTGGTGGACTTCGTCCGCCACATCAACCGCACGAAGTCGGCCATCCACAACTCGGTCGTCGGCTACACGGTCAAGGGCACCGGCCACGAGCTCGAGGTCGCGATGCAGTGGAACTCGGGCTACTCCGAGTCGGTCCACACCTTCGCCAACACGATCAACACCCATGAGGGCGGCACCCACGAAGAGGGCTTCCGCGCGGCGCTGACCACGGTGGTCAACAAGTACGCCAAGGAGAAGAAGCTCCTCAAGGAGAAGGACGGCAACCTCACCGGCGACGACATCCGCGAGGGCCTGGCCGCCATCGTGAGCGTCAAGGTCGGCGAGCCGCAGTTCGAGGGCCAGACCAAGACCAAGCTGGGCAACACCGAGGTCAAGTCGTTCGTGCAGCGTGCCTGCAACGAGCACCTGCAGCACTGGTTCGAGGCCAACCCGGCCGACGCGAAGACCATCGTGCAGAAGGCGGTGTCCTCGGCGCAGGCCCGGATGGCCGCCCGTAAGGCGCGCGAGCTGGTGCGCCGCAAGTCGGCGACCGACCTGGGCGGACTGCCGGGCAAGCTGGCCGACTGCCGGTCCAAGGATCCGGGCAAGTGCGAGATCTACATCGTCGAGGGCGACTCCGCCGGTGGCTCGGCGAAGTCCGGCCGCGACTCGATGTACCAGGCGATCCTGCCGCTGCGCGGCAAGATCATCAACGTCGAGAAGGCCCGCATCGACCGTGTCCTCAAGAACAACGAGGTCCAGTCGATCATCACCGCGTTCGGCACCGGTATCCACGACGAGTTCGATATCGCCAAGCTGCGCTACAACAAGATCATCCTGATGGCCGACGCCGACGTGGACGGTCAGCACATCGCGACGCTGCTGCTCACGCTGCTGTTCCGCTTCATGCGTCCGCTGGTCGAGCACGGTCACGTGTTCCTGGCCCAGCCGCCGCTGTACAAGCTCAAGTGGATGCGTTCGGACCCGGAGTTCGCCTACTCCGACCGTGAGCGCGACGCGCTGATCGAGGCAGGCCTCGCCGCGGGCAAGAAGATCAACAAGGACGACGGCGTCCAGCGCTACAAGGGTCTGGGCGAGATGAACGCCAAGGAGCTGTGGGAAACCACGATGGACCCCGCGGTTCGGGTGCTTCGTCAGGTGACGCTCGATGACGCGGCCGCGGCCGACGAGCTGTTCTCCGTGCTGATGGGCGAGGACGTGGAGGCACGTCGCAGCTTCATCACCCGCAATGCCAAGGACGTCCGTTTCCTCGATGTGTAAGCGGCGCTGCGCTTTTGGGCGCGCCCGCTCGCATGTCGGCCCCTCGAAGGAGATTTGATGACTGAGACCACGCTGCCACCGTCCGGCGGTGCGGGCGACCGGACCGAACCGGTCGATATCCAGACCGAAATGCAGAACAGCTACATCGATTACGCGATGAGCGTGATCGTGGGCCGCGCGCTGCCCGATGTGCGCGACGGCCTCAAGCCGGTGCACCGTCGTGTGCTCTACGCGATGTACGACAACGGCTACCGCCCCGATCGCGGCTATGTGAAGTCCGCGCGCCCGGTCGCCGAGACGATGGGTAACTACCACCCGCACGGCGACTCGTCGATCTACGACACCCTCGTGCGCATGGCCCAGCCGTGGTCGCTGCGCTACCCGATGGTCGACGGCCAGGGCAACTTCGGTTCCCGCGGCAACGACGGCGCGGCCGCCATGCGCTACACCGAGTGCCGCCTGACGCCGCTCGCGATGGAGATGCTGCGCGATATCGACCAGGAGACGGTCGATTTCGTCCCGAACTACGACGGTCGCTCGCAGGAGCCGACCGTGCTGCCCGCGCGCGTGCCCGCCCTGCTGATGAACGGCAGCAACGGCATCGCGGTCGGCATGGCCACCAACATCCCGCCGCACAACCTCAACGAGCTGGCCGAGGCCATCTACTGGGCGCTGGAGAACTACGCGGCCGACGAGGAATCCACCCTCGCCGCCTGCATGGAACGGGTCAAGGGCCCCGACTTCCCGACGCACGGCCTGATCGTCGGCGGCCAGGGCATCCACGACGCCTACACCACCGGTCGCGGTTCCATCCGCATGCGCGGTGTGGTGGAGATCGAGGAAGACGCGCGTGGCCGCACCACGATCGTCATCACCGAACTGCCGTACCAGGTCAACACCGACAACTTCGTCAACTCCATCGCCGAGCAGGTGAAGGACGCGAAGATCGCGGGTATCTCCGATATCCACGACGAGTCCTCGGACCGTGTCGGCATGCGCATCGTGGTCACGGTCAAGCGTGACGCGGTGGCGAAGGTGGTGCTGAACAACCTCTACAAGCACACCCAGCTGCAGACCAGCTTCGGCGCGAACATGCTCTCGATCGTCGACGGTGTGCCGCGCACGCTGCGCCTCGACCAGATGATTCGCTACTACGTGAATCACGAGCTCGAGGTCATCGTCCGGCGCACCCGCTACCTGCTGCGCAAGGCCGAGGAGCGGGCCCACATCCTGCGCGGCCTGGTCAAGGCCCTTGACATGCTCGACCAGGTCATCGCGTTGATCCGCGGGGCGGCCAACACCGACACCGCGCGCACCGGCCTGATGCAGCTGCTCGATATCGATGAGATCCAGTCGACCGCCATCCTCGACATGCAGCTGCGTCGACTGTCGGCCCTGGAACGTCAGCGCATCATCGACGATCTGGCCAAGATCGAGATCGAGATCGCCGACTACAAGGACATTCTCGAAAAGCCCGAGCGTCAGCGAGCGATCGTGCGCGACGAGCTGGCCGAGATCGTCGAGAAGTACGGCGACGACCGTCGGACCAGGATCATCGCCGCCGACGGTGACGTCGCCGACGAGGATCTGATCGCGCGCGAAGACGTGGTGGTCACGATCACCGAGACCGGCTACGCCAAGCGCACCAAGACCGACCTCTACCGCTCGCAGAAGCGTGGCGGCAAGGGCGTGATGGGCGCAGGCCTCAAGCAGGACGACATCGTCAAGCACTTCTTCGTGTCGTCCACGCACGACTGGCTGCTGTTCTTCACCAACAAGGGCCGCGTCTACCGGGCCAAGGCCTACGAGCTGCCCGAGGCCAACCGGACCGCGCGTGGTCAGCACGTGGCCAACCTGCTCGCGTTCCAGCCGGATGAGAAGATCGCCCAGATCATCCAGCTCAAGACCTACGAGGACGCGCCGTACCTGGTGCTCGCGACACGCGCGGGCCTGGTGAAGAAGTCCAAACTCACCGATTTCGACTCCAACCGCTCCGGCGGCATCGTCGCGGTGAACCTGCGCGATGACGACGAATTGGTCGGTGCGGTGCTGTGCTCGTCCGACGATGACCTGCTCCTGGTCTCGGCGCACGGCCAGTCGATCCGCTTCGCCGCGACCGATGAGGCGCTGCGTCCGATGGGTCGCGCCACCTCCGGCGTGCAGGGCATGCGCTTCAACACCGACGACGAGCTGCTCTCGCTCAATGTGGTCCGTCTGGAGACATATCTGCTGGTCGCGACGGCCGGCGGGTACGCCAAGCGGACCGCGATCGAGGAGTACACCGCGCAGGGCCGTGGCGGAAAAGGCGTATTGACAATCCAATACGATCCGAAGCGTGGCAGCCTGGTGGGTGCGCTCATCGTCGACGACGAGGACGAGTTGTACGCGATCACTTCCAGTGGTGGCGTCATCCGCACCGCAGCCAAGCAGGTTCGTAAGGCTGGACGTCAGACCAAGGGCGTCCGATTGATGAACCTCGCGGATGGCGATACCTTGCTAGCGATCGCGCGCAACGCCGACGAGCCCGATCCCGATCAGCTCCTCGGCGACGTGGCTTCGGAGTAACACACCAAATAGCGGCGGCAACGAACGGATCTGAGGATTCCATTGACCACACCGAATCAGTCGAACGACGATCGGAACCAGACCAACGGCGTCACCGAACGGATCGCCACGTCTCCGATCCCGCCGCGACCGATCCCACGCCAGGGCGGTCCGGCCGAGGGCGCGGCGCCGGAATCCGGTGCGGCCGGGACCGATTCGCTCGACGGTAAGGGCAGCAAATCGTCGCCCTACCAGGACGGGTGGGCTCAGCTGCCGCAGCGCGAACCGCAGTCGAACCTGTACCGGCCCGGCGAATCGCCGAGCCAGGGGCGCCCCTCATCGGGGGCGGCTCAGGGCGGGCTCAAGGGCAGCGGTTCGTCCAACGCCCGCACCACGGCGGACCTGGCGGCCAAGGCGGCCCGCAAGGAAGCGGCGATGGTGAAGTCCGTCGGTATCGACGGGCCGACCCGCAGCATCGCGCGTCCGGAACTGGTCAAGGACATGCCAGACCTGTCCGACGTGCGCCACCCGGCACCCGAGGCGCCGGTGGTGCCCCCCGGTCTACCGATGGCGCCGCAGCCCCAGTACCAGCAGCACAACATGGGGCCGAGTGCACGGGCCGCCGCGGCGAGCACGGTCTCGCCCGCGGCTCCGGTGGCCATCGCGGCCGCCGCGTCGGGTGAGCCTCTACGCGCGACAGTGCAGATCCGCCGGATCGACCCGTGGTCGACCCTGAAGATCACGCTGGTGATCAGCGTCGCGCTGTTCTTCGTGTGGATGGTGGCCGTCGGCCTGCTCTACATCGTGCTGGCCGGCATGGGCGTCTGGGACAACCTGGACAACTCGCTGGGCGAGATGTTGAACCAGGAGGGCAGCTCGTCGAGCCTGATCGACGCGGGCACGGTGTTCGGCTACGCGGGTGTGATCGGCCTGATCAACGTGGTGCTGTTCACCGCGCTGGCCACGGTCGGCGTGTTCATCTACAACCAGTGCTGTGATCTGGTCGGTGGCATCCAGATAACCCTGGCCGATCCCGACTAGAAGTAGGGTTTCCTCTCACGGCCGGTCAGTCCAGGAAACTGGGTCTGACCGGCCGTTTTGGTTATCGGTAGGCAGGTAAGGTAACCTCGTTTCTCGTTGCGGTTCACTGCTCAGGCAGGGATCGAAATGAGTTCGGGCCTATAGCTCAGGCGGTTAGAGCGCTTCGCTGATAACGAAGAGGTCGGAGGTTCAAGTCCTCCTAGGCCCACTCCCGAACAGCACAGTAGGGTGGGAATCATGAAGATTGTCCTCATGGTCGGTGTTGTGATCGCCGTTCTCATCGGTGTCAGCAAATTCCGCAAGCGCGACGACGCAGACCTCTGGCGCGACGTCACCACTCGCTGATTTCGGGTTGCCAACTGGTCTGTGACCAGTAAGGGGCCTTAGCTCAATTGGCAGAGCACTGCCTTTGCAAGGCAGGGGTTAGGGGTTCGATTCCCCTAGGCTCCACATCTGTGAATTCCTCGGTATTCGATTTTCTTCTCACCACCGCACCGGCCGACACGGTCTCGGCTGATTTCGCCACGGTGTGGGCGCGTCACCGCGCCCGGTCCCACGATTTCGCGAGTTCCATCGACCGGGCGGCGATCGCCGGATTCGACAGTGCGGGCACAGGTCCCGCGTTTCTCGGTGGATATCAGGAAGCGCTGCACGCGCTGGTGCCCTCGCTCGATCCCGGTGAGCTCTCCTCGATGTGTGCCACCGAGGCCACTGGTGCGCGGCCGTCGACGATGACCACGACGGTGAGTGCCGACGGCGTCGTCAGCGGGACGAAATCCTTCGCCACGCTCGGTACGTTCGCCGATCGGTTCCTGGTGATCGCCCGATCCGGTACTCAGCCCGATGGCAGGCCGATCCTGCGGGCCGTGCTGGTGCCCGCCGGTGCGTCCGCCGCGATCACGCCGCTGCCCGCGCTGCCCTTCGCGCCCGAGATCCCGCACGCGGGAGTCACCTTCGATGCCGCGCCGGGCGAACTGCTGCCCGGTGACGGCTACACGGACTATCTGAAGCCGTTCCGGACGGTCGAGGACCTGCACGTGGTGGCCGCTGTGCTCGGTCAGCTCGTCCGGGTTGCCCGGCTAGCGCAGTGGCCCGCGGAGCCCGTAGAACAGCTGCTGGCGCTGTTTGCGGCGGTACGTGGGGTCGGTGCCGAGGACCCCGGCTCCCCGGGTGTGCACATCGCGCTCGGCGGCCTCTTCGATCGGCTGACCGCGCTGCGTACCGAACTGGAGCCGCTGTGGGCGCCGGTGGACCAGGAGGTCAGGGAGCGCTGGGAGCGTGACGTGCCGCTGCTCGGGGTGGCGGGCAAGGTCAGGGCGGCGCGGCTGGCGACCGCGTGGCGCGCGCTGGCCTGATCAATCGCTTCTGGTGCTGTGTCAATCGCTTCGGGTGAAGGTGCCGAGGCCGTTCTCGTCGAAGTAGCCGATGGTCAGTGTGCCGTCGGCGAACCGCGCCGAGGAGACGCTCCCGGGCGGGGCGTTCTCGCCGGTCGGCTCGAAGGCGAAGGTGTCGCCGTCCCAGTGCCGGAGTGGGTACTCCCGCCGGGCGGGGCCGACGGTGAGGACCAGGCCCGATTCGGTCGCCGAGATCGTCGCGGGGCCCCAGTAGGCGCTGTCGTAGGTGCCCGCGTAGGTCGGCAGTGCCTGTGCGGGAGCCGGATTCGCCGGGGCCTGCTGGCCTGCCAGGTCGCCTTCGGGCTCGTTGACCCCGGTGAACGCCTCGCGGTACAGCCCGCGCCAGTCCTCGCGCAGCTCGCCGAACTGCACCAGATCGCCGAACTCGGCGGTCAGGGTCTCCGGGATCCCGAGCGGCGCCGCGTTCGTCAGCGCGACGATGGCCACGTCGGCGGACGGGATCACCAGGAAGTTGGTCGCCGCGCCGAGGGTGAAGGCGCCGGAATGGCTGTTGGCGGTGCGACCGGCCGAGGAGACCGACACGTTGAAGCCGTACCCGTAGCTGCCAGCCCGCGCCACGGGGGTCGATGGCGGTGCCGAGACGATCTGGGGCGTGACGGCGGGCAGCAGCGCTTCGGGCGGGGCGATGGTCGTCGCGCCCGCGGTGCCGTCGCCGAGCAGCATCGTCAGCCAGCGGGCCATGTCGTTCACCGACGAGCTCGCGCCGCCGGCGGGGGACTGGGGGTCGGGGTCGCGCACGTAGCGGGCGACCCAGTTGCCATCGATGTTCACGTGCCCGACCGCATGATTCGGGCGGGCGTGGAAGTCGTCGAAGCGGGAGCTGGTGTCGCGCATGCCGAGGGGCGCGTAGAGAGCATCGGCCGACAGCTCGGCCCAGTCCTTCCCGGCCGCCGCGGCCACGGATTCGGCCGCGGCCGTGAATCCGAAGTTGGTGTAGTGATAGGTGATCCGGAACGGGTCGAGGGGTTCGAGGCGCAGCTTGTCGAAGATCGCGGCCTGGTCGTACCCGAGGTCTTCGAGCCGGTCGCCTGCGTGGTCGGGCAGGCCGCTGCGGTGCGCGAGCAGGTCACCGACGGTGAGCTGGGCCGTGATGGCGGGATCGGCCAGCGCGAACGACGGGAGGTGCGTGACCACCGGGGTCGTCCACTCGATCGCGTCCGCGCCGACCTGGTTGGCCACGACGGTCGCGGCGAGCGACTTCGACACCGAGGCCAGCTGGAAGACGGTGTCGGCGTCGACCTTGTCCGGCGCGCCTGCCGCACGAACACCGAAACCCTTGGCGTACACGGTCTTCCCGCCGTGAACGACGGCGACGGCCATGCCGGGGATGCGGCTGGACTCCATCAGCGAGCCCGCCAGTTCGTCGAGCCGTCCGATGGCTTTGTCGACCGCGTCGGTGGGCAGGGCGACACCGGCGACTTGGTTCGGGGGGAGCTCGGCGGTCGGCGTCGCGGTGGGGTGCTCGTCGTCGGTGGATCCGGTGCAACCAACCAGGAGCGTCATCGATAGGACGACCCCGGCGATCGCTCCACGACCAGGCACCATGGGCCGACGATAACCCTGGTTGCCGGGTGATCGCCGGAACGTGGCCGGACTGTGACGCTCGGCGTACCGGTGCGCATCAGCTGATCTGCCGAGCTGCGACCTTGCCGGAAAATGGGGAGCGGGCCTCGGCGAAGGGGGGGAGTTAGCCGAGGCCCGCGTAGGGTCGGCCCGGGGGGGAGGGGCCGACCTGAACGATCCTACGCGATACGCGCGGAATTCGTGTACGCGCACCGGGCGAGTTCGCGAGTTTTTTCGGGTGCCGGCGCGGGTGCCGGCGGTGGCCTGGGGTGTGGTGATCGGCCGGTATGCGTGCGTGGTGCTTGTCAGGTGTCTTACGGAGATCGGAATCAGCTGGTACGCAAGGCTTTACGTGGAATCGCCGGTGAACATGTTCTCGTCTCGCGCAGGGCGGCCGTCCAGGGAACAGGCGCTCTTGTTCGTGTTGTGAGACAGAAAATCAGTCCGATTCGCCGCGTGTCGCCGCCCGTCGGCATGTCGAACAATTGTGTACATCTGATGTGTGGTCGCGCCGGAATTGGGGATGCGACTTGTCGGTGGGTGGGGCAATACTGGGCAAAGCATCGCCAACCACGACTTCAGGAGAATCATGCCCGACGCAATCGTCGCCGAGGGTCTGGTCAAACGGTATGGGCAGCTCGTCGCCCTGGACGGACTCGACCTGTCCGTACCGGAAGGTACCGTCACCGCGCTACTCGGCCCCAACGGCGCGGGAAAGACCACGACTGTTCGCGTTCTCACCACTTTGCTCGTCCCCGACGAGGGCACCGCCACCGTCGCCGGTATCGACGTGCTCAACAATCCACAGGCCCTGCGCTCACGCATCGGCGCCTCCGGCCAGTATTCCGCGGTCGACGAATACCTCACCGGCTTCGAGAATCTCGAAATGGTCGGCAGGCTCTACCACCTCGGCACCCAGCGCAGTAAGGAGCGGGCCCGCGAACTGCTCGACCGCTTCCGGCTCACCGACGCCGCCGACCGGCCGGTGAAGGGCTACTCGGGCGGTATGCGCAGGCGCCTCGACCTGGCAGGCGCGCTGGTGGCCAACCCGCCGGTGCTGTTCCTCGACGAGCCGACCACCGGTCTCGACCCGCGTGCCCGGCTCGACCTGTGGGACGTCATCGAGGAGCTGGTCGCAGGTGGCACCACGCTGCTGCTCACCACCCAGTACATGGACGAGGCCGACCGCCTCGCCGATTCGATCGCGGTGATCGACCACGGCAAGGTGATCGCGCGCGGCACGGCCGACGAACTCAAGGCCCTCGTCGGTGGCGACCGAATCGAACTCACTGTCGGCCACATCGATCAACTGGCCGTCGCCCAGCAGGCGCTGAGCGGGCTCGCCGATGGCGAGATCCATCTCGAACCCGGCCTGCGCAAGCTCATCGTGCCGGTCGCCGACGGGTCACAGGACCTGGTCACCGCCATCGGCAGGCTTACCGAGCGCAAGGTGGAAATCAACGATGTCGCCCTGCGCAGACCCTCGCTCGACGACGTCTTCCTGACGCTCACCGGGCACGAGGCCGAAGAACTCGTCAGCGGTGACCGCGAGTCGGAGACCGTGGGCGCCGCGGAAGGAAAGAACCGATGACCGTCGCACTCGACAAGGCCGAGCTGCACCGCCCCAGCCTCGGCGAACGACTGTCGATGGTGGTGAGCGACAGCATCACCATCGCCAAACGCAACGTCATCAAGATCAAGCGCGTGCCCGACGTGCTGATCTTCACGACGTTGTCACCGATCATGTTCGTGCTCCTGTTCGCCTACGTCTTCGGCTCGGCGATTTCGGTCCCCGGACTCGAAGGTGGCTACCGGGAGTTCCTGATCGCCGGCATCTTCGCCCAGACGGTGGTGTTCGGTGCCACCTTCACCGGTGCGGGCCTGGCCGAAGACATGCAGAAGGGCATCATCGACCGATTCCGGTCGCTTCCGATGGCGCCGTCGGCGGTGCTGGTGGGGCGCACGATCAGCGATGTGGTGATCAACGTCGTCAGCCTGGTGGTGATGTCGCTGACCGGTCTGGTCGTCGGCTGGCGGATCCGCGGATCGTTCCTCGACGCGGTGCTGGCGTACGCGTTGATGCTGCTGTTCGCCTATGCGCTGTCGTGGATGATGGCCGTGGTCGGCCTGATCGTGCGCGCGCCGGAGGTGTTCAACAACGCCAGCTTCATGGTGATCTTCCCGCTGACGTTCCTGTCCAACGCGTTCGTTCCGCTCGACAACATGCCGACCCCGCTTCGGGTCTTCGCCGAATGGAACCCGGTCTCGGCGCTCACCCAGGCAGTGCGTGACCTGTTCGGCAACGTCAACCCGATGGCTCCGCCCTCGGAGGCGTGGCCGATGCAGCATCCGGTGGCCACATCGCTGATGTGGATCGTGGTGATCCTGATCGTCTTCGTGCCGCTGGCTCAGATCCAGTACAAGAAGTCGGTCAGTCGCTGAGGAACAGCCGGAACTAGTGCGCCGAGCCGTTGCGGGAGTACCCCAGACGCGGCGGCTCGGCGGCCGGTTCGGGCAGTTGTGGACGCTTGGCGCGGGCCAGGTAAGCCAGGGCGCCCGCCCCGGCGAGCGCGATCGACGCGAGCAGCGGATTACGAAGCTTCATTCGACCACTGTGGCACAAACGGATTCGGCTCGCCGCGTGGCACCATAACTGCGTGACCTCACCCAACCAGACGGCCGTGGCAACTCTGCACACCAACCACGGCGATATCAGGATCGCGCTTTTCGGTAACCACGCCCCGAAGACGGTGCGCAACTTCGTCGGTCTCGCCGACGGTAGCGCGCCGTATTCGACCGTCAATGCCGGCGGTACGGAAAGTGGCCCGTTCTACGACGGCGCCGTCTTTCATCGGATCATCCCGGGGTTCATGATCCAGGGTGGCGATCCGACCGGCACCGGCCGCGGTGGGCCGGGCTTCGAGTTCGCCGATGAGTTCCACCCGGATCTGCGCTTCGACCGCGGCTATCTGCTCGCGATGGCCAATGCGGGCGCGGGCACCGAGACCAATGGTTCACAGTTCTTCATCACCGTCGGCGCGCAGCCGCATCTCAACCGCAAACACTCGATCTTCGGCGAGGTGGTCGACCCCGATTCGCGCAAAGTGGTCGACGCGATCGCCTCGGTGAAGACCGATCGCAATGATCGCCCGGACGAGCCGGTCATCATCTCGGCCGTGAAAATCGACTGATCACCGCCATAAAAGAACTCCCCGCCGCGGATCATCGCGGCGGGGAGTTCTTTTGCTTCACGTGAAACAACGTCAGTCGGAAGTCACGGCGGCGCCAGTCGCTATGTCACAGCGGCGAAGCCGTTGACGACGAGGGCGTCGTAGACGTCGTGCGGGTTGGCGCCGAGGTCCCAGCGGCCGAAGATCAGCAGACGCTCGGTGTCTTCGTGGCGAACGTCGACCTCGAGCATCGCGGTCTTGCGGCCGATGCGGCGGTAGGAGACCATCCGGATTCGGTCGATCCGGTCCAGGGGGTATTCCTTCGGGCCGGTGAGCGTGCCGACCACCAGACGCGGCGCGGAGCCGGGAAACATGGTGAGCCGGGGGCGCTGCCGGAGACCGAGGGCGGCCGTTGCCAGCACCGCGACCGCGGCGACGCCGACGAGCAGCCTGCTCGGCCCATCGTTGGCCAGGATCGCGGCCACGACCAGCAGGATTCCGCCGCCGGTGACGGCGAGCAGACCTGCGACAGGGGTCGACCACGAGACCGGTTGTGCGTCGTTCACGCGGTTGTTCGCCCCTCTATCCTCGAGTTGTGCACAGGGTTATCCACAGGTGTGCATGAATAACACCGGTGTAATCCGCTGCGATCAGCGCCATCGCATGGTCATGATCAGGCCGACGACCATCAGGCCGAACCCGATCAGGAAGTTCCAGGCGCCCAGATCGAGCATGAAACCGATGTGGTCCTGTGCCAGGTAGTAAACGATCAGCCACACCAGGCCGGCGAGCATGAAGCCCAGCATGATCGCGACGTACCAGACCGGCGACGGCCCCGCTTTCACCTTCACCGGCGTGCGGCTGGCGGGGCTCGGGGTGTAGTCGGCCTTCTTGCGGACCTTGGACTTGGGCATGACGTCCTCGAATTCGGAGTACAGGTAACTCCTAGGCTATCCCACCAGGTAATGGATGCGACGACCTACTGGGTCGCCACGTACCCTCGACGCATGCGTGTATTGGTCGTCGACAACTACGACAGCTTCGTGTTCAACCTGGTGCAGTACCTCGGCCAGCTTGGTGCCGACGTCGTGGTCTGGCGCAATGACGACCCCCGCCTCGACGATCTCGACACCCTGCTCACCGTCGGCGACGAGGGCGGCGTGTTCCACGGCGTGTTGGTGAGCCCGGGTCCCGGCAGCCCCGACCGCGCGGGCGCGAGCATCCCGCTCGTGCACGCGGCCGCGCGGCACGATATGCCGCTGCTTGGTGTGTGCCTCGGGCATCAGGCGATCGGCGAGGCGTTCGGTGGCACCGTCGACCGGGCACCCGAACTGCTGCACGGCAAGACCAGCGAGGTGTTCCATCTCGGGTCCGGCGTGTTGGCCGGTCTGCCAGATCCCTTCACCGCCACCCGTTACCACTCGCTGACGGTTCTCCCGGAGACCATTCCCGAGGAGCTGGTGGTCGTCGGCCACACCGAGAGCGGCATCGTGATGGCGATGCGCCACCGCACCCTGCCCATCCACGGCGTGCAGTTCCACCCCGAGTCCGTGCTCACCCAGGGCGGGCACCGGATGCTCGCCAACTGGCTCGAGGTCTGCGGCGAACGTCCGTCGGAGGCACTCATCGCCACGCTCGAGGCGGAGGTCGCCGCGCTGGTGACCAAATGAGGGTGTTGCTGTCGGTGGCGGCCAGTCTGGACGGCTACATCGATGACACGAGTGCGCAGCGACTCCTGCTGTCGAACACCGCCGACTTCGATCGGGTCGATCAGATCCGCGCCGAATCCGACGCCATCCTGATCGGTGCGCACACGCTGCGCACCGACAATCCCCGGCTGCTGGTGAACAGTGCCGAGCGCCGGGCCGCGCGGGTGTCGGCGGGCAAACCGGAGTATCCGGTGAAGGTGACTGTCACCGATTCCGGTGATCTCGATCCGCACCTGCGCTTCTGGCACACCGGCGGCGACAAGCTCGTCTACACCTCCGATGCGGGCGCCGCGAAGCTGGCCAACCGGCTCGACGGACTCGCCGAGGTGATCAGCCTCGGCGAGCGACTCGTGCTCCCAGCCCTCGTAGCCGACCTCGGCATCCGAGGTATCCACCGGCTCATGGTCGAAGGCGGCACCGGCATGCACACCGGCTTCCTGGCCGCCGACCTGGTCGACGAGATCCGCCTGGCGATCGCCCCGATCCTGGTCGGCGATCCGGCGGCCCCACGCTTCGTCGGACCCGCCGAATTCCCCGGTGGCGCCGGTCGCAGGCTGCACCTGGTGGGTGTGGAACAACTTGGGGATGTCGCTGTGCTGAACTACCTGGTCAGCCCCGATCCCCAACCCCGCAACTAACTGGTACCGCGAAAAGAATCACGGCACTGACCTGGGAAAATCCCACTCTCCACAGTTCGCGGACAACTTTGCTCCACACCTGAACATGACCGATTCCACATCACGCGAGGGTTGTGGATAACTCGCCGACACAGGGGACACGACATGAGCCACGACGACATCGACCACCGGTTCATGCACAGGGCGATAGAGCTCGCCAGGAACTGTCCCCCCAGCGAGACGGCCTATTCGGTCGGCGCGGTCATCGTCGCCGACGGTGTGGAGATCGCGACCGGCTTCTCCCGCGAAACCGATGCGAATGTGCACGCCGAAGAGGCGGCGCTGAACAAACTCGACCCCGACGACCCCCGCCTGACCGGGGCAACGATCTACAGCACCCTCGAGCCGTGCTCCACCCGCGCCACCGCGACCCGGCTGCCGTGCACCGATCGCATTCTGGCCGCGGGCATTCCCACGGTGGTCATCGCCTGGCGTGAGCCGAGTCTGTTCGTCGCCGCCTGCGAGGGTGTGGACAAACTCCGCACCCATGGCGTGCGCGTGGTGGAGCTCACCGACCTCGCCGCAGCAGCGATGTCGATGAACAGCCACCTGGATCTGAGCTAGCTCACGGCCGCCCGTAGATGGCGGTCACGAACTCGCCGAGCTGATTGTCGTCGAGATGCCGAGCCAGATCGGCCTCGCTGATCATGCCGACCAGGCGCTTGTTCTCGATCACCGGCATGCGCTTCACCCGGTGCGACTCCATCTGGTCGAGCACGTCTTCCACATCGGCGTCCGCGCTGACCCACCGCGGGGTCGACTCACAGAGTTCCGCGGCTGTTGTCATATCAGGGGACAGACCGAGCGCGACGCACTTCACCACGATGTCGCGGTCGGTGATGATGCCGCACATGCGCTCGTCGTCATCGGCGACGACGATCGATCCGACTCCGAGATCGGCCATCGCCGTCGCCGCGGTCGCCACGGAGTCTCCGCGGGTGATCCACTGCGCACCGGGCTTCATAATGTCCCTGGCTGTCGTCATAAGGGCTATACCTCCTCGTCAGCAACGCTGGATGGGAAAGCAGCCTCATTCTGCGCCCGCGCAGACGCGCCGGGCGGGTTCGCCATCCAATCGAGACCTCAACGCGGAATCGGCGACGCTCCTACATGCAAAACGATATTGCCGCTGATCGTCACCGACGAACCGGCCGCCGGACTCTGACCGACGACCTTGCCAGAGGCATTGCCGTCGAGGGTGATCACCGTGGTCTGGCTGAGCTGCCCGGTCCACCCGTCGCTGCGCAGCTTTTCCTGGGCCTGCACCGGCGTGAGCCCGGTGAGATCGGGGACGGTGATCCGGTCACCGGCGGAGACCTGGACCGTGATGGTCGAGCCCTTCTCCGCGTTGCTGCCGCCTGCCGGGTTGGTGGCGAGCACCTGCCCCTTCGGCTGCGACGACTTCACTTCCTGGATCTCGACCTTGAACTTCGCGGATTCGACCAGATTCGGCTGGGCGACGGAGATGTCCTGGCCGACCACGGTCGGCACCCGGACCTGCTCAGGCCCGCCGCCGATGGTCACGATGATCGGCCGGTCGATGTCGACCCGCACGCCCGCGCTCGGCTCCTGCTCGATCACCTTGTCGGTCTCGGCCGTACTCGACGCCTTGCGCACCACATTCGGATCCAGCTGCAAACCCAGCGAATTCAGTTTCTGCTCGGCGTCGGCCTGGCTCAGCCCGATCAGCCGCGGCAACTGCACCTGCGTCGGCCCGGTCGAGACCTGCAACGTCACGGTGCTGCCCTCGTCGATGCGAGAACCACCGAGCGGCTGGGTCGCGATCACATTGCCCGGCGCCACCTTGCCGTCGGGCTTCTCCTGCCTGGCCACATGGAAACCGGCCTGCTGCAGTTCGGTCTGTGCCTGCTGGGCGGGCTTGCCGGACAGGTCGGGAACGGCGACCTGGTCGGCCCGGCTTCCCGGCCCGACCAGCACCCAGAACAGTCCGAACGCGACGGCGAGCGCGGCCGCGACACCGAGCGCGATCAGCCCGGTGCGGTTGCGTTCCTCGCCGGGCGGCCCGACGGCGGGGTGCTCGGAGGTGTCGTCGCCGCGGTCGTGAAAGGTCCGCGGGCCCGGCTCGTCGTCGTAATCGGTGCGGTCTTCGTCGTTCATCACCATCGGCGCGCTCGGCTTCTGCCCGCCGAGCACCCGGATCAGATCGGCCCGCATCTCCGCGGCCGTCTGGTACCGGTTGGCCGGGTTCTTGGTCATCGCCTTGAGGATCACCGAGTCGAGTTCGCGCGGCACGCCGGGGTTGACCGACGACGGCAGCGGCGGATCCTCTTTGACGTGCTGGTAAGCGACCGCGATCGGCGAGTCACCGGTGAACGGCGGTCGCGCGGTGAGGATTTCGAACAGCACACAGCCGACCGAATACACATCCGAACGCGCGTCGACGGTCTCGCCGCGGGCCTGCTCGGGTGAGAGGTATTGGGCGGTGCCGATCACCGCGGCGGTCTGGGTCATCGGGTTGGCGCTGTCGGCGATCGCCCGCGCGATGCCGAAGTCCATCACCTTCACCGCACCGGCGCGGTTGATCATGATGTTGGCCGGCTTCATGTCGCGGTGCACGATCCCGGCCTTGTGGCTGAAATCGAGCGCGGCGCACACGTCGGCCACGACTTCCATCGCCTTGCGCGGCGCGAGTGGTCCCTTGCCGCGCACGATGTCGCGCAGGGTGTCGCCCTCGACGTACTCCATGACGATGTAGGGCAGCGGCCCGCCGTCGACGGTGGCCTCGCCGGTGTCGTACACGGCAACGATCGCCGGGTGGTTCAGCGCGGCCGCGTTCTGGGCTTCGCGCTTGAACCGCAGGTAGAACGTGGGATCGCGGGCCAGATCGGCCCGCAGCACCTTGATCGCCACGTCGCGGGACAGGCGAACGTCGCGGGCGCGGTGCACCTCCGACATGCCGCCGAACCCGATGATCTCGCCCAGCTCATACCGCGAGGAGAGATTCTTCGGGGTCGTCATCGTTGTCCTATGTTCGGGCCTACGGCCGTGTCGCTATCGGGGAACGGCAGGTCGAAGGTGGGCAGCCGGGGGCGGCCGACGGTGGTGGTGCCACCGGCCGGCGCCGTGGTGGTCGGCTCCGGCTTGGTCGTCTTGGTCGTGGTGGTCGGCTTGGGTTTGGTCGTGGTGGTCGGCGGCACCGTGGTGGTCGGCGGCTCGGTCGTGGTGGTCGGCGCCTCGGTGGTGGTCGTCGGGCGCGGCGGTTCCGTGGTAGTCGGTTCCTCGGTGGTGACGACCGGCGGCGGCACGGGCCTGGTGGTGGTCACCGGCGGCGGCAGCGGCTTGGTGGTCTGCACGGTGGTGGTCGTGGTCGGCGACTGCCGGTTCGGTTCACCGCCGAACAGCAACCACAGCACACCGCCACCGAGCAGCAGCGCACCGACGCCGAGCGCGATCAGCCACTTCTGGTTGTTCTTCGCGTTGCTCGCAGGCACCGGCGCGGGCGCGGAGGCCTGGGTGGCCGGACCGCTGTAGCCACCGGTCGGCGGACCGCCCGGCTGATGGCCGAAGCGCATGGTGGCGCCGTCGTAGTCCGCCGCGGCCGCGGCGGCGGGAATCGCCACGGTCGGGCCGGGCGGAAGTACCCGGGTGGCACCGGTCATCGACGGACCGGTGGCGCCACCGGGGATCGGCGGCATGTGTCCGGCGCGCACCGCGGCGACGGCGTCGGCGAACTCGCCGCCGCTGCTGTAGCGCTGCAGCGGGTCCTTGGCCATCGTGATGGCGATCAGCTCGTGCACGTTGGCGGGCAGGTCGTCGGGCATCGGCGGCGGCGCGTCGCGCACGTGCTTCATGGCGACGGTGATCGCGCCCTCGCCGGTGAACGGGCGGACTCCGGCCAGTGCTTCGTAGCCGACGATGCCGAGGGAGTACACGTCGGAGGCCGCGGTGGCGTCCTCGCCGACGGCCTGTTCGGGCGCGATGTACTGGGCGGTGCCCATCACCATGCCGGTCTTGGTCACCGGCGAGGCATCGACCGCCTTGGCGATGCCGAAGTCGGTGATCTTCACCTGACCGGTCGGCGTCACCAGGATGTTGCCCGGTTTCACGTCACGGTGCACCACGCCCGCCGCGTGCGCGACCTCGAGGGCGCGCCCGGTCTGCTCGAGCATGTCCAGACCCTGGATGACCGAGAGTCTGCCCATCCGGTTGAGCACCGCGTTGAGCGGTTCGCCCTGCACGAGCTCCATCACCAGGTACGCGGTCTCGCCGCCCGACGGGTCGGTGGTCTCGCCGTAGTCGTAGATGCCTGCGATCCCGGGCGCGTTGAGCTGCGCGGTGGTGCGCGCCTCGACCCGGAATCGCGCGCGGAAGGTCGGGTCGGCGGAGAACTCGGTCTTGAGGACCTTGACGGCCACTCGGCGATCGAGCCGAGTGTCCATCGCCTCCCACACCTGACCCATACCGCCCGTGGCGATGAGCCGCTGCAGGCGGTAGCGGTCGGCGATCATGGCGCCGTTGTTCAGCATCGGGGCCCCCGTGTTGTCACTCGCACACTCATTTCGTTCAGCCCCCTGCCAGGCCCGCGTCCAGTACCGACCTGGCGATCGGCGCGGCTACCGAACCTCCGGTGGCCGCCAGCGCCCGATCGCCGCCGTTCTCGACGATCACCGCGATGGCGATCTTCGGGTTCTGCGCGGGCGCGAAGGCCATATACCAGGCGTGTGGCGGGGTGTTACGGGGATTACTGCCGTGTTCGGCGGTTCCGGTCTTGGACGCGATCTGGTACCGCGACCGCCCGCCGCCCGCGGTGTTGGCCTCCGAGGCGACCATCAGATCCGTCAGGGTCGACGCTACCTGGGGGCTCACCGCCTGCCCGATGCTGACCGGTTTGGTCTTGCTGAGCTCCGACAGATCGGGCGCTTGGGTCTGATCGACCAGATAGGGCTGCATCCTGGTGCCGCCGTTGGCGATGGTCGCGGCGATCACCGCGACATTGAGCGGTGTCATCGACACATCGCGCTGACCGATGCTCGACTGGCCGAGCGCGGCGTTGTCCGGGATCGGGCCAACGGTCGATTCAGCGACCGGGATCGGCACACCGGGCGGATCCTCGACTCCGATGCCGAACGCGGCGGCCTCGTCCTTGAGCTTGGCCGCGCCGACCTTCACGCCGAGTTCGACGAACGCGGTATTGCACGAACGCCGGAACGCTTCGTAGAGGCTGGCGGTCGGCTGGTCGCCGCAGGTGCTGCCGTTGTAGTTCTCCAGCGTGGTGCTCGTCCCGGGCAGGGTGATGTTGGGTGCCGCGGTGAACTGGTCGTTCGGACCGGCGACGCCGTTGGACAGCGCGGCCGCGGTGACGATGGTCTTGAACGTCGATCCCGGCGGATAGGTCTGCGAGACAGCGCGGTTGAGCATCGGCTGACTCGGGTCGGTGCTCAACCGCTCCCAGGCCGCCCGCCCCGCCGCGCCGTCGTGGCCCGACAGCTCGTTGGGGTCGTAGCTCGGCGTGGAGACCATGGTCAAGATCTTGCCGGTGCTCGGCTCGATCGCCACGACGGCGCCGGTGTAGCCCTTCGACGTCATCTGCTCGTAGGCGACCTGCTGCATCATCGGATTCAGCGTGGTGAGCACGTTCGCGCCGCGCGGATCGCGCCCGGAGAACATGTCGATGAGCCGCCGGCCGAACAGGCTCGAGTCATTGCCCGACAGCAGCGGATCCTCGGCCAGCTCGAGCCCGGTCTTGCCGTACTGCATCGAGTAGAAGCCGGTGACCGGCGCGTAGGCCGATGGGTCGGACGGGTATTGGCGCAGGTACTTGTACCGGTCGTCGGTGGCGACGGAGCCGGCGAGCACGGTGCCGCCCGCGGAGATCTGACCGCGCTGGCGCGAGTACTCGTCGAGCAGCACCCGCGAGTTGCGCGGATCGCTGCGCAGATCGTCGGCCTTGACCACCTGCAGGTAGGTCGCGTTCACGAGCAACGCCACCACCATCACCATGACGGCGACGGCGACGCGACGCAGAGGCGTGTTCATTCGCTCACCCTGCTTTCCGGCCTGCGGACCAGTTCCGTTGCGGCGTCGGCGATCGGGGCGGGCGCGCGCTTACGGGTCGGTGCCGGTGCGCGGGCCGCATCGGAGATCTTCATCAACAGCCCGAGCAGCGCGTAGTTCGCCAGCAGCGAAGAACCGCCATAGGAGATGAACGGCGTGGTCAGACCGGTGAGTGGAATCAGCTTGGTGACACCGCCGACGACCACGAAGATCTGGATCGCGATGGTGAAGGAAAGGCCCGCCGCGAGCAACTTGCCGAAGCTGTCACGCACGGCCAGCGCGGTGCGCAGCCCGCGGACAATGAAGATCAGGAACAGCATCAGCACCGCGGTGAGCCCGATCAGGCCGAGTTCCTCACCGATGGTGGTGACGATGAAATCGGTCTTGGCGAAGGGCACCTGCTGTGGCCTGCCACTGCCGAGGCCGGTACCCGCGAGCCCGCCGGTGGCGAAGCCGAACATCGACTGCGAGATCTGGTAACCGGTGTTGTGGTAGTCGTCGAACGGGTGCAGCCAGGTGTCGACGCGCACGCGCACATGCCCGAACAGCTGGTAGGCGAACACGAATCCGAGCGCGAGCAGCCCGCCGCCGATGATCAGCCAGCCCACCCGTTCGGTGGCGATGTAGATCATCACCAGCACCGTGCCGAAGATGAGCAGCGAAGTGCCGAGATCCTTTTCGAGCACGAGCACGCCGATGCAGACGACCCACACGATCAGGACCGGGCCCATATCGCGCGGCCGCGGGAACTCCATTCCGAGGAAGTGCTTGCCCGCCGCGGTGAACAGATCACGCTTGGCCACCAGCACGCCCGCGAAGAACACGATCAGCAGGATCTTCGCGAATTCACCTGGCTGCACACTGAATCCGGGCAGCCGGATCCAGATCTTGGCGCCGTTGACTTCGGAGAACCGGCTCGGCAACAGTGCCGGAATCGCCAGCGCGACCAGGCCGACCAGGCCTAGGGTGTAGGTGTAGCGCGCCAGCGTGCGGTAGTCCCGCAAGACGATGAGCAGGGTGATGAACACCACGATGCCCAGGCCGGTCCACATGATCTGCTGGTTGGCGTCGGGGGAGGGGATCGGCGTGGAGTCGTACGCCGCTTTCTGCGCGTCCGCGAGATCGAGCCGGTGGATCAGCACCAGCCCCAAACCGTTGAGCAGCGCCACAATCGGTAGTAGGAGCGGGTCGGCGAACGGCGCGAACCGGCGCACCGCGAGATGGGCGATTCCGAACAGCGCGAGGAACGCCACCCCGTACTTGGCGATGTCGGTGGTGATCGACTGTTCCTGGCTCGCCTCGACGATGAACAACGACACCGTCGTGATGCCCGCCGCACCCGCCAGCAGCAGCAACTCCTGGTTGCGTCGCGTCGACGGCGGCGGCGCCGGCGCGAATCCACCAGGGGGACTGGGGAACGCCCCAGCCGACGGCGGTGGCGGTGCGGACATCAGTCCGTCACCCGGCAGTTCTCCCCTGAGATCTGCGGGGTTGTCGGGGGGACGGTCGTTGTGGTCGGTGCCGGGGTGGTCGTGGTCGGTGTCGCGGGCTGGTCAGGGCCGGGAGTCGGCGCGCCACCGGGGATCACCGGGGACTGCTCGGGCGGCAGCACGCCGGGCTGTGGCACCGATTCCTTTTTCGGGCACGGCGGCAGGAGCTCGTTCTGCGCCAGCACCTTCATGCTGCCGCGCGCCTTGTCCAGCGAATCCGGCGGCAGGCCCTTCTGCACCTGGTCGCGCCCGGTCTGCTTCAGGTCACTGACCATCAGCGTCTTGCAACCACTCGGCGCGGACTTGCCCACCTCGACGAGAGTGAGCTCGCTCTTGCTGTTCACGCAGCCCTGCAGCTCCACATCGTGGATCGAGTAGCCGAGGATCGAACCGGGCAGGCCGCGCATCACGACCACCTTGTCGTTGTCGGCGCCCACGTAGTAGTTGCTGCGAATCATCTTGTAGCCCACCACGAGTCCGATGGCGACCGCCGCGATCAAGGCCAGCGACAACAGCAGCCAGCGCAGCTTGTGCGACTTCGTCTCCGGCGGCGGCGGTGCCGCGGCGGCCCTGCGCGGTTGCGCGCGCGGCGGACGCATGGCGGCGGCGCGCCCTGCCGCGGTGTTCGGCGGCGGGGAGTCTTCCTCCTCCTCGGTGGAGGCGGCGCCCGCGAGGATCGGGTGGCTCTGGCCGTAGTCGAGGTCGATCACATCGGCGACGACGACGGTCACATTGTCGGGACCACCGCTGCGCAGCGCCAGCTCGATGAGCCGGTCGGCGCACTCGTCGGTATTGCCCTCGCGCATGGTGTTGCCGATGGTCTCGTCGCTCACCACGTCCGAGAGTCCGTCGGAGCACAGCAGATAACGATCACCGGCGCGGGCTTCGCGCATGATCAGCGTCGGCTCGATCTCGTTGCCGGTGAGGGCACGCATGATCAGCGAACGCTGCGGGTGGGTGTGCGCCTGCTCGGCGGTGATCCGGCCCTCGTCGACCAGTGACTGCACGAACGTGTCGTCGCGGGTGATCTGAGCGAGTTCGCCGTCGCGCAGCAGGTAGGCCCGCGAGTCGCCGATATGGACAAGGCCGAGCTTGCGGCCCGCGAACAGGATGGCGGTGAGCGTGGTGCCCATGCCGTCGAGTTCGGGTTCGGCCTCGACGTGGTCGGCGATGGCGGCGTTGCCGGAATGCGTGGCGTGGTCGAGCTTTCCGAGGATGTCGTCGCCGGGCTCGTCGTCGTCGAGATGCGCCAGGGCGGCGATCATCAACTGGGAGGCCACTTCTCCGGCGGCGTGCCCACCCATGCCGTCGGCCAGCGCTAACAAGCGTGCGCCCGCGTAGACCGAATCTTCGTTGTTGCCCCGGACGAGTCCGCGGTCGCTTCGCGCTGTGTAGCGCAGAACAAGTGTCACGATCGCAGCTCGATCACTGTTTTGCCGACTCGCACCGGAGTGCCGAGCGGAACACGGACGGCGGTGGTGACTTTCGCGCGGTCGAGATATGTGCCATTGGTGGAACCGAGGTCTTCCACGTACCAGTCGTCACCACGCTGAGACAGTCGCGCGTGCCTGGTCGAGGCGTAGTCGTCGGTGAGTACCAGCGTGGAATCGTCGGCGCGTCCGATGAGGACCGGTTGCGTGCCGAGGGTGATTCGAGTGCCGGCGAGTGAACCGTGAGTCACCACTAGATACTTGGCGCCCTTCTGGCTTCGGCTGAAGGAGGGCAGACCGATGGACCCGCGACTACCGCGAGTTGCCCTCGGCTGTATCCGTATGCCGGATGCCGCGTAGATATCGCTGCGCAAGGTCCGCAGAACGGCCCAGACGAACAACCAGAGCAGCAGCAGGAACCCCGCGCGGGTCAATTGCAGGATCAATCCCTGCACGGCGTTCCACCTCCTGTTCGCCCGGGTACGTCGGTACGGCAGGTGCGGGGCGAACCACCCCCACCAGCGTGCTGGCTTGCGGGCCCCGAGGTCGGGACCGTGCGTGTAATGGCAGCATCATAGAGCCGACAGCGTCGACTCGTGACGTGCACCGCGCAGCTTACGGGATCAGACGATCCGGATCAGGATCTCGGAATGTCCGGCCCGGATGACGTCGCCATCGGCGAGCTGCCAATCCTGCACGGGTGAACCGTTGACCAGGGTTCCGTTGGTGGAACCCAGGTCGGAGAGCATGGCCGTCTGGCCGTCCCAGCGCACCTCGATATGGCGACGCGACACACCCGTGTCGGGCAGCCGGAAGTGGGCGTCCTGGCCGCGGCCGATGATGTTGGAACCCTCGCGCAGCGCGTAGGTGCGGCCGCTGCCGTCGTCTAGCTGGAGCGTGGCCGAGTAGCTCGACTGGGCGGCGGCGTAGCCCGCGCCCTGCTGCTGGCCGTAGCCCTGCTGGCCGTAACCGGCGGCGGGCTGGGCGTAGCCGCCCTGCTCCTCCTGGCCGTAGGCGGGCTCGGCGTAACCGGGCTGCGCGCCGTAACCCTGCTGGCCGTAGCCCTGCTGCTGCGGTTCGGCGTAGCCCTGCTGGCCGTAGCCACCCTGCTGGTCGTAGCCCGGCTCGGCGTAGCCCTGCTGGCCGTAACCGGCCTGCTGGCCGTAGCCCTGCTGCTGCGGTTCGGCGTAGCCCTGCTGGCCGTAGCCACCCTGCTGGTCGTAACCGGGCTCGGCGTAACCGGGCTGGCCGCCCTGCGCGCCGTAGCCACCCTGCTGGCTGTAGGCCTGCTGGCCGTACCCGCCCTGCTGGTCGTAACCGGGCTCGCCGTACGCGGGCTGGGCGCCGTAGCCACCCTGCTGACCGTAGCCCTGCTGCGCGGGCGCGGCGGGGTCGTAGCCGTTCTGGTAATCGCCACCCTGCTGGCCGTAGGCGTCGTTGTATCCGGGCTGCGCCTCGGGCGCGCCGTAGCCGCCACCGCGGCCGTAATCGTCAGCCGGGTAGGGAGCCCCTGGCGCGCCGGCGGGCGGCGGTGCGTACCCGCGGTTGCGTGGATCGGACTCCGCGGGCTCTCGGCTTGGCTCGTAGCCTGAGTTATGCGTCATGGGGCCAGCTCCTGGTTGCGGGTGTGCGGGTCGTTGTGGCGGTCCGGTGCGAGGTGGGGCCGTCCCGCGACCGGCGTCGGGGTCGACGCGGCCGCTCGCTCTGAACATTCCGGTGTGCAGCGTAGGTGATGCCTCGAACGCCACGTGTACTTCGCCGTAGGTCTGCCAGCCCTGCTCCCGGATGTAATCCTGCAGATGTTTGGCGAACGCTTTGGTCGTCAGGTCGTGATCGGCGTCGAGCTTGCCGTGATCGGTTTCGTTGATCGTGATCACGTAACTGTTCGGCGCGAGTCGATGCCCGCCCTCCAGATCCTGGATCTGATCTGCGGCTTCGCGCTGCAGCGCGGCCTCCACCTCTTGGGGAACCACACTGCCGCCGAACACTCTCGCGAACACGTCACCGACAGCGCCCTGCAAGCGACGTTCGAATCTCGACACGATGCCCATCACAGCCCTCCCTTCGGTGCGCGTGTTCGCCCGCCTCGACACGTGGTTACGGCGTGTCCGGACCCGACCACGTTCCTTGCATGATATCCACGATCCTCTACCTGGGTAACTCCCGGCGGCGCCCCCCGGTTCCCACGCTGGTTTCTACGGCATCGCCGCAGGTCAGGGAATCGATTTTATTTTCGCCCGCGGGGCATGTTAGATTTTTCCAGTCGCTCGGGCGAGTGGCGGAATGGCAGACGCGCTGGCTTCAGGTGCCAGTGTCCGTAAGGACGTGGGGGTTCAAGTCCCCCTTCGCCCACACAGACTAAAGGCTCGATCCTTCTGGATCGGGCCTTCAGTCGTTTTCGGGGTCAAGTCCGAGCAATGCGGAGCAGAGCTGCGCGCAGATCCGGTCGGGGGGATTGTGCGTCCAGCTCGAGTAGAGCGGTTTCGGCTATGGCAGCTACCAACAGGACGGCGACGGGTGCCGGGTCCGACCAGCCCATTGCCGTGAGGTCGGTGGTGAGCAGGGTGGCGGCGGCGGTGTTGCGGGCGCCCACCTCGGTGGCCAGGCCGGCGTCGGTTCTGGCTTGTACTAATAGGCCCTTTGTCGCCGGGGCGGCCAGGCAGCCGTCGAGGTAGGCGGTGATCCCGGTCGCGAGGCGTTCTTCGCCGGGGGGCAGGTCGGCGGTCGCCGTGCTGACCCGGTCGTCGAGATCGTCGTGGAAGGCACGGTGGAGGGCGAGTATGTAGGACTCCCGGCTCGGCCAGTGCTGGTAGAAGCTGCCCTTGGCCATCTTGGCCTCGGCCGCGATGGCATTGACCGAGAGCTTGCTCAGGTTCTCGGTGGCCAGTAGCTGCCTGCCCGCGTTCAACAGGGCGCGGCGCCCTGGCTCGGCGGATCTCATTGCCGCACCCCGGCGCAGGTGGTGAGAAACTCGCGCACGGCGTCGAGGAATAGGTCGGGGGCCTCGGCGAACGGTTCGTGCCGGGTCGCCAGCAGGGCGACCGGCGACTCGGGCAGGGCGCGGGCGATGCCGCGCCGGTTCACCAGCCAGGGATTGGTCGGGTCGTTGCGGCCCCAGACCACCTGGACGGGCAGGTCGGGGAGCAGCGGGGATGCGGCGGGTAGGTCGACGCGCGGGTCGTCCAGGCTCAGCCAGAGACGGCGGTACACAGCGAGCCGGACCGGATCGCCGGGTATCTCGCGGGCCCGCTCGAAGAGGGGACGAACACCATCGTTTCGCAGCGAACCCAGATACAGCCTCGCGTTCGCAACGACGAACCGCCGGGCTACCGAGGGGCGGGAGATGAGGTGGAACATGGCTCTGGTCAACAGGTTCCGCGGTGCGAACCCGGCCGACTGCACCAGCACCAGCCCGCGCACCAGATCCGGAGCGCGCTCGGCCAACCGGACTGCCGCGTAGCCGCCGACACTGTTGCCGATCACCGTGAGTGAACCGAAACCGCGCTGCGCCAGCGTCTTCGACACTTGCACGGCGACGTCACCGAGCGCGTCGACGGTGATCGCGTCCGGGTCGACGACCGTGGACGCGCCGTAGCCCGGCCAGTCGATCGCGGCGAGGGCCCACGTCTCGCCCAGCCTGGGGACGATCTGATCGAAGTCGCGATGGTCACCCGGATTCGCGTGCAGCAGAAGCAGTCCCGGCGCGTCAGCGGGCGAGCGGCCGCTCAGGTGCACGACCACCTCGCCATATCGTGTGGTGACGGTGATCGGTGTGCTCATGTACCGACGGTAGCCATGACCGACCGGTCGGTCAAGAGTCTGGTCAGGCCTTGCGGGCGATCAGCTGGTGGTGCGGAATCGGCGGGTTGGCCAGGGTGCGCTGCTCCACGGTCAGTCCTGCGGAGCTCAGCGCCGCCACCACATCGGCGACCGGACGCAAAGTGAATCCATAGGGCGTGAACGGCATGGTGGACATGGCTTCGGGGTCGCCGATGCCGATCACCGCGCTGCCGCCGGGGCGAAGCACGCGGGCGAGTTCGGTGCAGGCGGCCGGGAGGTCGTCGAGGAAGTAGATGGTGTTGACGGTGATCGCCGCGTGCACGCTCGCGTCGGGCAGCGGGAGCGCGGTGAGAGTGCCGTCGGCGAGCGCCAGGCGGCCCTCGGCGACCTCCATGGCGAAACGGCCACGGGCGCGGGCGAGCATGTCGGGGGACGGCTCGATGCCGTGCACCACACCGTCGGCACCGACGCGGGCCAGCAACAACTCGAGGCCGACCCCACCACCGAAGCCGATATCGGCGACCGTCGCCCCTGCGGGCGGCGCCGCGGCGTCGACGGCAGCCGCGATGGCACGCTTGTTCCCGCGATTGAGCACGAATGCCACGCCCTTACCGAGCACACCGTGCGGATTGCCGAGCTGCCCGGCGATTGTCGTGAGCAAGCGATCTTTGACCCCGGTCATGCCGCCATCGTAGGCGGCATCGGATCGCCGCCGGTGCCGCAAGATGATCCGAATGCTTTTGCCCGGCCTCGAATTGGGGTTCTATACAGACCGTGCCGTCTGCAACCCGCCGCCGCTTCATCGCCCGCGCCGCCGCCTTGGTCCTCGTCTCGGCGGGTGCCTGGTCGGGTTCGGCGTCGGCGGACCAGCCGCCGGTGACCGGTCCGCTGGCGGCTAATCCCTACCTCGGTCCGCTCGGGACGGCGACCATGCACGGGGACGCGGGGTCCTCGGATGTGACTCCGCTGGCCGGGCCTGCCGCCGGGGCCGGTGTCACGGTGTATCCGCTCGGGGCGGCATGCCCGACGCTGCTCGAAGGCGCGGACGGGTTGGTGGTCGGGTTGTGCACCGCCATCGCGGGGCAGACGCCGACGGTGTTCCTGTTCGACTCGGGTGCGTCGGGGCCGATCGGTGGGGCGCTCGCTTCGTTGCCGTTGACCAAGGGGAGCTTGCTCGGCGGGGTGTATGCCTACCTCGACAACGAGGATCGGCTGGTGGTCGTCGACGGTGGGCGACGGCTGCTGCGGGTCGCTCATGTTCGGGGTGACGACGGTGCGTGGCGATTGACCGCCGCCGTGCAGGCGGATCTGAGCAGCTCGATTCCGCAGGGCGACAACGTGACCGGACTCGTCCCCGATTGGACCGGCAACGTCTGGTTCGCGACCGGACACGGGGTGGTCGGGTTCGTCGGACCGGACGGGCGGGTGGGGACGGTGGCGCTGCCGTCGGGGGAACTGGTGGCCAACAGCATTTCGTCGGCGCCCAATGGTGGTGTGGCCGTGGCGAGTACGCATGCGCTCTACGAGTTGCACGCGAAAGCCGGTGAGCCCGAGATTCGTTGGCGATCTGCCTACGATCGTGGTTCCGCGCGGAAACCGGGTCAGCTCAGCTGGGGCACCGGCTCGACGCCGACGTACTTCGGGCCGGTGCGCGGCGACGAATATCTCGCCATCGTCGACAACGCCGACGACCAGGTGCGGCTCATCGTGGCGCGCTCCGGTTCGGGTGAGCAGGTCTGCTCCGTCCCGGTTCCAGTCGGCGGCAGCGAGAATTCGCCGATCGCGGTCGGTTCGTCGGTCTTCGTCGCGAGTACCTACGGCTATCCGTATCCCACCGTTCCGGAGGGCGCGGGCCCGGCTGTGCCCGCGAGCGCGCCGTTTCGCGGCGGTCTGAGCCGGGTCGACCTCACCGCCGAGGGATGTGTCCCGGTGTGGGACAGCCGGGTACGCAGCGCGGCCGTCCCACGGCTGTCTCTCGCCGATGGTGGCATCCACACTCTGCGCCGTGTCGGACCCGATGTGACAACCCCCCTCGACGGATTCGACTATGTCGTTATCGACCCGGCGACGGGTGCCGTACGCGCCTCGACTCCGCTGCCGGGCACGGTCGCCGAGGACCCGCTGCAGATGGCCGCGCTCATCACCCGCGGGGGCGCGCTGTGGCAGGGAACGATCTCGGGGGTCGTCCGAATCGGCTGAGGCCGCCTCGCCCGCGCAAACCCGACCTCGCGCCTGTTTCAGCTGCCTGACGACTTATCTCAGCGTTGGCGATATCGACGCGCCCTCCGACCGTTCGCCGGGTTTCACTTGCCCGCACAGGCGGTCGGATACTCCTGATCCCCGCAGGTGAGGCGAAGGTCACACTGCCAGTGCAACCTTGTATTCCGGATGTTCTTCTGCTGATTTCTGACTGTTCGGCGGACCGTTCGCAACCAGTCGTCCGTCCAGTTAGAGCCGATGAATTCGGTGTTTCACTGCGATTGCTGAGCGTGTGTCTTGTTTGCAGACTAGTTAACAAACTTGAAGTCTCTTTTCCCGTTTCAAGTAGTCGGCAACCGTAATTCCGTTGCCGAAACCCCAGGTGACAGCTATGCGGAGGGCTCAGTGTGATCGGGGGCAACCTTGCCCGAAATTCGCGCGCGGGTGCCATCGAGGATGCGTGACTCGTAATCGAAGGTTTGCCCGGGGTGAATTCTCGGTGCCGCCGACTGCTCGATGAAGGGGGCGCCGGAAGTTTGCTGCGGGTGTGAAAAACAGTGCGTCCACAGGCCTTTGCAGGTTCGCAATTCCTACCCCGGACCTGCGCGTTGGGGGTTGCATGGGCATAACGATTGTGTACAGTTGACGGTAACGCTGGCCGCAGTTCGAGCCCGACTCGCTGCGGCCAGCGGAACTCAAATGGGGGAGTTCGTCACCGTCTCTTAACCTTCCGTAGCTGCCGATTGTCCGGTGCTGTCCCCGGCGCGGTGTGCTCGGAGTTGTCGGCCTCACAGATGTACGTGCAGATGCGAGCTCACGCCCGGTCGAGAACCTTCGCCGGCGCCATCAGCCACCGATCGGCCGGATCCGCCGAGACAACCGGTCCCGCCGCCTCGGCGTCCTGCTCCTCGGCCACCCGCCTGCCGATCCCGAAGACGTAGTACAGGAACAGCGCCTCGGCGGTGAACCCCAGCGCGATCCGCACGGGTGCGGGCAGCGGGCTCGGCGTCACGAAACCCTCCAGCAGCCCACACACCAGCAGCACGCACACCAGCCCGAGCGCCACCGTCGCGGTCGCACGCCCCTGCCTGGCCATCGCGGCCGCCCTGCTGCGCCGTCCCGGGTCGACCAGCGTCCACCCGAGCTTCAACCCCACCCCGCCGGCCACGAACAGCGCGGTGAGCTCCAGGGTGCCGTGCGGCAGGATGAAGCCGAAGAACGAATCCAGCCGCCCCGCCTCGGCCATCAATCCACCGGTTATCCCCAGATTCAGCGCGTTCATGAACAATGCGTACACAGCCGGGAGGATCAGTACACCGGTGAACAACGCGATCGCCGACACCAGCGAATTGTGTGTCCACACCTTCGCGGCGAAGGCCTCGTTGGGGTGCTCGGAGTAGTACGACTCGAACGAACCCCCAGGTCCGGTGACATCTGACAGGTCGCCCTCTGGTATCCCCAGCGCATCGCGGGCCGCAGCCGAACGATCCACAAGCACGCCGATCACGCCCGCGACAGCGAGAAAGACCGCGGTTGTCCCCAGCCACCACGGCCAGGCTCTGTACACAGCCGAGGGAAAGTGCCGGGTGAAGAACCGGCCGACTTCGCGCCACGGCTGCGACCGCGCCGCGAGCACCCGCCCGCGTGCGCGCGCCAGCAGCGCGCTGAGCCGGTCGACGAGTTCCGGATCCGGATGGTGCGCCTGCAATCTCGCCAGCTGCTGCGAGGTGGACCGATACAACCGGACCAGCTCATCGGCCTCCGCGCCGGACAGCTTGCGCTGGCGAACCAGCTGATCCAGCCGATACCACGACCGTTGATTCGCCCAGCTGTAGGCATCGGTGTCCATATCGGGAATGCTAGCCACATGGCTGAATTCACCACCGGCGAAGCGGTAGCGCTCGAACTACCGATCGCGCGCATCCCCAGCCGTGCGGGCGCTTTTCTGCTCGACCTGATGCTCCAGCTCGCCCTCGCCGCGACGCTGCAATACATCATGATGCTCGTGCTGCTGGCCACCGACGCCGATTCCGCCTGGTTCTCGGTGACCGCGGTCGTCACGGTGGTGACCGTGCTGATCGCCTACCCGGTGTGCAGCGAAACCGTCTCGCGCGGGCGGTCACTGGGCAAGCTGGCGTTCGGCTTGCGCGTTGTGCGGGCCGACGCCGGGCCGATCGACTTCCGGCACGCGCTCACCCGCGGCCTCGCGGGCGCGATTGTGGATTTCTGGATGCTCGGCGCGTTCGGCGCGGTGGCCGTTGTCACGTCGCTGTGTTCGCGCGATGGCAAGCGGGTGGGCGACGTGCTCGCCGGAACGGTAGTTGTGCACACCCGTCAGACCATGCCGATGCCGTCGCTGGCCGTCGCGCCGCCGTGGTTGACAGGCTGGTCGGCGCAGCTGGATCCGAGCGGGATCTCCGACGAACTGGCCGGGGCGGCCCGCCGGTATCTGACCAGGCTGCCGATGCTCACGCCGCCCACACAGCACTATCTGGGCACTCAGCTCGTCGAGGCCATGTGTGCGGCGCTGCGCTGCCCGGTGCCTGTCGGCTACCCGCCGTATCACGTGCTCGGCGCGATTCTCGCTCGGCGACAGCAGCTTTCGCTGAGGTAGATGCACAGGCTGTGGATGAATCAGCTGTGCACGAATCAGGTTGTGCGCGAACCTACCTGTGCACAACCCAGCCTGTGGATGAATCTGTTGGCGAGTCGGTGGATGACCTGTGAGTACTGGTGGAAACTGCGGTTATCCACAACCATGTGCGGTTGTGCACAATTCGCGATGCCCACAGATCACAGCGAGCCGGACTGCTTGAGTTCGAGGTATTCGTCGGCCAGCGCCTCGGGCAGGTGATCGGGGGCCGCGGCCACCACGGCCACCCCGCGCCGCCGCAGTGATTCCTGCACGAGAGCGCGTTCGGCCAGCACGGTTTCGGCGGCGGCCGCGGTGTAGACCGCCGAGCGATCACCCGCCGCCGCGGCGATATCGGGATCGGTGACGGAGACGATCAGCACCCGGTGACGGCGCGTGAGCGTGGGTAGCGCGGGCAACAGGTGCTCGGTGACGGTCGGCCCGTCGAGACTGGTGAACCACACGATCAGCGCCCGCCTGCGAACCCGCGAGATCACGGTGCGGACCAGCCCGTCGGTGTCGGTGTCCACCAGCTGTGGAGTAACCCCCGCAAGGGTGTGCATAAGTTTCAGCGGCAGCTGATTGCCGCCCGCACCACTCACTTCCGCGCGCACTCTGCGGTCGTAGGCCAGCAGATCGACCGTATCGCCCGCGGCCGCGGCCAGCCCGCCGAGCAGCAGCGCCGCTTCGATCGCACTGTCGAGCCGGGTCCCCTCGCCGACCCGGCCCGCACTGGCCCGCCCGGTATCGAGGACCATCAGCATGTGCCGGTTGCGTTCGGGCCGCCAGGTCCGCACCAGCACGTCATTGGCGCGCGCGGTGGCCCGCCAGTCGATACTGCGCACGTCATCGCCCGCCACGTACTCGCGGAACGAATCGAACTCGGTGCCCTGCCCGCGCGTATTGGCGACATTGCGGCCCTCGAGATGATGCAGCCGCTTCACCTTCGAACGCAGCAGTCGCTCACTGCGGAACGCGGGCAGCGCGCGCACCCTGGCAGGCACATCGACCCGGCTCTGCCGTCCCGCCAGACCCAGGGGTCCGAGCAGCCGGACCGTCACCGGGCCCGCGACCCGATCACCGCGATAGGTGGGAGTCAGATTGGTGCGCAAACGGATTCGGGTGTGTGGGGCAAGATCCAGGTGCTGTTCGCGGATTTCGGCACGCGCGCTGTCGGGCCAGGCGTCCCACAGCATGCCGCGCACGGTGGCCGTGCCGGTATTGGTGACCACCAGCTCCACCTCGGTGCCGCGACCGAGCCGCACCACGGTCAACGGATCGCGGGTCAGCGACAGCGAATCCGCTCGCGCGGCCAACGCGGTATCGGTGAGCAGCAGCGCCACCAGCACCGCACACGCGCCGAGCACCCCGACCCCGGTCGGCACCACGAACATCACCACCGCCGCCGCGATCGTGGCGAGCAGCGCGAATCGGCCTGTGACCACCACGTCGCTAGACCGGAACCGGCACCGAGACCAGCAGCGACGAGAGCACACCCTCGGTGCTCACCCCGTCCAGCTCGGCCTCCGGACGCAACTGCAGTCGATGCCGCAGTACCGCCATCGCCACCGTTTTCACGTCATCGGGCGTCACGTAGGTGCGGCCGTTGAGCCAAGCGAAGGCGCGGGCGGCGGCCAGCAGCGCGGTCGCACCGCGGGTGGACGCGCCGTGTGCGACGGCGGGGGAGGAGCGGGTGGCACGGCACAGATCGACGATGTAGGCCAGCACCTCCGGGCTCACCGCCACCGCGCCCACCGCGGCGCGCGCGGCCGCGATGTGCTCGGGCCCGGCGACCGGCCGCAGTCCGGCGGCGCCGAGATCGCGCGGATCGAAGCCGCTCGCATGCCGTTGCAGGATGCGGAACTCGTCGTCGCGCTCGGGCAGCCGGATGTCGACCTTGAACAGGAACCGGTCGAGCTGCGCCTCGGGCAGCGGATAGGTGCCCTCCTGCTCGATCGGGTTCTGGGTGGCCACCACCACGAACGGATCGGGCAGCGGACGCGGCTGACCGTCCACCGAAACCTGGCGCTCCTCCATCGATTCCAGCAGCGAGGACTGGGTTTTCGGTGGGGTGCGGTTGATTTCGTCGGCCAGCAGCAGATTGGTGAAGACCGGGCCCTTGCGGAAGGTGAACTCGGCCGAATGCGGGTCGTAGATCTGGGATCCGGTGACATCGCCCGGCATCAGGTCGGGAGTGAACTGCACGCGCGCGTGCTCGAGTGCCAGCGAGGTGGCCAGCGCGCGCACCAGCAGCGTCTTCGCCACGCCCGGAACACCTTCCAGCAGTACGTGGCCGCGGCACAGCAGTGCCAGCACCAGGTACAGCACGGCCTGGTCGTTGCCGACCACCGCCTTGCCGATCTCGGTGCGCAGCGCGGCCAGTGCGGCCGCGGCTTCCTGTGCGCTCGGCGTCTCGAGCAGAACAGCGTCCTTGGAGATATTTGTCATCCGAGCTCCGTCTCGATCCATTCGAGGTGTGCGGCAATGTAATTGAGGGTTGTCTCGTCCGGCACGTCACCGAACAGGACCGTGCCGATCTGCTGCGCGGGGACGCCGAGGCGGCTCGACACGGCGTCGACGAGTTGATCGTTGGTGAGCTCGCCGCCCAGCCGCGGCTTGATCCGGCGCAGCGTCGCGGCGCGCAAGATGTGCGCCACGTGTGCCACGTCGCCGGAGCGGCGGTACAGCCCCGCCTGGCCCGCGAGCAGCTCGTTCGCGGCGACTTCGACCGGGCGCGGCTCGCCGACCAGTGCGCCACGCCTGCGCGCGCGCCACCAGATCAGCGCGGCGAAGGCGAGCAGGAATTGCAGGCCGCCGAACGCCAGCCAGCCGGGTAGGCGGGTGAAGATCGAGTCCTTGCCGCTGCCGAAATCGAGGTCGCTGTCGTCGCGCGGGCGGTCGGGTGGATCCGGCGGGTCGGGTAGGTCGGGGGTGTCGGGCGCATCGGGGGCGCCGCACGACTGCATGGTGGCGTAGAGCAGCAGCGCGATGGCGAGGCAGGCGGCGAGCGTCGCCCAGAAGCGGGGGCTGCGCAAGATCCCGGGCAGCGGCGGAAGTTTCCTGCGCTGCTTGGGTTCGCGTTCGACGACCTCGATCTCGAGCGGGTCGGGTACGGGCGGTGGTGCTGATTGGGAGTACCGGTCGGCGTATTCGAGGCGGCGGTACTCGTCCTCGGTGGCCGCGCGACCGCCGTAGACGACTTCGTCGAAACTCCGTGCCGCCGGATGCAATTCGGTGGATTGCTCCAGCGGGAGTGCGGTGGTCGCGTCGTCGGCGGTCTCCTGCGCCGTGCGCGAGCGGCGCACCGGCAAGCTGCCGTCCTGTTCGAGTCCGCGCAGGACGGCGCGGAAGCGTTCGCGCAGCGCGCGGTCGTAATCGCGTCGGCCGGCGGCGTTCTCGGCGGCGGCGCGGTGCTCGGCGGCGGCACCGAGGCGAGGCCGGGGTGGGACCCCATCGGGGGAGTCGGTCACCGGCGATCACCGGGGATTCTGATGTCCATACCTTCCCGGACACACCGCCTGCTGATGTAGCAGAGCACGCGGCTGGTCGCCTCGACGATCTCGCTCACCGTCACCACCAGCAGAAATCCGCCGACGAGCAGTGTGATGACGGCCCAGCGGTGGGTGCCGGAGAAGTCGGAGAGGAAGAACGGAATACCGAACGCGGGCACCGCGAGTACGGCGAAGATGCACCGCTGGGTGAGCCACAGACCCCCGGTCGACCACACGGCACCGTGCATGAGTTCCTTCGAACGGGCTACGCCCACACCGAAACCCGCGTGCTCGGCGATGATCACCGGTTCGGCGACGAACCGGCGTGACCGCACATGCGAGAGCCAGATCAGCGCGAGCGGATAGGTGATCACCAGAATGCTGCCAAGCAGCAGCACCCCGATGCCGGTGAGCGTGAACATGATCTGTGCCATCACCAGCGGCATCGCGCGCCGGGCCGCGGCCCGCAATCCGTCGAGCACGCCGTACCGCACCCCGTGGAAATCGGCGAGCGCGATGGCGACGGTCGCACCGCGCAGGACCAGGCGCACCAGCCACACCGCCGCCGCGGTCGCCAGGATCGCCGCCCACGCCGTGCCCGCGTCGGAGCCGTCGGTGAGGTGGGAGACCAGGCCGGTGAGCCCGAGCACGACGAGCACCGCGAGCACCAGCGCACTGCCGCCGAGCACCGCGAAAGCCCGGAGATGGGCCTGGATCAGGGCGAACGGCTCATCGAGCAGTTCGCGGAAACGCAAGGGGCGGATCGGCACCGTAGGCGGCATCGGCGGCACCGGCGCAGGCACCGGCGCCGGATCGACTCCCGCCCCGACGGCGCCAACCGTTTCGACGGCGGGACGCACGCCGCCGAGTGTAGTCATTCCCACCCGAACCGCCCGGTCGATGCGTCGCCCGGTCCCGGTACGACCTGATGCGTCCCTACCGAACCT
This sequence comes from Nocardia sp. NPDC058518, assembly GCF_042719655.1. NCBI lineage: Bacteria > Bacillati > Actinomycetota > Actinomycetes > Mycobacteriales > Nocardiaceae > Nocardia > Nocardia sp. NPDC058518. Next base: position 245,592 of record NZ_JBHXNJ010000004.1, read on the forward strand.
CGGCGGACCCGCGCCCCGCGGACGCGGTGCCGTCAGCCGGCTCGGACAGCCTCGGCAGCGCCACATGCGTCGGCTGCAAACGCCCACGCAGCGTGACCTTCTCGCCCAGAATCCAGTGCGCGGATTCGGAGTCGGCAGCCGCGGCAACCGTAGTCGCCGAGGTGAGCAAGCGTTCGTCGTGCTGCTTGGACAGCTCACACAGCCGGGCGGCCTCGTTCACCGCATCGCCGATCACCGTGAATTCGTACCGATTGTGCGTGCCCACATTGCCCGCGACCACTCGCCCCGCCGCCACACCGATACCCGCGTCGAGATCGGAGGCATCGCGCAGTCGACGCTGGATCGCCCGGCCGCACGACAGCGCCGAACCCGCCAGGTCGTCGAGGGGAGCCGGGGTGCCGAACACGGCCAGCGCCGCGTCGCCCTCGAACTTGTTGAGCAGCCCACCGTGGCGCTCCACCTCGTCGACGACGATGTCGAAGAACCGGTTGAGGATGCCGACGATCTCGGGCGCGGGCAGGGTGGCCGCCATCGTGGTCGAGCCGATGATGTCGATGAACAGGGCAGCGGCCTCGGTTTCGGTGCCGCCGAGCACCGGCTGGGACGCGATCGCCGCCATCGCGACATCGTGGCCGACGTGCTTGCCGAACAGGTCCTCGATCATCGCCCGCTCACGCAGCCCGTGCGCCATCCGATTGAAACCGCTTTGCAGTTCGCCCAGCTCGGTGCCGTCGTAGAGGGTGATCTCGGCGTCGAGGTCACCGTTCTCGACGCGGCGCAGTGCTTGGCGGACACCCTTGATCGGGGCCACCGTCGCGGCGACGACCTGGGCCATCAGGATCAACCCGAACACCAGCGCGGAGCCGCCGAGGCTGAGCACGCACACCGCGAGTCTGGCCTTGCTCACCGCGGGGTCGGCCAGCGCCCAGATCGCGACCGTCATGGTCAGCGCCACCGGCACCCCGACACCGACCAGCCACGACAGCATCGTCCGGCCGAACACCCCGATGCCGCGGCGGCGTTGCGGGTCGGCGGCCAGCACACGCGCGGTCACCGGGCGCAGCGCGAATTCGATGATCAGATAGCTGTTGGCGCACACGACGATCGCCGCGGCGCCGATGGCGAGGATGACCTTGGGGATCAGCGCGGGCTCGAGCACGCCGTAGACGATGGTGAGCACGGTCAACGTCAACGTCCACAGCACGGCCTGCTGCAGCACCATCCAGCGTGGCGCCGACACGGTGACCCGCTGTTCGGCCGGGTTCGGCACGTGCTCGGGGTCGGTGGCCCAGCCCATGGACCGCAGGCCCGCCACCGTGCCCCACACGCCGCCGCCCGCCAGCGCGAGTGCGGCGCACAGTGGCGTGAATACGCTGTTGACCAGCAGCAATTCGCGGGTGAACACGGTCGGTCCCGGCAGGACGAAGCCGGCCAGCACCACCACCATCGTGATGCCGATCAGGTTCGCGATGAGCAGCGGAATGGTGAGCAGCAACTGCACCCGAACGCGGCGGATCGTCGATTTCTCGTCGACCGGCCCGAGCAGCGGTGAGCCCCACGGCGCTGATCTTGCCGCGCCCGCAGGTCCCTCGCGGTTGATCACATCCGAACTGTAAACCGATAGAGCCGAATCGGCCACAGAGTCGCTCAGGTCACGTTGTGAGTCAGGTTGCTATACCAACTGGTCGCAGCCGTTTTTGTGACGCTGCACCGGCCGGCGGGCCGTGGTGTTGTCCACAGCATGTTCGGTGTACAAACGTCCACTCAATGTGTCGCGGGCGAGCGTCGCGGACCGGCGAGCAGGTGGGTGTCGTCGATGGCTCGGCGGTGCACTCGTCCACTGAAATGTGGCGTCAGTGTTCCAGCAGCCGGTCGACGACCGCGCGGTAGCGCGCGGGTTCGATCGGCGGCAGGCCGAGCAGGGCGCGCAGGTAGACCCCGTCGCCGACCAGGCGGATCGTGTCGGCGCGGACGGGATCGTGTACCTCCGTCTCGAGGTCGTCCGACCAGGCCGCCATCGCCGCGCCCAGTGCGCGCTGCACCTCGTCGGGTTCGCTGCTCGCCGAGGCGTCGATGGTGCGCATGGTCGCCAGTAGCGAGCGGTAGAGGGCCAGCTCGACGACGTCGTCGGGCACGGTGGGGTCGGGCGTCTGCAGGTACCACTCGGCGATCGAAGTCCCGCTCGCCCTTGCTTCGTCGAGCTGGGTGCGCACGCGCTCGCCCAGCCGGTGGACCAGCCCGACGAGCAGGGCGTCCTTGCTCTTGAAGTGATAGAGCAGCCCGCCTTTGGACACGCCCGCCGCCGCGGCGACGTTGTCGAGGGTCATCTGGGCCGCGCCGCGTTCGAGCAGCAGGGTTTCCAGGGCGTCGAGGATGCGATCGCGGGTGCCGGGGCTCACGGCAATCACTGTACCGTCTGGACGGTTTCTCTGCTACTGTACCGGCTGGACGGTTTACCAAACCCGAAAGTCGAGAGACCGATGAACACCCCCACCGCACTCAGCCCGCCGCGCGCCACCCCGCGTGAGTGGGCGGGCCTGGGCGTACTCGCCCTAGCCCTGCTGCTGCTCGCCGTCGACGCGACCGTGCTCGACCTGGCCGTGCCCGCGATCAGCGCCGACCTCGCCCCGAGCACCCCGCAGCTGCTCTGGATCATCGACGTGTACTCGTTCGTGCTCGCCGGCCTGCTGGTGGTGATGGGCAATCTCGGCGACCGGATCGGCAGGCGCAGGCTGCTGCTCATCGGCGCCGTCGGTTTCGGCATAGCCTCGGCGCTGGCCGCCTGGGCGGTTTCGCCGGAAATGCTGATCGCGGCACGCGTCTTGCAGGGCGTGGCCGGTGCCACGCTGATGCCCGCCACGCTGGGGCTGATCCGATCGATGTTCCAGGACGCGCGTCAGCGCACCGTGGCGATCGGTGTGTGGAGTGCGATGGCCGGTGGTGGCGCCGCGGCCGGTCCGCTGGTCGGCGGCTGGCTGCTCGAACACTTCTGGTGGGGCTCGGTGTTCCTGGTGAACCTGCCGGTGATGCTGGTGCTGCTGGCACTGGCCCCGCTGCTCATCCCCGAATCACGTGACCCGAACCCCGGCCGGTTCGACGCGCTCAGCGCGCTGCTGTCCATGCTGGCGCTGGTCCCGGTGGTCTACGCGGTGAAGGAAACCGCCGCGCACGGTCCGGCGGTGGGCGCGCTGCTGACCGGCCTGGTCGGTGTGGTCTCGGCCGTGTTGTTCGTGCGCAGGCAGCGTCGCCTGCCCGATCCGATGCTCGACCTGCGGCTGTTCGAGTTGCCGAGGTTCCGGGTCGCGGTGTTCACCAATCTGCTCGCGGTGTTCGCACTGGCAGGCGTGCTGTTCTTCGGCTCGCAGTATCTACAGCTGGTTCTCGGGCGCACGCCCTTGCAGGCGGGTCTGTTGATGCTGCCCGGACTCGCGGCGAGCGTGCTCGGCTCGCTGGCGGCGGCCTGGCTCGTGCGGCGCTGGCGCGCGACGATGGTGCTGGCCGGTGCGCTGATCATCACGGCGATGGGCTCGGCGGCCTTTCTCGCGGTCGACGCGGTGACCGGTGCCGAGGCATTCGTGCTCGGTTTCGTCGGCATCGGCCTCGGCGCGGGTGTGGCCATGACCGTGGCCGCCGACCTGGTCGTCGGATCGGCGCCGGAGGAACGTGCCGGTGCGGCCGCGGCGATCTCGGAGACCGCCTACGAGACGGGTCTCGCGCTCGGCGTCGCCCTGCTCGGGAGCACCGTGATGGCGATCTTCCGGCGTGGCCTCGACCTGTCCCTGCTGCCCGATGACGCGGTGGCCGCGGCATCGGGTTCACTCAGTGGCGCGGTCGAGGTGGCTGGTGAGCTGCCCGCCGCGGTGGCGCAGGAGTTCCTGTCCTCGGCGAATCAGGCGTTCGTCAGCGGTATTCACCTGACGGTGCTCGGCATCGTCGCGGTCCTATTGTTCGCGGCGTACAGCGCGCTGCGAACGAAGAGCACGTTGAGCTGATCGGCCCTGGTGGGAGTTCTCAGCGGGCGGGGGGCAGCTGGCGACGGTTGCCGGGGAGTTCGTTGGCGTTGCCGCCGGGGAGCTCGCCGTGGCTGTCCGCCTCGGGCAGGCCGTTGCCCTGTCCGGCGGGCAGCGCGGTGTAGCTCGGTGCCGACGGGTACTGGCGCGGGTCCGGGTGGAAGCGGCTCGACGGTGCGTCGACCACGTTCGAGGCGATCTGCTGGGCGTAGGGCTGGTAGGGCTGCTGCTGGTAGGGCTGCTGCTGGTACGGCTGTTGCGGGTAGGCGCCGGGCGGCAGGAATCCCTGCGCGGGCTGGCCGGCGAGCTGATATCCGGCGGGAACCTGCTGCTGCTGCTGCGCCGCGGAATCCTGCGTGTCGACGGTGACCTTGCGCGTGCGTCGCAGGGTGAACGTCACCTCTTCGACCTCTTCGAACGCCTGTCGCGCGGTACGCATCGGGTGGGTGGCCGAGTCGAAGACATTGGCGACGAACGCCGGTACCAGCGGCCGGATCCAGCGGGCGGCGGTGTCGGTGAACGGCACCGTCCCGATGATCGGCAGTTCCAGTCCGCCACCGCTGGTCGGTGCCTGCGCGGGCGGCTGCTGCGTGGGCACCTGGTGCGCGGGGACGAGCGCCCCGGCGGTACCGGCGGGCAGCGCGTGCTGGACATAACCGGCGGGCAGCTGCGATGTCACGTTCGGCTCCAGAGACACGGAGTCGTCCTTTCGATGCGGCTCGGTGAACCCGAGCTCGAAACCGCCGATCGCGGCGATGATCCTGGTGCGCTGACGTTCTCGATCGATCACGGTATCGGCTTCGATGGCCAGTTGCGCGGCAGTGAGCTCGTGTTCGGCGCGCAACGCGGCCGTCTCGGTGCGCACCTCGGCGCGTTTCACCGCGATGGCGGCGTCGGATTCGCGCTGGGCCCGATCGGCCACCTCCGCGGCGTCGACCCGGCGGTCCAGCGAGGTTTCCCCGCGCCACCAGCGCAACAGCAGCGGCAGCAGGGCCACGACGATCCCCGCGAGCAGAATGAGCAGTCGCAGCGCCGCGCCGCCGGCGTGTGAGGCGGTGTAGCTGTTCATGGCCAGCCAGCGGGCGCCGAGACCGCGGTCACCCTCGGCGATCGCGCTGGTCCTGGAGGCGGCGAGCGTGGCGGACTCGGTACGAACCCGCTGGTCGAGGCCCTCGATGCGGCCCTGCGCGGTGGCGAGCTGTTTGCGGGCGTCGTCGAGCATGTCGTTGGCGGTCTGGGTTTCCGGACCGCGACCCGGTACCCCGGTGATCCTGGTCCGCGGGCATTCGGGGGTGGGGTTGTACTCGCACCGGGCGATCACCAGCGCGCGGTCGATATCGCCCTGCGCCTTGGCGATGCTCAGGTCGAGCGCACCACGGTCGGCGCCTGCCAGGTCGAACGACGTGCGGGCCGCGACCACGGCGGGCGCGTTCTCGGCGCCGGCCTGGGCGCGCACATCCAGTTCCCGGTCGATGGTCCCGCCGAGCAGCACGGTGGCGGCGAGTTCGGCCACGAACACCCCCGCCAGCACCCCGACCCCGATCCGGGCCGCGACGCCGAACCGATCATCGTCGGCACCGGGACGAGTGGTGGCCAGCGCCCGGCCGAGCGCCCCGGCCGCGAGGGTGATGACCAGCGCGAACAGCACCGCGCCGACAACGCCGACGTCGGCGGCGAGCAGTGCGGATAACGCGACGAGACCGGCGACCACCGCGAACAGCGACACCGCGGCACCGGTGACGAGATAGCGGCCCTGTTCATGGCTGAAAGCCAGGTCGGTGCCCGTTTCGGAGTCCCGGCGCGGGGGCGAGGCAAGGCCTCCGCCGAGCCAGGTGAGTAAGCCGGTCATGAGTTCTCCCCGGGTCGTGCGCTCCACATGGCATGGCGAAACTGGCATGGATTCGTTGTGTCAGCGTGACAGGCCGGACACCGACACACCGAGTGGCGAGGCGCTGCTTGTGGTCAGCCTCACAGTCGAACGGGTCCGCCCATCGCGCTGGCCGAGATATTTCCGGGCCGACCTCGGCGTGTCGTGCGCGGCGAGCCGGGCCGTACCGCCGCCCGCGCCCGATTTGTGTCGAACGACACTGCCAGGAGGAGTTAGCCAGCGATGTGCTGTGGCGCACATTTGGCAATACAGACCGTACGGTCGGCTGACTGGCGTGCTCGTGGGGGCCCGTGTCGGGAATATCTCACAGTCCCCACCCCCGGTTAGCGGAGGTGGGAGGTTTGACCAGGTCATCAGCAGGGAAATCTGCTGCGGTGCAGGTGAGTTCAGCTTTCGGCCCCTGGCCGATGGCTGATCCGAGTCTGCTCGTCGACGGTGTTGACGCAGGTAGGCGTGGGTTGTCCGGGATCGATCCGGTCCCCGGACTGCTTTACACTGGACGACGCGCGCGACGATGCAAGCAGCCGTTACAAACCCCAGCTAGACGGGTTACTTAGCACAACCTTAGTTGGTTGGGTCTGCGGTCTGACTTATCGTTTGCTCTTACGCCGAACGCACCCAGTTCGGCACAACCACCTGTTCGAGGTCCGGTGAAACCGGGCCAAGAGTAGCGGGTGAAACCCCGCGCAGAGGTAAGGGACAAGTAAGCATCCCGTTATCTCTGAGCACCCCAACTACGTCAACGCCGCAAACCACCACCGTCGCTGGTTTCGGATCGTACGGACGCAGTCTTGACGGAGGCGAAACGACGAAGGGCCCACGCTCAGCTTGCTGGGTGGCCGACATCGACAGCCGACTTTCTTGAAGGCAGAGGCATGACGCAACTTCCTGGCCACAGGTCACCCGGAGCCACCGGGCTCTACGATCCGGCATTCGAACACGACGCCTGCGGCGTCGCGTTCGTCGCCGACATGCACGGACGACGCAGTCGAGACATCGTCGACAAGGCCATCACGGCCCTCCTGAACCTGGAGCACCGCGGTGCTGCGGGTGCCGAGCCGAACTCCGGCGACGGCGCGGGCGTCCTGATCCAGCTCCCGGACAAGTTCTTCCGCGCGATCATCGCCGAAAGTGCAGCCCCCTTCGAGTTGCCGCCGGAAGGCTCCTACGCCTCCGGTATCGCCTTCCTGCCGCAGGCCCGCCGCGAAGCCGCGCGTGCCGCCTACGGCGTCGAGAAGATCGTCACCGAAGAGGGCCTGGCCGTGCTCGGCTGGCGCGAGGTGCCGATCGACGAGTCCTCGCTCGGCGCGCTGGCCCGTGACGCCATGCCGACCTTCCGGCAGATCTTCATCGGCTCGCCGAAGAACTCCGCCGAGCAGCTCTCGGGCATGGACCTGGAGCGTCGCGCCTACGTGATCCGCAAGCGGATCGAGCACGAGCTCGGCCAGGCAGGCCCCGGTGAGGGCACCGTCGGCAAGGAATCGGTGTACTTCCCGAGCCTGTCCGGCCAGACCTTCATCTACAAGGGCATGTTCACCACGCCCCAGCTGCGTGCGTTCTATCTGGACCTGCAGGACGAGCGCGTCGAGTCGGCCATCGGCATCGTGCACTCGCGCTTCTCCACCAACACCTTCCCCTCGTGGCCGCTGGCGCACCCGTTCCGCCGGGTCGCCCACAACGGTGAGATCAACACCGTCACCGGTAACGAGAACTGGATGCGCGCCCGTGAGGCGCTGCTGCGCAGCGATGTGTTCGGCAAGGACGAAGCGGGCAAGGACCGTCTGCAGAAGATCTTCCCCGTCTGCACCCCCGGCGCCTCCGACACCGCGCGCTTCGACGAGGTGCTCGAACTGCTGCACCTGGGCGGTCGCGAACTGCACCACGCCATCATGATGATGATTCCCGAGGCGTGGGAGCGTAACGAGAACCTCGACCCAGAGCGGCGCGCGTTCTACGAGTACCACTCGATGCTGATGGAGCCGTGGGACGGCCCGGCAGCGGTGTGCTTCTCCGACGGCACCAAGATCGGCGCCGTGCTCGACCGCAACGGTCTGCGCCCCGGTCGTATCTGGGTCACCGAAGACGGTCTGGTCGTGCTGGCCTCCGAGGTCGGCGTGCTCGACATCGATCCGGCCACCGTGGTCCAGAAGATCCGCCTGCAGCCGGGCAAGATGTTCCTGGTCGACACCGAAAAGGGCCGAATCGTCACCGACGAAGAGGTCAAGTCGGAACTGGCCTCGGCGCAGCCGTACCAGCAGTGGCTCGACGAAGGCGTCAGCCGCCTTGCCGACCTGCCCGACCGCCCGCACGTGCACATGTCGCACGACCGCGTGCTGATCCGTCAGCAGATCTTCGGCTACACCACCGAGGACCTGAACCTGCTGATCACGCCGATGGCCAAGACCGGCGGCGAGGCACTGGGCTCGATGGGTACCGATACGCCGATCGCGGTGCTGTCGAACCGGTCGCGTCTGCTGTTCGACTACTTCTCGCAGCTGTTCGCGCAGGTCACCAACCCGCCGCTCGACGCCATCCGCGAGAAGGTCGTCACCAGCCTCAAGCGCAACCTCGGCCCCGAGGCCGATCTGCTGCACCCCGGCCCTGACTCCTGTCGGATGATCGCGCTCGAACAGCCGATTCTGGACAACGACGAGCTGGCCAAGCTCGTCCACATCAACGACGACGGCAGCCAGCCGGGCCTGCGCTCGGTGGTCGTGCGCGGTCTGTACCCGGTCGCCGAAGGCGGCGAGGGTCTGCGCAAGGCGCTGGCCGCCATCAACACCCAGGTCTCGGCCGCCATCGACGGCGGCGCCCGCACCATCGTGCTGTCCGACCGGGAGTCGAACGAGAAGCTCGCGCCGATCCCGTCGCTGCTGCTCACCTCGTCGGTGCACCACCACCTCATCCGTGAGCGCACCCGCACCATGGTCGGCCTGGTCGTGGAGGCCGGTGACGCCCGCGAGGTGCACCACATGGCCCTGCTGATCGGTTTCGGCGCCGCCGCGATCAACCCGTACATGGCCTTCGAGACCATCGAGGACATGCTCGAGCGCGGTTCGCTGCAGATTCCGGGCAGCACCGGCGATCTGGCCGCCGACTTCCGCAAGGCCGTCGCGAACTACTGCACCGCGGGTAGCAACGGCGTGCTCAAGGTGATGTCGAAGATGGGCATCTCCACTCTCGCCTCCTACAACGGCGCCCAGCTGTACCAGGTCATCGGCCTGGCACAGGACCTGGTCGACGAGTACTTCACCGGTCTGCGCTCCCCGCTTGGCGGCATCGGTCTCGACGAGATCGCCGAAGAGGTGGCCATCCGCCACCGCGTCGCGTTCCTGGAGAACCGCAACGAGCGCGCGCACCGCGAGCTCGAGGTCGGTGGCGAGTACCAGTGGCGTCGTGAGGGCGAGTACCACCTGTTCAACCCGGACACGGTGTTCAAGCTCCAGCACGCGACCCGCACCGGTCAGTACTCGATCTTCAAGGAGTACACCAAGCTGGTCGACGATCAGTCCGAGCGCTTGGCGGCGCTGCGTGGCCTGTTCAAGTTCAAGTCGAACCAGCGCGCCTCGATCTCCATCGACGAGGTCGAGTCCGCGAGCGAGATCGTGAAGCGTTTCTCGACCGGTGCGATGAGCTACGGCTCCATCTCCGCCGAGGCGCACGAGACCCTCGCGATCGCGATGAACCGCATCGGCGCCCGCTCGAACTCCGGTGAGGGCGGCGAGAGCCCCGCTCGCTTCGAGGTCGAGGAGAACGGCGACTGGCGTCGTTCGGCGATCAAGCAGGTCGCCTCGGGTCGCTTCGGCGTCACCGCGCACTACCTGACCAACGCCACCGACATCCAGATCAAGATGGCCCAGGGTGCCAAGCCGGGCGAGGGCGGCCAGCTGCCCGCGCACAAGGTGTACCCGTGGGTCGCCGAGGTGCGGCACTCCACGCCGGGCGTCGGCCTGATCTCCCCGCCGCCGCACCACGACATCTACTCGATCGAGGATCTGGCCCAGCTGATCCACGATCTGAAGAACGCGAACCCGCAGGCTCGGATTCACGTGAAACTTGTCGCGGAGCCGGGCGTCGGCACCGTCGCCACCGGTGTGTCCAAGGCACACGCCGACGTTGTGCTCATCTCGGGCCACGACGGCGGCACCGGCGCTTCGCCGCTGACCTCGCTCAAGCACGCCGGTGGACCCTGGGAGCTCGGCCTGGCCGAGACCCAGCAGACCCTGCTGCTCAACGGCCTGCGTGACCGCATCGTCGTCCAGGTCGACGGTCAGATGAAGACCGGCCGCGACGTGATGATCGCCGCCCTGCTCGGCGCCGAGGAGTTCGGTTTCGCGACCGCGCCCCTGGTGGTCTCGGGTTGCATCATGATGCGCGTGTGTCACCTCGACACCTGTCCGGTCGGCATCGCCACCCAGAACCCGGTGCTGCGCGAGCGCTTCGCCGGTAAGCCGGAATTCGTCGAGAACTTCATGATGTTCATCGCCGAGGAAGTGCGTGAGCTGCTCGCCGAGCTGGGCTTCCGCACCCTCGACGAGGCCGTCGGCCGGGTCGACCTGCTCGACACCGCCAAGGCCAAGCAGCACTACAAGGCCGCCAAGCTGGACCTGTCGCCGATTCTGGACATGCCGGAGACGGCGTTCATGAACCAGAACACCCGGTGCACCACCACCCAGGACCACGGTCTGGACAAGGCGCTCGACAACGAGCTGATCGCGCAGAGCGCCCCCGCGCTCGAGCGTGGCCAGGCGGTCAAGATCGAAACCAAGATCACCAACGTGAACCGCACGGTCGGCACCATGCTCGGCCACGAGGTGACCAAGCTCTACGGTGGCGCGGGCCTGCCCGACGACACCATCGACATCACCTTCACCGGTTCGGCGGGCAACAGCTTCGGCGCGTTCGTCCCGGCGGGCATCACGCTGCGGGTCCTCGGTGACGCCAACGACTACGTCGGCAAGGGTCTGTCGGGTGGCCACATCGTGGTCCGCCCGTCGGCCGACGCACCGGAAACCTTTGTCGCCGAGGACAACATCATCGCGGGCAACGTGATCATGTTCGGCGCCACCAGCGGTCGCATCCTGATCAACGGTGTCGCGGGCGAACGCTTCGCGGTGCGTAACTCCGGTGCCACCGCGGTCGTCGAGGGTGTGGGCGACCACGCGCTCGAGTACATGACCGGTGGCCGCGTGGTCATTCTCGGCAACACCGGGCGCAACCTCGGTGCCGGAATGTCGGGTGGCGTCGCCTACATCTACGACCCGGAGGGCACGCTCGCCGGGCGGGTCAGCCCGGATCAGGTCGACGCGATCGAGCAGCTCTCCGGTGACGACTTCACCTGGCTGCGCGACATCATCGCCATCCACCGTGACGAAACGGGTTCGGCTGTGGCCGAACGCATCCTGAGCGACTGGTCCCAGCAGGTGAACCACTTCGTGAAGGTCATGCCCCGCGAATACAAGAAGGTTCTACTCGCGATCTCCGAGGCCGAAAAGGCCGGCAAGGATGTCGATACCGCGATCATGGAGGCGGCACGTGGCTGACCCACAGGGATTTTTGAAGCACACCTCGAGGGAAACCCCGGCCCGTCGTCCGGTCGAGCTGCGTCTGCTCGACTGGAAAGAGGTCTACGAGGAGAAGAAGTTCTCCCAGGACACCTTGAAGACCCAGGCCAGCCGCTGCATGGACTGCGGTATCCCCTTCTGCCACAACGGCTGTCCGCTCGGGAACCTGATTCCCGAATGGAACGACCTGGTCTACAAGGGTGCCTGGCGCGAAGGCATCGACCGCCTGCACGCCACCAACAACTTCCCGGAGTTCACCGGCCGCCTGTGCCCGGCTCCGTGTGAGGCGTCCTGCGTGCTCGGCATCAACCAGGAGCCGGTCACGATCAAGCAGGTCGAGGTCGAGCTCATCGAGAACGCCTTCGACGAGGGCTGGGTCACCCCGGTGTACCCCACTCGCCTGACCGGCAAGAAGATCGCCGTCGTCGGCTCGGGTCCGGCCGGTCTTGCCGCCGCCCAGCAGCTCACTCGCGCCGGTCACACTGTGACCGTGTTCGAGCGTGACGACCGCATCGGCGGCCTGATGCGCTACGGCATCCCGGAATTCAAGATGGAGAAGTCGGTCATCGACCGTCGTCTGGCCCAGATGGAAGCCGAAGGCACCATCTTCAAGGCCGGCGTCAATGTCGGTGTCGACATCACCGCCGAGCAGCTGCGTGAGCGTTTCGACGCGATCGTGCTTGCCGGTGGCGCCACCATCGCCCGCGACCTGCCGATCCCCGGGCGCGAGCTCGACGGCATCCACCAGGCGATGGAGTTCCTGCCGCTGTCCAACCGGGTGCAGCTCGGTGACGACATCGCCGACGCGGACGGCCTGCCGCCGATCCACGCCAAGGGCAAGAAGGTCATCATCATCGGCGGTGGCGACACCGGCGCCGACTGCCTCGGCACCTCGCACCGCCACGGCGCCGAGTCGGTGCACCAGTTCGAGATCATGCCGCGTCCTCCCGAGGAGCGCGCGGGCTCGACCCCGTGGCCGACCTACCCCCTCATGTACCGGGTCGCCTCGGCACACGAAGAGGGCGGCGAACGCCTGTTCTCGGTGAACACCGAGCGTTTCGTCGGCAAGGACGGCAAGGTCACCGGCCTCGACGCCCATGAGGTCAAGATGGCCAACGGCCGGTTCGAGAAGGTCGAGGGCACCGACTTCACCCTCGAAGCCGATCTGGTCCTGCTGGCCATGGGCTTCGTCGGTCCGCAGAAGCCGGGCCTGCTCACCGATCTCGGTGTCGGCTACGACGGTCGCGGCAATGTCCAGCGCGACAAGAGCTGGGCCACCAACATCCCCGGCGTCTTCGTCGCCGGTGACATGGGCCGTGGTCAGTCCCTGATCGTCTGGGCCATCGCCGAAGGTCGCGCCGCCGCGTCGGCCGTCGACAAGTACCTCGAGGGCGAAACCGCGCTTCCCGCGCCGATCCCCCCGACAGCTGTCGCCCAGCGCTGATCGCTGAACGAACAAGGCGCCCGCAGGCTTTCGAGCCCGCGGGCGTCTTTTTTGTCATTCCCCCCACACAGGACGCATGCCCCGGCGAATCCGGGCGCTTTGCCGGATACCTGCGGGTTTGCGGAAAATATGCGTAGGGGGGTGAACGGGTAAGGCGTGCAAGGGGTTCGGTAGGTCGGCAAACGACGTGGCTGATCTCCCGTGCAGCACATAGACTTTCCATGTCGAGGTGTACGGGAGATCCGAGGGGGAGCTGTGCCGTTGCCGCCGGAAGCGTTGGCGAACCTGCGCCGCGCCGCACAGCGTGGTGACGGTACCGCCATGCACAATCTCGCCCACTTCTACCACGACCACAGCGATTTCGAGGCAGCCGAGCACTGGTTCCGGCGCGCCGCCGCCGCGGGGCATACGCGGTCGATGAACAACCTCGCCGTGCTGCTCGATCAGTTCGGCGAACTCGACGAGGCCGAATCCTGGTACCGCCGTGCGGCGGCCGCGGGCAACTGCAACGCGATGTTCAACCTGGCCACCATGCTCTACCAGTGTGGCGACCGCCGCGATGCCGAAACCTGGTACCACCACGCCGCCATGGCGGGCCATGTCGACGCCATGTACAACCTCGCCAGGCTGTTCGAGGACCAGCACCGCCTCGACGACGCCGAAGCCTGGTACGGCGAGGCCGCCGACCACGGCGACATCGACGCCGTCAACAACCTCGGCATCCTGCTGCGCAGGCGCGGCGCCACCACCGAGGCCCGCCGCTGCTTCCGTCGCGCGGCCGACCTCGGCCACCCAAGGGCCATGGCCAACCTCGCGGCCCTGCTGGAATCCCAAGGCGCCCACCGCGAAGCGGAAACCTGGTACCGCCGCGCTGCCGGCTGATCGCATATTTTCGAGCACATCGGTCGGGGGACCGGTGTGCGCCGAGTTCGGCGAGGTCTGCGAAGAAGCCGTTTTCGATGTTCGCGCGATGATCGCTGGCCGGTGGAATAGGCGAGTGATCACCTGTTATAGCGGTAGGCAGCGAATGGCCGCCGAAGTTACTGAAAAGTATTGATACCGAGCGGTTTTCCAGCAACCATCAGCAAACATATTGTGTGGCAGCAATTTTCCGGCGTTCGAGATGCGAAGGTTTGCGGAGGGGTATAGCGTCTCGTTTCGATCAATAGTCGATGACGGTCGGGGGCTCGGTGAATTCTCTTGATGGGTGTCTGAAACGCATCATGGACATTCCCGGGGCGCGCAGTGTGACACTCGTGGACGGGGCGAGCGGGTTGGCTGTCGCCGGTGCCGGGGAGCATCAGGGCGTCGACGAGCACGAGGACGCGGCGGGGACCACCGATGTGGTGCGGGCCGCGCTCGGGTGCCCGGCTCTGGGGAGCGCCGACGACGACCTCACCGAGATCGTGGTGTGCCGGACCAGCGGGTTTCACCTCTTACACCTGGTCGACGGCGACTTCGACGGCAGGTTGTTCATGCATGTCGTATTCGACGGCGGCACCGGCAATCTCGGTATGGCGCGCTATCAACTCAGGTCGGCACTGGAAGAACTGATGGGCGGGAATCGATGAGTGTCGCGCTCGCCGATGAATTGCATCGGCTCGGCGAAGAAGGTTCGACCGGCGTATTACGGGCAGGCGACGGCGAATTCCATTTGGTCCGTGGCACTATCGCCTCGGTCGGTTGCGGGCGCACGATCGGACTCGACCGGCTGGTGGTCGAAGCGGGGGTAGCAACGGCCGAGGATTGGCGCCGCGCGGGCGCTGGTGACCCGGGCCAGCTGCTGGATCAACCGCGACTGGAAACCCTTGCGCTGCTGTCGGTGTTCGACGCTGCCTACTTTTTGCTGGCGTCGGCCGACGAGCCGGAATTCCGCCCGACACCCGAACATTGGCTGGCCCCGGTCTGCCACATCGCCCCGCGCGCACTTGTTCACGAATGCGAACGCCGCACCGACAACGACTACGGCCCATGGACGGCCGACCTCGTCACCGAGGTCGCGGTGGTACCGGCCCGCCGCATCAAGCGAAACCAGGTGGTACTCACCGGAAATCAGGCCGAAGTCCTTGCCGCCGCCGATACCCGCCGCAGCATCGCCGAAATCGCCCGCGATCTGGGCCGCACCACCTACGGCTGCCTCGTCGCCGTTCGCGACCTGACCGACGCGGGCCTGATCGAAGCACCGGAGCCCGTCCCGGCCGAACAACCACAGCGCGGGCGCCACCTCGCCCTCGCACCGGACCCGGCCGACCACCGAACCTCGACACCGTCGACAACATCCGTGCCCACGCTGCCCAAACGCATTCCCGGCAGCGCGGGACCGACCCGTCTCCAGCAGGAGCCGGGTGCACGACAGGGCAGGCACGCGATCGACGAGGAAGCGACCGCGACCGCCCGACACCGCGGAAACCACGCAGACACAGCGGAACCCGAACGCTGGCAACAGGTCGACCGCGAAACACTCATCCGGCTCAGGGCGGCGTTGGAGGAGCTTGCGTGACCGTGCGGAAGAAGCTGCTCGGTGAATGGAGGGGAAGGTTGACCAAGGTGCCGATGACCGCACCCGAACCCAGAGTGCCCGAACACTATCCGGCTGTGCTCGGCGAACTGAAGTCGTTGCGCGAGCGGCTACCTCAGCTCACGGGGTCACTGGTGGCGTCCAGCGACGGACTGCTCATCGAACACGACCTGCCCTCTCATCTCGAACCCGCGGGTATGGCCGCGCTGTCGGCCGCGCAGTTGTCGTTGTCGTACCGGCTGGCGAATACCGCGCACGGCGGCGGTTTCAGCGAAGTCGTCGTGCACGGAACCGAGGGGCAGGTGGTGATCTACGCCGCCGGCTACACCTCGCTGACCGTGCTCGCCGGACCCGAAGTGAACGTCGGTCGGCTCCATCTGGAGTCGCGACCGGTAGCTCGCGCCATCGCCGGCCATCTGGCGGCGGCGCACTCGCCTGGGAACGACCAGGTGAAGATCGACGAATGAAAGGCACGACATGTCGAATATGGATCTGGCTCTGAAGGACATGATGGTGATCGACGGCGCGGTCGGCGCCGCGATCGTCGACTACAGCAGCGGGATGGCGCTCGGAATGCTCAGCAGCACCAAGGCGCTCGACCTGCAGGTCGCCGCGGCGGGCAACACCGAGGTGGTGCGGGCGAAGATGCGTACCATCGAGCAGCTCGGCCTCAACGAGGACATCGAGGACATCCTCATCACCCTCGGCACGCAGTACCACTTGATCCGCCCGATGACGGGGCGCAAGTCGAAAGGGCTGTTCCTCTACCTCGCCCTCGATCGCGGCCGCGCCAATCTGGCGCTGGCGCGGCACAAGCTCAAGGGCATCGAAGAAGACCTGGAGGTGTGAGTTTCGCGAACGGGGGGTGTGTCGGCGGTGACGCGCCGCTGACATCCCGTCACTCCAGCATGTAGTCCTGCACATTTCCCGGTGCGAACAGTCACAAGATCGAGAGGTCGTGTGGCATGGGATGGCTCGGACGCCTATTGTGATTCGCGGCGAGGTCTGGGGCCACAACGTCAGTATTCGGGGTTGCTCTCACATCGACGAGCAAGGGTGAACTGGAGCGGTATGCAGTTGAAGAAGGTTGTCGCGGCTCTGGGAGCGTCCGCGGCGATGATGTCCGGAATTGTTGTCGGCAGCACGAGCGCGAACGCGGCGCCCGCCTGCCCGAGTCTGTATGTGGTCGCCATTCCCGGCACCTGGGAAACCGGCCACGAGAAGGAACCCGGCCCCGGCATGCTCGCCGGTGTCACCAGAGGACTACCGAGAAACACCGACGTCGACTACGTCACCTATGCCGCCACCGCGTTCCCCTGGGAAGGCGATGTCTACGGCAACTCCAAGAAGCAGGCGGTCGACGCCGCCCGCGGACTGATCAGCGCCAAGCTGGCCTCCTGCGGCAACACCAGGGCCGCCATCGTCGGCTACAGCCAGGGTGCCGACGCCGCAGGCGATCTGGCGGCCGAGATCGGCACGGGCATCAGCCCGATCCCGCAGGACCGGGTCGCCGCCGTCGGCCTCATCTCCGATCCGCGTCGTTCGCCGACCGATATCCAGGTCGGCCCGCACGCCGCGGGTGCCGGTGCCGGTGGTGCTCGGCCGGGCGGGTTCGGTTGGCTGAGCGACCGCACGCGCACCATCTGCGCGGTCGAGGATCTGTACTGCGCGACCGCCACCGACGACTTCGTGACGCGGTTCGCGGGGTTCCTGGCCCAGAGTTCGGATGCGAACCCGGCCAACCTGTGGCGCTACCAGCTCGAGGCAGGCGCGATCGTGAACGACCTGATGTCGCTCGGTGGTATCCCGACCCTGGGGGCGCAGCTGACCGACGCGGCCAACCAGAAGCGGGCCAAGGATCTCGAGCAGTTCTACCGCTCGCAGGCCCACACCCTGTACGGCAGTTACTCGGTGGGTGGCGGGCAGACCGCCATCACCTGGATGCACAATTGGATCGCTCAGCAGGCCTGAGTAGTTCCCCGAGAGCCCGGTATCGCTTCGGCGGTGCCGGGCTCTTTCGTGTTCGCCGAACAGCTGTCAGGGTGTGGTCCGGGAGAGCGACCTCGGCAGCAGGTTCCAGACGTGGCCGTTCTCGTTGATGGTGGCGGCCGTGCGGGTGCCGGTGCGGGAATACAGGATTCGGGTGATCGAGCAGTAGTCGATGGGGAAGGTGAGGGGGCGGGGGAGCGCGAGGATATCGGCCAGGAGGACGTTGATGACGCCGCCGTGGGCGAAGGCGACGACGGTGTCCGCGGGTGCTGTGGTGGCGACGAGATTCTCGACCGCGGCCAGTACCCGCGCGGTGAAGGCCGGGCCGTCGATCTGGTCGGGGAGGTGGCCGGCTTTGATGCGGGCGTAGGCGTCGGCGAACTCGGTTTTCGCGTCCTCGATGGGGATGTAGGCGGGGAGGTCGCGGTCGTACTCGGCCAGGTCGTCGATGATGTCGACGGGCAGTTCGCGGGCGGTCGCGGTGGGGAGTGCGGTGTCGCGGGCGCGGCGCTGGGGGCTGCTGACTATGCGGCTGATGTCGTGGGCGGCGAGCGCGGCGGGGACGCGGTCGGCTTGGAGCTTGCCGATCTCGGTGAGGCCGGGGTCCGCGGCGGTGGTGTCACCGACTACGCGTTCGGGTTGGGCATGACGCACGAGTATCAGCTGCACACTCACACACTCTGCCGTATCCGCAACAGCGGGGACAGCCCGGTCGCGGACTCGCGGGATGCCTCGTCGGAGGGTATCGCCGCGAGTCCTCGGTCAGGTCAGGACTGGCCGTAGGGCGGCTGGCCGTACGGCGGCTGACCACCCTGCGGGCCGTTGAACGGCGGCTGACCACCGTTGTGCGGCGGCTGGTCGTCCTTCTTCTTGTTCTTGAGCAGGTAGATGCCGCCGACGATCAGCACCACGATGACCAGGCAGCAGATGCCGCCGATGATCAGGAAGCTGCTGTTCTTCTTTTTCTTCTTCGCCGCGAGTTCCATCGCGGTGTTGACTGCGTCCGAACTCGCCAGGGTGTCGAAGCTGCTGGTGAGCATGTGCGGATCGACGAGTGCGGCTGTGGTCAGCAAGTCCAGATACATGTAATCCCATCCCGATGTGTTGGTGGACCGACATCCTCCCGGTGCCGGAACTCCGAGACTAGCGGTCTCGCTGTGGCTTTCGGTCCGAAAGCCTCACGCGCGCCAGGCGGAGTAAATATTGATCGCGAACGTGTCGCGATCCGTTTACATCTGTACCCGTTCTCACCGTGGTTTCACCAATGGGAACGGCAGTGTCTCGCGGATGCTGCGTCCGGTGATCAACATGACCACCCGGTCCACCCCCATCCCGAGGCCGCCGGTGGGCGGCATCGCGTGTTCGAGTGCGGTCAGGAAGTCCTCGTCGAGTTCCATCGCCTCCGGGTCGCCGCCCGCGGCCAGCATCGACTGCTCGGTGAGCCTGCGCCGCTGTTCCACCGGGTCGGTGAGTTCGCTGTAGGCAGTGCCCAATTCGACGCCCCAGGCCACCAGATCCCAGCGCTCGGTCACCCCGGCGATGCTGCGGTGCGAGCGGGTGAGCGGGGAGACCGAGGTGGGGAAGTCCAGGTAGAAGGTGGGGTAGGTGGTCTGCGATTCCACCAGGTGCTCATACATTTCCAGCACCACCTGGCCCGCGTCCCAGCCGTGCTGGTAGGCCACGCCCGCCTCGTCGCACAGCTCGCGCAGCCGGGTCAGCTCGGTGCGCGCGGTCACCTCGGAGCCGATCGCCTCGGAGACCGCGCCGTGCACGGTCTTGACCCGCCACTCGCCGGAGATGTCGACGGTGTCGTAGCCGCCGTCGTCGTTGGGGCGCAACGCCACCTCGGCCCCGTTGGCGGCCATCGCCGCGTGCTGGATCAACCGGCGGCACAGGTGCATCATCTGCAGGTAATCGCTGTGCGCCTCATAGGCTTCCAGGATCGTGAACTCGGGATTGTGGCTGAAGTCGACGCCTTCGTTGCGGAAGGTCCGGCCGATCTCGAACACCTTCTCCATGCCGCCGACGCACAGCCGTTTGAGGTACAGCTCGGGGGCGATGCGCAGGTAGAGGTCGAGATCGTAGGCGTTGATGTGGGTACGGAACGGTAGCGCGTTGGCGCCGCCGTGCACCTGTTGCAGGATCGGCGTCTCCACCTCGAGAAAACCCCAGACGAAGAGCGAATCGCGCAGCGAATGCAGTACCGCGCTGCGCTTGGCCATCACCTCGCGGGTCTCGGGGTTGATCGCCATGTCCACATAGCGCTGCCGGACCTTGGCTTCCTGATCGGCCAGGCCACGCCACTTGTCGGGCAGCGGATGCAGGCACTTGCCGTTCATCCGCCAGTCCTGTGCGAGCAGCGAGAGCTCACCGTTGCGGCTGGTGCCGATCTGCCCGCTCACCTCGATGAGATCGCCGAGGTCGAAGAATTCGGTGAACTCGTTGCTGCGATCGGCGCCGACCCGCTCGCGGTCGATCACCAGCTGGATCTCGCCGGTCCAATCGCGCACAAGGGCGAAGATCACGCCGCCGTAGTCGCGAATCCGCAAGATCCTGCCCGCGATTCGCACCGTGGTGCCCTTGGGGCAGCGCCGCGCCGCGGTGATGTCGTGGGTCGGCGGGTAGGCAACCGGATAGGGGTCGATGCCGGCCGCGGTGAGCCGGTCGAGTTTGTCCAGGCGCACCCGCACCTGCTCCGGCCTGCGCGGACCCTGCTCGGCGTCGTCGCTCTCGAGTGCTTCCGGCGGGCTGCCGTCGGCGTGCAGGCCGGTGACGGTCGCGGGGACGGCTGACTTCGTGCCGGTGTGCACGCCCGCGTCGGGTGCCTTGCCGATGCGCGGCAGGAAACCTTCGGCCAGCCCGCTCGCCGTGGCCACCCGCGGCAGCTGCCTGCGTTCCTCGAACAGGAAGAACCGCGGCACCCAGCGCGGGTGGTACTTCACATTCGACCGGTACAGCGCCTCGAGCTGCCACCAGCGCGAGAAGAACAGCAGCACGCCGCGCCAGGCCCGCAGGATCGGACCGGCACCGATCCGGCCGCCCTCCTCGAACACCGAACGGAACACCGCGAAGTTCAGCGACACCTTGGTGATGCCGTACTGGTCGGAGTTCAGGGCGAGCTGCGAGATCATCAGCTCCATCACGCCGTTCGGGCTCTGTGGGTCGCGGCGCATCAGCTCGAGCGAGACGCCGGTGCGGCCCCACGGGACGAGCGAGAGCATGGCGTGCACGCGGTCGTCATGGTCGACGGCCTCGACCAGCAGGCAGTCACCGTCGAGTGGATCGCCCAGGCGGCCGAGCGCCATCGAGAAGCCGCGCTCGGTCTCGGTGTCGCGCCAGGCGTCCGCGCGGGCGACGATCTCGGTGAACTCGGCGGCCGGGATGTCGCGGTGCCTGCGCACCCGCACGCCGAAACCGTTCTTGCGCAAACGGTTCGCGGCCTGGCGAACCTGCTTCATCTCCGGGCCCGCCAGCGAGAACGTGCGGGTGTCGAGGATCGCCTCGTCGCCGAGCCGCAGCGCCGACAGCCCCGCCTTGCGGTACGCGGTGGCACCGACCTCGCTCGCGCCCATCACCGCGGGCTGCCAGCCGAACCGGTCGGCCTGCTCCAACCACGCCTGAATCGCCTGCGGCCACGCCTGCTTCGGGCCGATCGGATCGCCACTTGCCAGGCACACACCCAATTCGACGCGATAGGTGATCCCCGCCTTGCCGTTCGGCGCGAACACCACCGCCTTGTCGCGGCGGGTCGCGAAGTAGCCGAGCGAGTCCTCCACATCGCTGCTCGCCAGCAGCCCGCGGATGGCCGACTCGTCCAGGCCGGTCATCGCGTTGTCGGCGCGTTGCGAGCGCAGCAGCACGATCACCGCGGCCAGCAGCGCGATCGCGCCGAACAGGCCGAGCAGGAAGTTCACCCAGGCCCGCGGATGCCCGTCGAAGTGCTCGTTGTTCACCAGCACGGCCGCGGTGACCCGATACACCGCCCACAGCGGACGTTGCACACCCGCGGGCAGCGAACCGGGGAACAGCTCGACCAGTCCCCAGCCGAGCAGACAGCCGAGCGCGAGCCCCGACACCAGCACGCCGAGCGCCTTCCACAGCGCGCCGGGCCGAACGCGGGTGTAGAACTCCTTACGCGCGGCCAGCAGTATCCCGATGACCACCGCGTGCACGATGAAGGCGACCAGCGCGTCCACATCGTCTTCGTCGAAGAACTCCAGGATGTTCGCCACCGCGTACAGCAGCAGATACGCGACGAGCAGCCACCAGGCGATCCGTTTGCGGGCCGCGGTCGCCCCGGCGAGCAAGCCGACCACCAGCGCCCACACGAGGCTGGTGTCGGGGGCGTCGAAGTAGTAGTTGTCGACATAGTGGCGCGGCGCCTGCGTGAGGATCCGCAGGCTGGGCGAGAGGCTCCACAGGAACAGCAGCACCGCGAACACACCGAGGATCAATCCGGCGATGTGCGGTACCTCGGATAGCCGGCCGTGCGCGCGATGGGGCACCGGCGTGCGGTCCTCGACGGTGGGGTGCTGCTCGGCCTGTGTGGGAGTCACCGATCCAGTGTGCGTCCAAACGCGCCGGATCCATACGGGCGTGACTGCGGCGTGTTCGTCACGGCCCGCAACGCCGGGGCCGGTGGTGTCCGGTTTCGGGCGACCGGGTAAGTATTAGCGCATGTCGGAACCAGTTGATGTGCCGATCGATGACGTTGTCATCCGCCTCGGGCAATTCCTGAAACTGGCCAACCTGATCGATTCGGGTTCCGAGGCCAAGACGGTGATCGCGCAGGGTTTGGTGCGCGTCAACGACGAAGTGGAGTTACGCCGCGGCAGGCAGTTGCAGATCGGCGACGTCGTGGTCCTCGCGGGCAACAAGGTACGGGTGTCCGAGGGATAACCCTCGAACACCCGCGTCGTCCTCAGTCTTCGGCGCGAACCACAACGCCGTCGGAGTCGCTGTAGAGCATCTCGCCGGGCACGAAGGTGATGCCGCCGAATTCGACGGGCACGTCCTGCTCGCCGCTGCCGGTCTGGGTGCTCTTGCGCGGGTTGGTGCCCAGCGCCTTCACCCCGATGTCGAGGGTGCGCAGGATCGCGGAGTCACGCACGGCGCCGTTGACGATCACGCCGGCCCAGCCGTTGTCCACGCCACGCCCGGCGATGATGTCGCCGACCAGCGCGGTGTGCACGCTCGCGCCGCCGTCGACGACGAGCACCTTGCCCTCGCCCGGCCCGCTCAGGGTCTGCTTGACCAGCAGGTTGTCCTGGAAGCAGCGGATCGTGGTGATCCGGCCCGCGAATTCGGCGCGGCCGCCGAACTGGATGAACTGCGTATCGCAGCTACGGATCTCGGGGCCGATCTCGTCGGCCAGATCGGCGGTGGCCACAACATTCGCTGATTCGGTCATGATCAGATTGTGTCAGGCCCGCCTGGACGCTCCATTCGTAGGCTCTAGGCGGTGCGCTGGACTGTCAGGCCTGCTGTTCGCGGTAGGACTTCTCGATCTCGTGGATGAGGGCGTCGGTGGTGTGTTTGACCGCGATCTTCACGAACGGCTCGATCGTCTTGCCGAGCATCTTGCCCGCGATGCCGCCACCGACGGAGTAGTCGATGACCGCGTCGACCGTGCACGTGTCCGCGCCCTTCGGGATGAACTTGAAGGTCGCGACGATCTCGAAGCCCTTGATCGACCTGGTGGCGATCAACCGGCCCTCTTCCCAGCCGACGACCTCGATGCGGGAGGTCAGCGACGCGGGGCCCAGTTTCATCTTCCCGTCGAACTTCGCGCCGATGCCATCGGTCTGCGCGGTGACAGGAGTGAAGGACTCGATGCCGTACCAGAACTTCGGCAGATTGCGGTAGTCGTTCATGAAGGCGAACGCCGCCTCGGCGGGCGCAGCGCCGTCCTCAACAATCCTCACTTCGGTCATGGCGTCAGCTTAATCGTGCCTGTCGGCGTCGAATGGCACTCGCGGCCGAACGTGACCGAGGTGACTATGCGGTGACCGCCAGCGTCGCTGCCAGGCCGAACGCCACCGCCATCACCAGTACTTCGGCCGCGGCGTTGCGCAGGGAGGTCTCGGCGGTGACGCGGTGGTCGGCGGCCTTGCGGACCCAGGTCCGGCGCCACCACCAGCCCATGGCCACGAGGACGCACAGGATGGTGAGCTTGGCCAGCAGGATTCGTCCGTAGCCGCTTGTCAGCAGCGGGGTGATGCCGCCGAGTCGCACCACGCCGTTGACCAGGCCGGTGAGCGCGACGACGCACACCAGGGGCGCGGCGAACGCGGAGTAGCGGGGCAGGGTCGCGGCCCATTCGCCGCGGGTGCGCAGGACCAGGACCATGGCCAGCAGCAGGCCGAGCCAGCAGGCGGCGGCCAGCGCGTGGATCGCGGCTAGTACCGAACCGAACATCTGCTGGGACATGTGCCCGGTGATCGGGCGCAGCGACAGCGCGACCGCCGCGAACACGAGCACCAGATCGGCCGACGCGGTATCGGGCCGACGGAAGGCCAGTGCCGCGTAGCAGGCGATCGCGCCGGTGCAGAACAGGATCGCGATGCCGATCTGGCCGCCGCTGAGCCGGCCGAGGAAGGTGATGAAGTCGCTCGCGCCGAGCTGGGTCACGGCGACGCCGACGATCTCGGCGGCCTCGCACAACAGCACGATGAACTCCGCGGCGAACCAGACACCGGCGAGGGCGGCCAGTGGTCGCCACGTGACCGTCAGCCGGTCGTTGAGCCGGGGCAGCGCGGCGAGGCCGATCACCACCGCGCCAGCGCAGTCGGCGAGCACCCGCGCGAACGCCACCCACGCGAACCCGCCGGACCGGCGCAGTATCCAGGCCAGCACCACCCCGGCAAGCGCGGCGGCGACGACCGGCACCAGGACACGCCACTGCCGCAGCGCGGCACCGGGTACCCGGCGACCGGTCGTCATCGTCGACTACTTCTTGCGACCGGATCGGCCGCTGAGCAGCGCCACCGCGAGGCCCGCGCCGAACAGCACCACGCCGCCGACGATGAACACCCACACGGGCACACCGTCGCCGCCGCCCTCGTCGGCCTTGTCCTCACCGGGGCGTGCGCCCGGCGTGCCGGTGCCTGCCTTGCTCAGCGTGAAAGTCCTTGTCCCGCTCACCGGATGACCGTCGGCCGAGGTGACCCGGAACGCGATCGTGTACTCACCGACCGGCCCCAGCTCACCCACTTCCACACTGACACTTCGTCCATCGACGAGCGCCTTGCCCTTGGACCACAGCCTGCCGTCCGGACCGACCACGGTCAGTGACGGAAAGTTCTGCTGCAGTTCCTCGTTGAAGGTGACGCTGGCCCGCGCCGGTCCGGCCTCGACGGTCGAGCCGTTCTCGGGAACGCTGCTCACCGCGCCGGAATGCGCGCTCGCCGTGCCTGCCGCCGCGAACGCGCAGGCGAAGAGCACGGCGAACAGCGCGACGAGCATCCGCCGTGGCCGACGCGATGAATCGCCGACGGCGAGTGGATCGATCGCCGCGGCGCGCGTCACGACGACCGCCGGGAGCGGAACACCAGGCCGAGGCCGAGGGCCGCCGCGAACAGGCCGAGGGCCAAGCCGACGCCGCCCATCCAGCGGGCCACGGTGTCGGTCTCCGACTGGGCGGTCTCGCCCGAAGCGACCTGGTGATCGCCGCCCTCGGCACCGCCCTTCGCGGTGAGTGTGATCGCCGGCGCGGGGTGTTCGGGCTCGGCGCCACCGGTGCTCGGCTGGTCCCAGGCCACGACCTTGCCGTCGCTGTAGGTCTGCTGGGCCGGGAAGTTCACGGTGTCCTGCGACGGCAGCGGGCCGAGCGAGAGCACGAACCGCTGGAACTGGCCGGGTCCGACGCCGGGGTTACCCGGGTCGGCGGACCATACGACGGCGACCGTCTCGCCCTTGTCATTGCGTTCGACCTTCGACGTCCAGCCCGGCATCGGCTCGGTCCGAACGCTTTTCAGGTTCGGCACGGTGACGCGCAGCGCGGTGGTGGACGCGGTATCGGATTCGGTCGGCACCTTGAAGGTGGCGACGGTGTACTTGCCCTGGGCGGCGCCCGGCGCGTCGACGGTCACGTGCGCGGCCGCCGAACCGCAGGCGGCGAGCACCAAGCCCGCCGCGAGAGCGGCGGTGCCGGTGCTACGGGTGATGAAGTTGTGCATGGAATGCCTTCTGTCCGAGTGGTTCTGATGTCGTGGTGAATCAGGCGAACAGCGGCGGTGCGCGCGGACATCGCGCACCCCTCGGACGAGCACCGTGCGCGACGGTGACAGTGGCGAACCAGCGGACAGTGCGATGGGCGACAGCAGTGGGACTGCTGAGCGCAGCACGAACCACACTCGAAGCGACGAGATACAGCCGCTCGGCGACGAGAATCAGTGCGGCGCAGACAAGCGCGGCCACAAGGTGCGCGGCGATCATCGGCAGACTCGGCAGATGCAGCAGCCCGTGATGGTCGAGCGTCGCCGACAGCGCGAAGTGCCCGGCCCACTGACCACCGATCAACGCGGCGGCCGTGCGCACCGCCGCGGGGCGATGTGGAGCACCTTCGGCGGTGACACCATGGGCGATTGTCCCGGCCGTCAGCGAAACCAGCAGCAACAGTGCGATTTCCGACGACCGCGGCACCCCGCCACCGCCGATCCCGTGCGCGGCCACAGCCAGCCCACCCACGAGAACGCCGCAGCCACCACCGCGCAAGCGGGAGGTGAGCTGCGGCGTGGTCACGGGAGAATCAGCGAACGCCGAGGCGGGCGAGCACGTCGTTCTCGAGCACGGCCAGCTCCGCCGAGATCGACGCGTGCACGGCCTTGCGACGCGCGGCGGGCATCTGCTCGGCCGTGCGCACCGCCACGTTCAGGTCGGCCATGCGCGAGCGGGCCGCTGCGACGAACTTCTCGGTGTCGGCATCGCCCGCCTTGTCGGCGGCGATCTTGTCGAGGGCTTCCTCGGTGTTGGTGATGCGGGCCTGCAGGCGCGCACCGTGCCCGCTGAACTCGCTCAGCTGGTCCATGCCGATCCCGAGCTGCTGCGCCTTGCGCGCGTCGAGCTGCCCGCGCAGCATCGTGGCGCCGCGGTAGGCCAGCGGGGCGAGCACGGGGATGAGGACCCTGGCCACCCCGATGTACTTGCGGATCTGACTCGCGCTGAACAGTTCGCGGTCGGCTTTCGCGGCGGCCTTCTGGGCGGCTTTCTCCTCGGCCTGCAGGGTCGCGATCTGTGCCTTGGCGACCTTGTCGGCCGTGCGTGCCTGTGCCTTGGCCGTGCGGCGGTTCACGCGCTCGCCCGCCTTGGCCGCCTTGCGCTCGTTCTTGGCGCCCAGCTTCGCCTCCACCACGGCTTTGTGCTTGAGTGCTTTCGCCTCAGCGCGTCGGCTCGGCCGCCGCTTCCGCTTGCTGAACAACCCCATGGGATCAGGCCCTCCGTCATGCTCGCCAAGTCATGAGGCAGCACCGCCTCCAAGCGGCCTGCCGTTCTTCGTAGCGTAGTGGGCTCAGGGTAGCGATTGGGCATTGTGTCGGGGGTAAGGCCCATACTGCTTGCGTGCGTGCAGCCGAGGACGACTTCGACGGCGGGCCGGTGCGTAGCCCGGTCCCCGCTTCCGCTGCGGATTTCCGCATCGCCTTCCTGGATGCGCGCTCACTGATCGGATGCAGGCATCGCCTGCGCCTGGATGCCGAGAATCCGGGCGTGCTCGCCGAGGTTCGTGAGGATCCGGGCGTGCAGCAGCGCCGCGACGCCGCCACCGCTCATCGCACCAGGATCCGCGACGAACTGGTCGCGGCCGCCCCCGCCGACTGGGTGGTGATCGACCCGGAATTGCGTGGTGCGGCCAAGGCCGCTGCCACGATGGCCGCCATCGAGGCGGGCGCCCCCCGCATCTGGGGCGGACTGCTGCCCCAGGAGCCCGATACCGGTCGACGCGGTGGTGTCGAGATCCTGCTGCGCGACGACGACCGCGGCGGCTATATCCCCATCATCGTGGTCAACCACAAGGTCACCGACCCGCGCAGGCCCGACCCCGCCGATTTCCACCCGCTGACCTCGGACCTGTTCCGCTGGCAGCCCCGCCGCGACAAGCACGTGAAACTGCGTCCGCAGCCGCGCGACCAGCAGCGCCTCGCCCACCTGTACCGCATGTTGCAGCGCTACGGCATGGCCAGTCCCGCCCTGATCGGCGGTGCGATCGGCCTGGTCGCCGACCGCATCCTGGTGCACGACCTGACGAGCGTGCTCGCCGACTACGACCTGCGCTACGCCGACCGCATCGCGGTGGTGCGCGGCGAACTGCCGACCCAACCGTCGAAGGTGCCCGAGTGCAGGCAGTGCCCGTGGTGGGTGCGAGGTCCCGAGGGACAACCCAGTTGTGAGGCGACGCTGGCGCAGATGCGTGATGTGAGCCTGGTCGCACCGGGTTCGCGCGCCGACGTGCTGCGCCTGCACGGGATCGAGACGGTCGACGAACTGGCAGCCTGGGAGGGCGACGACCCCGACGATTGGCAGCACGGCCCGTTCGCCGAGACCGTCGTCACCGCGCGCGCCTGGATCGACGGCGCTCCGCTGGTGCGCCGGTTCGAGCAGGTGAGCGTGCGTCGCGCCGATGTGGAGATCGACGTCGACCTGGAGAGTTACCAGGAAGACGGCGCCTACCTGTGGGGCACCCTGCTCGACGACGTCTACCGCCCGTTCGTCACCTGGGATCCGCTGCCCACCGAGGACGAGGGCCGCTCGTTCGGCGAGTTCTGGACCTGGTTGATGCAGCGGCGCGCCGAAGCTCACGACGCGGGCAAAACCTTTGCCGCCTATTGCTATTCGCGTACCGCCGAGGACAAGTGGCTCTACGAATCGGCCCGCCGGTTCGCCGGGCGCCCCGGCGTCCCGACGCACGAGGAAGTGCGCGCGTTCGTCGACTCGAAGGAATGGGTCGACATGTTCCAGGCCGTCACCGAGCAGTTCATCTGCCCGAACGGCAAGGGACTCAAGAAGATCGCGCCCGTCGCCGGATTCGGCTGGCGTGATCCGGAAGCAGGCGGCGAGGCGTCGATGGGCTGGTACCGCCGCGCCGTCGGGTACGACGACGTCATCGACATGTCCCAGCGCACCCGCTTGTTCGTCTACAACGAAGACGATGTGCGCGCCACCCAGGTGCTGCGCGATTGGATGTCGAAGCGGGCGGTTGCCGAGGTTCCCTCACTGGCCGATTTCGGACGGTAATACCATCGGGGGCGTGACTGAGCAGCACGTCGAAACCCTCGAGTTCCAGGCCGAAACCCACCAGCTCCTCGAGCTGATGATCCATTCGGTCTACTCCAACAAAGACACCTTCCTCCGGGAGCTGATCTCGAACGCTTCCGACGCACTCGACAAGCTCAAACTGGCGGCCTACCAGGACAAAGACCTGGGCGCAGACACCGCCGACCTGCACATCGAGCTGGATGTCGACCAGGAGAAGCGCGTCCTGACCGTCCGCGACAACGGCATCGGTATGTCGCGCGCCGAAGTGATCGACCTGATCGGCACCCTCGCCAAGTCCGGCACCGCCGATCTGCGCCGCAAGCTGACCGAGGCCAAGTCCGATGCCGCCGCCGAGGAGCTGATCGGCCAGTTCGGCATCGGCTTCTATTCCACCTTCATGGTCGCCGACCGGGTCGTCCTCACCACCCGCAAGGCAGGCGAGACCGAAGGCACCCGCTGGGAAGCCGCCGCGGGCAGCTCCACCTACTCCATCGACACCGTCGCCGACGCACCGCAGGGCACCTCGGTGACCCTCGAGCTCAAGCCTGCCGACGAAGACGATCACCTCTTCGACTACACGCAGGAATGGAAGCTGCGCGAGATCGTGCGCAAGTACTCCGACTTCATCGCCTGGCCGATCCGCATGCAGGTCGAGCGCACGGTGACCGAGGGGGAGGGCGAGGACAAGGTCGAGAAGACCGTCGTCGAGGACCAGATCCTCAACTCGCAGAAGGCGTTGTGGACGCGGCCGCGCAGCGAGGTGAGCGAGGAGGAGTACAAGGAGTTCTACCACCACGTTTCGCACGCCTGGGACGAGCCGCTCGAGATCATCCCGATGAAGGCCGAAGGCACCTTCGAATACCAAGCGCTGCTGTTCATTCCGTCGATCGCGCCGTTCGACCTGTTCACCCGTGAGCACAAGCGCGGTGTGCAGCTCTACGTGCGTCGGGTGTTCATCATGGACAACTGCGAAGAGCTGATGCCGGAGTACCTGCGCTTCGTCAAGGGAGTCGTCGACGCGCAGGACCTCTCGCTCAATGTCTCGCGCGAGATCCTCCAGCAGGACCGCCAGATCCAGATGATCCGCAAGCGCCTGGTGAAGAAGGTGCTCTCGACGATCAAGGAGATGCAGGGCGCCGAGGATCAGACCAGGTACCAGACGTTCTGGTCGCAGTTCGGCCGAGTCCTCAAGGAGGGCTTGCTCTCCGACACCGACAACCGCGAAACCCTGCTCACCGTCTCGTCTTTCACCTCCACCGCCTCGGAGTCCGAGCTCACCACGCTCGCGCAGTACGTGGAGCGGTGCAAGGACGGCCAGGACTCGATCTACTACATGACCGGCGAAAGCCGTGCGCAGGTGGAGAACTCGCCGCACCTGGAAGCCTTCACCGCCAAGGGCCGCGAGGTGCTGATCCTCACCGATCCCGTCGACGAGATGTGGGTCGGCTCGGTCCCTGAATTCCAGGGCAAGAAATTCCAGTCCATCGCCAAGGGCGAGGTGGACCTGGAAACCGAGGACGAGAAGAAGGAAACCGAAGCCCTGCGCGAACAGCAGGACAAGGACTTCGGCGACCTGCTCGGCTGGCTCGGCGGCACGTTGACCGATGTGGCCAAGGAGGTCCGCCTCACCAACCGCCTCACCACCTCACCCGCCTGCCTGGTCGGTGACGTCTACGACTTCACCCCCATGCTCGAGCGCATGTACCGCGCCTCGGGCCAGGCCCTGCCGGAGTCCAAGCGCATCCTCGAGCTCAACCCGACCCACCCCCTGGTGACGGGCCTGCGCGACGCTTACGACGCCCGCAAGTCCGACGCCGACGAAGGCAAGGTCCCCGAACTCGCCGAAACCGCCGAACTCCTCTACGGCACAGCGGTTCTCGCCGAGGGCGGCGAACTCAAGGACCCCGCCCGCTTCGCCCAGCTCCTCACCGAGCGCCTGACCCGAACGGTCTGAGCTGGAGGTCTTGCGAACTGCCCGCTGCCGGTTTCGGTGGCGGGCAGTTTTGTTCACTTGCAATTCTGGTGCTAGCGCAGCGCGCTGGGTTCACCATTGAAGGATGGTGGGGCACGAAATTCGTCGGGCAAGACCCGACGACTACGACAAAATCATCGGCGTAGTCGACAACTGGTGGGGCCGAGCCGCCGTCCACAACCTCCCGAGGATGTTCCTCGACCACTTCCATCGCACCAGCCTCATCGCCTCCGACGGTGACGGAATCTCGGGTTTCCTGGTCGGTTTCGGCTCACCTTCCGACCCTTACACGGCCTACATCCACTTCGTCGCCGTCCGCCCCGACGCCCGCAAATCCGGCCTGGGCAGAACCCTCTACGAAGCCTTCTTCACCATCGCCCGCTCCGACAACCGCACCACCGTCACCGCGATAACATCCCCCGCCAACTACACCTCGATCGACTTCCACCGCAGCCTCGGCTTCACAGTCACCGGCCCCATTCCCGACTACAACGGCCCTGGCCGCTCCCTGGTCACCTTCACCCGCCCGGTGTGAGGACATCCGAACCCTCGACCACCGCGACTTTCGCGTATTGACGACCTGCCGACAAGCGGTATGAATGTTGTTATGTCAGAACAGTTGTCGTCCGGTGTTCGCCCATGGGATCTCGTCGCCGAGGGATACGCCGCGACCGGCGCGACCGTGCTCGCTCCCTTCGCCGCTCACGCACTCGAATACGTCACCATCAGCTCGGAATCGAAGATCGTCGACGTGGCGGCGGGTACCGGGTTGTTGAGCGTCGCCGCCGCCGAGCTCGGGGCCGAAGTGCAAGCCGTCGATCTCTCGGCGTCGATGATCGACCAATTGGTCGCGGCCGCCGCCGACCACCCCGCGATCACCGCGCAGGTCGGTGACGGACAGGCATTGCCCTACGACGACAACTCGTTCGACGCGGCCTTCTCCCTGTTCGGCCTGATGTTCTTTCCCGACCGGCCCAAGGGCTTCGCCGAACTGCACCGCGTCCTGCGCCCCGGCGGCACCGCGGTCGTCGCCGCCTGGGCATCTGCCGCCGAATCCTCGCTCATGCGAGCACTGTTCGGCGCACTCGTCGCGGCCGATCCGACGGCCGCACTCCCACAACCGAATCCGCGCAGCCTCGAGAACCCCAGGGTCTTCGACGCGGAGATGCGCGCGGCGGGCTTGCTCGACGTGCGGATCCAGCAGCACACCGTCGAGGTCCAGTACCCGGATGCCGCCGCCCTGTGGGAATCGCTGACCCGCAGCAGCGCCAACCTCGCTGTCGTGAGAGACGAAGTGGGCGAGGAGGAATGGCAACGCCGCACCGAAGCGGCCGTCGACCATCTCACCGTCACCTACCGCCCGAACACCCCACTGCGCACCACCGCCCTCTTCGGCATCGGCACCGCACCCTGAGACGCCGACGGCGCCCTGCCCGGGTGGACAGGGCGCCGTCGATCGGCATGCCGGGTGACTAGCGCGGGGCCATGCGCAGGGCGCCGTCCATGCGGATGGTTTCGCCGTTGAGGTAGTCGTGCGCGGCGATGTATTCCACCAGCTGGGCGTATTCGTCGGGACGGCCGAGGCGGGAGGGGAAGGGGACGCCGGCTTCGAGGCCCGCGCGGTATTCGGGGGTGACGCCGGCGAGCATCGGGGTGTCGATGATGCCGGGGGCGATGGTGTTGACGCGGATGCCGAACTGGGCGAGGTCGCGGGCGGCGGGGACGGTCATGCCGTGGACGCCGCCCTTGGACGCGGAGTACGCGATCTGGCCGACCTGGCCCTCGAAGGCCGCCACCGAGGCGGTGTTGATGACCACGCCGCGCTGGCCGTACTCGTCGACCGGCTCGGTCTTGGCGATCACGTCGGCAGCCAGGCGCATCACGTTGAACGTGCCGAGCAGGTTCACGGTGATGACGGTGCGGAACAGCTCCAGGTCGTGCGGGCCGTTCTTGGACAGGATGCGGCCCGCCCAGCCGACACCGGCACAGTTGACCACGATGCGCAGCGGCGCCGGGCCCTCGGTGATCGTGGCGATCGCGGCGGCGACCTCGTCACCGCTGGTCACGTCGGCCGCGATCAGGGTGACCCCGGCGGGGACGTTGTCGCCCGCGCGCTCGATGGACTGGGGGACATCCAGGCCGAAGACGGTGGCGCCCGCGTCGGCGAGCCGCTTGGCGGTGGCGGCACCGAGGCCGGACGCGCCTCCGGTGACAATGGCGGCGGAACCCGAAATCTCCACTGATGGTCCTCTCTCTGTTAATTGCGGCTGGTGCCGCTGTTCTCGGCGCTTAACTCCGCCTCTTCCCTCCCTACGGGCACTCCTTCGTCGCACCCTTCGGTCAGTCCAGAGGCGGAGGCGCGCCGAGAACGTGCTCCTTCGTCGCACCCCAGTTGTTCGCGGGGCGGGGGTACGCCTAGAACTCTATGGGTTGCGGCTTATTGTGCCGCTTGCCAATAAGGGCACCTTAGCGTGTGCGGGGTGTGGTCTGGAACACCCATATCGGGCGGTGTGGAAATCGTCGTGAACACCGGTGTTTGCCGGTGGTAGCGTGCCGTCATGAGATCGTTCGCCGGTCCTTCCGTGGCCGGACGCAAGGTCCTGATCACCGGGGCCGCACGTGGGATCGGTGCCGCGCTGGCTCGTCGATTGGCCGCTCGCGGCGCCCATGTCGCCCTGCTCGGGCTCGAACCGGAACTGCTGGCCGAAGTGGCCGCGGAATGCGGTGGTGTGCCGTGGCGGTATTGCGATGTGGCCGATCGGGCGCAGGTCGAGCGGGTGGTCGAGGCGTTGGTCGCCGAGCTCGGTGGGCTCGATGTGCTGGTGGCCAATGCGGGGGTCGCCAAGCAGATGGCGATGATCGGCGGGGATCCGTCGGTGCTCGAGGAGACCCTCGCGGTGAATGTGCTCGGGGTCGCCTACACGGTGTCGGCGGCGGGCGCGCATCTTTCGCATCCGGGCGGGTATGTGCTGATGATGTCGTCGATCTCCACGTCCGTGCAGTTGCCGCTCGGCGGGGCTTATAGCGCCTCCGCTGCGGCGGTGGCCTCGCTCGGCGCCACACTGCGCGCGGAACTGCGGTCGAGCGGGGCGAAGGTGGGGGTCAGCTACTTCGCCGGGATCGACACCGACATGAC
Source organism: Nocardia sp. NPDC058518 (assembly GCF_042719655.1). NCBI lineage: Bacteria > Bacillati > Actinomycetota > Actinomycetes > Mycobacteriales > Nocardiaceae > Nocardia > Nocardia sp. NPDC058518. The sequence goes on from NZ_JBHXNJ010000004.1 coordinate 279,363, forward strand.
GGTGCGCGGATTCGGCACAGCGGCCGCGCACACCGTGCTGGGGGAGACCAGCCTGACCGGGATCTCACCGGTCGGTCCCGCGGTCGACGCGCTGGAACGAGCCATCGCGCGACGGCGCAAAACCGTGGTCTCACCCTGGTGGGTAGCGTTGGTCCGGCCGTTTCGGCCGCTGGCCCAACTGGTCGTGCAGCGGGTGCAGGGCGACCGCCTGGCCCGCGCCATCGATATCGCCCGCACCGAGGACGCCCCCTTCACCACCGAACAGCCGGCCCGACCCCGCAGAATGGAACGGCAAGCATGAGCGATTCGACCCTGCGGCAACAACTTCCGCGTGGACGCCACCACCTGTCGCGTGAGGAAGTCATCGCCTCTCAGCGTGAGCGCATTCTCGTCGCGATGGGCGAGGCGATGACCGTCGGCGGGTATGTCGGCACGCCGGTCGCGGCCGTACTCAAGCGGGCCGGGGTTTCACGGGAAACGTTCTACGAGTTGTTCCGCTCGAAAGAGGACTGCTTCAACGCGGCCTTCGATCGGGTGTCCGGCGCGCTGGCCGAGAAACTCCAGACGGTGATCGCCGACTGCGCCGACACCGACGCGCGCACCAGGATGGACCGCATCCTCACCGCCTACTTCGACCACATGATCGACGACCCGGCCTCGGCCCGCTTGTTCCTGGTCGAGGTCTACGCGGTCGGCTCGTCGGCCATCGAGGCGCGGATGGCCTTGCAACATCGTTTCGTCGAGGTGGTCGCCACCATGCTCGGCGCCGAATCCGAGGACCAGCGGTTCGCCTGCGCGACCCTGGCGGCCGCCATCGGCGCCATGGTCACCGGCCGGATCGCCGCCGACGACCCGGACAGTCTGCGCGGTATCAAGGATCAGCTGATCGCACTGGCCGTGCGCTCCGGCGCGCTCTACGGCAACGCCTTCGCCTAGCGTTTCCGGCTGAGTCCGGAGTCCACCTCGATGTCGGCGAGCTCGTCGCGCACGGCGGACTTCGCCCGCAAACGCCAGACGGCGACACCGAGCCCGAGCAGCGCGGGTGCGATCAGGGCGACCCCCACCGAACCCCAACCACCCAGCGCGGGCACGAACGCGTCGAGCACCGTCTTGCCCGCGAAGAACAGGAACAGCAGGCCCGAGGCGATGGCGATGCCGCGCTCGGGCAGGTGCTTGCCCGCGATCTTGCCGACCAGGATCGCCAGTCCACCCGCGGCGACCATGCCGGCGACCGAGCCGATCCAGACGGCCAGCCAGTTGTTGTTGGAGGCGAGGGCGGCGGCGGCGAACATGGTGCGGTCGCCGAGTTCGGCGAGGGTGAAGGCGGAGATGACGACCAGGAAGGCGTTGCGCGCGCTCGGCGGCGCGGGAGCTTCTTCGGAGTCGTCAGTGCTGGTCAGCGCGTCGCGCAGCGTCCAGAGGCCGACCGCGAGCAGGGTTAGTGCGGTGATGACGGCGATGGCGTTCGCGGGAAGCGCGGTGCCGAGGAAATGGCCGACGCCCGCGGCGATGAGGTTCACGGCCACGCTGGCGACGCTGATGCCTGCCAGCACCACCCACCAGCGGTAGCGCAGCGAGAAGGTCAGCGCCATGAGTTGCGATTTGTCGCCGAGTTCGGCGAGGAAGAGCACGCCGAAGCTCAGCAGGATCGTGGCGATCATGAAGTCAGCTCCCAGGAAAATACTCCGGCCTGCGGCTGAAAGACGGGTGCGCCTCCAGCCACACCGGTCTACGGATCGGTTCGTGGCCGAAGGTCTCGCCCACCGGTGATGGCCGGTTCGCACAGCCGGACCGCACCGAGTTTCGGCGGACGATCAGTATGTCGACTGGGCGATTGCGGGCTACTCCCCTTCGCTGTTTTCCACAGTAGCCCGGTTGCTCCCGGAATGCCAACTCTTGGTAACCCAAATCTCAATGGGCACAATAAGTTTGGGCACGCTGCGGTGATAGTTCGGCTTCCCTGATTTCAGTCGCACGCAGACCCGTTGCCAGCCGTTCGCCAACCCGATGCGAGCGAAATATTCAGGCGGCCAGCAGCATCGCGAGCACGGCGGTGTCGGGATCGCTGATCAGATCCATCCCGACCCGGCTCACCAGCGAGGTGATCGTGCCGTCGAGTTCGGCCTCGGCCCACGCCGCGCGATGTTCCAAACCGAGATGCGGCACGCCGGGCAGCAGCACACAGCCCGAGGCCGCGCCCACGCATTCGGGCAGCGACGGACGGGTCTCCGAGGGCGGATGCAGCATCAGCAGCGCCGGCGGCACGTGTGCGGCGAACCGGCCGGGTTCGATCGCCTCGTCCCCGAGCACCGGCCCTTCCGCTATCACCAGTCCCACCGTGCCGGGTTCCGGATCGTCGGGCAGCTCCTCGCGCACCCCGAACACGGTGGTGGTCATCAGCAGCCCCGGCATCGACGCCACCCGCACGGCCAGCACCAGCACCTGCGCCCATTCCTTGGTGGTATCCGGCCACCGCCCCGAAACCACGAACCCGCTCAACCGCCCACGCGCCTGAAACGGCGTGATCCCGATCGGACCCTGTGTATTCATGATGGCCTCCCGACTAACGGGGGCGACTGTGCCCGTATAGAACAGGAATAGCCCCATACCCGTCTGGCACACAAGTACCAAAGAGTGCTAATCGGGCAAAAACGACAACGGGCCCGCATGCGAACGTCGCATGCGAGCCCGTTGAAAAGGCTTAGATCACCCGAAGATGAGGCCCTTGCCCTGGCCGACGGCCCGAGCGAAGCGGTCCTGCACGTCGGCCCAGTTGACGACGTTCCAGAACGCCGTCACGTAGTCGGCCTTGACGTTCTTGTACTGCAGGTAGAAGGCGTGCTCCCACATGTCGACCTGCAGCAGCGGGATGATGCCGGTGGGCACGTTGGCCTGCTGGTCGTACAGCTGGAAGGTCAGCAGCTTCTGGCCGAGGGTGTCGTAACCCAGGACGGCCCAGCCGGAGCCCTGCAGGCCGTTGGCGGCAGCGGTGAACTGCGCGCGGAACTTGTCGAACGAGCCGAACTGGTCGGCGATGGCCGCGGCCAGGTCGCCGTCCGGCTGGTCGCCGCCGTTGGGGGAGAGGTTCTTCCACCAGACGGAGTGGTTGTAGTGGCCACCGAGGTGGAAGGCCAGGTTCTTCTCCAGCAGCAGGATGGCAGCCAGGTCGCCGGACTCGCGGGCTTCCTCGAGCTGCTCGAGCGCCTTGTTGGCGCCTGCGACGTAGGCAGCGTGGTGCTTGGTGTAGTGGATCTCATTGATCTCACCGGAGATGTGAGGCTCCAGTGCGCCGAAGTCGTAATCGAGTTCCGGCAGCGTGTAGACGGCCACGATGTCCCTTTCCGTGTGTCGGGCTGTGTGCGCCCAGTTCGGACGACAACACCAACCATCATTCGTACACCCGCTCGCTGCAACCTCAAACACGCGGCTCCGCATTCCCTTGGGATCACCGGGATGGAAACTTCGCGGGCGTGGCCTGTGGTCGCGGGCCGCGAATCTTACAGCGGCGGCGCGATGTCGGCCTTCGACGCCCTGGCATCGCCCGTGGCATGCGCGTCCCACCAGCGCCGCCCACCGTCGATGAACTCCTTCATCGGAATCTCGAGCCCCGCCGTGTCGGTAACGGCGATCTTGTCGAACCACACCCGTACATCGAGCTCACGCGGATCGATGCCCTCCTCCTGGGAGAACTCGATGACATGAGCGGCGATGCGCTGATCGAGCACGGTGTCGAAGCTGAGCAGCTCACTCCACAGCGTCCACCCGCTGTCGTCGAGGTCGATGAACTCCCACCCGTGCAGCCCACCGCCGCCGAAGCTCTCGATGGCCTCGTCGAGCTGGTCGAGGGTCAGGGGAAGCACGCGGGCGTCGACATCGTCCCAGCGCTGGATGCGCAGGGAGGCCGCTACGCGGGTGACTCCGGTGAAGGTGAGCAGGACTTTCGTGTCGATCGGCGTAGGTCCATCCGTGGGTAGCGTCAGCACCTCCAGAGCGAGTTGCAGCCGGCCCGCCTCGGCATCCACTTCTACCCCTAGACACGTGGATTCGGACAAAGCGGTATTCAAGCCGTTGATGTCGAAACTGTCGAGTAGCCCCCTGCTCACGTTCATGCGCCCAGGCTACCGATCTGGCCGCCCAGATCCCAGGATTTAAGATTTTCTCTAGTGTTCTCGTTTTTATGGAACCGAATCGGTCCCGCTTGCGTCCAAGTAGATGTCGGGACAGAACACACTCCACGAATCCCGACGTCAGCGGCGAACGACCGCTCCGGGATGACATGGAGGGGAGTCCCGGATCGGTCGTTCCCGGCTGGTTCCACCCGGCTGTCGGCGTCGTCGGCAGCCGGTTCCCGTTGTCTGTGTGCTGACCGGTAGCTGGGGCCCGCGCGACACCTCGTCCTCGCACAGGCTCGCCCGGCGATCCGCGCGGCATGGCAGGATCGAGGCGTGACGAGCTCCGATGTCCCCACGGTGCCGGTGGGTGCGGTACCCGCCGCGTTCGACCACGCGGACCCGGCGCCGGGCGCGCAGCTGCTCGACGTGCGCGAACCCGACGAATGGAACCTCGGGCACGCGCCGGGCGCGATCCACATCCCGATGGTCGACGTGCCTGCCCGCCTCGATGAGCTCGATATCGACGCCGAGCTCTACATCGTGTGCAGACAGGGCGGCCGGTCCATCGAGGTCGTCCGGTATCTCGCCCACATCGGGTACGAAGCGGTAAACGTCGCGGGGGGCATGGTGGCCTGGCAGCGGACCGGCCGCCCGGTGGTCGCCGACGGCGAACACGAAGCCAAGATCTACTAGTCCGGAAGCGGGGTGCGCGGGTGAGTTCGGTGGTGCAACCATGTGCACGCTGTGGTGCGCGGTGGGCTGTGCAGGGCGCGCCGATGCACTGGTGCCCGCGCTGCCGAGGGGTGCTGCTCTCGCCCGGCAAGGTCGACGCACCGGCCACCCAGCGCAACTACCGCTGGGTCGCGCGCAGGCCCGACCACCGCACCCGTAAAGCGGGCTCGACCATCTCGGCCCCGCTCGGGCCGACCCCCCGCTACACCCAGACCCCGCGCTGGGGCCTGCTCGATCCGCCACCGTCCGCGGCCCGCACACCCGAGCGCCCGCTGCGCGGTATCGCCGTCAGGCGCGACCGGCTGCTGCTCGCGACCATGTTCGCGTTCCTGCTCGCAGGCCTCGCCGAATACGGCCGCTACCTGATCCTGTTGCAGAACCGTGCCCGGCTCATTCCCGGCTGGCTGCTGTGGATCTCCGATGCGACGGTGCTGGTGTTCGGCATCATCGCGCCGATCTGTGCGCTGGTGACGGCCGTGTCGCTGGTCGCCTGGCTGATCGAAGCGCGCACGATCGTGTTCACCGCCTATGGCAAGCGTGACCCGCGCAAGCGGTGGTCGCTGATCGCGGGATGCCTTGTGCCGGGCGTCAACCTGATCTGGCCCGGCGTGTTCCTCACCGAACTGCTCGGCGCCGACCCCGATCCTCGTTCGCACCGCGCCGTGCGGATCTGGTGGGCCGCTTGGGCATTGAGCGGGCTGCTGCTGATCGCGGCGACGCTGTGGCGCGACGCCTCGACCTTGCAGGCCGAGGCCGACGGCGTCTCGTTCACCGGTTTCACCAACCTCTGCGCGGCCGGGTTCGCGGTGCTCACGCTGTGGATGGTGCGCACGCTAGAGGGCCGTGACCTGCGCGGGGAGGTCAGGTCGGCGCATCGTTGGGTGATGGCCGCCGATCCCGCCGAGGTCGTCATCGCGCCGGTCGAGCCGGGCGCGGTAGCGGCGCGCGATGACGCGGCGCGCGAGGACGTCGGGCACGATGAGGTCGAACGCGCGGATTCTGTCCGGACAGGCGAGAATACGCAGGAGGAGGTCGTGGCCAAGTGAGCCAGAACAATCGCCCACCCTTCGTGGTGGCGCATCGTGGCGCGTCGGCGGCACGACCCGAACACACCCTCGCCGCGTACGAGCTAGCGCTGCAGGAGGGCGCCGACGGTGTCGAATGCGACGTCCGGCTCACCCGCGACGGCCACCTGGTCTGCGTGCACGACCGCACCGTCGACCGCACCGCCGACGCCACCGGCCTGGTCAGTGAACTGACGCTGGACGAGTTGCGCGACATGAACTTCGGCACCGAGGAAGAGCCGCAGGGCGTGCTCGCGCTGAGCGACCTGATCGGACTCGTCCTCGACTGGCGCACCCGCCCGACGAAACTGTTCATCGAGACCAAGCACCCGGTGCGCTACGGCGCCCTGGTGGAGAACAAGGTGCTCGCCGAACTCCAGCGTTTCGGCATCGCCACGCCTGCCTCGGCCGATCACTCACGCGCGGTGGTGATGTCGTTCGCGGCCACCGCGGTCTGGCGGATCCGCCGTGCCGCACCACTTTTGCCCACGGTGCTGCTCGGCGAATCGTCGCGGTTCCTCGGCGGGGGCGCGGCCACCACGGTCGGCGCGACCGCTGTCGGCCCGTCGGTGAAAACCCTGCGCGAGCATCCCGAACTCGTCGACAAGGCCGCCGCGGCGGGCCGGGCCACCTACTGCTGGACCGTCGACGATCCCGAAGACGTCACGCTGTGCGCCGACCTCGGCGTCAGCTGGGTCGCGACCAACCACCCCGGCCGCACGAAAGCCCTACTGGCCGGAGTCTGACCGCCCGCGGCCTCGCCGAGCCTGGGGCAGGGGCCGCGGTAAGCGAACTTGCTGCTCGGCCATAAACTCCACGCGTGGGTAAAAGCAAGCGGAACAGTCCGAAGCCCGACAGTAATCGGGCTCAGCGTCTCGCGCAGCGGCGTGCGGCGCAGGAGCAGGCATCCGCGGCCGTGACACGGCCGTTCGAGGGGCTTGCCGCCGAATGTGATCTGGTGGCGCTGCGGGAGTTCGTGCCGTCGGCGACCGCGACCTTGAAGCTCGCGCCCGGTGTGGCCGCGCAGCGCGAGGTCACCCTGGCGACGGTGCTGCCCGGTGCGGTGGCCGCGCTGGTGCGGGCGGGCGACGAGCCGGTCGGCTTCGTCGGCACGCAGATGCAGTTCCGTGGCGACGACCCGTCGGCCGATATCGCCGCGGCGATCCTGTGGACCCAGTCGGCCGAGCCCGGCGAATCGCTGAACTCCGCCGACGCCGTCGACGGTGGTCCGCGCCTCGCCGATGTCATCGATCCCGGTGCCGACCTCGAGCTCACCGTGCACCAGGACTTCGACTGGTGGGTGCCCGAGGGTGTCACCCCGGATCCGCAGGTGGCGGCGACGATCGAGCAGGCCAAGCAGGCCATCATGCCCTCGGCGCGCCTCGACCTCGGCCCGGATTCGGTCGGCGCGGCCTGGTGGGTCGACGCGGGCGAGAAGGCGCATGTGCGCTGGGTGCGTCCCGAGGACGAAGACGCGCTGATGCTGGCCCTGGCTCGCGTGCACGCCACCGGTGGCCTGCACCTGGGTGAGGGTTCGCGCTTCGCCGGTTCGTTCCGCACACACGGTCTGCTGGTGCCGGTGTTCGACCTCGATCCCGAGCGGCACCCGGCCGAATGGGAAGCTCCCGCACGGGAATTCGGTGCTCGCCTGGACGAAGCACTCGCCAATGCGGAGCCGATGACCAGCGAAGAACGTCGTTCGCGTGATGGTCTGCGTTCGCGTCAGGTCACCCTGCGCTGAACACGCATGGCTGAACATGCATGAGGGATTGGGGGGGGGGGCGCCGGGCCCCCCGGCCCCCCAGGCCGCGCCAGACGAGAGGGGGCGACATCACAAACAGACGCAGACACGCACAAAACAGCACGACGAGGGGAGCGG
>NZ_JBHXNJ010000004.1:287159-294469 GCF_042719655.1 Nocardia sp. NPDC058518
TGTCTGTGTCTCGGGTGTTGTTTGGTTCTGTCTCGCCAGCGCGGTGAGTCAACCGCCGTGTGTACTTTCGTGTTTGGGGTGGGGCGCGCGCCCCCCCCCCCCCCCAATCCCTCTGCGTTCGAGCTAGACGCTGCCGCCGGCGACCGACGGCGCGCCTGCGGCGTCCTTCGGGGTGCTCAGCTCACGCCACATGAACGCCTCCAGGTCGAACAGGTTCGACCCGGCGCGATCGGCGATATTGAGCAGCGTGGTCATGTGCGCCACTTCCTCGACCTGTTCCTTCAGGAACCACTGCATGAACTGCTCGCCGAGGTAATCGCCCTCTTCGCGGGCGGTGCTCGCCAGCTGCACGATCTGGTCGGTGACCGTCTTTTCCTGGGCCAGCGCCAGTTCGATCGGCTCACGGGCGGACTCGAACTTCGACTTCGCCGCGTCGATGCCCGAGATTTCCACGGCGATGTCGCGGTCGACGAAATACTGCACGATCATCATCGCGTGATTTCGTTCTTCCACCGACTGCGCGTAGAAACGCTTGGCCAACTGCGGCAGGTCGTTGTTGTCGAACCACACCGCGATCGCGATGTACTGGTGCTCGGCATTGAACTCATGCCGGATCTGGTCTTGGAGCAGAGTGTGGAACTTGCTTCGCGGGCTTTCCGGATGAATCGACATGCCGGCAACATTAATGCTGGTCAAGGGCGTTGTCATCCAAGTGCAGCCTTATTGAGGACAGTATTCCCTAACCAAGCATTTCCTAACTCGCACCGGCCATTCGGGGTGCGGTGGTGTCTACGCGCACCGTGCCGCGCAGTTCACGGCGGATGAATTCCTCGACGTCGAACAGGTTGTCCTGTCGGTCGAGAACGGTGAGCAGCGTGGTCATTCCGGCGACATCGTCGACCTGCTCGCCGAGGAACCACTGCATGAATTGTTCGCCGAGAAAATCATTCGTGTCGCGCGCGGCCGCGGCGAGTGCGCTGATCTGCTCGGTGGTGACCCGTTCACGGTCGAGCAGAAAGGCGATCGCGGCGCGCGGGGAATCGAATTCCGAGCGCACTTCGTCGAGCCGACCGATCGCGATCGGCACCTCGCGGTCGAGTAGGTACTGCACCATGCGCATCGCGTGCCCATGGTTCGCCGTCGAGCGCGCATAGGTTTGCCCGGCCAGCTCGGGTAAATCCTGTGCGTCGAAGTAGACGGCGGCGGCCAGATACTGATGAGCCGAGGTCAGACCGGCTCTTACCTGGTCACGCAGGAGTTCGGTGAACGACAGGTTCTCGGGCATACCTCGACGTTACCGCGTGAGCAGCTCCTCCGGAATCTGCTGATCGGTGGCGAGCGCCTCGAAGAACCCGGAGGCCTTCGACTTGTCCCAGAGCAACACGTTGCCCACGTCGGTGTCGTCGAATCCGCCGATCGGGACGCTGGTGGTGACAGTGTCGCCGCGCATCGCCCAGCCGAGCGCGGCCAGGTTCCAGATGTGGTCGCCGTCATCGACCTTCAGCGAGCCCGCGACCCCGGTCGCCATGGGCCACAAGGCGAACGGATTGGCGAGGGTCCCCGTGCCCGTCGCCTTCTTCAACAGCGCCGCCATGAACATCCGCTGGCGGTTCATCCGGTCCACATCGGCGGTCGGGGTCGCACGGGTGCGCACGAATCCGAGGGCCTGCGGGCCGGACAGTTTCTGACAACCCGCGGCCAGGTCGAGCCCGGCCAGCGGGTCGACGATCGGCTCGTCCAGGCACATCTCGATCCCGCCGATCGCGTCGACCACGCTCGCGAAACCACCGAAACCGATCTGCGCGTAGTGGTCGATCCGCACGCCCGTGGCTTCCTCCACCGTCTGGACCAGCAGCGGAGCGCCGCCGAGCGCGAACGACGCGTTCAGCTTGTCCTTGCCGTGGCCGGGGATGTTCACATAGGAGTCGCGCGGGAGGCTGACCATCGTGGTCGGGCCGGAGGACGGGATGTGCACCATCATGATGGTGTCGGTGCGTTCGGGCCCGGTGTCGCCACCGGTCGCCAGTTCCTGTTCCTGCTCGGTCGAGAGGTCGCCGCGGCCGTCGGAGCCCACCAGCAGCCAGTTGGTGCCGGGGGTATTGCTCACGCGGTCGCTGTAGGAGGGCAGCGCGGTGATGCGGGTGAGCGAGTTGTCCAGGTGCACGACCGCGGCGATCAGGCCGACGATCAACCCCACGACGATCACCGTCAACCACCGGAACGGATGACGTTTGCGCCTGCGCCGCGGCGGCCGTGGCTGCCTGCCCAGGTCGACGGGCGGGGGAGTGCGCCGGGGCGGGAGACCGTCGTGATGGGGGACCGGACGCTGGGTCGGCGCGTGTCTGACCTGCTCACGACGTGGCGGCGGTGGTGGCTGACGCGGCTTCTCGCGCTCGTACGGCATCTGCGAATAGGCCAGCGGCTGGTCGCCGGAGTTGCCGCGGTGCAGCACCTGGGTGGGTTCGACGTGCGATGCGCCGCGCCGAGGTGCCGGGTTGTAGCGAACCGTCGGCCCGTCCTCGGGATGCGGGCGCCGATCGTTGCCGGGCGGGCGGCCGTAGCGCGGATCGGGTGGTACCCCGCGACCTTGCGGTGGCATGGGACGACCTTGTGGGGGCACCGAAGGGCCGCCGGGGCGGCCTGACGTCGGCGGCACCCGGCGTCTACGGGGGTCCTCGCGGGGATCGTCGCCGTTCATCACCGTCAAACTCTACTGATCGTGGGGAGCGCGAGTCGGTTCTGCGCGCTCGGTCACTACTGGGATACCCCGCTCGAGGCCCACTGTTAGCGCGAAACGCGGTGATGTGGCGAAACTCGCCGCGACACGCCGCTCACATCAGTGCCCGGGGGTGGTCCGAGTAACTGTCACGGCAGCCAGCCGACGCGCCCACGCAGCACGTTGTAGCCGAGATAGGCGACAGCGTCGATCGTCGCGTGGGCCAGGATCAGCGGCCACAGGCGGTTGGTTCGCTGCCAGTAGCGGCCGAAGACCAGGCCCATCACGATATTGCCGAGGCCGCCGCCGATCCCCTGATACAGGTGATAACTACCACGCAACAGCGCCGACGCGGCCAGCGACGAGTTCTCCGACCAGCCGAGCCTGCGCAGCCGGGTGATCAGGTAGCCGACCACCACTACTTCCTCGGCGACGGAATTCGCACACGCCGACAGGATCAGCACCGGCAGCCGCCACCAGTGTTCCGACAGCGAACTCGGCACGATGGTGACGCTCACCCCCATCGCGTGCGCGATCAGATACAGCGCGAGCCCCGGCAACCCGATCACCGCGGCCAGCACCAGACCGGCCACGATATCGCCACGCCGGATCCGTGCCAGCCCGATCAGCCGCGGCCCGATCCCGCTGCGCCACAACAGGTAGAGCCCCAGCGCCGCCCACGCCATCAGCCGGGTCACCCCGACGAGCTGGAACAGCAGATCGATCAACGAATTGTTCGACCGCGACGCGTTCAGCGCCACCGTCCGCCCACCGACCCCACCCGGCGACACCGCCGAATCGAGCAGGGACAGACCGGCACTGATCCCACTCAACCCGAAGGTCACGAGCAGCACGACCGCGATCTCGACTCGCAGCCCGAACCTGTCCCGCTCGCTCAGCTCGGTCTGGGGAGGATCGACACGCATGCCGCGCAGTGTAAACAGCGAACACGCCGCAGTCGGTTCCCGCCGGGCCCGGCGACGCGAAGTGAGACGCGGCTAACCGATCCAGCCTGGGTACAGCCCCTGTAAGTGCTCCGAGAACACCTTTCAGATGCGGCGCAGGCCGTTCAGGAACGGGCAGCCCGCGAGGATGCGGACCGCGCGGCTCAGCGATTCGATGTCGTCGGCGGGGGTGGGGAAGGGGAGGCGGACGTCGTGGTCGCCGTCGTTGCTCTCGACTCGCAGGGTGAGGCCGTAGCGGTCGATGGCGAGGGGGTGCACCAGGCCGCCGCGCAGCCGGGTCGGCAGGTGGCGAGCCAGCTGCGCGACGACGTCGGCGTGATCCTCCGACATGTGTTGCAGCCAGGCGCTTTCCAGTTCGCAGAACGGGTCGGCCGAGGCGGCGCGCAGGTCGGCGTGGTCGACGGACTCGGCGCCAGCGGTATCGGCCAGTACCGCCGAGTTCACCACGATCCGCAGCAGCGTGACGCCGTGCCCGACATCGAGCAGGCCCGGATGCGGGTACTCCTTGGCGATTTCGACGGCGAGCGCGCGCTGTGCCTGCTCGGGTACCTGGCGCACCCAGCCGCGCAACCACACCAGCGCCCTGACCGGCTCACGCAGCGGGAGCGGCGCGTGATCGGTGAGTTCGAGTACCGCGGAGGTCTCGTTGGCCGTGGCGGCCAGCGCCGCCGCGAGCGAGGACGCAGGCACCGCGATCACCGCGTCGCCGCAGCGGCGCAGGTGGTGCAGCGTCGTGGGGACCGGGTCGATACCGGGGAGCGCGAGCACCGCTGTCTCGGCATGAGCGCACGCACTTCGCACCCGCTCGGCGGTGGTCGGCGAGAGGATCGTGGTGGGGCTCGACATGACAACCTCCGCGAACGTTTGATTAGGTAAACCTAAGCTAAGTTACAAACGCCCGACGCGCAAGAGGACACCAGCGATGAAATCGAGCCGATACGGTGGACCGATGACGCACGACGACCACGGCGACGACCATTCCGCCCCCGCCGAACCCGTCCTGCTGAACCTGTCGGCCCCCGCCCGCCGCAGTCTCGTGGCCGACCTGGTCCGCCCCGACGGCAGTTCCCCCGCCCCCGTCGACGTCGACATCCCCGACCCCGACCTCACCGCCTTCCTGGCCGGCATCGCCCACGCCGACCACGGCTTCACCGCCCGCACCACCAGCGGCCCCCGTGCCCTCGCCGTGGTCGCGGGCACCGTAGCGGCCCTCTGCGGCGAAGACATCCCCACCGCCCTCACCACCCCCGACCTCCCCTTCCTGAAGTCGCTGAAGCCCGCCGCCATCGAAGCCACCCGCACCGTCCTCCTAGCCATCGAAACCCCCAACGAACAGGCAATCACCGAAGCACTGCGCGTCCTGGATTCCTGAGCTGGGCGACCTTCGGCGGCGGTCCAGCTAATCTTTGTGTGTGCCGCGTATTGCGTATTTCGGGCCGTCCGGGACCTTCACCGAGATGGCTCTGGCGAAGTTCGAGAACTCGGGGGCCTTCGATGGGCCGGTCGAGCGGGTCGCCGCGCCGAGTCAAGGGGCGGCGCTCGACCTGATCCGGACCGGAGAGGTCGACGGTGCGGTGGTGCCGATCGAGAGTTCGGTGGAGGGCTCGATCCCGGCGACCCTGGATTCCCTCGCCATCGGACCGCGCTTGCAGATCATGGCCGAGACCGAGCTCGAGGTGACTTTCACGATCCTCGCGCGACCGGGAACCTCGCTGGCCGACGTGCGCACCCTGGCCGCCTATCCGGTGGCGGCGGCGCAGGTCAGGGAGTGGGTCGCGCGCACGATGCCCGATGCGCGCCCGTTCACCTCGGCGTCCAACGCGGCCGCCGCCGAAGACGTGGCGGCAGGCACCGCCGATGCCGCGATCTCGACCGCGCTGGCGGGCGAACGACTCGGCCTGGTGACCCTGGCGGGCGGCGTGGCCGACCACGACCAGGCCATCACCCGCTTCGTCCTGGTTACCCAGCCGGGCGTGGCACCCGGCGCCACCGGCGCCGACCGGACCTCCATCGTCCTCGAACTGCCCAACGAGCCCGGTTCACTCATGCGAGCGTTCGCCGAATTCGCCACGCGTGGAGTCGATCTCACACGCATCGAATCGCGACCGACCCGCACCGGCATGGGCACCTACCGGTTCTATCTCGACTGCGTCGGACACATCGACGACCCGGCGGTGGCCGAAACTCTGAAAGCCTTGCACCGCACCGCCCATGTCCGCTTCCTGGGATCATGGCCCGCGGTAGCGGCCATCGGCTCACCGCCGCCGTCGGACGAACCGGCCGCAGAATGGTTGACGCAATTGCGAAAGGGGGTCGCGGACCTATGACCACCCGCGCGAAACTGATTCTGGTGCGCCACGGCGAGACCGAGGGCAATGTCGCGAAGATCCTCGACACCGCGGTGCCCGGCCTGCCGCTCACCGAACGTGGTGTGGCGCAGGCGAAAGCGTTCGGCGCGGGCCTGGCGCGAGCGCCCCAGGTACTGGTGTCGTCGGATGCGCTGCGCGCCCGCCAGACCGCGAGCCACATCGAAGAAGCCACCGGCACACCGGCACACGTCCTCGACGGCCTGTACGAGGTGCAGGTGGGCGAACTACACGGCCGCTCCGACCGGGAAGCGCACGAACTCTTCCAGCAGATCTATCGTGGCTGGCACCTCGGCGAGCTCGACGTGAGAGCCCCCGGCGGCGAATCCGGCCACGAAGTGCTGGCCCGCATCCTGCCCGTCCTCGACGGCCTGCGCGAGGAATTCCTGACCGACGACGCCGACGGTGACGTGGTGGTGGTGAACCACGGTGCCGCCATGCGCCTGATCGGCAAGGCGCTGGCCGGGGTGGCGCCGCCGTTCACGACGAACAACCACCTCGACAACACCGAGACCATCGAACTGCTCCCCACCGAAGACGGCGGCTGGGAATGCCTACGCTGGGGCAAATTCACCCCACCGTTCACCATCAAAGCCGACCCCTCCGCCGACGACCCCATGGGTTAAAGGCTCCGGCTGCGCCTACGGTTTACGGCTAAGTTGTGGGGGGCGTTTGGTGGGGCGGTTGTGGTGGGGTGGGCTTACGCCGGGTTACTGGCTGCCGCGGTAGGGAATTCGGTGCGGACCGGTAGGGACTCGATGAGGTCGGCTACCGCGGTGCGCAGGCGGGCGTTGGTGCCGCTGGCGATGGACGACCACTTCACCCCGTCGTCGGCGACGCTGGCGGTGATGATGAATCTGCCTGCGCGCGTGTTGAAGACGGCGATGTGGTTGTCCTGGATGTCGCGGGTGCCGTCACCGTAGGCCACGCCGACGATCTCGGCGTAGGAGTGGATCTCCACCAGTGCCGAGGCCAGTGCCTGCGCGTCGGTGGCCGGATTGCCCACCTTGCCGAGGCGCTTCGCGGTGGCGGCCGCGTCGCCGGTGTCGCCGAAGATCGGCGCCAGATGTTCGGTGGGAGCGTTCATCCCGTACAGCTCGAGCGCTTCGACCGGTCCGAGTGCCTGCAGCACCGCGCCGGGCAGATCGAGACCGGCGTCGTCGATGACGTAGGACTCCGGCCCGGGGGGGGGGGGGGGGCCGCCGGGGGCGGCCGCCGCGCCGCCCGCCAGCGAGTGGGGGGGGGGCGCCCCCCCCCCCCCCC
>NZ_JBHXNJ010000004.1:294479-359429 GCF_042719655.1 Nocardia sp. NPDC058518
GTTCTGTTCCCGATCGGCCATGGCGGCCAGCGCGTCGGGGGGGGCCCGCGGGGGGGGGGCCGCGGGGGCCGCGCCCGCCCCCCCCCCGGCCCCGCGCCGCCCCCACAGTCGGGCCCCCCCCCCGGCGCCAGACAGAATCGGTTGACCTGGCCTGCCACCACCCACCGCAGCGCGATGATCCACTGCGGCCGGTAGAGCACCCGCAGCCGTTCGGCGAGCTCGGGTGCCACCACCTGGCCGAACAGCAGTTCGCGTTCGGCCAGGGCGGTCTGTGCCACGTTCATGGCGGCGTCGTGCGCGGTGACGTTGTCATAGCGGCCCATGGCGTCGAGCACCACGGGCATCTCGTCGAATTCCAGTTTCTCCAGGAGGAACTGCATGTCGTCGAGCGAGAGCACGACGGCGCCGAGCAGCGAACCTCCGCTGCCGGTGCCGAGAACCGTCACTTGGCCGATCCGGCGAGGTCGGCGCCGATCACACCTTCGGCCGCGTAGCGACCGTCGGTGAACTCGTCGGAGCGCACGTAGTCGACGCCATCGTGCTCGTCGTCTTCCTCGCCCTTCTGCCGGTTGCCCATCAGCGGGTTGCCGGCGGTGCCGGTGTTGCGCACGGGTGCGCTCTCGACCCGGTTGACGACCGATTCCGAGACCGGCGCGCTCGCGGTCGCGGCCGCGGGCGCACCCCAGCCATCGGGCAGCTTCAGCGAGCCCGCGCTGACGCCACCGAGACCGGCCGACGTGGTGGCCATGCCACCGACGGCGGCACCGGCGGCACCCATACCCGCCATGGCGGGCGCGACTGCGGTGCCCGCGGGCACGGTGGCCGTGGCCCCCGAGATCGCGGAAGCGCCGATATTGCCGACCGTGCTGACACCGCCGGTGAGCACGCCACCGGCGGTGTTGGCCGCCTGGGTGGCCGCGCTGACCACACCGGGGTTGGTCACGAAGGCCTGCGCCGCGGCGACCGCGGTCTGCAGCGGATCGCCGCCACCGAAATCGCCCTGCGAGGCGGAACCCGCACCGCTGGCGATAGCTGGCGGCATGGTGAACTCGCTGGGCACGGCGACGGTGGCCGACGTGGCGGCCTCGTAGGTCTCCATCACCAGCGCGGCGCGGATGTCCATCGCGTGGCGCGCGACCTCGGCGACCTCGAAGGCACCGGAGACGACACCGGGCGGGTTGGCCGAAGCGGCCACCGCGGCATTGGTGCCGACGATCTCGGGCAGGCTCGGCATCGCGATCGAGGCGACGGTGTAGGCGGTGGCGTTGGCCGCGCACTTGGCGCTGATCGCCGCGGACGCGATGCCCTGCTGGCTGGCCCAGCCCGCGAACGGCGCCAGACGGGCGAGCACGGCGATACCGTTCACGCCTTGGAGGCCGACACCGACCTCCGCGATCACGCGGGTGATAGTGAAAGCGGCGTCGCCCCACGCGGCGGCCAGCGTGCCCCACGAGGTGGCGGCGGCGCTGATCGGGATCGCGTGTGCGCCCGCGTTGAGGGTGGTGGAGTTCATTTCGGCCATACGAGGCAGCCAGAACACCCCGGTGATCCCTGCGGTCATGCTTGTTTCTCCCCTGAGTAAATGATCGTCGACAGGTTCGGTGCGACTACACCTGGACGGCGTTGATCGTCGCCGCGCGGACCACGTCTTCCCCGATATGAGTGGTCAGCTGCGAGCGCAGCGTCGCGGCCGCGTGATGCAGCTCGAGGATCGCCTGGGCGACCGAACCGTCGTGCTTGCCCGCTGCGGTGTTGAAGTGCGACGCCGCGAGCAGCGACACCTCTTCGGCGCCGGACGGCAGCACATGCGTGGTCGGCCCGGCGAGCCCGGCCGCGATGGCGAGGCGCTCGGCGAGCAGATCCAGCTCCGCGGACGCGGCGAGGACGATTTCAGGTGCAACGAGAACGTGTCCAACCATGACCCGACTCCTTCTGGTGGCGGCTATCGGGAACCACGAGAATTCCCCCTACGAGTACTAGGACGCGAGAGCGGGTCATTCGGTTCCATCGATTCCCCACCCAGTTTCGCTAACCCCATCCCAGCTCATGCAACCGGTCGTCGTCAATCCCGAAATGGTGTGCTATTTCATGGATCACGGTGATCGCGACTTCCTCGACCACTTCGTCGTCGGTGTTGCAGATGTCGAGAATAGCTTCCCGGTAGATCGTGATGGTATCCGGCAACGATCCGGCGTAATAGCTGTCGCGCTCGGTGAGAGCGATCCCGTGGTACAGCCCGAGCAGTGAAGGTTCCTCGTCGTTTCGGGGCTCCACCAGCACAACAACATTGTCTATGGCACTGGACAGCTCCGCCGGGATCTGGTCGAGGGCATCGCCGACCAACTCCTCGAAACGCCACTGCGGCATCCGCTCGGACAACGTCACCTCGGCTGGGGCTGGGGCGGCAGTGGCGCGGCGCCCGGCAGCGGAGCCGGCGTGGAGCGTCCGGAGTTCGGCGGGGGTACCGGTGCCTGTCCGTCGATCAGGATCTCGCCGCGGGCCGAGCCGACGATCGGCGCGAAACCCTCACGGTCGGCACCTTTTCCGAGCCAGCAGTCCAGTTTGTGGCTGCCCGCGAGCCAGCTGGCGGGCTCGAGATAGTCGAAGAACAGGGTCAGCGTCTTGTTACGGATGGCGTCGGGGCTGCCGAGGTAGTCGCCCGAGAGCCGGTTGCATTCGGCTTCGACGAACTTGTCCTGCTCGGCCTCCGACGGCGGTCCGCCGGTGAAGGCGGTGGCCAGGTCGACGGTGCCGACGATCTCCACCGAGTGCGGCTGGGCGCAGTCGACCGGGTCGGTGGGCAGATTCTGATTGATGCCGAGGCAGGTGCCGGTGGCATGGATCTTGGACTGGTCGCTGTCGGCCAGGCTGCCGATGGAAGCCGGGCTCGTCGCGGTGGCGGCGACCTGGACACCGCAGCGCAGCGTCCGGTCGCCGTGCTGCCAGCCAGCGGGGCTCGGCGACATCACATTCACCATGAACTTGCCACGCGGATCGAAGCGCCCGCCCAGGTACTTCTGGACGGCGGTCACGCAGTGTTCGTCCCGCAGCTCGGTCATGCGCAGCGAATCGGGGTGACGGGTGCCCTCGGCGAACTCACGCCCTGGATAGGCACTGAGGTCGATGACACCCGCCACCTCGAACAGGTGCTTGTCGCCGCAGCCCACCTTCACCAGGTCGCTACGGTCGGGTTTGGACCAGGTCAGACAGTCGCCCTGCGCCGCGCTGCTGAACTCCTTGTCGCGCACCACCGGCACGGCACCGGGTTGGTGCGCCTCCACCTTGTCGGTGTCGAAGCCTGTCACGGCCATGGTGACCATGGCCGCGACGATCGCCCCGAGGGCGCCTATCAGCAGCCCCCAACGCAGTTTCGTCGCGGACAGGTGCAGGGCGCCGCCGCGACTGGGCGCGGCGGGTCCCTCGGCTGGGTTGCTCTGCTTCTTCGACATCGTCGACGAGTGTATTTGTCGTGGCGGACTGCCGGGTCAGCCCCGCAGAGCTGACACGAAGATGCCCGGAATGCGGCGCAGTTTGCCGTCGCCGTAGAAGTCGGTCAGCTTGCGGCCGGTGCCGGTGCCGGTCTTGTTCGAGACGAACCACGGCGGCTTCGGGGTGAGGGCGAATTCGCCGCGCAGAATCGAGCGCGGAGCGGGGCGGAAGGGGCCGCGGACCACGGTGCGTTCGACGTCGTCGAGGAGGAAGGCGTTGTGTACGACGCCGATGCCGCTCTGGATGTCGTCGATGGTGTGGCCGGGGTAGGCGCCCCAGCTGGCGCGCGGCGTCAGGAACGCGAGACCGGTCCACGCGTTGAGGGCGACGGTGCCGTAGCGCAGGTTCTCGATCGCGGTGTCGAGTTTCGCGCCGAGCTCGGCGATGGTGGCCGGGGCGGCGATGATGTTGGCGCCCAGGGTGCCCATCAGCTCGTCATTGGCGAAATCGACCGCGTTGCTCAGGAATTCGGCCCCGGTGCCGGGCAGCTCGACCACGCCGAGAACGGGCGAGAAGTACTCGGTGCGCAGCAGGGGAGTGTCGCCGGCGGGCAGGTTCTCGACCAGGAGGCGGCCGTTGGCGCGGGCGGCGTTCGGGTAGGTCTCGAGTGCGCCCGCGACGCGGTTGTCGCTGCCCGGGTAGTAGGCGGTGCGCGGGGGAGCGTTGTCGATCGCGGCGCGCAGTTCGGTGAGGAACTGCTCCTTGAGCGGCCAGTCCGCGGCGAGCACCACGGTCTGCGCGGCGACACAGTTGTAGCCACCGTTGTGCAGGCGCTGGGTGGCCACGTGCTCGGCCTGGAACTTCAGATCGGCGGCCGCCCAGTCACCGGGAACCACGATGCACGGCGCGACACCGCCGAGTTCGCTGGTGATCGGCTTGTCCAGGATGGGCTCGCCGGTCTTGTCCGCACCGGGGCCCCACACGATCGCGTCGTGGGTCGGCGCGCCGCCGGTCATGTGCACGTGCGCGACCAGCGGGTGGTTCACCAGATAGCCGCCCTCGGGGGCCCCGCCGGTGAGGATGCGCACCACGCCGAGCTCGATGAACGGCGCGAAGATCGCCTGGAACACCGGCAGCAGCGGATCGGTGATCGGGTTCAGCTTGAGCGCGACGACCCGGTTGTTGGCGTAGAGCTCGTAGAGGGTGTCCAGCGGCGCGATCGACATGATGTTGCCCGCGCCGAGTACCGCGCCGACACCGTTGGTCTTCGCGGGGTCGCGCTGGGCAAGGCCCGCCTTGCGACGCGCGGTCGCGGCGTCGACACCGGGCTTGAGCCACACGTCGGCGCTGAACCCGCTCAGCAGCAGTTTGTCGTAGATGCCGTGCGGCAGCGCCGGCACGGCCACCCGGCCGCCGGGCGCGGTGGTGAGTTCGACACCCTCGAGCGGGCTCGCGCCCTTCTCGAGCGCGGCCATCGACTCGCTCAGCGCCTGCGCGCCGGCCAGCATCGTCATCGGGCCCGACATCCACTCCTCGCCGAGCAGCGGGCTGTCGGCATCGAGCTTCTTGATGGTGCGGGCGGCGGCGACCCAGGCCTCGGCGTCGCGGGCGGTGAGCGCGTGCAGTTCGTCGAGCAGTTCGCGGCGGCGACGCAGGTCTGTCGCGGCCCAGGTCTTTTCCCCTTGGGTGAGATCGGCGAGCGCGGTATCGATGACGGCGGTGTCGAAAGAGGTACTCACACCGCAACTATGCCCCTGCGATGCCCGGTTGGCATAGGCCGAGCGATTAAGGGTTGCGTAAACAACTAGGCTGTTTTCTCATGATCGACCTCCGATTCCTGCGCGAGAACCCGGAAGCCGTCCGTGCCTCGCAGCGGACCCGCGGTGAGGACCCCGCGCTCGTCGACGCCCTGCTCGAAGCCGACGCCGCGCGCCGGGCCGCCGTGGCCACCGCCGACAACCTGCGCGCCGAGCACAAGGCCATGGGCAAGGTGATCGGCAAGGCGAGCAAAGAGGAGCGCCCCGCGCTGCTGGCCGCCGCCACCGACATGTCCGCCAAGGTCAAAGAGGCCGAACTCGCCCAGCACGCCGCCGACGCCGACCTCGACGCCGCTCAGCGCGCGATCTCCAACGTCGTCCAGGAAGGTGCACCCGCGGGTGGCGAGGACGACTACATCGTGCTCGAAACCGTCGGCACCCCGCCGGTTTTCGATTTCGAGCCCAAGGATCACCTCGAGCTCGGTGAGTCGCTGCACCTGATCGACATGGAGCGCGGCGCGAAGGTGTCGGGCTCGCGGTTCTACTTCATGACCGGCTACGGCGCGCTGCTGCAGATGGGCCTGTTGCAGCTGGCCGCGCAGAAAGCCGTCGCCAACGGCTTCACCATGATGATTCCGCCGGTGCTGGTTCGCCCGGAGATCATGGCGGGTACAGGTTTCCTCGGTCAGCATTCGGCCGAGGTCTATCACCTCGAAGAAGACGACCTCTACCTCGTCGGTACCTCGGAGGTGCCGCTGGCCGGCTACCACTCGGAGGAGATCCTCGATCTGAGCGCGGGCCCGAAGCGCTACGCGGGCTGGTCGTCGTGCTTCCGCCGCGAGGCAGGCAGCTACGGCAAGGACACCCGCGGCATCATCCGCGTGCACCAGTTCGACAAGGTGGAGATGTTCGTCTACACCACCCCTGACCAGGCCGAAGCCGAGCATCAGCGGCTGCTGGCGTGGGAACGCGAGATGCTCGACGCGATCGATGTGCCGTACCGGGTGATCGACGTGGCCGGTGGCGATCTGGGTAGCTCGGCGGCGCGCAAGTTCGACTGCGAGGCCTGGGTGCCCACCCAGCAGACCTACCGCGAGCTCACCTCCACCTCGAACTGCACCACCTTCCAGGCGCGCAGGCTCTCGGTCCGCTACCGGGACGAGAACGGAAAAGCGCAGATCGCGGCCACATTGAACGGCACGCTGGCCACCACGCGCTGGATCGTGGCGATCCTGGAGAACCACCAGCAGGCCGACGGTTCGGTGCGCGTGCCGGAGGCCCTGGTCCCGTTCGTCGGCACGGACGTACTGACGCCGTAAGATGCTCATTGTTTGCTGAGATCCATTTGTCGGATGTGGCAAACACCCTGACCCATCAACATCTAGGCTGGTGCTCGTGCGAGGAATCGGGGCGCGCGGCGATACCCGAACCCGGGTGCGGGCGGCATCGGCGTTGGCGACGGCAAAGGTCATGGCCAGGACAACGGGGGCGTTCTACGTTCTCGGCGGTGTCCTCGGCCTGATGATCACTGCCGTAGCGCCGGGCGACGACGGTAATCGCGTTGTGGTCGGCACCGCGGCGGCCATCTCGGTTCTGCTCGGGCTCACCCTGCTCGCGTGGGGCCCGCGGATGCCACACCGCCTGCACCACGCCTACCTCGCCACCGCGGCGGTGCTCGTCGCGATCGCGGTCTACGACTTCCCCAACATCGTCGGCGCCATCACCCTGGCCTCGTTCTTCGTCTTCGTCGCCTGCGACGCGGCCCTGTTCTTCGCCTGGACCCAGGCCGCCGCGCACATCGGTTTCGCGATGGTGCTGTGTCTGCTGGTGTTGCCCGCCCGCGGGTTGCCATGGTGGTCCGGGCTGATCCCCGCCGGTGTCACCTTCGGCGCGGGCGTGGTGGTCGGCATCCTCACCAGGATGGCTTCGGAAGCCGATATCGACGTGCTCACCGGCCTGCTGAACCGGCGCGGGTTCGAAAAACAGCTCAACCCGGCGATCGATGCGGCCGGTCGTGGCGGTCAGGGCATGGCCCTTGTGCTCGTCGACCTCGACCGATTCCAGAAGATCAACGACCACCTCGGCCACCGCGCGGGCGACGCCGTGCTCCAGCGGGTCGCCGATACCTGGCTGGATCTGCTCGCTCCCGGCCAGGTGCTGGCCCGGTTCGGCGGCGATGTGTTCGCGCTGCTGTTGCCGGGGACCACCGAGCAGGCCGCGATCCTGCTCACCGAACAACTGCGGGCCGCGGTGACCATGGGCTGTTCGGCCGGTGTCACCTCCTGGCAGCCGGGCGAATCCGGTTCGCTGCTGGTCAGCCGCGCCGATGTCGGCCTGTACAGGGCCAAGCAGGCGGGCCGCAACCGCACGGTGCTCGAATCCTCGCGTCAGCTCCCGCTGGCGGTGGAACTGCGCGAGGCCATCGACCGTGGCGCTCTCGATGTGCACTACCAGCCGATCGTCAGCCTGACCGAGGACGGGGGCCAAGCGGTCGGCGTCGAGGCGCTGCTGCGCTGGTCGTCGAGCGCGCAGCCCGAGGTCACCACCGAGGGCCTGATCCGCGTCGCCGAGGAGTACGACCTCATCTCCGACCTCGACGAGCTGGTCCTGCGCCGCGCCTGCGCCGACGCCGCTCGCCTCCAGGAGAGCTTCGCCTCGCTGAACCTCACCCTCAACGTGAATGTCTCCGGCCTCGAACTGGCCGAAACCGAATACGCCGAGCGGGTCGCGACCATCCTGTCCGATACCGGCTGGCCCGCCGACCAGCTCGTCCTCGAGGTCACCGAGAGCGAACTGGCCGCGGAATCCCAGACCGCGATCACCAACCTGCACACCCTGCGCGACCGTGGCGTGCGCATCGCCATCGACGATTTCGGCACCGGTTACTCCTCGCTGAGCCGCCTGGCCACCATCCCCAGCGACATCCTCAAGGTCGACCAGTCCTTCGTCGCCGCCATCCGCTCCGATTCCCCCGCCCCGCCGCTGCTGAGCGTCATCGCCGCACTCAGCAAATCCCTCGACCTGCAGGTCATCGCCGAGGGGGTGGAAACCGAATACCAGGCCGCCGTCCTCACCGAACTCGGCTTCGCCCTGGCCCAGGGCTACCACTACAGCGACTCCCACCCGGTGTCCGAACTCATCAACGACCTCAACGACGGCCGTCGCATGGTGAGCAGCACCGACGACGACGATTCCCTCGCCGCCAACGGCTGGATCCCGCTCGGATAATCGCTTGACCCGGCCGGTCGCGACGCGAACGATAGAGCCCATGCGGATGCTCTTCTACGGCTGTTGATCTTCCCCGCTCCGGCACGCGGTGGCCTGGTTGAGGCGTGAACCGACCGGTGTCCGCGACCTCACGGTGCGCGCGGTCCTGTTCAGGGGCACGCGCGACCTGCTACCGATCTATGCGCTCTACGGCGTCCTTTTCGCCGATCACGGGCTGAGCACCGCACAGATCTCGCTGCTGCTGGCGATCTGGTCGGTGACCGCGTTCCTGCTCGAGGTGCCATCGGGTGCGTGGGCCGACACGGTGTCCCGTCGTCTCCTGCTGTTCGTGAGCTCGCTGTTGCAGACCGGTTGTTTCGTCCTGTGGATGCTGGCACCGTCGTTCGTCGGTTTCGCGCTCGGCTTCCTCGTCTGGGGTGTCTCGGGCGCACTGGAATCGGGGACCTTCGAGGCGCTGATCTACGACGATCTGGTCGCGCGGGGTGAACCGTCCGCCTACGCGCGAATCATGGGCTGGGCGCGCGGTGCGCAGGAGAGCACCGTCCTGGTGGCGATTCTCGCCGCCGCACCGCTGTTCGTGCTCGGCGGTTATGCCCTGGTCGGCTGGGTCAGCGTCGGCATCGGCCTCCTGCACGCGCTGACCGCGCTGGCTCTGCCCAGCGCGCCGGTCGCCATCTCCGCCACCGCTGTCGACGATCTGGATGATGAGCCCGTAGCCGGACCGTTGGGCCCGCACGTCAAACCGGGATCGGCATCGGCCGGTGCGGCGCAGACGGATTCGCGCGGATCCACCTCGTCGCGATACGTCTCCATGCTCAGGACCGGTCTCTCCGAAGCGCTGCGCGTCCGAAGGGTCCGTCGGGGTGTGCTGCTCGGCGCGCTTCTCTACGGCGTCACCGCCTTCGACGAGTACTTCGGGCTGCTCGCGGTTTCCGGTGGAGCGTCGACCAGTACCTCGGCACTGCTGGTGGGTGTCACCGTTGTCGGCTCGCTGATCGGTTCGCTGCTGGCAGGCCGCACCGAGGTCGTGTCCGCTCGCACGTTGGCCATCGCGCTGTTCGTCGCCGGAATCCTGTTCATCGCGGGTGCGCTGGCGGTGGGCGTTGCGACGGGCCCGGCGCTGGTCTGGGTGGGTTTCGCCGGTATCGGCATCGCCTACGGCATCGACTTCAATGCCGAGGTCATCGCTGGTGCTCGGCTTCAGGATGCGATCGAAGGCCCGGCCAGGGCCACCGTCACCTCGGTGTCCGGGCTGCTCTCCGAGATCGTCGCACTCGGTGTGTTCGCGTTCGTCGCGGCGGCGACCCAATGGTTGTCGATGTCGGTGACCATCGCGCTGCTGGGACTGGTGCTGTTGGTCGCAGCCGCGTTGACACCGACTTGGCTGCCGCCGCGTCATGTCGATGCGCGTGATAGAGACATAACGTGAGACCGACTGCCAACCGCCCAGGTCCCGGACGATCCGCGAAAGTCTCCGGGAGGCGGATGAGCATCGGGCTCGGCTTCGGGTTCTGTATCGGGGCGGGGGTCGCGGTGCAGGGGCGGATCAACGGGGCGTTGGGGGCGCGGTTGGCCGATGGGATCGCGGCGGCGACCATCAGCTTCGGTACCGGGTTCGTTGCCCTGCTGGTCGCCTTCGCTGTCAGCCCGGCGTTGCGAGCCGGTGTCACCAAGGTGCGGGTCGCGGTGTCGCAGGGCAGCTTGCCCGCGTGGCAGTTGCTCGGCGGATTGTGCGGCGCGTTCTTCGTGGCGGCGCAGGGGCTCACGATCGCCGCGATCGGTGTCACCGCCTTCACCGTCGCGGTGGTGGCAGGCCAGCTCCTGAGCAGCCTCGTCGTCGACCGCCTCGGCCTCGCCCCGAACGGCCGAACCCCGATCACCCCGTGGCGGATCTTCGCTGCTGCCCTCGGCATCACCGGGGTAGTGCTCTCGGCCGGCGGCAGTTCCGTCCCGGCCACGGTCGCCACCGGCGTCCCGGACATCCCCGCCCTGCTCATCGTCCTGCCCGCGCTCGCGGGCATCGGCCTGGCCTGGCAACAAGCGATCAACGGCCGCGTCGGCGCCACCGGCGGCCCCTTCACCGCCACTCTGATCAACTTCGCAGTCGGCCTGACCGCGCTACTCCTCCTCGACCTCTACACCCTCTCCACCACGGGCCTGCCCACCGAATTCCCCACCGACCCTTGGCTTTACACCGGCGGTCTGATCGGCGTGGCCTTCATCGCCCTGGCTGCCGTCACGGTCGGCATGATCGGTGTTCTGCTACTCGGCCTCACCTCGGTGGCGGGCCAGCTGGTCACGGCCGTGCTGCTCGACGCGGTCGACGCGAAGCTCTCGCCCACTGCGACACTCAGCTGTGTGATCGTGCTGTGCGCTGTGGTCGTGGCGAGCAGGGCGAGCCGCTAGCGCCTCGCCACCAACCGGGAGATCGCGCCCACCCGTCGCTGTCCGTGTGCGGAGACGTCGACCGGAACCGGGATGCTAGGTTGCTGGCGAACCGGGCGTTCGTCGGATGGGCGTCTCGGGCGCCCGCCGTGGCGGGTATGGACCGGGGGAGTACCGCATTGATCGAGCCGCTGTCGACGAGTGACGCGCCGATGATCGGGCGCTATCGGGTGCACGGTGTGCTCGGCGCGGGCGGGATGGGCCGGGTTGTGCTGGCGACGGGGCCCGACGGGCGGTTCGTCGCCATCAAGCAGATTCATTCGCATCTGCTCGACGATCGTGAGTTCCGGGCCAGGTTCGAGCGCGAGGTCGCCATCTCCGCACGGGTATCGGGGGCGTTCACCGCGGCGGTGGTCGACTTCGACACTGCCAGCGAAACACCTTGGCTCGCTTCAGTATTCATTGCGGGCGTGCCGCTGGACAAAGCGGTGCGCGAGCTCGGTCCGCTGCCGGTTCCGGCACTGCGAACCCTGGCCTCCGGAATGGCTTCGGCCCTGCACTCGATCCACAGCACCGGCTTGGTGCACCGAGATCTCAAGCCCGCCAACGTGATTCTGGCCGCCGATGGGCCGCGCGTCATCGACTTCGGAATCGCGCAGGCGGTGGGCATCGGTGCGCAGCTCACCGAAGTGGGTGCCGTGGTCGGCTCGCCCGCGTACATGTCGCCGGAACAGGCGAACAGCGCACCGGTGACCTCGGCAAGTGATGTCTTCTCCCTCGGCTCGCTGCTGTGCATGGCCGCCACGGGTAAGGCGCCGTTCGCGGCGTCCTCTGCCCCTTACACCCTGTTCAACATCGTCCACAGCGAACCGCAACTCGACGAGGTCCCCGCACCGCTGCGCGATCTGATCGCGGGCTGTCTGCGCAAGGACCCGAGGGCCAGACCGACACCCGCCCAGATCCTGGACTACCTGGGGGTCCTGCCCGTTCAGTCGCAGCCGTGGCCCGCGCCGGTCCACGCCGAAATCGCCGACCAGACGCGGAAACTGGTCGCGCTGACATCGGATCCCGAAGCAACGCAGATCATTCCAGCGCACACCCCGATCACGCCACCGTCTGCCGGAGTTCCGGTCGAGAAGCCGCGCACGGCCTTCCGCGTAGGGCTTGCCGCGTTGTCGGCATTGGTGATCGCAGGAACCCTCACAGCAGTTGTACTGCGCAGCAATGAGTCTGAGCCCTCAGCGGAGGACAAACCATCGGCGATAGCGACCGCGACCCTGCCCGCCCTCGACCGGATGCGCGGCACCGACGCGTGCACTTGGGTGCCGCAAGCTCTCGGTGAAACGCTACCAACCGGAGTCGCCGCGAAGGCGTCGCCGGACGTCTCGTCCTGGCGCTGGCAGCCGACCTCGAGCTGGGGTTGTGACGGCAGCTCGGGTGGCGCGCGCATCGCCGTCGAAATCGGCGCCGCGCTGGATGGATTCGAACCGGGCAAGCAGGTGGTCGACGGATACTCGATTGCCCGCCGTGGCGACGACTGCGCATTCGCGATCGAGGGCGGCGATCAAGGCAAACGCTGGGGGATCACCGTGGATACCTTCTCGCGGACCGAATGCCCGCTCGCCGACCACGTCGTAGAACGGCTCACCGCGTCACTCGGCGCCCTGGTTGCCGACCCCGCTGCGCAGCAGTCACTGTCGTCGGTGGATCCCTGTGCCCTGGTAGACAATTCGTCGTTCGCGACCCTTGGATCCGCCGTCGCGAAATCCGCTCATACCTGCGAGTGGCCGGGCGAAACCAGCGTGCGGATCACGCTGTCGCAGCCGCGGCAGCGGGCAACGTCGGCGGAGGAGAAAGTGATCGATATCGGCGACGGCGTGCTGGTCGATGGACAGGCTCTCAGCACGGTGGGGTCGGCGAACGAATGCCGCCGGGTGTACCGGTTCCGCAAGATCGGCGAGACCTATCGCGAAGTTGTCGAAGTACTGGTCAGCAACTCGAAACGCACTACAGGCGGACTGTGCACGATCGCCGATCCGCTCGTGAAACAGGCGGTCGGCCGGCTACCTGCGCGGTAGCGGTGCCGAACACGCGGGTGATAGTTTCACGGCAGAGTTCGGGAGGGACACGGCGTTTGAGCTGTGGTCGGAGGGGAATGGTCGTGCGTAATCGGTCGCGATGGTCGGCGGCGTTGTTGTCGCTCGCCCTGCTCACCGCGGCGTGTGGTGACAACGCCGCACCCGACCACGGTCGCTATGCCCTCGAACCGGTGGCAGGTGATTACGACGACGCGCCGAGCCTGGTGCGCGGAACGCTGGTGGAATCTGTGCGCATCGGCGAGCGGCTGCTGCTCGCCGACCGCGTCGACCCAGACCTGACCGGGGGTAACGGCGGCGGCCTGATCGTCGGGGTGCGTGGCGTGGACAACCTGCTCTCGGGCGTCCAGCGAACCGCGCTCGAGCCGTTCGACGTGCTGGCAGGCTTCGGCGCGATCGCGGGCAATGGCCAGTCGGACAACGAACCGAAGTACAAGCTCCTGTCGATCGCGATCCTGTCGTTGCCCGACGAGGCCCAGGCAACGGCGGCCGCGCAGGCGATGGCTGCCGCGGATTTCACCGCCAACACCGAGAACGCGCCCCTCCCGATTCCCGAATATCCCGCGTCACTCACGCATTGGCGTCCCGGCGTGCCGACGGTCGGTAGCTGGCTGGTGTGGAAGAGCTTGGTGATCAGGCTGTACGCGAAGATCCTCGAGCCGAGCCCCGAGCTGTTGACCGATCTGCTCACGCGCACCTACCGCGCGCAGCTGGCCGAACTCGAGAACTTTGTTCCGACGCCTGCCGCCGACCTTGCCGAGTTGAAACTCGACGGCGACAAGCTGCTCACCCGTGTGGTGAAGACCGGCGACTACTGGCCCGACAGATGGGACTTCATGGTCTACGGACCCCGGTCCTATGCGCTGTTGCGCGACAAGCCCTCGGCAACCCTGCGTGAATTCGAGGGCAGTTCGATCGCCGCTATCGCCGTGTCGTACAACAAGTTCCTGTATCGCGCAGGTGATAGCAGCGCTGCGCAGTCTTTCGCCGATCTCGAGGAAAAGCACTCGCTGGCGGCCGAGTACACGCTGATGACGGCAGTACCGGGACTGTCCGGCGTCTCCTGTTATCGCGCGGCCCGGCCGAACAACACGTCGGTTCCCGCACGTCGCTTCTCCTGCCTGGTGCGCCACAACGAGTTCGTGGTTCGCCTCTACAGCAACCAGGAAACCGATATCCGGCAGCAGGCGGTCGCGCAGCACGCCTTGCTGAGCGGGTCACGGTGAACACGGGAGGCGCGGCGATGAAACCGCTGGGTTCGCAGGATCCCGACCAGCTGGGCCGCTATCGCCTGCTGGCTGTGATCGGTCGCGGCGGAATGGGCCAGGTGCTGCTCGGTCAGGGGCCGGACGGCCGATTGGTCGCCGTGAAACAGATCCACCGTCAGTTCACCGGCAGCCCGGAGTTCCGCGCCAGGTTCCGGCGGGAGGTGCTGGCGTCACAGCAGGTCACCGGTGCCTACACCGCGGGCGTGGTCGATCATGACGCTGATTCCGAAACACCGTGGCTGGCATCGGAATACATCGCCGGTCCCGGCCTGCAGGAAATGATCGGCGAGTTCGGGCGCCTGAACCTGAACGGGCTGAAACTACTGGCCACCGGCTTGGCGATGGCGCTGCTCGAGATCCACCGTACCGGCCTGGTTCATCGCGATCTCAAGCCGAGCAACATCCTGCTCACCAACGACGGTCCACGGGTGATCGACTTCGGTATCGCCAGGGCGCTCGAGGACGACGTCACCCTTACCGCGACCGGCGCGGTGATCGGCTCGCCCGCGTACATGTCACCCGAGCAGGCCGAATGCCGCACGCTCACACCGGCTTCCGATGTGTTCGCCGTCGGTGCGGTCCTCGCGATGGCGGCTACCGGCGTGAGCCCGTTCGACGCGGCGTCCACGCCGCAGGTCCTCTACAACGTCCTCTACAGCTCCCCGAACACCACCGGCATTCCGGAGCCGATCCGCGCATTGGTCGATGCCTGTCTGGCGAAGGACCCCGCAGCGAGACCGACGCCCGAGCAGTTACTCGACGCGGCGAGCCGGATCGAAGCCGAACCGGTCTGGCCGGTCCGGATCCGCAGGCGCATCGCCGACTGCCATGCCGAGGCAGGCCGCTGGGCCGACGGAACGGCGTCCGCGGCACTGGAGGTCGTGGCCGAGCAGCCGAGGCGGGTGTGGTCGCGCCTGGTTCCCGCCGCCGCGGTGGTGTCGGCGCTGGTGCTGGCTGCCATCGCCTTCTGGGGAGTCGGTGTCGATGGCACGGCGACAGCAATGGACGATCCACCACTGATGCTGACCGATGACGAAGCCCGTCGACTCGACATCTGCGAGCTGATGAAGCCGGCCGTTCTCGGCGAACTCGGTACGGCGGTGAGTGAACTCGTGCCCGGCGGGGTGACCGGCTGCACCATCTACTATCGCGATCAGACCGGTCGCAAAGTGTGGTTCGGGCTCGAAACCGGTGTCCCGGTCACCGAGGTACAGGTCGATCAACTGCCGATGGGCAACACCATCAACTGGATGCCGGTGCTCGGCAGGCACAAAGAGGCCCGCATATGCGACCGCTCGGTGGTGACCCAGAGCGGCCTGCCGATCGCGTTCACAGTGAGCGCCACCGTGCCGGAAGGTGACGGCTGCCTGTCGGCCGAGCGCGCACTCGATGCGGTGGTCCGGCGGCTGTCGGTCAACCCACCGCTGAAGAACTACGCGGCGAACTCGATCATGAGGCTCGATCCCTGCGCCACGATCGACGTCGCGATCGCTCGCTCATCGGTCGGTGACCCCGTACGCTCCTCGACTCCACACGGCTGTGCGCTGACCGGACGCGAGGGCTATTTCTCGATCGATTTCGACGATCGAGGCCGGCCCGACAGCGTGGCGGGTGGAAAGGCCCGCCCGCTGAGGACGATCGCGAATCGCCCGGTCTACCTCGACGGCGATAGCCCGAATTCCTGCACCTTCATCGTCATGGTCCGGCCGAGCCGAGACGATCAGGCCGAGCAAGTGCGTGCCACGTTCTTCTCGAGCAGGCCGCAGGTGCGTCATCACTGCGATACCGCCGCTGCCCTGCTCGAACCCGTACTCGAGAAGTTGCCCGCATCATGACGATCCGTCCGCCAGGCCCCAGCGATCCACTCACCATCGGCCGCTACCGGGTGATCGGCAGGCTAGAGGCCGCGATGGGCTTCGATGCGGTGCTCGCCACCGGCCCGGATGATTCACTGGTCGTCGTTGCGCAGGCACAGCCGGAACTTCTGGATGAGCCGGAGTTCCGGATCAGGATGCGGCACAGTGCGATTGCTGCCATGCGTGTCTCCGGTGCCACCAATACCACCGTGATCGACGTCGATGCCGATGCCGAAAAACCATGGCTGGCTTCGGTATTCGTGCCAGGGGTGCGGCTCGGCGCAGCCGTCGCCGAACATGGCCCGCTGCCGGTGCCTGCGGTCCGTGCCCTCGCGTCCGCCCTCGCCACGGCCCTTCGTACCGTGCACGCGGCAGGTTTGGTGCATCAGCGAATTCGTGCCGATACGGTTCTGTTGACAAGGGACAGTGGACGTCTCGGCGAAATCGGGATCACTCCGGCTGCCGGACCCGCGACTACCGGCTCTGTGACGACCCTCGGCACGCCGGACTTCCTGTCGCCGGAACAGTCGCTCGGACATCCGTTGACGGCGGCTTCGGACGTGTTCTCTCTCGGCTCGGTGCTGGCCTTCGCCGCGTCCGGCGTCGCTCCTTTCGCTGCGGCTTCGGTGCCGTACACGCTGTTCAATATCGCCCAGCGCGAACCCGACCTGAGCCTGGTACCCGAGCCGCTGTTCGAGATGCTGGCCGCGTGCCTGCGCAAAGATCCCGCCGCCCGCCCGACACCGGGCCAGATTCTTGAATATCTCGGTGCCCAGCCGAGCGGGCCGCCGCCATGGCCTGCCCCCGTGCTCGACGATATCGGGCGCCAGCAGCACGAGATCTCGGCGCTGCTCGCCGCGCTGCCTGCGGTCGCTGCGTCCGAACCCGCGTCCGGACGACCGTTTTCGGAGGTCGTCGCCCAATCCGCGCGGACGGCCGTCGAATACGGCAGGGGCACAGTAGAATCCGGCCGACAGCGCTGGGGCGCGGCGAGTCCGCGAGCGCGGCGCGGGCTGGCGGGTGGACTGGCGGCGTTGCTCCTGGCGCTCACGGGTATCACCTATTTCGTGACGCGCGAGCAGAGTGAGCCGGGGCCGGTGACCGGGCTGACATTGGCCCAGCTGCGGCAGATCGACGCCTGTGCCTGGCTCACCACGGCCATCGGCGACGCGGTGCCCGTCGCACCGACACCGCTGGCCGCCGATACGTGGAAATTGGATCCGACCCTGGCCTGGGGTTGTAATGCCGACTCCAACAGATACAACATCCACCTCAACCTGGGGCAGGAGGACGAATTCCTGACGCCGAATCACACGATGGTCGACGGTGTCCCGGTGATCGACGGCAGCTCCGCAGTCTGCACGCGAGCCATCGCCAGTCCCGGCGCCGAGCGTGAGGCAGGAATCGTCATCGTCCTCACCAACCCGTCCGCGGTGAAGGAATGCGCGGGCATCGACTACATCGCGGCCAATATCGCGCGTTCGCTGTCCACCGCGCCACGCGCCGAGGGCCGGGAATCGTCGCTGGCGCTGCTCGAGCCGTGCGCCCTCCTCGACCGCGACGCTGTCGCCGAGAAGATCGGCGTACTGCCGACCGAACCCACAATCGCCGACGCGCACACCTGCCAGTGGGATGCCCGCGTGGAACTCAGCTTGAAGCTCGGACGCAGCAGCTTGTACACCAAGGGCAAGGACCTGGAGATCATCACTGTCGACGGGCTGCAGATCTATCTCGGTAAGGGTGGTTCGAAGTCCATCTGCACCCGCGCCTACCTCATGCCCGACGCCGGGGAGGAGACCATCGAGGTCTCGGTTCACGGCTCCGAGGGTGCCCGCGACGAGAACTGCGCCATCGCTTCGGCCATGCTGCGACAAGCAGTCGGGAACCTGCCCAACGGCTGAGCGGCCGCGCGGCTACGGTGGATACCCGCAGACCACCACGAAAGGGCAGCCATGGACCAGCTCGGAGTAGCGGTAGTCGGATACGGCCTGGCCGGGTCGGTGTTCCATGCGCCGCTCATCGCCGCCGATCCGCGAATGCGGGTAGCCGCCGTGGTGACTTCGTCAGCGGAGCGGGCCGCGCAGGCTCGGGCCGAGCATCCCGGGGTGCGGGTGTGGGGGTCGGCGCAGGAGCTGTTCGTCGAGGACGAGGATGTCGATCTCGCGGTGATCGCCACCCCGAATCGCTCGCACGCGCCGCTGGCGTTGCAGGCGCTGGCCGCCGGGTTGCCGGTGGTGGTGGACAAGCCGTTCGCGGTGACGGCGGCCGATGCCGAGGAAGTGGTCGACGCGGCCGAGCGGGCCGAGCTGCCGCTGAGCGTGTTTCAGAATCGCCGCTGGGACAACGACTTTCTGACCGTGCGTGCGCTGATCGACGCCGGTGAGCTGGGCGAGGTCCGCCGGTTCGAGTCCAGGTTCGAACGGTGGCGGCCGGTTCCCAAGGGCGGCTGGCGCGAGGTCGGCGAAGCCGAGGACGGTGCGGGCATCCTGTTCGATCTCGGCAGTCACCTGGTGGACCAGGCGCTGACATTGTTCGGCCCGGTCACCGAGGTCTACGCCGAACTCGACCGCCGCCGCCCGGAGGTCAAAGCCGACGACGACGCCTTCATCGCCCTCACCCACGCCAACGGCACCCGGTCCCAATTGTGGATGAGTGCCGTTGCGCCGCAACTGGGTCCGCGTATGCGCGTGCTCGGATCCACCAACGGCTACACCGTCTCCGGCCTCGACCCCCAGGAAGACGACCTCCGCGCAGGTCGTCGCCCCGACGACGGAAAGCCCTGGGGCACAGTCACACCCGACAGATGGGGAACCCTCGGCGCAGGCGAGGACCTACGCACCACCCCCACCCTCCCCGGCGACTACCCAGCCTTCTACGCCGGCATGGCCGCAGCCCTCCTCGACGGTGCCCCGGTCCCCGTCGACCCCCGCGACGCCGTCGAAACCCTGCGCATCCTCGAATATGCCCGCCACGTAGCAGAACCCGCCGATCTCACTTCCTGATACCGGGCCGCGACAGCAGAACGGGCGGAGCGAATAGCGCCCCGCCCGTTCAGAGTTCGGCTCAGAGTTTGCGCGAGCGCAGCTCGTGTCCCTTGGACGTCTTGCAGCGGCCCGATTCCAGGTCCCACTGCCAGCCGTGCAGGTTGCAGGTGAGGTTGTTGCCTTCCACCACACCGAATTTGGAGAGGTCGGCCTTGAGGTGGGGGCAGCGGCGCTGGACTTCCCAGCCGTCGAGTTCGGTGACGGCGGAGTCGTCGTGTGCCTCGGAGAACCAGCCGTCGGCGTAGGCGATCCGCTCGTCGGTGAGGCACTTGAAGAAGGTGTAGAGGAACTCGTTGTAGCCGCCGATGCGCCACGCCTGGAAGCGGGTGGACAGGAAGATCGTGTTCACCCAGTCCGGCTCGTCGTCACGCAGCACGGTGCGCACCAGTTCCGGGGCGATCCGGAAGCCGTAGCGGTAGCGGCCTTCGCCTTCCAGCGGCGCGCGCACGGTGCGGTGCGGGAAGTCGAGAACGATGGTCTCCTCGCCGATCACCAGGCCCACCGGGTAGCCGATGCCGTCGCTGATCAGCGCGCTCTGCTTCATGATCGGTTCGAACAGCTCGCGCAGCGGCTCGAGCAGCGAACCCTCGCCGGTCTCCCACGACGCCTTCTCCGCGGCGAGCACCGGCGCGAAACGCTGCGCCATCTCCTCGATGTACGCGGCCTTGTCGCCGTAGATCCGATCCGGGTCGAACGGGTGCGCGAGGTCGAGCTCCGTGCCACGCACATCGGCGACCGAACCGGGGATCATCAGGATCCCGCCCTCGTTGCCGTGAATGTTCATCTGGTCGAGGAACACCACCTGATCAGGGAAGATGTTGCCTTCGTCGCCGCGATCGTCGTTGAGATAGCGCAGCTCGGAGTCGAGGAACACCGGCGGACCGGCCGAGGGCACCACCCAGGTAGCGCCGACCTGCTCGATGTAGGAGCGCGCGCGATCCATCCCGCGCTGACGCTTCTGCTTGCCGAAGTTGGCCTTGGTCCGCGCCGGGATGTCGTACACCGCCGGGTACCAGATCGCGCCCGAGTACTGCAGCAGGTGGATGTCGATATCGCCGAACGCGTCGTGGATGACGTCCATATCCACCGGCCGGGCGTCGTTCATGTTGAAACAGGTGGTCTCACCGTCGGAGATGAGAATGCCGGAGTCACCGATCGGACCGTCGGCGGGCGCGCGCAACGCCACGATCATGAAGTCGAACGAACCCTTGGGCCCGGTGATCGTGTGCTTGACCGAGTCCTCGGTCTCGAAGAACTTGGTGAACCCCAGCGCCTCGAGCTCACGGCGCAGGTCGAGCACCGGATAGTCGGGCAGCAGGATCGTCGCGTCCTTGTTGACGTACTTCGCCAGGTGCGCGGCGTCGAAGTGATCGCGGTGCAGGTGCGAGACGTACAGGTAGTCGACATCGCCGAGCGCCTCCCAGTCGAGCTGGGAGTTGTCCGGGAACGGGAACCACGACGCGAAGTACGCGGGGTTGACCCACGGATCGCACAGGATCGTCCCGGCCTCGGTTCGGATATGGAAGCCGGCATGTCCGACGCTGGTGATCTGCACGAGCTGTTTCCTCCTACCAGGATCTGATTCGCCGGATCAATGGCGAGCTACCGCCTCAGGCCCCCTGACTGCTTCGGCGTACCAGCCAACCAGGGTAGTGGCTAAATCGTTACGTCACCGATGCAATAGCCCTCAGCGGTCGCGACAACCGTGAAAGTGCGCGTCCGCGTGCCCCCCGGTGAGGTGGTCACAGGGACGTGAACTGCCAGGTAGTCGCCACGAACCTGGTCGGATCGTAGCTCCTCGCCGGTGTAGGAGGTGACATTGCCTACTTTGCCCGAGTCGCCTGTCAAGGGGGCTGCTACCGGGTTGCCGGTGCCCTCCGGGTCCCAGGTGGCCGGTGAGGCCTTGCAGGTCAGTGGATGGTCTGCTTCGATGTCGGCCGCGTTGAGAGGTTTGCCGGTGGCGCGGGCGAGGTAGCGGCGGACGGTGTGGCGCGCGTCCGCGTCGTCGTAACCGGGCTCGACGCCCACCGCGGATACCCGGCCGCAGGCATATCCGGACGCGACGGATTCACGGTCGACGGTGACGGTGACGGTTCGGCTACGCCAGGTCACGGTGTCGGCGGTCGCGGTGCCCGGTCCGGTGAGGGCGGCCAGCACCGACTGCGGGTCGGCGTACATCTCGGCGACGGTGCCCGGCGGGATGGTCCAGCAGTTGTCCTGGAGTTCTTCGATCGTGCCGGTTCGCAGGTCGGCGGCCCAGCGGCGCACGGCGGTGACGGCGTCGGCGTGACCCGCGACCGCGCCGACCTGTGGCGCGTCGGCGGGCAGCGGGCTGTTCGGCGCCGGTTCGCCCGGTGCGATGGCCTGGGTCGCCGTAGTCGTCGGCGCGGCCGTCGTGGTCGGCGCGGCGGTGGTTGCCTCGACCGGATCTCCCGGGATGCCCGACACCGAGTCGCACCCGGTGACCAGGGCCGCGGTGACGGTGAGTCCGGCGACCAGCGCGTAGGCGCGGTGCGGACGAGCCGCGGCGATCGGGGGCAACTGAGCGCGTTCCACTTCGACGTTCCTCAATTCCTAGGTCGTGGCACCCGCGTGCGATGCGGGCGGTGACTGTCGGGGCGAGCGGACTCGCCGGGTGTAGACCGGTGTGCGCGAAGCGGATTGGCTGCGCGGGTGAACGCCGCGATTCTACGGTGACCGCGCCCACCGAACGCACCCCTGCCGATGGGGAGATCTACGACTACGCTTGCGTACTTGTGGAACCCCTCTACTTCTCGATCATCGGCGTGGCCCGAACCCTGTTCTTCCTCGAAGGTCTGAAGTTCACCGTCAAGGGCGCGGAGAACATCCCCGCCACCGGCGGTGCTGTGCTGGCGGTAAACCACACCGGCTACATGGACTTCACCTACGCGGGTCTGCCCGTTCGCACCCCCCGTCGCTACATCAGGTTCATGGCCAAGCAGGAGGTGTTCGACAACAGCATCTCCGGCCCGATCATGCGCACCCTCAAGCACATCCCGGTCGACCGCACCGCGGGCGCCGACTCCTACCAGTCGGCGGTGCAGTACCTGCGCGACGGCGAGCTCGTCGGCGTCTACCCCGAGGCCACGATCAGCCGCAGTTTCGAGATCAAGGAATTCAAGTCCGGCGCGGCCCGCATGGCGCTGGAAGCCGGCGTCCCGATCATCCCGATCACCATCTGGGGCGCTCAGCGGGTCTGGACCAAGGGCTTCCCCAAGCGCCTCGGCCGCACCAACACCCCCATCTCCATCGCCGTCGGCACCCCCATCCAGCCCTACGAGCCCGCCGCCGACCTCACCGCACAGCTCCGCTCCACCATGCAGGAAATGCTGGCCGACCTCCAGGAATCCTACGAACACGAGCCCGGCGCCTACTGGGTCCCGAAACGACTCGGTGGCGGTGCCCCGTCCCTCGAAGAGGCGACCGCCCTCGACGACGCCGAAGCCGCCGAACGGATCGCCCGCAAGGCCGAGAAGACGCAGGACACCGAGGGCTGACTCCGACTCAGCGTGGCAGCCGGCAGCTGGTCGGCGCCGGGAGCTTGCCGCGCAGGTAGGCGGCGGGTGGGACACCCATGAGGGTGCGGAAGTCGGCGGTGAGGTGGGATTGGTCGTAGTAGCCGGTGTTCGCGGCCAGGTGTGACCATGGGCTGTTGCCCGCGTAAGCGAGGACGCGGCGCAGGCGTTGGATGCGGGCGAAATGCTTGGGGGACAGGCCGATTCCCGCAGTGAACAGGTTGCGTAGCTGGCGTTCGCTGACGGCGAGGCGAGCGGTGAGCTCGGGCAGTGCGGGGGCGTTGTCGGCGGTGAGCGCCGAGATCGCTTCGCGCAGCACGATCCGGTGCGCGCGATCGGTGTCGGTCTCGGAAAGGCGCTGCGGCAGTTCGTCGTCCAGGTAGCCGATCGCCTGTTCGGCGGGGAGACGGGTGAGCTCGGGTGCGAAAGTTCCCAGTGGGCCGGGCAATTCGTCGAGGCGGACCACGCGGTCGGTGAGTTCGCCCGCGGTGACACCGAGGAGTTGGCGTGTCACACCGGGCTCCAGCCGCAGGCGCACGCATCCGGCGGGCTCGTCGGGCCGCGAATAGGACGCCTTGGTCTGCGCGCCGACGACGAATGCCATACTCCTGCCCGATTGTTCGGTGCGCAGCACCACCGTGGTCGTCGCCATGGGTGGGTGCGCGAACGGCTGAGCGAGATCGTCGAACACCGGCGTGCTGGTGAGCTCGGTGAGCCATGGGCGCAACGATTCCGGCGTCGTCATGGGGGTCTCGAGCTGCGCCGAGGTGAGGTACCGCACCGGATCAACAGTAGGCGCCGCGGGCCGCGATGTCCGTGCCGATTTCTCCTATATTCGCAGGCAGCGCGCAGACCATGCTCTTGGCATGATCCTGATCACCGGTGCGACAGGCACCATCGGAAGCGACATCGTTCGACAGCTGGTAGCCGAGGGCGTCGCTGTCCGCGCGGCCACCCGCGACCCGCGGCAGGCCGGGTTTGCGGCCGGGGTGGAGGTGGTCCGGGTGGACTACCGTGACCCGGCCACCTTCGGGCCCGCGATGGCGGGGATCGAGGCCGCGTTCCTCGTCGGCATCCCCGGCCCGGACGACACCGGCACCGACGCCGCGTTGGTCGCTGCCGCGCGGGAAGCCGGGGTGCGACGCGTGGTGAAGCTGTCCGCCGTCGGTACCGGCGACCCACGTCTCGGCGTGCCGGGTTCCTGGCATGTGCCGGGGGAACAGGCCGTGCGCGACTCCGGCCTGGAGTGGACGATCTTGCGCCCCAACACTTTCGCCTCGAATACATTCAGCTGGATCGAACCGCTCAGCATCGGCCATCCCGTTCCGAACCTCACCGGCGACGGCAGACAGGCCGTGGTCGACCCACGCGATGTCTCGGCGGTCGCCGTGGCGGCACTGCGCTCGAACGACCACCACGGCCGCACCTACACCCTCACCGGCCCCGACTTGCAGACCGGCCGCGACCAGGCCGCCGTCCTCGCCGAGATCATCGACCGCCCGATCGCCGTCACCGACATCGCCGAAGCCGACGCCCGCACCTTCATGGTCGCCGCGGGCCTGCCGCCAGCCTTCGTCGACGGCTCACTGACCGGCCAAGCCTTCATCCGCGGCGGCCACAACGAACTGATCACCCACGACATCGAACGCGTCCTCGGCCGCCCACCCCGCAGCTACGCCACCTGGGCCGCCGACCACCGCGCCGCCTTCGCCTGAAGTCGGCGTCTGTCCAGCCCCGACGGGTCCGGCGCACCGGACCCGTCCGGGCTCAGTTCATGGTCAGAACCCACGACCCGTTGCAACCCATGCGGGTATTCATGTTGCCGTCGTAGACCCAGTTGAACCTGATCGGCGGGTTCGTCCGCACGTTCCAATTCCCGGACGGCGAGGTCACCACCTTGCCGTTGCGCGTCAGCACACCGACCTGATCGTGCCTGAACTGCCACTTTCCACCGCTGGTCGGGTAGTTCAACCGCACCGTCACCCGCTTGCCCGTGTGGTTCTGCACCACCAGGCACGACCTCGGTTCGGCCCGGTTGACCGCGTACTCCCCGAACCCGTCGTCCTCCACGTTCTCCCCGCTGTCGGTGAACTCCACCGGATCGGTGAAGTCGGCATGCGCGGGCCCGGCCCCCAGAACGGTCACCGCCGTCACCGCAATGCCCGCCGCGATCATCCCCAGAGTCTTCACGTAGTTCCTCCCGTAATCCCCGCGGCTGCTACCGCCTGTGAAAAACTCTCTCCCGCAACCACTTACACAACCTTGTCGTGCGCTTAACGGCGCTCGCCGATTCCGTGTCTCACCGCGGTCGCGGTCCATCGGTGAGCCCGGATTTCGTAGTTCGGGAGTTTCGCGCTAGAGTTCCTACTCGCACGACGAAGTCACCGGCGCCTCGCCGGATCGGCCTCGGAAGGCACGCGGATGTGGCGCAGTGGTAGCGCATCACCTTGCCAAGGTGAGGGTCGCGAGTTCGAATCTCGTCATCCGCTCAACGAAAAGCTCGGCCGACACTATGTCGCGCCGGGCTTTTCTCGTTGTCAGCGACGTTTGACCTGTTCGCGCGTCAGCGGCGGCAGGAATTCGCCGACAAGGGTGCGGCGCCACCATATTCGCTCGTGGAACAGCTCGTGGGGCGTACTGAATCGGTATTCGTACAGGCGGGCGCGCAGGTAGTGCGGCGGTGTGTCGGGAAACGGGCAGTGCCGCAGCAGGCGCAGCGTGTCGGGGTCGTTGCGGAGCAGGCGCGCGAACAGCGGCAACGCCCACCCCCGCGCGTAGGAAGGCGACAGCGCCGCGAACCACATCAGCCAGTCCAGCCGCAGGTGGTAGGGCGCCCACTGGCGTGGGCGGTACCGGGGGTCGCCCGGTTTGCCCTTGAACTCGTATTCGCGCCACCTCGTGTCGCCGGTGACGTGGGTGTCGTCGGTGCCCTCGATCACGATCTCCTGCCGGACCCGGGTGATACTGCCGAAAGCGCCGTAGGTGTTGACCAGGTGCAGCGGGTCGAACGAGGCATTCATCGCCTGACGTGACGAGAGCAGGTTGGTGAGCGGCCCGAAGCTCAGCACGGTGACCAGCGCGATGTAGGCGAGCACCGCCCCGATGAACCACACCGGTGGCGCGGACACCGGCGGTGCGGCGGGCAGCACCGCGTAGGTCCTGGTGTCGATCGCGGTGGTGGCGAGCAATAGCGTCACCCAGTTCAACCAGGCGAAATTCCCGGAGATCACCAGCCACAGCTGGGTGGCGATGATGATGGCCGCGGCCACGCTCGCGACCGGCTGCGGCGCGAACAGGCCGAACGGAACGACGAGCTGAGCGAAATGGTTGGCGGCGACCTCCACCCGATGCAGTGGCCGGGGCAGATGGTGGAAGAACCAGCTCAGCGGGCCGGGCATCGGCTGGGTCTCGTGGTGGTAGTACAGGCAGGTCAGGTCACGCCAGCACCGATCGCCGCGCATCTTGATCAGCCCGGCCCCGAACTCCACCCGGAACAGCAGCCAGCGCGCGGCGAACAGCACCAGCAGCGGCGGCGCGACGGTGTCGTTGCCGAGGAAGATCGCCAGGAATCCCGCCTCGAGCAGCAGCGATTCCCAGCCGAAGGAGTACCACGTCTGTCCGACATTGACGATCGACAGATACAACACCCACAGCACC
Organism: Nocardia sp. NPDC058518; assembly: GCF_042719655.1. Lineage (NCBI taxonomy): Bacteria > Bacillati > Actinomycetota > Actinomycetes > Mycobacteriales > Nocardiaceae > Nocardia > Nocardia sp. NPDC058518. The sequence goes on from NZ_JBHXNJ010000004.1 coordinate 320,736, forward strand.
AACCACAGCAGCATCGACGCCCACAGCGGCACCAGATCCGCGGCCCCCAGCGCGATGGCCACCGCCAGCACCGCCCCCGACCAGGCCAGGACGGCGTAGAACCGATCGGAGTAGTGCAGGTGGAACAGGCTCGGTGACCGGCGGAACGGGGTCCGGGCCAGGTAGCGCGGCACGGGCAGCATCCCCCGCTCGCCGAGCAGCGCGCGGAATTGCAGCGCGGCGGTGAGGAACGCGAGCGCGTAGACCACCGCCAGGCCACGCTGGAAGATCAGCCTGCCCTGCCAGTACTCCGGTGCCGTGAACCACTCCATGCCTGTGCTCCCGGTGGTCGACGCCCCGCAAGGAAGGGGTACCCGCGATCGTCCGGCGAAATCTAGGGTGGCTCGAGTCCGGTGCCACCGAGCAGCGCGCCACGCAGGTCGGCCTCGTTCCAGTGCCCGGCGATCCCGGGCCGCACACGCAGGTACTCGACGACGCGATCTGGATCCCAGCCGTGTGATTCGCGCAGCCCGGCGCCGATCATCGTCAGGTATCGCGCTGAGGGGCGTTGCAGGGCAACGGTTTCCGGATCCCATGGTGAGGTGAAGGTGAAGACGGGAATCCCGTCGTGTTTACCCGCGTGCACCACCGTCTCGTACCGCCCGGGCCCGAGCCGCACCGAACCGTCGGCGAGGACCGGCGCCGGATCGAAGTCGGTCGCCGGTACTCGATACATCTCCTGAGCCATCAGATCACCGAACTGACCGACGGTCAGCAGATACCCCCGCGCTGCCGCACCGATCGGCCAGCCCGCCGCCGGACGCGCGGCATAGAACCCGACCCCACCCGTCCAGACAGGGCTCTGCCAGGCGAAATACAGGCTCCCCGGCAGGGTGAGCGCGGCGACGGCGGCCGGTGCGGCCGGGTCACGGAACCCCGGATAGGTGTGGTCGGTTCCGGGCGGGGTGCCGCCCTCGCGGTAGTAGGCGAACCGTCGCGCGTGCATGTTGGAGCCGTACGCGGCGTACCAGACGTACTGAGCTGTGGTCACGGGCTCACCTCGGGTGGGTCACGGTTCATGAGCGCGGGAAACGATATCGCTCGTGCTCGCGATTGTGATTCGACGGTCGGGTGGATACGGAGGGGACGAACTCATGAGATCAGCGATCATGGTGGCCGCGCTGGTGGCGCTCGCGGGAGGACTCGCGGCGTGTGACAGCTCCGAAAGCCCGGCCTCGAGCGGACCGAAGGGCTCGACCCAAGCGGGCGGGACATCAGTACGTCAGAGCGGCGCACCGGGCGACGAACCGACGGTCGTGCCCGGCCTCGACACTACGGACCCGACGCCCGCTCCCGGCCCCGGCCCCAGCCCGACCGGTCTGCCGTCTCGCGACGACGCCACCGTCGACGCCCGCGACTATCAGCAGCGCGACAGCTTCTACTTCCAGTCACCCACCGGCAACATCATGTGCGGAATCGTCAGCGCGACCACACTCGGCGTCGGTTGCCAGCTGGGCCACGCGAATGTCATCCCGCCCCAGCTGCCCGACTGCACCGACGCCCCCGATCGCAAGGTCGCCGTGCACGTCTACGGCGGAAAAGCTGAGTTCCTGTGCACCAGCCAGGGCATCTTCGTCGGCGAACCGGTCGACGGCACGCGCAAGGGTGGGGGCAAGATCCTGAACTACGGCGACACCATCATCGCCCTCGGCGCCGCCTGCACCTCCACTCCCCAGGGCATGCGCTGTGATGCGGGCGGACACGGCTTCCTGATCTCCGCCGACAGTCAGACCATCTTCTGAGAACGACGAGAAAGGCGGGGCGGCCAGATATCCGGCCACCCCGCCTCTCTCGTGGGAACTACTGCGCCGTCGACTTGAACCGGCGCAGCCGCAGGCTGTTGCTCACCACGAAGACCGAGCTGAACGCCATGGCGGCGCCGGCGAGCATCGGGTTGAGCAGGCCTGCCATGGCCAGCGGGATGGCGGCCACGTTGTAGGCGAAGGCCCAGAACAGGTTGCCCTTGATCGTGGCCAGGGTGCGCCGCGACAGGCGGATCGCGTCGGCGGCGGCGCGGAGGTCGCCGCGGACGAGGGTGAGGTCGCTGGCCTCGATGGCGACGTCGGTGCCGGTACCCATGGACAGGCCGAGGTCGGCCTGGGCCAGGGCCGCCGCGTCGTTCACGCCGTCACCGACCATGGCGACCACCCTGCCCTCGGCCTGCAGCCGCTTGACGGTGTCGACCTTGTCCTGCGGCAGCACCTCGGCGATAACGTTGTCGATGCCGACTTCGTCGCCGATGGTGCGGGCCGCGCGGGCATTGTCACCGGTGAGCAGGATCGGGGTCAGCCCGAGCTCGCGGAACTGGGCGATGGCCTGCGCCGAGGTGGGTTTCACCGCGTCGGCGACCACGAGCACGCCGCGCGCCTTGCCGTCCCAGCCGATGGCCACCGCGGTCTTACCCGCCGATTCCGCTTCCGCCATCGCGGTTTCCAGCTTCTCGTCGAGCGGCTGTGACCAGTCGGCCAGCAGTCGCGCCCGGCCGACGATCACCGCGTGCCCGTCGACCACACCCTGCACGCCGAGGCCCTCGACATTCGCGAAACCCTCCACCGGCAGCAGCGTGCCGGACTTGTCCCGCGCACCCTTGGCGATCGCCTGCGCGATCGGGTGCTCCGACGAATCCTCCAGCGCACCAGCCAGTTCCAGCACCTGAGTGTCCAGTTCACCCTCGGCGGGGATCACCTCGAGCAGGGTCATCTTGCCGGTGGTGACGGTGCCGGTCTTGTCCAGCACGATGGTGTCGACCTTGCGGGTCGACTCCAGCACCTCGGGGCCCTTGATCAGGATGCCGAGCTGCGCGCCGCGTCCGGTACCTACCATCAGCGCGGTCGGCGTGGCGAGGCCGAGGGCGCAGGGGCAGGCGATGATCAGCACCGCCACGCCCGCGGTGAAGGCCGCGGCGATGGAACCGCCTGTGCCGAGCCAGAATCCGAGCGTGGCGACGGCGAGCGCGATGACGATCGGGACGAAGATGCCGGAAATCTTGTCGGCCAGCCGCTGCGCCTGCGCCTTGCCGGTCTGCGCGTCTTCGACCAGCTGTGCCATCTGGGCGAGCTGGGTGTCGGCGCCGATCCTGGTGGCGCGCACCACGAGCCGGCCGCCGACGTTCACGGTGGCACCGGTGACCGCGTCGTCGACGCCGACCTCCACCGGCACCGACTCACCGGTCAGCATGGACGCGTCGACCGCCGACGTGCCCTCGGTGATCACACCGTCGGTGGCGATCTTCTCGCCCGGCCGCACGATGAACTCGTCACCGACGACCAACTGCTCCACCGGAATCCGGGTCTCGACTCCGTCGCGGACCACCGCGACTTCCTTGGCGCCCAGCTCGAGCAGCGCCCGCAAGGCCGCGCCTGCCCGCCGCTTCGACCGTGCCTCGAAATACCGCCCGGCCAGGATGAACGTGGTCACGCCCGCCGCGGCTTCGAGGTAGATGCTGCCCGTGCCGTCCATCCGCGCGATGGTGAATTCGAACGGGTGCTTCATCCCCGGCGTGCCCGCCGTGCCCCAGAACAGCGCGAACAGCGACCACCCGAACGCGGCGAGGGTGCCCATCGACACCAGCGTGTCCATGGTGGCCGTGCCGTGCTTCAGGTTCGTCCACGCCGCCTTGTGGAACGGCAGCGCCCCCCAGATCACAACCGGTGCCGCCAGCGTCAGCGAGAGCCACTGCCAGTTGGTGAACTGCAGAGCCGGGATCATCGCCATCGCGATCACCGGAACGGTGAGCACCAGCGAGACCAGCAGACGGGTGCGCAGCGAGGCCGTGGGGTCGGCCTCGGCGGGGGCATCCTCGGCGGGCTCGGCCTGCTTCGGCGCGGGCAGTGCCGCGGTGTAGCCGGCCTGCTCGACGGTGGCGATCAGTTCCTCGGGGGAGACGTCACCGGTGAAGTCGACGCGCGCCTTCTCGGTGGCGTAGTTGACCGTGGCGGTGACCCCGTCGAGCTTGTTGAGCTTCTTCTCGATCCGGTTCGCGCAGGATGCGCAGGTCATGCCACCGATCACCAGTTCTACCTGGCCGGTGCCCGGTGGGTGTGTCACGGTGGTCATGGGGTGCTCCTTCGTTCCTGATAGCAATTCTTGCTGAGAGATCGCGGGTGGGACAGGCCGGTCCGGGGACAGTGTCCCGGCGCTGGTCAGTGGCCGTGGCCGGGTGTGCCGTGGTCGGCGGGTGCGCTGGTCGGGGCGGGGTTGCTCGCACCGGTGGCGTTCGGCGTGGCGACCCGCACCGTGAACTCGGCCGTGCGCACCACGCCCTGGTGCTGGAAGTCGAGGAACAGGCGATAGTCACCCGCGCTCGGTGCGTTCACCACGAAATCGATGCCGGGCCCGGCGGGGGTTACCCCGTCGCCGGGCGTGCCCTCGGGGTGAACGTGCAGGTAGGCCAGGTCGGCGGCCCGGAGTGCGACCAGGTGACCGTAGGCGCCGAGGTAGGGCTGGAGGTCGGTGACCGGGGTGCCGTTGCGGCTGACCGAGAGCGTCACCTTCGACGCCGTACCCGGGGTGACCGTGCCGTTCAGCGCGACCGTGTACTCGCCGACCTGCGCGGTGGCGGCCGGGGCGGGCAGGGCCTGCACGTCGTAGTTGCCCGCCACGCGCAGATCAGCGCCGAGGGTCAGGTTCGACCCGCCCGCCGGGGTGAAGTCGGCGAAGACCCGGTAGTCACCGGCCCGGCTCAGATTCAGCGGGACGGTCCAGGTACCGGCCGGATCGAGCACCGGATGCACGTGCTGGAACCCCGCCATATCGCGCCGGACCACGATCAGGTGCAGGTCCTTGTCGTGGCTGGCCTGGTATTTCGTGACCGGGGCGCCGGTGGCGTCGAGGATGCGGAAGGCGATCTGCGATTGCGCCGCCGTGGTGGTGTTCGTCTTGTCCAGCGCCAGTGTGTAGCCCTGATCGGTGACCAGGAGGCCGCCGGGCAGATCGGCGGACGGTGCCGCCGCGGTCGAGTGCTCGCCGTGCCCGGCCGGTTCGGAAGGTTCCGGACCGACCAGGGCGCCCGCGGCCAGAGCGATCCCGAAGACCGCCGCGAGGCCGAGGGTGAATCCGGCGAACTTGCCTGTTGCGTTCATCGGGAATGCTCCGATCCGGTTCAGTCTGCGAGTTGGAAGCCGGCCGCGGTGACGGCGTCGGCGAGGGCGGTGCGTTCTGGTGTGGTTCCCGCGATGGCCACCGTGCCCGCGGCCAGGTCGACATCGACGCCGGTGACGCCGGGCAGGGCGCCGACCTTGTCGCGGACCTTGTTGACGCAGCAGCCGCAGGTCATGCCGTTGACGGTGACAGTGGTGGTGCTCATAGAACTCTCCTCGTTTCGCTCTTGAGCATTACCATACCCCCCTAGGGTATTTTGTCAAACAGTCGCGCCTGCCTTGTCCGAGGCGGGGGTGCGCATGGTCACCGCGGTGATGCCAGCGCCCGCCAGTGCCAGTACGCCCGCACCGAGGAAGGCCGCGGAGTAGCCGTCGGTCAGCGCCGAGGCGTCGCCGAGCTCGCTCGTGCCGAAGGCGGCGGCCACCGCCGTCATGGCGGCCAGGCCGAGCGCGGAACCCACCTGGTAGCTGACGTTGACGATGCCCGAGGCCAGCCCACCCTCCTCGGGACGCGCCGCCGAGATGGCGGTGCCGAGCGAGGGGATGAAGGCCAGCGACATACCCCCCGCCGCTATCAGCGAGGCGGGCAGCACGTCGACCCAGAAATTGCCGGTCGGCCGCACCAGCGACATGACCGCGAGGCCGAGGCCGAGCACGATCAGGCCGGTGACGATCATCGGCTTCGCGCCGAAACGCTGCATCGCCTTCGGTGCCAGCACCACCATGCCGAGCATGATCAGCGTGGTCATCGGCAGCAGCGCGGCACCCGACGGGAAGGCGCTGTAGCCGAGCACCTGCTGCAGGTACAGGTTGAGGAAGAACCACATCGGCACCCACGCGGCGGCCAGCGCGAACTGGGCGAAGTTGGCGGCGGCCAGGTTCGGTGCGCGGAAGATGCTCAGCCGCATCAGCGGTTCACCGCGCCGGGACTGGATGGTGACGAAGCCGGCCAAGAGCGCGGCTGCCAGTGCCAGCACACCCCAGGTCTCACCCGAAGCCCAACCGACCTCCGGTGCCTGCACGATCGCGTACACTGCGGCTGCCAAACCGGCTGTCACAGTGACAGATCCGGCGATATCGATGGATCCCTTACGCGCCGGGGCGGCGGGCATCAGCAGCGGAACGGCGATCAGCGCGAGCACGGCGATCGGAATATTGATGTAGAAAACCCAAGGCCAGCTGATGTATTCGGTGATCACACCACCGAGAAACACGCCTGCTGTACCACCGGCCGGTGCGGCCGCGCCATAGACGGCGAGCGCCTTGGTGAGCTCCTGTGGCGAGCCGCCGAACAGCATCATCAGCAACGTGAGCGCGGACGGTGCGATCAGGGCCGCACCACCACCTTGGATCGCCCGACCTGCCAGCTCGACACCGACATTGCCTGCGGCCCCGGCGATTACGGAGCCGATGCCGAGCACCACCCAGCCCGCGGCGAATACCCGGCGAGCGCCGAGCAGGTCGGAGAGTCTGCCGCCGAGCAGCAGCAGACCGCCGAAGGCGACCACGTAGGCGTTGAACACCCACGTCAGATTGCCCGGCGTGAACCCGAGTTCGGCCTGCATCTTGGGCAGTGCGATCCCGATGATCGAGGTGTCCATGATGACCATGAACTGCGCGGCGGCGATCACCGCCAGTGCCCACCACTTCCGGGTGGATTGCGATTGCGTAGTCACGACTTTCGTCCTTTCGAGCGGAGTGCATCTCGTGCTCGGTACCATACCCCCCTAGGGTATAAATCTGTCAAGCCTTCGGCGGGAAAGGGTTTTCGTCGGTGGACAAGCGAAAGCCCGGCTCGCGTGACGATGCGAGCCGGGCTGGTGGGGGTGTTCGGATCTAGTCGGCGTGGAGGTTTCGCGCGGTGGGGGATGTCGGTGTGGTGGCCGGGTCCGGGGCGGTGCCGAGTAGTCGGTCGGCGGTGCCGGAGGTGGTCACGGTGAACCAGTAGTGCTCGTTCTTGTAGTGGTGGTGGCGGTGATTGCGCCAAATTGCCCGGTACGGAGCATGTTTCGGTTTGTAGTCGGTGTGGATGAGGTAATGCGTCCACTCGTAGAGCATGCCCAGCGTGCCGATGGTCAGCAGGAAGGTGAGGCCAAGGCCCGTGCGGGGGAAGGCGAGCAGGGCGATCGCGACCAGGGCGAGGATCGTGAGCAACAGCGACTTCGGTGGGATGAAGATCAGCGGGATGTCGCGCGGGTCGACGTGATGCTCGCGGTGTTTGCGGGCCAGCTCACTGTCGAGGGTCAGCGGGCCGAGATGCCGTGGGCGCCAATGCAGCACAGTGACGTGGATGATCCACTCGACGACCGGGAACGCGGCCAGAATCACCACGGGGACAAGGGCGTCGGTGAGCTGCCAGTCGCCGACGGCGAGGCGGGTGGTCGCCGCGACCACGAAGACCGCCGCGATCATCCAGGGTGACGGATGCCGGAGGAATTCGCGGGCCGCCTCGCTCAGAGGCAGGCTGCGCCGGATCGCACGAGGCGAGCCACGGTCGGGAGTACGGCGGGTTTCGGTCGCACGGGTTTCGTCGGCGGTGTCGTGCGACGTCGTTGTCGGACGGTGATCGGTCATGTCATTCCTCGGGTGAATCACGCCCCGTCGAGGGCATGGATCAGGGCGGTGGTCGCCGGCTCGAGCAGTGCTCGAGCGGTGTCGGCGGCCCGTTCCGGCTCGCCCGCGGCGATCGCGGCGGCCAGGTCTCGATAGGCGTCGGCATTGCCCACCTCGGCGGACATGATCGGCGCCAGCGCGGCCAAGGCGGGTTCGTAGGCGGCGCGCAGCATGGAATACATCAGCCGGAAGGCGATCGAATCGGCGAGATCGAGGATGTGGTCCCAGAATTCGAGCGCGATCCGTTGCTGGGTGAGTGGGTCCGATTCGGCGACAAGGGCATCAACGGATTCGCCCAACAGGGCCAATTCGCCGTCCACCCGCGGATCGGCCGCACCGCGCGAGCGCACCCGCCCCGCGGCGAGCTCGGCGATCTTCGGCCCGTTGTGCAGCCGCGCCTCGAGAATGCTGCGAGCGACCGCGGGGTCGATGGAATCGCCCCGAAGCAACAGCCGCGGAAGCACCTCCAGCCCCGCACTCCGCCGATAGTCGAGAACGGTCGTCGCCTCACCTTGCCGAACCGCAACCAGCCCCGCCGCGGCCAACCGCTGCAAAGCCTCCCGCACCGCGGGCCGCGAAACCCCCAACGCCTCGGCCAACTGCCGCTCACTCGGCAACGTGCTCCCCGCCACCAACTCCCCACCCAGCACCTCGGCGGCGATCTGCTCGAACACATCACCGGAAACCGAGCGCTTCACCACGGGAGTCCATGCCATACCTCCGATGATGCGCCCTAAGCGGTAAGAGGTCAAGTGGTCAGACCAGTCAATTTCGGACAGGGCAATTGATGAGAAAACGGCACAGTGCCTGGTGATCGACTTCCGGGTCAGCTGGGGTCGGAGCCTCGGATGGCGGAGAGCCAGGTGAAGGTGGCTGCGGCGACCGTGGTGGTGGCGACGAAAGCGCCGAGGCCGCCGTTCATGACATAGACCCAGAGCAGGCCGACGAGGGGAGCGCCGATCGCGGGTTGGATGTCGAGGATCAGGCGGCGCGGGATGCCGTAGGCGGGTGGATCGGTGGGGCGGGACGGGTTGTCGATGAGCTTGCCCGGCGGCTCGGCCGTACGGACCCGGCCCGAGGGATAGAAACGCGTGTTCCCGGCATCGATGGATCGGCCGGTCAGTGCCAGATCGGTCGCGGTGAGCGTCGACAGCGCCGGGTCATAGAACACCGGCTGCCACACCACGCGGTCCCCACTGCTGATCTCCAGCCACGACCGGCTGACCAGCCGATACTGCTGCCGAACCCGCCTACCGCGTACCGTGCCGGTCGCCACCAGCCCGCTCGGAAGAACACCGAACGCAAAGCCCAATTGGTAAGCGGTGTAAGCGAGTACGGCCAGAGCGACCACGGCGAGCGCACTCAGCTGATCGATATCGGCGAACGGCACCCACGCGGCGATGATCGCGAGGGTGCCGCTCGTGACGAGCAGCGGATAGGTGAGTGCGCGCGCCGGGCCGGTATTCACTGTTCGAAGCCGACCTTCGGGTTCACTTCAGGAAACCGATCTTGGTGTAGTCGTAGGAGGCGAGGCCTGCCGCACCGAAGTTGGCGAGGTTGTCCCGTACTCCGAGATTGCCGGCGGACTGCATGAGCGGCAGGGAATGTCCCTCCTCGAAGACCATTCGATCGATCTGGTTGGCCAGCTCCTTGGCCTTGACCGGATCGAGTTCAGAGATGGTCTGCTCGATGAGGGCGTTGATTTCGGGAGAGCCGATGCGACCGTAATTGCCCTGGATGTCATCCGGGTACAAGCCGTAGATCTGCGTCAGGCTGCTGAGCGGGAAGGCATCGCCGGCATAGAACCACTGTCCTACGTCGAAATTGCCCGGCTTGAGGACATCGGGGAACAGGCCGGCGCCTGCCTTTGTCTCGACCGTCAACTTGACACCGATTTGCGCGAGGTTCTGCTGGATGATCTGCGCGGTCTGAATATTGGTCGGGTCGTTGTACATCACGTCGCGGATCTCGAGCTTCCGGCCGTCCTTCTCGCGCACATCCCCGTTGAGCTTCCATCCGAGGGCGTCGAGCTCTTGTGCCGCGGCCGCCGGGTCGAACCCGAGGCTGTTGTCCTGGTAGCCATCCTGGCCCTGCAGGTAGACGTGATTGTTCAGCGGTTTGGGGTCCCGGACGAGCCCGTTCTGGATCGCATTGGCGATCCCTTGCCGGTCGACAGCCTTCGAGATCGCGACCCGGACACCCTGGTCGGCGAGTATGGAACCGGGCGCGCCATTGAAGGTGAAGTGACCCCAGCCGTTGCCAGGCGCACGGCGGATCGCGATGCCAGGGGTACTGCTCACCGCCTTCAAATCGTCGCGACTGGCGATTCCCACCGCATCGATCTCGTTGTTCAGGAGGGCGGGAGTGAACGCCGAACTGTCGAGCACACTGAAAGTGATGTTGTCGAGTTTCGGTGTGTCACCCCACCATCGCGGATTGCGGGCGAGGGTGACCCGGCCTTGTCCGCGGTCGACGGACTCGATGATGAACGGGCCTGAAGACAGAGTCAGAGCCTCGACCTGGCTGTTGTTGAACGCTTCGGCGCTCGATGTGACAGACTTCGGGAAGAGAAACGAGTTGCCCGCGAATTGTCCCTGCCACTCGGCGTAGTGCTTCTTGAAGGTGATGACGGCCTGCTTGTCATCAACGCCGCGTTCGACCTTCTCGACCCGATCGAACCCGAAGTTGAGGGCGACCAAGTACGCCTTGTCCGCACCGCTGAGGGCCGCAGCCTGGGACCGAATGTCCTCCCATGAAATCGGCGTACCGTCGGACCAGACCGCCTTGGGGTTGATCGTGTAGGTGACCTGCTGCGGCTCGGTGTTGGTCAACGCGACGTCGGTGAAGAAGTCTGTATTCACCGAGAGATTCGCTGCCGCATCAGTTTTGAACGCACGCGGCATCACCGGACGCAGCATCGAGCCGGTGTTTCCGGTGTTGCCATCGGTGTGTAGGCCGTTCCAGTTCTCCGGCAGCGAGGAAATCGCCAGTCGAAGATTGCCACCGTCACGAAGTTCGCTGACGTCGTGCGGGTTGATGTCATTGGTGGTGCCGAGCGCGGCTTCACCGTCTGCCGCGATGTCGTCGCCGGAGCCACACCCGGCAGCGATCAAACTGACGATGACGAGGGGGATTGCCAGGCGGGTGGTCATCGAACGAATTCGCATTGACCGCTCCTTTCCTCAGGTTCGCTGCACGAGTGTGGGACGACGGTTTGTCTACTTGACGAAGCCGACCTTGGTGTAGTCGTAGGACGCCAACCCTTCCGCACCGTAATTGGCGAGGCCGTCTCGCGTCGCGACCGTGCCCGCGGATTGCACGATGGGAAGGGAGAAGCCTTCCTCGAAGATCATTCGGTCGGCCTTGTTCGCCAGTTCGATCGCCTTCTCGGGATCGAGTTCGCCGATGACCTCCTCGATCAGCGCGTTGAGTTCGGGCGAACCGATACGGCCCTTGTTGCTCAGCGGGTTCGCGGGATCGTAGGCGTAGATCTGGGGCAAAGCACCGAGTGGGAAAATGCTCTTCGCCCAGCTGAATTGGGCGATATCGAAATTGCCGGGGTCGATGACGGTCGTGAACAAGCCATTGCCGGGGTAGGTCTCGATGATCAGCTTCACGCCGATCTCCGCAAGGTTCTGCTGGGCGATCTGCGCGATTTGGATCCAGCTATCGGCCTGGTACATGACATCGCGGATCTCCAGCTTGCGACCATCCTTCTCACGCACGTCGCCGTTGAGCTTCCAGCCCAGCTCGTCGAGCATGCGAGCAGCGGCAGCAGGATCGTAGGAGACCGATTCGGCGTTGTCCTGGTAGCCCTTCTGGCCGACCAGGAAAAGGTGGTTGTTCAGCGGCTTCGGGTCGGTGACCACACCGTTCTGGGTGGCTGTGGCGATCGCCTGCCGGTTGATGCCCTTCGAAATCGCGATGCGCAGCTTCGGATCGGACAGCAACGCGCCGGGCGCACCGTTGAAGGTGAAGTGCGAGAACCTGTTCGCGGGCGCGCGGCGAACCTTGATGCCGGGCGTATTCGTCGCGGTCTTGACCTCTTCGACGCCGGACAAGGTAGAAACGTCGAGTTCGTTGTTCTGCAACGCATTCAGGCGCGCTGAATTGTCGAGGACGCTGTAGGTGACGGTGTCGAGCTTGGGGGTGTCACCCCACCATTTCGGGTTGCGGCTCAGCACGATCCGCTGCTGTGCGCGGTCGATCGTAGTGATGATGAACGGCCCGGACGACAGCGGCATATCGTTGCGGTACAAGTCGTCGAACGCCTGTGGCGATGCCGTGAGTTGGCGTGGGTACAGCGGATTGAACAGGCCCTTCCATTCCGCGTAGTGCTCGGCGAAGGTGACGATCGCCTGCCGGTCGTCGACGCCGCGTTCGACCTTCTCGACGCTGCTGTAGCCCTGGCTCGCCGCGATCTTGAAGGCGGTGTCGCGCCCGCTCAATACGTTGGCTTGAGACCGCAGATCCTCCCAGGTGATCGGGGACCCGTCCGACCAGACCGCTTTCGGGTTGATCGTGTATTTGATCTGCTGCGGGTTGGTGTTGGTGAGTTCGACATCGGAGTAGTAGTTGTGGTCAATCGTCAGATTGGCCGCCGCATCGGAATTGATCGTGCCTGGCAGTGCCCAGGCGGTGAGGTCGCTGATCTCGCCGTCGGAGTCGACGTGGAGGTTGTTGAAAGTCGCGGGGAAACTGGTCAGCGCCAATCGGAGATTGCCACCGTCACGCAAGGCGTCGCGATCCTGCGGATTGATGTCATTGACCGCGCCGATCGTGCTCGAGCCCGATTGCACGTCTACATCGGACCCACAACCACCCAGCACCAGAGTCAAAGCGAAAACTGGTGCCGCGATGCGGAAACCGGCCTGGCGCAGGCGCCTGGCGTAAGTAGCTGTGGTCATTTCGTGTATCCGATCTTCGTGTAGTCGTACGTTGCCAAACCGGGGGAGCCGATGTTGGCGAGGGTGGTGCGGGCGCCGACGCTGCCGTCGGACTGCATCAGGGGGAGGGAGTGGCCTTCTTCGAAAACCTTGCGGTCGACCTGGTTCGCGAGGTCGATGGACTTCGCGGGGTCGAGTTCGGTCAGGGTGCGTTCGATGAGGGCGTTGAGTTCGGGGGAACCGATCCGGCCGAAGTTGGACTGGAGGTCGGTGGGGTCGTAGTAGTAGATCTGGCGGATGCTGCTCAGGGGGAAGGGGTCGCCCTGGTAGATGTACTGGGCGGCATCGAAGTCACCCGGCTGGATCACGTCGGTGAAAAGGCCTGCGGCGGGTTTGGTGTCGATGGTCAGCTGAACGCCGATGGCAGCCAGGTTCTGCTGGATGATCTGGGCGATCTGGACCCAGGTGGGGTCGTTGTACATGACGTCGCGGATGACCAGGGTGCGGCCGTCTTTGGCGCGAGTGTCGCCGGTGCGGGTCCAGCCGAGGGCGTCGAGTTCGCGGGCGGCCGCTTCGGGGTCGTAGCCGAGACTGTTGTCCTGGTAGCCCTTTTGGCCTTGGAGGAAGACGTGGTTGTTCAGAGGCTGCGGGTTCTCGACAAGGCCGTTCTGGATCGCGGTAGCGATGCCCTGGCGGTCGATGGCTTTCGAGATCGCCACGCGGACAGCGGGATCGGCGAGGATCGAGCCGGGCGCGCCGTTGAAAGTGATGTGGCGCCAGCGATTACCCGGTGCGCGTCGGACAACGAGGCCCTCGGTTCCGCGGACGGTTTTCACGTCGTCGATGGTGGTGAGGCGGACCAGGTCCAGCTCGTTGTTCTGGAGAGCCTGCACCCATGACGTGTGGTCGAGCACGCTGTAGGTGATGGTGTCGAGAACCGGCTTATCACCCCACCATTTCGGGTTGCGGCCCAAAGTGATTCGCCCCTGACCGCGGTCGGTGGCGCTGACGATGAACGGGCCCGCGGTGAGCGTGATGGCATCGGCGAGGCTGGTGTTGAAGGCCTCGGGCGTGCTGGTCACCGACTTCGGGTACAGGGCGGAGTTGCCGGAGAACTGACCGCGCCAGTCTGCGTAGGGCTTGCTGAAGGTGAGGACGGCATGCTGGTCGTCGGTGCCGCGCTCCACCCTCTCGACGAACTCGAAGCCGTTGGTGATCGCGATCTGGTAGCTCTTGTCGCGCCCGCTCAGCGCGTGGGCCTGGGATGCGAGGTCTTCCCAGGTGATCGGCGAACCATCCGACCAGACAGCCTTCGGATTGATCGAATACGTCACCCGCATCGGATCGGTGCTGTTCAGAGCGATATCGGTGAAGAAGTCGGTGTCGACGCTGAGTTGACCCGCGGCGTCGATCTCGTACGAACGCGGCAGCATCGCGCGAACGATTTCGCCGATCTCACCGTTGTTGCCGTCATTGGACAGGATGTTCCAGTTGGCGGGGTAATCGGTGGTCGCCAAGCGCAGGTTGCCGCCCTCTCGCAGCTCGTCGACACCCTTGGGGTTGACGTCGCTGGTGGCGCCGATCGCATCGCTCAGCCCGGCCGCCGACTCATCGCCGCCACCCCCACAGCCCGCCACGATCATCCCGGCCGCCGCCACCACGGCGGCACAGCGCAATCGGGCACTTCGGCCTGCTTGCATTCGACGGGTTCTCATGGCGTCTCCTCTTTCGGCTGGACCGACGTTCTCAGCCGCTGACGACGGGTTCCGGTACGGCCGCGATGAGCGAGCGTGTGTATTCGTGCTGAGGATCGGCGAAAATCTGCTCGGCCGGGCCGGATTCGACGATCTTGCCCTGCAGCATCACCGCGATGTCGTGGGCGAGATTGCGCACCACCGACAGGTCGTGGGAGACGAACAGGTAGGACAGTCCGTGCTCGGCCTGCAGGTCGCGCAGCAGGTTGAGCACACCGGCCTGGATCGACACGTCCAACGACGAGACGGGTTCGTCGAGTACCAGCAGCTGGGTGTCGAGGGCCAGCGCGCGGGCGATGCTGATGCGCTGCTTCTGGCCGCCGGAGAAGTCCGAGGGGTAGCGATCGGCGTGTTCGGGACGCAATCCCACCTGCCGCAACAACTCCGGTACCCGCCGGTTGACCTCTTCGCGCGACCGGCCGTCGATGCGCAGCGGTTCGGCGAGCACGTCGAAGATCGGCAGGCGCGGGTCCAGGGAGGCACTGGGGTCCTGGAAGACGATCTGCATCTTGCGGCGGATCTCGCGGGTGCGCGCCTTGGTGAGGGTGGCGACGTCGTTGCCGAGTACCTCGATGCTGCCCGACTGCGGGCGGGCCAGGTCCATGATCTGCGACAGCGTCGTCGACTTGCCCGAACCGGATTCGCCGACCAGCGCGAGGGTGCGGCCCGCGCGCACCGAGAAGCTGATGCCGTCGACCGCGCGGACCTCGCCGGTGCGGCGGCGCAGCAGCACCCCGGAGGTGAGCGGGAAGGTTTTCACCAGGTCGGTGACGCGCAGGACCACGTTTTCGTCGGTGCGGTCGGGGTGCGCCGGGGCCGGGATGTCCTTGCGGTAGGCCTCGAAGAGTTGCTTGGATCCGACTTCGGCGGTGCGGATGCAGGCCACCGAGTGGCCGGGGCTCACCTTCTCCAGCGGGGGTTCGGCGGCGGTGCAGTCGCCGATCGCGACCGGGCAGCGCGGCGCGAACGAGCAGCCGGGCGGCAGGGCGTGCATGGCGGGCGGGGCGCCGAGGATCGGGATCAGCGGCGTGCGTGGCGGGCCGTCCATGCGCGGAATGGAACCGAGCAGGCCGACGGTGTACGGCATCCGGGGAGCGGCGAAAAGCTCGGCGACAGGCGCGGTTTCGACAATCTTGCCCGCGTACATCACCGCGACCCGGTCGGCGACGGTGGCGGCGATACCCATGTCGTGGGTGATCATGATGACGCCCGCGCCGGTGATGTCGCGTGCCTTGCGCAGCAACGCGAGGATCTGCGCCTGCACCGTCACGTCGAGCGCGGTGGTCGGTTCGTCGCAGATGATCAGGGCGGGGTCGTTGGCGATGGCCATGGCGATCACCACGCGCTGGCGCATACCGCCGGAGAATTCGTGCGGGAAGGCCCTGGCACGGGCCCTGGCATCGGCGATGCCGACCAGTTCGAGCAGCTCGACGGCCCGCTCACCGGCTTCCTTGCGGCCCATCTTGCCGTGTGCGAGAAGGGCTTCCGCGATTTGGTCACCCACCCGGTACACCGGGGTCAGCGCGGAGAGCGGATCCTGGAAGACCATGCTGATCGAGGAACCGCGCAGCTTCGACATCTGCTTGTCGCCGAGGCCGAGCAGTTCGCGGCCGCGCAGGCGCACCGATCCCTGCACCCGTGCCTGTTCGGGCAGCAGGCCGATCACCGCGAGCGAGGACACCGACTTGCCCGAACCGGACTCGCCGACGATGGCGAGCACCTCGCCGTCGGCGACGGTGTAGTTCACCCCGCGCACGGCCTCGACGCGGCCTTCCTCGCCGGGGAACGAGACCCGCAGGTCGGTGACCTCGAGCAGGGGTGCGGTCGACGCGGTCATCGCTTCTCGGCTTTCTTCAACTCCACCTGCGCCTCGTCCTTGTGCTCGGCGACCTCCTTGCGGGCCTTGCGCGCGCCGCGGGCGCCGGGGTCGAACGCGTCGCGCAGACCGTCGCCGACGAGGTTGGCGCACAACACGATCGTGATCAGCAGGCCACCGGCGAACAGGAACAACCACGGGTAGGTGAGCGCCGACTTGGTGCCCGCCGCGATCAGCGAACCCAGTGACACATCCGGCGGCTGCACACCGAAACCGAGGAAGCTCAAACCGGTTTCGGCCATGATCGCCGAGCCGACGGCCAGGGTGGTGTCGATGATCAGGATCGAGGCGATGTTCGGGACGATATGGCTGAGGATCACGGTGCGGGTCGGCGCGCCCATGTACCGTGCGGCGCGGACGAATTCGCGGTCACGCAGGCTCAGGGTGAGGCCGCGGATGATGCGGGCGGCGATCATCCAGCCGAACACGCTGAGCAGCACGATCAGGATCGCGATCGACCCGGAACCCTTGGTGCGCGGCGCGAACAGCGCGATGATGATGAAGCTGGGAACCACGAGCAGCAGGTCGACGAACCACATGATGGCGCGGTCGGTCCACCCGCCGAGCAGCCCGGCCACCGCACCCGCGGTCGCGGCGATGACACTGGCGAACAGCGCCACACAGAAGCCGATGATCAGCGACTTCTGTAGTCCGCGCAGGGTCTGGGCGAGGACGTCCTGGCCGATCTGGGTGGTGCCGAACGGGTGCTCGAGGCTCGGCGGCTGCATCAGCGCCTTGTAGTCCATCTGCTGGTAGTCCCACGGCAGCAGCGGCGGCAGCGCGAAACTGGCCACGAGCAGCACCAGCAGGATCACCGCGCCGACCACGGCGGGTTTGTTGCGCAGGAAACGGCGCCACACCAGTTTGCGGCGTCCGGCGGCGATGGCCTCCGGTGCGCCGACGACGATGAGTTCGGTTTCGGTCATGAGACACGCACCCTCGGGTCGAGCAGGGCAAGGACGACATCGGAGAGCAGGCCGGAGACCAGCACGACCAAACCGGCGAACGCCGTCACCGTCACCACGACATAGAGGTCCTGGGCATTGATCGCATCGATCAGCCATTCACCTACGCCGTGCCAGCCGAAGATCTTCTCCACGAAGGTGGCGCCGGTGATCAATCCGCCGAGGCTGTAGGCGAACAGGGTGGCCATCGGGATCAGCGCGGTGCGCAGGCCGTGTTTGTACAGGGCCCGATTGCGGGTCAGGCCCTTGGCTCTCGCCGTTCGGATGAAATCGCTCTGCAACACGTCGAGCATGGCGTTGCGCTGGTAGCGGCTGTAGCCTGCCATGCCGCCCAGCGCGAGTGCCAGGGTCGGCAGCACCAAATGCTGTGCGCGATCGACCATCTGGTTCCAGAACCCGGTGATCTGGGTGGCCGAGGTCTCGCCGGTGTAGAGGAAGATCTGCGTGCCGGTCATCGTGTTGATCTGCAGCGCGCCGTATTTCAACAGCGTCGCCAGCAAGAAGATCGGCGTCGACAGGATCAGCAGCGACAGCACCGTCGAGAAATAGTCGCTGAATTTGTACTGCCGGATCGCGCCCGCGGCACCGATCAGCACGCCGAGCACGGTGCCGATGACCGAACCGAGGATCAGCAGCCGCAGACTCACCGCCACCCGCCTGCCCAGTTCCTCACTCACCGGCTGCCCGGCCAGGGTGGTCCCGAAATCCCCTTGCACGACGCCGCCGAGCCAGGTGAGATAGCGCTGTGGGATCGGCTCGTCGAGATGCAACTGCTCGGCCTTCGCGTCGATCACCGACTGCGGCGGACGCGGGTTGCGCTGCTCGAGGCTCTCGAGCGGGTTGAACGTGAGGGATGCCAGGCTGAACGTCAGAAACGATGCCAGCAGAAGGAGCACAACGTAGTTGAGTGTGCGCCGCAACAAGAAGCCGGTCATCAGTCCCCTCTGGATCGGGTAATCAGGCCCTGATCATAGGGACAGTCCGGCGTCCCCGCGTGGCGACGTGCGGCAGGATAGATGGGATGACGCACCTGCACCCGAAACCGCAGCTGGTGGCCAGCGACGTCGACGGCACGTTGATCGACGACTCCGACAAGGTCTCGGCGCGCACCAAGGCCGCCGTCGGGGCGCTCGTCGCCGATGGCGCCACCTTCGTGCTCGCCACCGGCCGCCCGCCGCGCTGGATCGAACCGGTCGTCAGCGAACTCGGGTACGCACCGCTCGCGATCTGCGGAAACGGCGCGGTCATCTACGACAGCGCCACCGATCGGGTGCTGTCCAGCCACACCCTCGATGTCGAGACCCTGAGCTGGTTGGCCGAGGTCGCCGAACACGCTTTACCCGGTTGTGGGCTGGCGACCGAGCGGGTCGGGGCAAGCGCGCACGACGCCGTGACCCAGCAGTTCGTGAGCTCGCCGACCTACGAACACGCCTGGCTCAATCCCGACGACACTGTCGTCTCGCACGCCGAGGTCATCGACTCGCCCGCGATCAAGATGCTCATCCGGCTCAGCACGGCCCGCAGTTCCGAGATGCGCGCCGCCCTCGCCCCGCTCATCGGCGACCGCGCCGAGATCACCTACTCCACCGAGAGCGGGCTGATCGAGCTGGCGGTGCCGCAGGTGACGAAGGCATCCGGGCTGGCCGAGGTCGCCCGGCTCATCGGCGTCGAGAACGCCTCGATCGTGGCGTTCGGCGATATGCCCAATGATGTGCCGATGCTGGCGATGGCCGGGCACGGAGTCGCGATGGGGAACGCGCATCCGGAGGCTCGGGCGGCGGCAGACGAGGTGACGGGCAGCAATATCGACGACGGTGTGGCGATGGTGCTCGAGCGTTGGTGGCGCTAGGCCCAGCGACGAAATAAACCCAGCGACGAAATAAAACGGCCGGTGCCCCTCGCTCGGAGGGTGCACCGGCCGTTCTTCGCCGTGACCGGGGGTTAGCCGGTCGGGGCGGGTTCGGGGACCGGCGGGTCGGCCGGGACCTGTTCGACGGGGACGGGTGCGGCAGCCGGGGCGGGTGGTTCGGCGGGTACCTGCGGGCCTGCCGGAATCGCGAGCCCGAGTGTCGGCGCGGTCTGCGTCTGGCCCGGCTTCGGCTGTCCGTTCATTTCCTGCTTGTAGGTCTCGTCGTAGGTCTTCCAGAACGTCGTGACGATGCCCGTGAGCTCGTTGAGCACCAGTGAACCGTGCTGGAAATCGGTGCGAAGACCGTTCGGGACCAGGTAGGAGCCGGTGGTCGGCAGGCCGAGCACGCCGGAGTCGGCGCCGAGGCTCAGATAGCGGTCGAGAATCGCGCCGACCACCTCGAATACCTCAGCACCCTCGCCCGAATAGACGAAACCGTTGGCGAACTTCGCGTACTGACGGCCCTGCGCGCCCGCGATCAGGTCCGACTGCGGCGCGCCGAGCGGGCCGTCGACCCCGCCCTTGGCCACCCAGTGCTTGGCGATCGCGTTGTCGCCGGACAGGCCGAGGAACTTGTCGACCATCGCGCCCAGCTCGGCCATGTTGCCCTGCGGTGCGCGCGCCTGCTGGCTCGGCGGACGATTCACCGTCGGAGGTGAGGTGTAGGTGCCGGAATTGCCCGCCGCGATCCCGCGGATGCGGTCCATCAGCGCGTAGGCGGCGTCGCCGGGGCAGTCGGTGTTGCCGACATCGCGGTGCGCGAACACCACCGGCAGGTCGACCGCTTCGTCGTAGGCGTACGGGGTGAACTCGGTGCCCTCGGAGTACATCGTGGTCGTGCCCTTGGGATTGATCCCCGCGAGCTTGGACCGCCAGCCGATGAACTTGCCGATCGCGTTGATCGCCTCTTTGCTCGGCTCCTCGGTCTCGTAGTTGCCCATCAGCGCCACACCGGCGGTGTTCTCGTTGAAACCGCCCGCGTGCGCGCCCTGCACCGCGCGGTCCAGGCCGCCGTAGCGGCCCTCGAAAATCTGGCCGTACTGGTCGACCATCGCGTTGTAGCCGACGTCGCACCAGCCGAGCGTTTCGGCGTGATAGGCGTAGATCGCGCGGACGATGCCCGCCGATTCGGAGCGGCTGTAGTCGTTGCGACCGGCCGTGTGGTGCACGGTGATGCCGCCGAGGCCGTCGTCGTAGGTGGGTTCCTGGCAGCGGATCGATTCGTCGGCACCCCACTGCGCGCGGGTGATGACCTTCGGTCCGCCACCGGGCAGTGCCGCGGCGACGTCATTGAGCGCGGCATCGATCGCGGCCCGGCCCGGATTGATCAGGATGGCCTTGAGTGCGGCCTCGGTGAGGTGGGCTGGGTCGTGGTCGTGGTCTGGGCCCGCGGCGGGCTTGCGGGTGACCAGCATCTGCACCGCGGTGGTCTCGCCGACGTAGATCGGTTCGGTACCGGTCGGCGCGTCGGCGGGGGTGTGATCGGTGGCCCTGGTGTCGAGCGGGTCGGCGTCGTACCAGGGGCCCCAGTTGCCGTCGAGCTGGCGGGCACGGAGTTTGGTGGTGGTGTTCGCCAGGTCGCGAGCGGTGATGGCGACCATGCTGAACGGGGTGTCCTGGGTGAGTTCCTTGACCTGCGCGCCCACCTGGTCGATGACGTCGGAGCTGACCGCGCCGGGGGAGAGGGCGGGGGTGTCGGGGGTGGTGCCGGGTTCGAGGTTCTCCGGGTCAGCGATGAATTTCGCACCGCCGGCACGGCTTTGGGAAACCGGTGCGCCGGTGGGAGGTGCGGCCGCAGCGGGTGGCTGGGCAGCGGGCGCCGGTGCGTCCGGGGCCGGAGCTGGTGCGACCGGAGCAGGTGCGACCGGAGCAGGCTGGGCTTGGGGTGCCGCGGCGGGGGGAGCGGGGGGTGCGGTGGGGACCGACGTGCTCGGGACCGGTGGGCGGGCAGGCGTGCCGGCGGCCCCGGGTGCCGCGGCGCCCGGTGCGGCCTGCTGCGTCGGGGTCGGCTGCGGTTTCGTCGGCAGCTGCGGCAGCTGGATCTCGGTGGGCAGCGCCACGCCCGGGGGTACCGGCAATCCCGGGGGGATCGGGATCGAGGCCGGCAGCTGCAACATGCGCAGGTCCGACAGGTGTAGGTCGGGGAGGTCGAGACCGGTCAGGTCACGCAGCGGGACCGTGATGTCGGGAACCGAGGTCAGCGCGACCTCGGCCAGCTGCGTCGGCACGGCCGCGACCTGGGAATCGTTCGCGCTGCGGTAGTCGGTCGAGTCGCTGAGCGCGAACGCGCCGACCGGGGCGGCGACAACAAGGGTGGTGACCACCGGGAGCACGTAGGAACGTTTCGGCTTTCGGTATCGCACGTGCGACTCCTATCAGGGTCGAGCTCGTGTTTTTCCGCGCATGTGATGCTTGCTTCCTCTAACCTCACGCATCACACTAGTTAACATACGTCACACATCTCAACCTCAACTTGAGGATTATGTGATTGCTCGAATGTAGCCCTCGGATCCCGCTCGGCGACGACGACATGCCGACGCGAGCTCCGCCGGTCGAACCGCGAAACCGTGGGAGCGCAGTATGAGAGCGAACGCCTCGATCAACCGCAGGACCAGCCGTGGCACCCGTCGCCGCGCCGTGCCGATGATCTGGACCGTGCCGCTGCCGGTGCTGGTCAGTGGCACTGTGCTCGCGTTGACCGGGGCGATCGGGCTGTGGCAGATCCTGCCGGGTCAGATCGCGCCGACCGTCGGCGCGGGACACGGCCGCGGCATGAGCCAGGTCGGCGCCTTCGACAACGCGCGGGCGGGCTGGTCGGCCGAGGAGATTCTCGGCCACTACTACCCCGGGGCAGATCTCGGGCAAATCGGGCCGACAACGATCGGCGTCCGGCTCCAGGCCCAGGACGACGCCACCCTCGACACCTTCGCCGCCGCCGGTGCGCAGGTCGCAGGGCGCACCATCGGCCCCGGCGACGCGGCCCATCTCACGCCGCTGCCCGACGGCGGGGCGAACGTGGTCGTGACCGCGGGCTGCGACGGAGAAGTGTTGTGGCAGGACACGACCGACGATCCGTTCGTCTATCCGGTCGGCGCCGGTGCGGGCAGGCCGGCCGAGGAACACCTGACCCTCTGCGGGGGCACCGCCTATCGTGGCGCGCTCGGTGTGGCGCTCGAAGGCGAGGCCTATCGCACCGTCAACCAGGTGGACCTCGACGATTACCTCGCCGGCGTACTGCCCGCGGAAATGCAGGCCAACTGGGCCGACCAGGGTGCCTTCGAAGCCCTACGCGCACAAGCGATCGCGGCCCGTTCCTACGCTCTCGCCGAGAGCCGCTACGACTACGCGCAGACCTGCGACACCACCGACTGCCAGGCGTATCCCGGTACGGTGAAAGAGGATTCGCGCAGTACCGAGGCCGTCGCCGCCACCACAGGCACGGTGTTGTTGCGTGACGGGCAGATCCTGCGCTCGGAATACTCCGCGGCCCCTGATGGTGGTCGGCCCGCCGATATCGAAACCTTCGCGGTCGGACCGGCGCCGAGTGAACTCGTCGAATCCGCCCCGGCCCCAGCGGTTCCCGCCGCACCGGCGCAGCCGGATCTGACCATCGAGGCGCTGGCGGGTGAGTCGGTGATCGACACCGAGTACCGGCGCATCGGCGGTGCCGACAGTGCGGTGGGTGAGCCGATCGGGCCGGAAATGCTGCTGCCGCAACGGGCGGGCACGTATCGGATGTACACGAACGGTGTCATCGTCGCGACGCAGACGCTCGGCGCGCAGGTCGTCGACTTCTCCACGCTGCTCCATCTCGTGCCCGACGCGGGTGATCAGTTGCCCTCGACGGCTTCGGGTCGGCCCAAGCTGAAGACGCCGGAAGGTGGTTTGCCCCAAGTTGTTTCGCCTGGTGGTACGCAGGGCGTGCAGTTTCCCTCGGAGGCCGAGGTCAGGGGCGAACCCGTGTACGGCCCGGTGAACCCCGCCGCTGCACCCGGCGCGCATGGCGTGGAGTACGGCCCGGCCGCTGCTCCCGGCGTACACGACGGGGAGTAGGTCTCAGTCCAGAGTGGTGTCGTTCAGCGCGACGGCCAGGGTGCGCAGCAGGTCGGCGAGCTGCTCGCGGTCCGTGGCGCCGAGGGCGGAGAGCAGGCGCTGCTCGTTGGCCATGTGCAACGGCAGCAGCCGGTCCACGAGTTCGCGGCCCTCGGCGGTGAGCTGCACGAAGACCGAGCGGCGATCGTCGGCGGAGGGGACGCGCCGGACCAGGTTCTTCGCGGCCAGGCGGTCGATGCGGTTGGTGATGGCGCCCGAGGTGACCATCGCGGCACGGTTGAGCGCGCCCGCGGTGAGGCCGGTCTCGCCGCCGGAGCGACGCAGCGTGGCCAGCACGTCGAACTCCCAGAATTCCAGGCCGTGACCTGCGAAGAAGCGTTTCAGGTCCTGCTCGAGGACACGCGAGAGCCGGGTGATCCGGCCGACGATCGCCATCGGTGACACGTCGACATCCGGGCGCTCGATGTTCCAGTGCTCGGTGATCAGGTCGACAGCGTCGCGCATCCCATTTCCCTCTCGGTTGAAACTCTTAATGTTCATCTACTTGACGTAGAGATACGTCGGCGAGTAGATATTTCAATGTTGAGATTATCAATCAGGAGTGAACATGACGACCGCAACCCGCTCCACCGGCTACGCGAGCACCCTCGCGCTCACCGCTCTCACCCCGATCGTGTGGGGCTCCACCTACGCCGTGACCACCGAATTCCTGCCCCCCGACCGGCCGCTGTTCACCGCGCTCATGCGCGCGCTCCCCGCCGGGCTGGTGCTGCTCGCGCTGACCAGGGTGCTGCCACACGGCAAGTGGCTCGGCCGGGCCGCGGTGCTCGGCGTGCTCAATATCGGCGTGTTCTTCCCGCTGCTGTTCCTGGCCGCGTATCGGCTGCCGGGTGGTGTCGCCGGGGTACTCGGTGCGGTCGCGCCGATGTTCGCGCTCGGATTCGCCGCCGTGCTGCTGGCCGAAGCGCCGACAAGGCGGAAGGTGATCGCGGGTGTCGTCGGCGTGTTCGGTGTCTCGCTGGTCGTGCTCCGCGGCACCGCCGAACTCGATCTGATCGGCGTGGTCGCCGGTCTCGCCGGTGCGGCCTCGATGGCGGCGGGAACCGTGCTCACCAAGAAATGGGGACGCCCCGATGGCGTCGGCCCGCTGGCGATGACCGGCTGGCAGCTCACCGCGGGCGGGCTGTTCATCGCGCCGCTCGCCCTGCTGATCGAAGGTGCGCCGCCCGCGCTGGACGGCGAGGCTATCGGCGGCTATCTCTACCTCGGCATCATCGGTACCGCGCTGGCGTACTGGCTGTGGTTGCGCGGAATCTCGCGTGTACCAGCGACTTCGGTTGTATTCCTCGCCCTGCTCAGCCCGGTGTCGGCCGCGGTGATCGGCTGGATCGCGCTGGGGCAGGCGCTCACCACGTTGCAGATTCTCGGCCTCGGTATCGCCCTTGCGGGCACCGTTCTCGGCCAGATTCCTGCCAAGTCGAAGGACGCTGAACCTGCTGAGGTATCGCCTACGGGTCCGGCGGTGCCGATTCTGGTTTCGGCGACGACTCGAGTCTGAATCCGCTGAGCGGTCAGCCGCGCATCGCCTGCATCAACTGGTCCTCGGTGAGGGCCGGAATCGGCAGGGGGTGCGCGGCTTTCGCGCGCAGGCCGTCGAAGATGAAGGCGAGATTGCGGCGCCAGATGTCGGGGGCGACGGTGCTGGTGGCGGCGAGAACGCTGGTGTGGGACCAGGTGATGAAGGCGATGTCCTCGAGGGTCCAGTCGGGGCGGAGGGCGCCTGCCTCCTGAGCGCGGACGACGATGCGCCGCATGAGTCCGTGCCCGTGTTCGCGGGCGCGTTCGACGCCGGCGCTGGGGGCATTGCGCAGGGCCAGATCGCCGAGGATGCGGTCGGCCGCCTGGAGTTCGCAGATCTTCTCGACCAGGAACACGAACGATTCCCACGGATCGGTGAGTTCCATGGCCTGTTCGGCGATCCGGCTGCCCGCCTCCATGCGGTCGGCGACGGCGGCGGCGATCAGGGCGTCGCGGGTGGGGAAGCGGTTGTAGAGGGTGCCGATCGCGACACCAGCGCGGGCGGCGATGTCCTTGAGCGGGGCGTCGAGGCCGCGTTCTTCGAAGACCGCGCGGGCCGCCGTCACCAGCGCGACGCGATTGCGTTCGGCGTCACTGCGCAACGGCTTGTCCTCGGGCATCCGCCGATCCTACAAATCCGGCGCGCGAAATATCTTGAGCATAGGTTCAACTTAATGCTACGTTCGGGATAACTTGAACCAACACTCAACTTATGGGGTATCGGATGCGTACGCTCGCGATCTTCGGCTACGGACCAGGACTCGGCGCCGGCACGGCACAACACTTCGGCCGCAACGGTTTTCGAATCGCGGTGATCGGACGAAACCCGGTCGCGCGTGCGGCGGCGCTGCGCGCGGAGGGAATCGAGGCCGAACCGTTCGCCGCCGACGTCACCGATCCCGCCCAGGTGCTCGACGTGATCGGCCGGATCGAGCAGAAGCTGGGGCCGATCGACGTCGCGTTGCATTCGGCGGCCGCCGATATATCGGTGCGCAGCGCCTCGACCGTCGACGTCGACCGGCCGTCGCTCGAGCTGCCCTTCGCGCTCAAGGTGTACTCGCCGATCCACCTCACCCGCGCCCTGCTGCCCGCGATGATCGCCCGCGGCAGTGGCACGCTGCTGTTCTCCTCGGGTGCCTCCGAACAGCACCTACAGCCCTACCTGGCCAATGTCGGTGTCGCGCTCGGTGCGCAGCGCGCTTACGTGCGGCAGCTGGCGGGCGAGCTCGAAGGGACCGGCGTCTATGTCGGGCTGCTCGCCATCGGCTCGCTCATCGAGAACAGCGCGGCCCAGCGGATCGTCGACGCGAATCCCGACCTCGTGCCCGCCGGGCTGGTGCTACCGCGAGTGGACAACGACGAGCTGGGCGCTCGGCTGTGGCGGATGTACACAGAGCGCGACACGGTGGAGGTCGAAGTGGGCTTCGCGTCTTGACCTTGACGTAGCGTCAACTTGCAGAGTGGAGGTACCGACGAGAAGGGAGCAGGTCATGGTGGGTGAATGGTCCATCCAGGACCTCGCGAAGGCCGCGGGCACCACCAGTCGTACGTTGCGCCACTACGGGCAGCTCGGGCTGTTGGAGCCGAGCCGGATCGGGGCCAACGGCTATCGCTATTACGACCAGACCTCTCTTGTTCGACTGCAGCGAATTCTGCTGCTGCGCGAACTCGGCCTCGGCCTTCCCGTGATCGCCGAAGTCCTCGCCGGTGAACAGGACACCGCCGGTGCGCTGCGGACCCACCTGGAACTGCTTCGGCAGCAGCAGGATCGGGTGGCGCGGCAGATCGAGTCGGTGTCGACCACTTTGCACAAGACAGAAAGAGGTGAACCGCTCATGGCCGCAGAGGTTTTCGACGGTTTCGACCACACGCAGTACAAGGACGAAGTCACCGAGCGCTGGGGTAAGCAGGCCTACGAGAGCGGTGATCGCTGGTGGCGTTCGCTGACCGACGCCGAGAAGAAGGGCTTCCAGCAGACCCAGCTCGACATCGCCGCCGACTTCGGAAAAGCCTTCACCGCAGGACTTCCCGTGGACGGTGACGTTGTCCAGGCGATCGTCGCCAGGCACCGCGCCTGGCTCGGTGTCGGCGGCACCCAGGGCAAACCGGTGTCGAACGAATACCTGCTCGGACTCGGCGAGATGTACGTCGCCGACCCCCGCTTCCGGGGCAACTACGACGTACACGGCGAAGGCGTGGCCGAGTACATCCTCGAAGCCTTCCGCGCTTACGTCGCAGCCCATCCCGCCTGAACGGCCAGTGGGCGAGAGGTCGAACAGCGAGCGGACAAACGGGCCCGGATTCCGGGCGGAGGTCTGCTCGCTGCCTGCTCTCATCGAGTCGACGATGGATTGATTCCCGGGACGACGCCCAGCTCGCACAGTCGAACACCCCGCGTCCGCCGGTTCCGCCGTATAACTGACGGCGACGTCGACAAGTAGCGGGGACAGTGGTGGAACAGGTGCGGCCCGAGCGGCCTTCGCGCGCGGTGACCGCGCTGATCGCGGGCTGGCTCGGGGTGCTGGTCGGCGGGGCGGGAATCTTCGTCGGCACGGCGACCGCGGTGCTGCGGGCGGTCGGGCGCGAGATCGACCTCGACTATGTGGGCGCGGGGATCGTCGGTGGGCTCGGGGTGGTGTATCTGCTCGGGGCGGTGCTGTTGTTGCGGCGGCGGATGCTCGGCAGGCGCGTGCTGCTCACCATGGCGGCGGTGATGGCTGGGGCGACTTTGCTGGTCATCGTGCTGAATGGGGCCAGTCACGGATGGCGGTTCGGGCCGCTGGATTTCTGGCTGGTGGTCAATGTGGTGATCCTCGCGCTCAGTCTGAGCGAGCCGACGCGGCGCTGGACCACCACGCGGTAGGCGTATCTCGCGCCGTGCGCGGCTGAGGAACGGTGCGTGGCCGCGCCCATCAGGGCCGTACGGGATACGGTCGGGGGATGGTCGTGCTGGAGACGAAGTCGAAGAGCGGCGAGGTGGCGGCGATGGTGGCCGGGTGCCTCGCGGGGATCGCCGCGGTGGCGAACCTGGTGGGGGCCGTGGTTCTCGTGCGGTCGTTCCGGAGCGATCCGGGCGAGCTCGACGACTCGCTGACCCTTTTCGCCACGCTCGGCGCGCTGGTGTCGGTGTTCGCGTTCGTTTACGGTGGCGTGCTTCTGGCGCGCCGGGACGAGGCCGGGCGGTGGCTGATCGTTGTCGCCGCGGGCGCGCAGCTCGTCCTCGGAATGCTCGGCCTGCTCGCCTCGCTCGTGAACTACGACTCCGGGTACGGGATCCACTGGTTCGCCGACGAACCCGT
Source organism: Nocardia sp. NPDC058518 (assembly GCF_042719655.1). NCBI lineage: Bacteria > Bacillati > Actinomycetota > Actinomycetes > Mycobacteriales > Nocardiaceae > Nocardia > Nocardia sp. NPDC058518. The sequence goes on from NZ_JBHXNJ010000004.1 coordinate 348,807, forward strand.
GATCCGGTCGATTCTGGTCGGCCTCGGCGGGGTACCCGGTGCGGTGACGGCGATCGTGAACCACAGCTGGGCGGCGGCACTCTCGGGCGCCGTGTTCGGCGGGGTCGTGCTGTTGGCCGCGGCACTGCCGTGGACGGCGGCCTACACGCTCGCTCGCCCGGAAGACGTTGTCGGACCGAACGTATAGTTTCAGCAGGTCAGCATTACCGCGGACGGTGCTGCGAGGCCGGGACACAAGATAGCGGCTTCAGGTACAGCTCGCCAGGAGGGGGAACAACCATGGGGTATCCGTACGGCCCACAGCAGGGCCAAGACCCGTACGCGGGGCAGGGGTACGCGCAACCCGGCTACGGACCCGACCCGTACGGCGGCCAGCCCGGCTACGGTTCACAGCCTTACGGTGCTCCCGTTCAAAATGGTTATGGCGCACCAGCTTACGGTGCCGCACCCTACCCGTACGCGCCTGGTTACGGTCAGCCGCGAGCGGGTGGCGGTACGGCTATCACCGCCGCGGTGATCTCGCTGCTGCTGTCATTGCTCGCACTGGCAGGCATCGGCATCGCCGCGGCGATCCTGATCGGCGAGGACACCGGCAGCGTTGCCGGGGACGAGGTTCGAAACGCGGCGACCGTCAGCTTGCTGATCGGATCCGCGGTCTGCCTGCTGTGGTTGCTCGGCGCGATTCTGCTGTTCCGCCGCAAGACCGCGGGTCGGGTGATCCTTATCGTCCTGTCCGGGCTCGGCCTGGTGTTCAGCGTGCTCTCGACCGTGCTCCCCCTGGTGACCGGCAACGGCGCTGCGGGGAACGAGGCGACGATCGTGCTGATCGGCGGTGTGGTGGGCGGCGCGGTACCGCTGCTGATCTTCCTGCTCGCTGTCGCCCCATCCACGGGCCGCTGGATCCGCGCCGGGCAGTCGGGCGGTTATCAGCAGTACCCGCAGTACTGACCGGTGGCGGCACCAGCCACCTGACGCTGGATCAGAGCCGGACGGCCGGCGCAGCGGTACCGACGGCGGCCTCGGGCCACGTCTCTTTCCTGGAGGGATGAATCGGCCCTGGTCAGGACGTGGTCGGAGACTCCGCCGGGACAAACGGTGGTCTTCCGATACGCTGGGCACCCGTGACCGCCGCATCGTCCTCGGGTAACTCCGTCAACGCAGATTCCAACGCCCCGGCAAACCAGTACGACCTGATCGTGGTCGGCTCCGGTTTCTTCGGGCTGACCGTCGCCGAGCGTGCAGCGAACGTGCTGGGCAAGCGGGTGTTGGTGATCGACCGCCGCTACCACCTGGGTGGCAACGCCTACTCGGAGCCCGATCCGGAAACCGGTATCGAGATCCACAAGTACGGCGCGCACCTGTTCCACACGTCGAACAAGAAGGTCTGGGATTACGTCACCCAGTTCACCGAGTTCACCGGGTATCAGCACCGGGTGTTCGCGATGCACAAGGGCCAGGCGTACCAGTTCCCGATGGGGCTCGGCCTGATCTCGCAGTTCTTCGGCCGCTACTTCACCCCGGAAGAGGCCAAGGCGCTCATCGCCGAGCAGGCCGCCGAGGTCGAGACCGGTGACGCGCAGAACCTCGAGGAGAAGGCGATCTCGCTGATCGGCCGTCCCCTCTACGAGGCGTTCGTGCGCGACTACACCGCCAAGCAGTGGCAGACCGACCCGCGCGAGCTGCCCGCGGGCAACATCACCCGCCTGCCCGTGCGCTACAACTTCGACAACCGCTACTTCAACGACACCTTCGAGGGTCTGCCGAAGGAGGGGTACACGAAGTGGCTGGAGAACATGGCCACCTCCGACCTCATCGAGACCAGGGTGAACACCGACTGGTTCGACGTGCGGGACGAGATCGTCGCCGCCAGCCCGGACGCCCCGATCGTCTACACCGGCCCGCTGGATCACTACTTCGATTACGCCGAAGGTGAATTGGGCTGGCGCACCATCGACTTCGAGACCGAGGTGCTTCCCCAGGGTGACTACCAGGGCACCAGCGTCATGAACTACAACGACGCCGATGTCCCCTACACCCGCATCATCGAGCCGCGTCACTTCCACCCCGAGCGCGACTACCCGACCGACAAGACGGTCATCATGCGCGAGTTCTCCCGCTCCGCGCAGACCGGCGACGAGCCGTACTACCCGATCAACACCCCCGACGACCGGGCCAAGCTCCTCGCCTACCGCGAGCGGGCCAAGCAGGAAACCGCGGAGAAGAAGGTGCTGTTCGGCGGCCGTCTCGGCACCTATCAGTACCTGGACATGCACATGGCGATCGGTTCGGCGCTGAGCATGTTCGAGAACGTGCTGCGTCCGCACCTGGAATCCGGTGCGCCGTTGGTGGATGAGGCATGACCAAAGCCATGCTCGAAGACGTGACCACCGAAACTCGCGCCATCTCGCTGCTGCAGCGGGTCATCCTGCCGCGGCCGGGTGAGCCCCTCGACGTGCGGACCCTCTACCTGGAGGAATCCACCACCAACGCCCGCCGGGCACACGCCACCAGCCGCACCGCGCTCTCGATCGGCGCGGAGTCGGAGGTGTCGTTCTGCACCTACTTCAACGCGCTGCCCGCCAGCTACTGGCGTCGCTGGAGTGTGCTGGGTTCGGTGGTTCTGCGACTGGAACTGGCCGGGCACGGCCGCGCCGACGTCTACCGCTCCAAGGCCGACGGTTCGCGAATTCACGTGCAGGGCAAGGAGTTCGCCGTCGCCCAAGGCGCGGACTCGGTGGTCGTGGAGTTCGAAACCGATCTCGGCCCGTTCGAGGACGGCGGCTGGATCTGGTTCGACATCACCACCGACACGGCCGTCACGCTGCTGTCCGGTGGTTGGTACGCACCGCAGGAAGCGCCCGGCACGGGCACTATCGCGGTCGGCATGCCCACGTTCAACCGCCCCACCGATGCGGTGAAAACCCTTGGCGCCCTCGGCTCCGACCCCCTCGTGCTGGAGAAGATCGCCGCGGTGATCATCCCCGACCAGGGCACCCGCAAGGTGGTCGACGAGCCCGGATTTACCGAAGCCGCAAGCGTTCTCGGTGATCGTCTCGCCATCCACGACCAGCCCAACCTCGGTGGGTCCGGCGGCTACAGCCGGGTCATGTACGAGGCGCTGAAGTCCACCGATGCCGAATTCATCGCCTACATGGACGACGACATCGAGATCGAGCCCGACTCGATCCTGCGCGCCCTGGCCTTCTCGCGGTTCGCGAAGTCGCCGCTGCTGACCGGCGGGCAGATGCTCAACCTGCAGGAACGTTCACACCTGCACGTGATGGGCGAGGTCATCGACCGCGGCATCTTCATGTGGGGTGCCGCGCCCAACGTCGAGTACGACCACGATTTCTCGAAGTACCCGCTCAAGGATCGCGACAACTCCAAGCTGCTGCACCGGCGCGTCGACGTCGACTTCAACGGCTGGTGGACGTGCCTGATCCCGCGTGAGGTCGCCGAGGAAATCGGCCAGCCGCTGCCGTTGTTCCTGAAGTGGGACGACGCCGAATACGGCCTGCGCGCCCGCGATGCCGGCTACCCGACGGTGACCCTGCCCGGTGCGGCGGTCTGGCACATGGCCTGGTCCGACAAGGACGACGCCATCGACTGGCAGGCCTACTTCCACCTGCGCAACCGCCTCGTCGTCGCCTCGATGTACCTCCCCGGCGACGGCAAGCCGATGATCGTCAACACGATCAAGGCCACCCTCAAGCACCTGCTGTGCCTGGAATACTCCACGGTCGCCATCCAGAACGAGGCGATCCGCGACTTCCTGGCGGGCCCGGAGGGTCTGTTCGACCTGCTCCCGACCGCGCTCGGCAAGATCCACGGCATGCGCAAGCAGTTCCCGGACGCTGTCGTCGTGCCCTCGTCCACCGAACTGCCACTGGCCAACCGCCACGGTGTCGGCGCGGTCGGCGAACCGGGCAACCCCCTCGCCAAGGTCGCGCGCCTGGCCAAGGGTGTGGTGCACAACTTCCGCAAGGCCGACCCGGCCGCCTACGAGACCCCCCAGCTCAACGTGCCGACGCTGGACGCGCGCTGGTACCTGCTCTCGCAGGTCGACGGTGTCACGGTGACCACCGCCGACGGACGCGGCGTCGTCTACCGCAAGCGTGATCCGCGCCAGGCCCGCGACCTGCTCAAGGAAGCGATGCGCCTGCGCAAGGAACTCACCACCCGCTTCCCGGAGATGCAGCAGCGCTACCGGGCCGCGCACGCCGAGCTCACCAGCACGGCGGCGTGGGAGAAGACCTTCGGCTTGAACGGAACCGCGAAGTGACCAACACCGAACTGCCCGAAGTGGAAATGGCCGAGGAAGGCTGCTGCGGCGGCTGCGATTGCAGTGGTGATTACGTAGAGGTCCCGGTCGAGGTCGCGATCCTCAACGCCGTGCAGGGCACCATCGGCACCAGCCCGGCCGTCGTCTCCGCCGCGCGCGGCATGTCGCACTTCGGCGAGCACGCGCTCGGCTGGGTCGGCATCGCCGCCGCGGGCTGGCTGGTCGACAAGCCGCGCCGGCGTCAGTGGGCGGGTGTCGCGGTGGGCGCGGTCGGCGCGCACGCCGCGTCGATCGTGATCAAGCGGATCGTCCGGCGTCCGCGACCCAACGATCCGTCGGTGCAGGTCAACGTGTCGACGCCGAGCAAGTTGAGCTTCCCGTCCTCGCACGCCACCTCCACCACGGCGGCGGCGGTGTTGCTCGGCCGCTTGACCGGGCTACCCTTGCCTGCGGTGATCGTCCCACCGATGCTGCTGTCCCGGGTTGTGCTCGGGGTGCATTACCCTTCCGACGTGATCGCCGGTTCCGCTTTGGGGGCCGCGTCGGCTGCTGCCGTGCTAGCCGCCGAAAAGAGACTTCGCCCTGGCGGCGAGCTCAAAGCCCGGAGGCGGAAGCTTGCGTAACCACGCAGGGCTTGTGAGCGCCAGAATGGAACACAGTGACCGCAACTGAAAGAACTTTGGCTGAGATGAGCGAAGAACCGTCCGCCGCCGTCCTTGACGAGGGTGCTGTGAAGGGCCCGCCGAAGACGCTGCTCGGTGGTGTCATCAAGGCCATGCGCCCACGTCAGTGGGTGAAGAACGTCCTGGTGCTCGCCGCACCACTCGCCGTCGGACCGGAAGCGGTCGGCGACGCGGGCGTGCTCGTGAATGTCGCGATCGCCTTCATCGTGTTCTGCATGGCGGCCTCCGGCATCTACCTGGTCAACGACTCGCTCGACGTCGACGCCGACCGGGCCCACCCGACCAAGCGGTTCCGGCCGATCGCGGCTGGCGTCGTTCCTGTCAACCTGGCTTACGCGCTGTCGGCGGTGCTGCTGATCGGTTCGATCGCCGGCTCGTTCCTGGCGTCGTGGCACCTGGCCGTGGTGATGGCGATCTACATCGGCATCCAGCTCGCCTACTGCCTCGGCCTCAAGCACCAGGCCGTGCTCGATATCTGCATCGTGTCCTCGGGCTTCCTGCTGCGCGCCGTCGCCGGTGGCGCGGCCGCCGATATCGCGCTGTCGCAGTGGTTCCTGCTGATCATGGCGTTCGGCTCGCTGTTCATGGCCGCGGGCAAGCGCTACGCGGAACTGCAGATCGCGCTGGACACCGGCGCCAAGATCCGCAAGTCGCTGGAGTACTACACCCCGACATACCTGCGCTTCATCTGGACGCTCGCGGCCACCGCGGTCGTGGTCTTCTACGGTCTCTGGGCATTCCAGCAGGACTCGGCTAGAGACACCCAGTGGTATTCGATCTCGATGATCCCGTTTACCATCGCAATCCTGCGTTACGCGGTCGACGTCGATGGTGGCGAGGCCGGTGAACCCGAAGAGATCGCGTTGGGGGACCGCATCCTGCAGTTCCTCGCTATTGCCTGGATCGGAGCGGTAGGTGTCGCTGTCTATCTCACCTGACGAGATGCTGGTAGCGGAGCAGGATTCAACCGAAGACGAGCAGCTACGCGACGACGAGTCGCCGCGTAAGGACGCGCGTTTCTCGGTTCTGTCCCGCGCCATCTTTGTCGGTGGGGTGGTACTCACCGCCGCGCTGTTCACGGTGGGTGCGTGGCAGCGGCGCTGGATCGCCGATGACGGCCTGATCGTGCTGCGCACGATCCGCAACCTGCTCGCGGGCAACGGCCCGGTCTTCAATGCCGACGAGCGGGTCGAGGCCAACACCAGCACCGCGTGGACCTACCTGGTCTGGTTCTTCTCCTGGCTCACCCAGGCCCGCCTCGAGTACGTGGTGCTCGGGGTGGCGCTGGTGGTTTCGATCCTCGCGGTGGTGTTCGCGATGCTCGGCACCGCGCGACTGTGGGGTGGAACCAGCGGTCAGCTGCTGATTCCGGCCGGTGTGCTGGTGTACATCGCACTGCCGCCCGCGCGTGATTACGCCACCTCCGGGCTGGAGAGCGGTCTGGTGATCTGCTGGGTCGGGCTGCTGTGGTGGCTGATGATCCGCTGGAGTCAGGCCGCTGTCGTTCGCGTGCCGAGCCTGCTGGGCCTGGTCTTCCTGGCCGGGCTCGCGCCGCTCGTTCGCCCCGAGGCCACGCTGATCGGCGTGCTCGCGCTCGGCATGATCTTCCTCGCGCCGCTGCCGCAGTTCCGGTTCGGGCCGATCGCGTTGCGCGCGCTGATCGTGTTCGTCGCCGGGATCGTGCCGGTGGGGTATCAGATCTGGCGAATGGGCTACTACGGCCTGCCCTACCCGAACACCGCGGTCGCCAAGGACGCGGGCGGTGCCAAATGGGGACAGGGTGTCACGTACCTGTGGGACCTGGTCGGCCCGTACTACCTGTGGATTCCGCTGCTCGTGCTGCTGATCGCCGGTGTGGTCGCGGGGATCGCGCGTGGCTTCGCGCTGCCGCGGTTGACGGTGGCGGGTGTGCGGTCGTGGCTGCGTTCGCCGAGCGCGGTGGTCGTCATGGTGCTGGTAAGCGGCCTGCTGCTCACCGTGTACGCGGTGCGCGTCGGTGGCGACTTCATGCACGGGCGAATGCTGCTCACCCAGCTGTTCCTGCTGCTGTTGCCGGTGGCCGTCGTTCCGCTCCCGACGCGGTCGCGGAAATCCGGTTGGTCCATCGCGGTGCTGCTGATCGCGTTGCTCGGCACCGCGGGCTGGTCGCTGTACGCGGCGAGCACCACCGCGATCACGACCGGCACCAAGATCCGCTCCTCCGGCATCGTCGACGAGCGCATCTACTACGTGCTCAACACCGGCAAGGACCACCCGATCCTGGCCGAGGACTACCTCGACTACCCGCGCATGCGGGCCATGGTCAACGACATCGCCGCCAACCCCAACGGCGGCCTGCTGCTGAACTCGCCCGCCTTCACGTTCTGGTACCTCGACCCGCCCCCGCAACCGATCCCCGAGGGCGGTTCCGGGCACACGGTCTACTTCCTGAACCTGGGCATGACGAGCATGAACGTGCCACTCGACGTGCGGGTGATCGACCCGATGGGTCTGGCCTACCCGCTGGCCGCGCATTCGGACCGGCTCGCCGACGGCCGCATCGGCCACGACAAGAGCCTGCTGCCGGACTGGGTGGTGGCCGACTCGGGCATGGTCGACCTCCACCCGTGGATGCCCTGGTACATGGACGAGAAATGGGTCACCCAGGCCCGCACGGCGATGTCGTGCCCGCAAACCCAGGCGCTGATGATCTCCACCCGCGATCCGATGACGTTCGACCGGTTCAAGCACAACTTGCGCCACGCCATGACGTTCGCGAAATACCGCATCGACCGGGTGCCCAAGTACGAAATCCAGCGGTGTGGGCTAGTTGATCCGTTCCCAGAGCCGCCACGATGAGGGCTCTGACGCATCATTTCACTCGTGGATCCGTTCCCCGAACCGCCTCGCTGAAACCCCTCGGCCTGGGTTTTTACAGTGGCGTTCGCCGCTAAATCACTTTTCGGTAACGCCAGGCTATCGATGTAGCGATATGGTCACTGAGGAACGAGACCCGTCGGCGCACTGGTGTGCCGGTATCTAGTCGGCGGTCATTGCAACCGCGGTTCCGCGCGAACCGCTCGAGGAAAGGCCCATAACAGAATGCGTGGCGGACGTCTCAGAGCCCGGGGAGCCGGCTGGCTCAAACGATCGGTGCTTCTCTCCCTGGCTGTACTGCTGCCGATCGGTGCGGCGGTGGCCGGTCCCACCGGCACCGCGACGGCGGCATTCGACCCCACCGGTTTCGACTTCTGGGTCGACTCGGAGATGGGCCCGATCAAGTCGCGGATCTTCCGCGCGGCCGATGGCAACACCAATCGGGTCGTGTACGCGCTCGACGGTATGCGTGCGGGCGACGACCTCAGCGGCTGGGAAAAAGACACCAATGTCGCCCGTGCCCTGATGAACGCCAACATCAACGTCGTGATGCCGGTCGGCGGCCAGTCCAGCTTCTACGCCGACTGGAACGCGCCCAGCAGCTTCTTCGGCCTCGACGCCGGTTCGGGTGGTAGCTCCACCGGTTCTGCGGCGACCGGTTCGGCGATGACCGGTTCATCGGTCGCGCCCACCCAGGTGGCAGGCAAGAAGAACACCTACAAGTGGGAAACCTTCCTCACGAGCCACCTGCGCAACGCGCTGTCGGCCCGTCTGGGTTTCAACCCCAACAACAACGGCGTGTTCGGTCTGTCGATGGGTGGCTCCGCCGCGCTGACGCTGGCCGCCTACCACCCCGACCAGTTCAGCTTCGCGGGCTCGTTCTCCGGGTACCTGAACATCTCGGCGCCCGGTATGCGTGAAGCCATGCGTGTGGCGATGGTGTCGGCAGGCGCCTTCAACATCGACGCGATGGCACCGCCGTGGGGTCAGCAGTGGTTCCACATGGACCCGTTCGTGTTCGCTCCGCGCCTGGTCGCCAACGGCACGCGTATCTGGGTCTCCGCGGCCAGCGGTATCCCCGGTGCGGGCGATGTGTCCAACCCGATGGAGATCGTCCAGGGTGTTCCGCTCGAGCTGCTCGCGATGGTGAACAGCCGCGCGTTCCAGGTGCGCATGGCCACCCTCGGTGGCGGCAACGCTCACTTCGACTTCCCGATCACCGGCGTGCACAACTGGCGCAACTGGGAAACCGAGGTCAACCGCATGATCCCGGACCTGTCCGCGAACATCGGCTAGTAAACCCCGCTAGACCCTGAAACCCGCTCGGTGCCTCGTCAGCACCGGGCGGGTTTCTCGCTTTTTCGTCACGATCCGAGCGATCTGTGGTGACGAATCATGTGCGACAGATCACCGGGAGTTGTGCTCCGGGTCACTTTCCAGCAACATGTAGACCATTCGTCACCGATTGATACACAGTGAGCATGCGTCGAGGTTGAATCGTCCGTTTTGCCCTGGATTGGTTCTTCTCGACGTCCGATGAGGGATCCGACTGCGTAGCTCGGTATTTGCGCATTCGGTCTGCGAGAAAGGTCTAGTCGAATGCGAACACTGCGCCGCAAGCGTGGGCCCGTGAAGACCGCAGCCCCTGGTTCGTGGGCTCGGCGCTGGGCCGCGGGCGTATCCATGGCTCTACTCGTTCCGATCGCGACGGCCGTCACCGGGGGGATCGCGCCCGCTTCGGCCGGCTTCAACGGCAATGCCTTCGACTTCTGGGTCGATTCCGGGATGGGTCCGATCAAGTCACGCGTGCTGCGCGCCGCCGATGGCAACACCAATCGCGTCGTCTACGTCCTCGACGGTATGCGCGCACCGGAGCACCTCAACGGCTGGGAGATCGAAACCGATATCCCCAATGCGCTGGCCGCGGCCAATATCAATGTGGTGATGCCCGTAGGTGGTATGTCGAGCTTCTACGCCGACTGGAACGCGCCGAGCGATTTCTTCGGCATCGCCGGCAACGGAACGCCTGCCTCGGGTTCCGGTGCGGGCAACGCGCTGTCCGGCGGGCCGGGAAAAAGCTACCGATACCAGTGGGAATCGTTCCTCACCGGCGACCTGCGCAACGCACTCGCCGACCGGCTCGGCTTCAACCGCTTCCGCAACGGCGTGTTCGGCCTGTCGATGGGTGGCTCGGCCGCGCTGACGCTGGCCGCCTACCACCCGGACCAGTTCTCCTTCGCCGGTGCGTATTCGGGCTACCTGAACATCTCGGCCCCCGGCATGCGCGAGGCCATCCGGCTCGCGATGATCGACGCGGGCGGCTACAACGTGGACGCCATGGCGCCGCCGTGGGGCCCACAGTGGCTGCGGATGGATCCGTTCGTGTTCGCCCCCAACCTGGTAGGCAACAACACCCGGCTGTGGATAGCGGCGGGCTCGGGCTTGCCGACCAATACCGACGGCCCGAACATGAACACCGTCAACGGGATGGCGCTGGAGGCCTTGGCACTGGCCAACACCAAGGCTTTCGAAGTCAGGATGGCGACACTGGGCGCCCGTAACGTCACCTACTCTTTCCCGGCCTTCGGCATCCACGCCTGGAACAACTGGAATGACGAGGCCCTCCGGATGATCCCGGATTTGTCGAACAATATTGGTTGACACCACGATCATTGGTTGACACCACGAACCGGGGCCCGCGCTTTTGCGGGGCGGGGATGGATTTGGCCGCACAGTAAACCACGGTGAAAAATGTAGGAAAAACATACCCCCCCCCCCGCAACACGACCGAACACGCGGTTG
>NZ_JBHXNJ010000004.1:359439-405939 GCF_042719655.1 Nocardia sp. NPDC058518
GGCCCCCGCCTGTTTTTCCGTTTTTTTTTCAAATTTTTGTGCGCACACCACTTATTTTTGGCCCCCCCCCCCGCCCCCCGCCCCGCCGGGCCCCCCCCCCGGTTCTGTCTGTCCCGGCCACTGAAGCGACGGAACAATGTGTCCATAAGCCGACCGCGCCACCCACATAACTCAGCGACCACGGATTTTCGGCCGCCTCGGATCCGAGGGGCGAGACGGAACGCCGTAGGCGCAGTATCGCCCCTCGGATTCGAGGCCCACAGGGCCGAAAATCCAGCGGCGCCAGCCGCCAATGTCGCTGCCCTTGCGGTTAATTGGTGGGTGGAATATCCTCCAGCGAGCGTAAGTGTGACCAGATCGTTGTTTCATCCGTCTGATCGACCGGGCTGTCGGGGCCGTGTCGGGGAGCGGCAGACGCGTCTGGCATGCCATAACAGCAGAAAGAGAGCGGAATTCACATGCGTTTCGGCAAGGCCGTCGCGCCGGCATCTCGTGGTTGGCGTAATCGAATTCTAGCTGTCGGCGCTGCAGCCCTTGTGCTGCCGATCGCCGCGGGAGCGGCCCCGACCGCGCTCGCCGCACCGGTGTCGGCACCTGCGTTGCGCGCACCGGCCGGTGGCTACGAAGAACTCATGGTGCCCTCGAAGATGGGCCCGGTGAAGGTCCAGGTGCAGTGGGCGCGCAACGGCGGTAACGCCGCGCTCTACCTGCTCGACGGCCTTCGCGCCCGTGACGACCGCAACGCCTGGTCGTTCGAGACCAACGCGATGCAGCAGTTCGCTGGCGACAACGTCACCCTGGTGATGCCGGTGGGTGGCCAGTCCAGCTGGTACGCCGACTGGACCGCCGCGAGCAACACCAACGGCCAGAAGACCACCTACAAGTGGGAGACCTTCCTGACCGAAGAGCTCCCCGCCTTCCTCGAGGGCTACGGCGTGTCCCGCAAGAACAACGCTGTGCTCGGCCTGTCGATGTCGGGCCCGGCCGCGCTGCGCCTCGCCGCGCTGAACCGCGATCAGTTCAAGCACGCGTCCTCGCTCTCGGGCCCGCTGAACTGGGGCGCCCCCGGCATGCGTGAGGCCATCCGCGTGATGATGCTCGACGCGGGCCGTTTCAACGTCGACGCCATGGCCGCTCCGTGGAGCTCGGCGTGGCTGCGGATGGACCCGATGGTGTTCGCGCCCGAGCTGCGCGGCCTGCCGATGTTCATCTCCTCGGCCAACGGCCTGCCCGCCCAGCACGACAAGCCTGCCGGTCTCGGCGGTGTCTACAACACCGGTAACGCGATGGCCATCGAGGCCATCTCGTTCGTGAGCACGCTGGCCTTCCAGCGTCGCCTCAACACCCTGGGCATCAATGCCGTCTACGACATCGGCGCCTCCGGTACCCACTCGTGGAAGTACTGGGAAGACGAGCTGTGGAAGGCACGTCCGCACATCCTGAATGCACTGGGCGCCTAGTAGTTTCCGCTCAGCAACAACTCGAAGACCGGCTCACCCCCAGGGTGGGCCGGTCTTTTTGCTGTGTCCGACGCTCGCGTGTCCTCCCCAGTTATCGCTGCCTGTTGCGGTACAACCGACGGTGAGGCTGTGTCCCCATTTCCGGGATGATGGAGGGTCGCGTGTGATGACGGTAAAGAGTGTCTCAGCGCCGATGCGGCGGATCCTCGGCATCGCGGCCATGACGGCGGCCCTGCTCGCACCAGCCGTCACCGTTCCCGCGCAGGCGCAACCGGCGGTGTCCGGGGTGCAGCGGGTGGACTGGCTCTCGGATCGGCGGGTGGCGCTGTGGGTGTACTCGGCCGCGATGAAGACCCCGATCCAGGTACAGATGCTGTTGGCGCGGGACTGGAATGTGGCACCCGAGGCGAAGTTCCCGATGATGCTCATGCTCGACGGTCTGCGTGCGCAGGACGACGAGAACGGCTGGACCAAAGACGCCGACGCCGAGGGCTTCTACGCCGACAAGAACGTCAACGTGGTGCTGCCGGTCGGCGGCCAGTCGAGCTGGTATTCGGACTGGCTCGCGCCCGACAACGGCTTCACCTACAAGTGGGAGACATTCCTGACCAAGGAGCTCCCGCCGATTCTCGAGCGTGACTGGCGAACCACGGATGTGCGTGGGGTACAGGGACTTTCGATGGGCGGCACCGCGGCGATGAACCTCGCGGGCCGCAACCCCGGGCTGATGAAATACGTGGCCTCCTACTCGGGCCTGCTCACCACGACGACACTCGGCATGCCGCAGGCGATCACCTTCGCCAACAAGGACGCGGGCGGCTTCGACGCGGGCGCGATGTGGGGTCCGCCCGGCAGTCCCGAGTGGGACGCGCACGACCCGTATCAGCTGGCCGACGAGCTCAAAGGCGTCAGCATGTACGTCTCCAGCGGCAGCGGTCTGGCCGGCTCGCATGATCAGCTCGGTGACGTGCCGTTGATGAGCGAGAACTGGGCGGGCACCGGCCTGGAGATCCTTTCGCGCCTGTCGACCCAGAACTTCGTCGCCAAGCTCGAGAAGCTGGCGATTCCGGTGCAGGCGAACTACCGTCCCGCGGGCACCCACACGTGGCCCTACTGGGATTTCGAGATGCGTCAGTCGTGGTCGCAGGCGGCCGCGGCGCTCGGTACCGATCCAGGCGGCTCGACCTGCACGCTCGGCGGTGCGATCGCCGGGGTCGCGCAAGCGGCGAACTGGCTGGGCAACTGCCTGACCGCGGAGTACCCGGCGGGCACCGGAATGGTGCAGGACTTCCCGAACGGCCGGGTGTTCCATTCCGCCGCGGCGGGCACGCACGCGGTGGGCGGGCGCATCGGTGGCACCTACGCCGGTATCGGCGGCGCGTTCTCGCCGCTCGGCATGCCCACCGGCGGCGAGCTCGGCCTGCCCGACGGGCGCGGCCGCATGCAGACCTTCGAAGGCGGCTCGATCTACTGGACCCCGCAGACCGGCGCGCAGGTGATGCGCGGCGCGTTCCTCGAGGAGTGGGGCAAGCAGGGCTTCGAGGGCGGTCCCGCCGGCTATCCGGTGGCCGCCGAGGCACCCACACCCAGCCGTGACGGCTCGGTACAGGCCTTCGAACACGGTCCGATGTTCTACAGCCCGGCCACCGGCGCACACCGGGTGCACGGCTTCGTCCTCGACAAGTACAGCCAGCTCGGCTTCGAGAACAGCCCGCTCGGTTTCCCGGTCGCCGAGGAGGCGCCGCTGAAGGATCTCGGGCGCTACAGCCGGTTCGAGGGCGGCAACATCTACTGGAGCCCGCTCTCCGGTGCCTGGTCGGTGCGCAACGGCGCGCTCGCCGACGCCTGGGGCGCGCAGGGGTTCGAGAACGGCAGGCTCGGCTATCCGGTGAGCGACGAGTTCGCAGTTCCGGGCGGAATCCAGCAGAACTTTCAGACCGGGTTCATCGTGGTGCGAGATGGCAAATCCGAAGTTCACGGGGTGTGAGCTCGGGCTGAGAACTCTCTGAGCTTCGCCGCGCAGTGCCCGGCAGCGCCGGTTGTCCGGCTAGCCTGGTCTGCGACCGCTTCCCTGACGAACGATCGAGGAAAGACATCTTCATGCATCGGATCCCTGGCAAGGTAGCCGGATCGGTCGCGGCCCTGGCTGCCGTCGCCCTGTTGTCCGCCTGTGGCGGCAACGACTCGACCGCGTCGCAGACGCCCACCCTCTCCAGCAGCGCCGCCGCGAAGTCGACGACGACGCCGCCCGTGGTCATCGAGCCGCCCGCCGAGGCCCCGTCGAGCACCGCGCCGGAGCCGAGCCCGTCCGCCGAGGAGCCGACGCCCCTCCCGCAGACCAGCGCCGCCGCGCCTGCGACCGGCAAGGACAAGGCCTTCCTCGACGAGCTGGCCAAGAACGGCATCACCCCGGGCGACCAGACGACCGCGTTGACGACCGCGACCTACATCTGCTCCACCAAGGGCACCGGCGCCAGTGACGCCGATATCGCCACCTTCGTCGCCGCGATGGCGGGCACCGACCCGGCATTCGACGCGTCGAAGATGGACGTCAACAAGGCAGCACAGATCTACATCGCTGCCGCGAACTCGACCTACTGCTAGTGACGCCCCGACCGACGCGACGCTCCCGCAGGTTCTGGCCTGCGGGGTGCTTCACCGTGCTGGCGCTGCTCGTCCTGGCGATCATCGTCATCGTGCTGCTCTGGTACCTGCTCGCGGGCAGGTTGAAAGAGCCGCCGCCGACGCCGCCCGGCCCGCCGCCGCCCACGTCGCAGTCGGCGGATTGCCCCGATGTGATGCTGCTCTCGATTCCGGGCACCTGGGAGTCGTCGAGCTTCGACGATCCGTACAACCCGCACGCGAACCCGATCTCGCTGATGCTCAGCGTTTCCGGGCCGCTGCGCGCGCAGTTCCCGGACAACCGGCTCGAGGTGTACACGGTCCCGTACGTGGCCCAGTTCTCGAACCCGATCGCGTTCCCGCCCGACGGCCAGGCTTCCTACAACAACAGCCGCACCGAGGGCACCGCGCGAGCGACCGATGTCCTGGCTCAGCGCCACAAGGAATGCCCGTTGACGAACTTCGTCATCTCGGGCTTCTCCCAGGGCGCGGTGATCGCCGGTGACGTAGCCGCCCAGATCGGCGCGGGCAACGGCCCGATCCCGGAAGCCAACGTGCTCGGCGTGACAGTGATCGCCGACGGCCGCCGCACCGCGACCGGTCCAGGTCAGCCCACCGAGATCGGTGACCCCCCGCCGACGGGTGAGGGTGCCGAGGTGGCGCTCAAGGGCGTCAACGTGCCCGGCATCAGCATGACCGGTCCCCGCCCTGGCGGATTCGGCACGCTGGCACCCAAGGTGAACTCCATCTGCGCGCCCGGCGATATGATCTGCGACGCACCACGCCAGGCGCTCAATCCGGCCAACGCGCTGGGCAGCCTCGCGGCGCTGATCCGCTCGGCGGGCAATCCGGTGCACGCGCTGTACGCCTTCAACGCGGTGGACAGCGACGGCACAACGGCCACCCAGTGGACGGTCAATTGGGCCGCCGCGCTCATCGAGAACGCACCACATCCGCCACATTCCTGACGGAGTTGTCACAGTCACAGCGGGGGCATGATTGCCATGGTTCATGCCTCGCTGTGACATCCGCACGCCGGATCGCTCGCACGCTGTAAAGTGCGCTGGGAATTGCGCCCGAGTACACACCAGCCAGGAGCGAAGAGTTCATGACCGAAGCTGCCGCACCCGTCGGTGAGTTGACCGCGCTGGGTACGCCGCTGCGTCCGTTCCGCTTCGGAGCGGCCGGAGAGGGCAACAAGCAGGAGGGTGGCGCGCGCAAGTTCGTTCAGACGGCGCAGGAAGCCGAAGAGATGGGTTACGACACCTTCTTCGTTCCCGATCACCTGGGCGATCAGATCGGCCCGATCGCCGCGCTGGGCGCACTCACGCAGGCCACCTCCAAGATCCGCCTCGGCACCTCGGTGCTGGCCAACGGTTTACGCCATCCGGTCGTGGTCGCCAAGGAATTGGCCACCCTCGACGTCCTGTCCAAGGGGCGCCTCGAGGTCGGCGTCGGCGCGGGCTGGATCAAGGAAGAGTTCGACAACGCGGGCATCCCGTTCGAGCGTCCCGGCGTCCGGCTGGAGAAGCTCGACGAGTCGCTGACCATCCTGGACACGCTGCTGCGCGGCCAGGAGTGCAATTTCGAGGGCAAGCACTACCAGGTGCGTGGCATCAAGGGCACCCCGCGCCCGCGGCAGGGCCCGCGCCCGCCGCTGTGCACCGGTGGTGGCGGTCCGAAGATGCTGGCACTGGCGGCCAAGCACGCCGACATCGTCTCGGTCGTCCCGCAGACCACCAAGAACGGCAAGGGCCTGCTCTCCGGCATCACGCTCGAGAAGACGATCGAGAAGGTCAACATCGTCAAGGCCGCTGCCGGTGACCGGTTCGCCGACATCGAGCTGAACTGGGCCATCACCGCTATCGTCATCACCGACGACCGGGAGAAGACTGCCGAGATGGCGCTGCGCGCGATCGAACGTGGCCTGCATCCCGACCTCGAAGTCGACGTCGAACTGACCGTCGAGGAGATCCTGAGCTCGCCCTACATCGCGATCGGCACGTTCGAGGAAATCGCCGAACAGGTCAGGCGTGTGCGGCAACTCACTTCGATGTCGTATGTGGGCATCTTCCCCACCCAGATGGACGCTTTCGCGCCTGTCATTCCGCTGCTGCGGGAGGACTGAGCGGGGGTTCTCTGTAACATGACTCTGGTTTGAGAACATCTAGCCGATAGCGGTCACCGCGCAGACCGCTCGAAAATCCGCAGGCTGTCGACGCACGTTCGTGTGAGCTCGACGGCCGGTGGCGATATAGCGAGTCGAGGCCGCAGAGCTTGTCATCGCGTCCTCGCAAGGAGAAGAAGGAATGGAACAGACTTTCGACGACTACCTGGACGAAACCGGGAATATCAACATTCCCGAGGGTCGGACCCTGGTCGATCACGTCGAGAAGCACACCCGTAACGATGCGAATACGCTCGCGTACCGCTACATCGACTATTCGCGGGAACGCGACGGCGAGGTGCACGAGCTGACCTGGCAGGAGTTCGGAGTACGGCTGCGCGCGGTGGCTGCTCGCCTGCAACAGGTGACCAATCCGGGCGACCGGGTCGCGATCCTCGCGCCGCAGGGCCTGGATTACGTGATCTCCTTCTTCGCCGCGATCTACGCGGGCACCATCTCGGTGCCGCTGTTCGATCCCGACGAGCCGGGTCACACCGACCGCCTGCACGCCGTCCTCGGCGACTGCGAGCCGTCGGCGATCCTCACCGCGACCTCCTCGGCCGCCGGTGTGCGCCAGTTCTTCCGCTCGCTGCCCGCCGCGCAGCGACCGCGCATCATCGCCGTCGACGCCATCCCGGACACCCTCGGTGACTCCTGGGTGCGCCCCGACACCGCGATCGACGACATCGCCTACCTGCAGTACACCTCGGGTTCCACCCGGGTGCCCGCCGGTGTGGAGATCACCCACCGCGCGGTCGGCACCAACCTGCTGCAGATGATCAAGTCGCTGAACATGAACGAGAACTCGCGTGGTGTCACCTGGCTCCCGCTGTTCCACGACATGGGCCTGCTCACGGTGATCCTGCCCGCGGTCGGCGGCAAGTTCATCACCATCATGTCGCCGAGTGCGTTCGTGCGCCGTCCCTCGCGCTGGATCAACGAACTGGCCGCGGTCTCCGACGGTGCGGGCACGTTCGCGGCCGCGCCGAACTTCGCGTTCGAGCACGCCGCCGCGCGTGGTGTGCCCAAGGCGGGTGAGACGCTCGACCTGTCGAATGTGATCGGCCTGATCAACGGATCCGAGCCGGTGACGGTCTCCTCGATGAAGAAGTTCAACGAGGCGTTCGCGCCGTTCGGCCTGCCCAAGACCGCGATCAAGCCGTGCTACGGCATGGCGGAGGCGACGCTGTTCGTCTCGGCCACTCGCGCCGAGGACGAGGCCAAGTACGTCTACGTCGATCGCAACGAGCTCAACGCGGGCCGCATGGTGCGCGTCGACCAGTCCGACGAGACCGCCATCGCGCAGGTGTCGTGTGGTTACGTCGGGCTGTCGCAGTGGGCCGCGATCGTGGATCCGGAATCGGCGGACACCGCGCAGGGTCGCGAGCTGCCCGACGGCCAGGTCGGCGAGATCTGGCTGCACGGCAACAACATGGGCATCGGTTACTGGGGTCGCCCCGCCGAGTCCACCAAGGCGTTCCGCAACAAGGTCACCGAGCCCGTCGCGGGCGGTCACACCGACGGCACCGATCCCGATGCCGACTGGATGCGCACCGGCGACTTCGGCGTGTACTTCGAGGGCGAGCTCTACATCACCGGTCGCGTCAAGGACCTGGTGATCGTCGACGGACGCAACCACTACCCGCAGGACCTGGAGTACTCCGCACAGGAGGCCTCCAAGGCGCTGCGCCCCGGTTTCGTCGCGGCCTTCGCGGTGCCCGCCAACCAGCTGCCCGCCGAGGTCTTCGCCGCCGACAGCCACTCCGGCCTGAAGTTCGACGTCGACGACGCGTCCGAGCAACTGGTGGTCGTGGCCGAACGTGGCCCCGGCGCCGGTAAGGCCGACCCCGGCCCGATCGCCGACGCGGTGCGTGCCGCGGTGTCGGTACGCCACGGCGTGACCGCTCGTGACATCCTGCTCGTGCCCGCCGGTTCCATCCCGCGAACCTCCAGCGGCAAGATCGCCCGGCGCGCCTGCAAGGCCGCCTACCTCGAGGGAACGCTGCGCGGTGGTTACACCCAGCAGGCTTTCCCCGATGCACCGGAAGAGTAATCGGCACGTCCGACACGGAGGTGACGCCCGGTGTGCCACGCAGGCCGGGCGTCATTCCACGGCGCGCCCTGTACGCAGACAGGTAGCTTGAGGAATTGATGGCTGACAACGAGGGCACGCCCACCCCGAACCCTGACGTCCCCGCCGAGACGAACGATCTCTCGGTGGCCGAGCTGCGTGACTGGCTGCGCCGCTGGGTCGCCGATGCGACCGGGCAGTCTGTCGACGCGATCACCGTCGACCGGCCGATGGAGGAGTTCGGGCTCGCCTCGCGCGATGCCCTCGCCCTCGGTGGTGACATCGAGGACCACACCGGGGTGGCGCTTGCCCCGACGGTGATCTACCAGCATCCGACGATCGCGTCGCTGGCCGAGATCATCGTCAACGGTGAGCCTGAGCCCGAGCCGGAGGACTCGTCGGAGTACACCGCCGCGTTCGCGCCGTCCGAGGCGCACGACGTCGCGGTGGTCGGCCTGTCCACGCGTCTGCCGGGTGCGGGCACCACGCCCGAGTCGACCTGGGAGTTCATCATCGGGCGCGGTGACGCGATCCGTGAGCTGCCCGAAGGTCGCTGGTCGGAGTTCCTGGCCGATCCGTCCGTGGCCAAGTCCATCGACCAGGCCAACACCCTCGGCGGCTACCTGGACCAGGACGTCATCAAGGGTTTCGACGCCGAATTCTTCGCGATGTCGCCGATCGAGGTCGAGCAGGTCGACCCGCAGCAGCGACTGATGATGGAGCTCACCTGGGAAGCGCTCGAGCACGCGCGCATCCCGGCCAGCGACCTCAAGGGCGGTCAGGTCGGCGTATACGTCGGCTCGTCCACCAACGATTTCCAGATGATCGCCTCGCTCGGTCTCGGCGACACCGATCCCGACGCGCCCGCCTCGTCGAGGGGCTACGCGCTGCTCGGTGGCTCGACCGGCATCATCGCCAACCGCGTCTCCTACTTCTACGACTTCCGTGGCCCGTCGGTCACGGTCGACACCGCCTGCTCGTCGACCATCGTGGCCGTGCACCAGGCCGTGCGCGCGCTGCGTACCGGTGAGGCCGAGGTGGCGCTCGCCGGTGGCGTAAACATGATCCTGGCCCCGGTCATCACCCTCGGTTTCGATCAGAACGGCGCCGTCGCCAAGGACGGGCACATCAAGGCGTTCTCTTCCGACGCCGACGGCATGGTGCGCTCCGAGGGCGCGGGCATGGTCGTGCTCAAGCGCCTGGCCGACGCCGAGCGCGACTGCGACAACATCCTGGGCGTCATCAAGGGTTCCGCGGTGAACTCCGACGGCCGCTCCAACGGCCTGTTCGCGCCCAACCCCGAGGCACAGGCCGACGTCCTGCGCGCCGCCTACCGTGACGCGGGCATCGTCCCTTCCACGGTCGACTACATCGAGGCGCACGGCACCGGCACCCCCATCGGCGACCCGATCGAGGCCGAAGCGCTCGGTCGCGTCATCGGCCGTGGCCGCGATGCCGACAAGCCCGCTCTGCTCGGTTCGGCCAAGTCCAACTTCGGTCACCTCGAATCCGGCGCCGGTGTGGCGAGCCTGGCCAAGGTGCTGATGTCGTTCCAGCACAACGTGATTCCGCCGAGCATCAACTACGCGGGCCCGAGCCCGTACATCCCGTTCGAGCAGGCCAACCTCAAGGTCGTCGACGAGGCGACCGAGTACCCGCGCTACAGCGGCGTCGCCACCGTCGGCATCTCCGGCTTCGGTTTCGGTGGCACCAACGCGCACGTGGTGCTGCAGGAGTACGTGCCCACGGCCCCGGTTGTCGAGGACGTGACCGCCGAGCAGGTCGCCGCCGAGGAGATCGAGGGCGAGGAGACCACCGGTGTGGTCGCCGAGGCCATCGCGATCACCGAGGCCGCGGTCGAGCCGGTGCAGCCGTTCGTCGAATGGGACGGCGAGCGCGACGAGCCGCTGCCCGTGGTCCTGGCCGTTTCCGCCTACCTGCCGTCGCGTCGTAAGCGCGCCGCCGCCGAGCTGGCCGACTGGCTGGAAGGCGCGGGCTCCGATGTCGCGCTGACCGATGTCGCCCGTTCGCTGGCCAAGCGCAGCCACCAGCGTTCGCGTGGTGTGGTGGTGGCCAAGACGCGTGAAGAGGCCGTCGCCGGCCTGCGCGCTATCGCCGAGGGCAAGCCGGGCGCCGGTGTGTTCACCGCCGATTCGCCCGCGTCCAACGGGCCGATCTGGGTGTTCTCCGGTTTCGGTTCCCAGCACCGCAAGATGGCCAAGCAGCTCTACGGCGAGAACGCGATCTTCCGCAAGACCGTCGACGAGGTCGACGAGCTGGTGCAGGACGAGGCGGGTTACTCGATCCGCGAGATGTTCCTCGACGACGAGCAGGACTACGACGTCGGCACCTGCCAGGTCGGTATCTTCACCATCCAGCTCGGCCTCGCCGCGTTGTTGCGTGCCCACGGCGCGGAACCGGCTGCGGTGGTCGGTCATTCGATGGGTGAGGTGGCCGGTTCCTACATCGCCGGTGGCCTGTCGATCGAAGACGCGGTGCGCGTGATCTGCGCCCGCTCGCGCCTGATGGGCGAGGGCGAGCAGATGCTCACCGACGACGAAGTGCGCAATATGGCACTGGTCGAACTCAGCGCCCACGATGTGGCGCTGCTGCTGCCGAAGTACCCCGATGTGGAGTGCGCGGTGTACGCCGCGCCGACCAACACCGTCATCGGCGGTCCGCGCGACCAGGTCGAGCAGATCGTCGCCGAGGTCGAGGCGATGGGCAAGTTCGCCCGCATCCTCCCGACCCGCGGCGCGGGCCACACCTCCCAGATGGACCCGCTGCTCGGCGAACTCGCCGCGGAACTGGCGGGCATCGAGCCGACCTCGCTGAAGATCGGCCTGTACTCCACGGTGCACGAGGGCCTGTACTTCCGGCCCGGTACCGACCCGATCCACGACGAGCCGTACTGGGTGAAGAACCTGCGCCACAGCGTGTGGTTCACCAACGCGGTGAAGGCCGCCGTCGACTCCGGGCACACCACGTTCCTGGAGCTGGCGCCCAATTCTGTTGCGCTGATGCAGGTTCTCGGCACCACCTTCGCGGCGGGCGTGCACGACGCGCAGCTCATCCCGACGCTCAAGCGCAAGGAAGACGAGTCCGCCGGTGTGATCGGGGCGCTCGCGCAGCTCTACGTGCACGGCCACGCCGTGAACCTGAGTTCGCTGCTGCCCGAAGGTGATTACGCCGATGTGCCGCGCACCGCGTTCGTGCGCAAGGAGTACTGGCCCAAGGTCTCGATGTCCTCGGGTGGCAACTCCCGTGTGCCCGGCGCGCACGTTGCGATGCCGGACGGCCGCCACGCCTGGGAGATCCAGGCCTCCTCGGTCACCGACCTCGCTGTGCTGGTGAAAGCCGCTGCCGCACAGGTCTTTTCCAATGTCTCGGTCTCTGTTTCACATGCGCATGCCGCGCTGCCCACCGCGGGCACGCTGACCACCACGTTGACGCCGCACCTCGGTGGTGCGTCGGTCCAGGTGCACGCCAAGTCCGGCGCCGGGTTCACCCTGCTGTTCGACGCGGTCGTCACCTCCGGTGCCGCGCTGCCCGAACCGGTTCCCGCCGTGGCGGTTCCGGCCGCGGCAGCGGAACCCACCGCCGCCGAGATCGCCATCGCCACCGGCGACCGCTGGAGCCCCGACAGCGGCGAGACCATCGAACAACGACTCTGTGTCATCGTCGCCGAATCCATGGGCTACGCCGTCGAGGACCTCCCGATGGAGATCCCGCTGATGGAACTCGGCCTCGACTCGCTGATGGCGATGCGCATCAAGAACCGCGTCGAATACGAATTCGACATCCCGCAGCTGCAGATCTCGGCCGTGCGCGACGCCAGCCTCAACGAGGTGTCGAAGGTGCTGCGCTACGCGATCGAGCATCGCGACGAGGTCGCGGCGATGGCGGAGAAGCAGGCTGCCGCCAAGGCCGCCGGTGAAGATGTCGAGCTCGGTGTCGACGCCAACTTCGTCGAGGCTGCTCGGGCCGCGATCGCCGCGGGTGAGGATCCGCTGGCGGTGGCGAAGCAGGCCGAAGCCGAGCAGTCGTCGGAACCTGCTGCTGCCGAATCGGTTTCGGATGCTGCCGACGCCAGTGCGTCTGCTGCTGCCGAATCGGTTTCGGAGCAGGCGCCCGCCGAATCGGCAATCGCCGACATCGATTACTTCGCCGATGCGAGCGCCGACGAGGACAACGTTCCGCCGCGTGACGCGGCTGAGCGCCTGACCTACGCCACCTGGGCCGTCGTCACCGGCACCTCGCCCGGTGGTGTCTACAACACGCTGCCGATCCTCGAAGAGGAGGTCGCCGAGAAGATGGCGGCCCGCCTTACCGAGCGGGTCAAGGCAGAGGTCACCGTCGACGACGTGCTCGATTGCGAGTCGATCGAGCAGCTCGCCGAGATCGTGCGCAATCTGCAGGACAGTGGCGCCGATGTCGACGGCTTCGTGCGTCCGCTGCGGGCGCGTGCCGAGGGCTCCGACGCCGTGCCGGTCTTCGTGTTCCATCCCTCGGGTGGCAACACCCTCGTGTACGAGCCGCTGTTGAAGCGTCTCGCCGCGGATACCCCGATGTACGGATTCGAGCGGGTCGAGGGCGATATCGAGGAACGCGCCCGCCAGTACCTGCCCGAACTGCGCAAGCTCCAGGGCAACGGCCCGTACGTGCTGTACGGCTGGTCGCTCGGTGCGGTGCTGTCGCTGCAGGTCGCTCAGCTCCTTCGCGAAGAAGGCGCCGACGTGCGCGTTGTCGGTCTTATCGACCTGGCACTTCCGGTCAAGGGCGAGGACAACAGCCCTGAGGAGCGGGTGCGCCGCATTCAGCGCTACCAGCAGTTCGCCAAGACCACCTACGGCGTCGAGGGCGAACTGCCCGACGAGCAGCTGCAGGAACTCGCCCAGGCAGGCGACGAGGAGCAGTACGACATCGTCGCCAGCCTGGTGAAGCTGACCGGTGCGAAAATCCCCGGCGGTGTGCTCGAACATCAGCGCACCTCGTGGATCGAGAGCCGCCACCTCGCGAAGGCGAAGCCGACCCAGTACGACGGTGAGGCCGTGCTCTACCTGGCCGATCGCTACCACGACGGCATGATCCAGCTCGAGCCGCGTTTCGCGGACCGCAAGCCCAACGGTGGTTGGGACGAGTACATTCCGAACCTCGAGGTGGTCCGCATCCCCGGCGACCACCTACAGATTGTCGACGAACCGCGGATCGGCCAGATCGGTGCCGACCTCGCCGCCAAGCTGGCCGCGATTTCCGCAAAGGGAGAATAGTAAGTGAGCACGACCGCCGAAAAGCTTGCCGATCTACACGAGCGGCTCGAGCTCGCCAAGGAACCAGCGGGCGCGAAGGGCATCGCGAAGCGGGCGCACAAGGGCATTCCCAGCGCCCGCGACCGGATCAACCAGCTGCTCGATCCCGGCACCTTCGTCGAGATCGGCGCGCTGGTGCGCAAGCCCGGCGACGCGACCGCTCTCTACGGTGACGGTGTCGTGGTCGGCCACGGCAAGGTCGAGGGTCGCCCGGTGGCGGTGTTCTCCCACGATCAGACCGTCTACGGCGGTTCGGTCGGCGAGGCGTTCGGTCGCAAGCTGTGCGGCTTGATGCAGTACGCGTCCAAGGTCGGCATCCCGCTGGTCGGCATCAACGATTCCGGTGGCGCGCGCGTGCAGGAAGCGATCAGCTCGCTGGCCTGGTACGCCTGGATGGCGACCAATCTCGAGCCGCTGTCGGGCATGGTTCCGCTGGTCTCGGTGATCCTCGGTAACTGCGCCGGTGGCGCGGTGTACGAGCCGATCTGCACCGATGTGGTGGTCGCCACCGAGTCCGCGCACATGTTCGTCACCGGCCCGAAGATCATCAAAGAGGTCACCGGCGAGGACGTGAGCCTCGAGGAGCTCGGCGGTGCGCGCACGCAGGCCCAGTACGGCAACATCCACCACGTCGCCAAGGACGAGGAGGCGGCCTTCACCTGGGTGCGCGAGTACCTGGGCTACATGCCGAGCAGCTGCCAGGAACTGCCGCCGGTGGTGAACCCCGGTCTGGAACCGGAGATCACCGACTCCGACCGCGAGCTGAACACGTTCATGCCCGACTCCGACAATGCCGGCTACGACATGTACGACATCCTGCTGCGCATCTTCGACGACGGTGAGTTCAAGGAGATCAGCGCCGACACCGGCCAGAACATCATCACCGGTTACGCCCGCATCGACGGCCGCACCGTCGGCGTCGTCGCCAACCAGCCCATGTCGGCGGCCGGTGCGCTCGACGCCCGCGCCTCCGACAAGGCCTCGCACTTCGTGCGCCTGTGCGACGCGTTCGAGATCCCGCTGGTCTTCGTCGTCGACACCCCCGGCTTCCTGCCCGGCGTCGAGCAGGAAAAGGTCGGCGTCATCAAGCGCGGCGGCCGCTTCCTGTTCTCCTACGTCGAGGCCTCGGTCCCCAAGATCACCCTGGTGGTCCGCAAGTCCTACGGCGGCGGCTACGCGGTCATGGGCTCCAAGCAGCTCGGCGCCGACATCAACCTCGCCTGGCCCACCGCCCGCATCGCGGTCATGGGCGCCGAGGGCGCCGTCAGCCTCCTGGGCGCCGCCCAGATCGCCGCCGCCCCCGAAGACCAGCGCGCCGCGATCCGCCAGAACCTGATCGATTTCTACAACGCCAACGTAGCCACCCCCTGGGTAGCAGCCGAACGCGGCTTCATCGACGCCATCATCGAACCGGCCACCACCCGCCTCGAACTCCGCCGAGCCCTGAAACTGCTCCAGGACAAGAAGATCCAGCGCAACCCACGCAAGCACCACGTCCTGCCGCTGTAGCCAGACCCCGAACGGGCCGCCCCGGAAGCTCTCCGAGGCGGCCCGTTCGGGTATGCGGGGATCAGATCTTGCCGAGGTCGATCTCCACGGGGAAGGGAGCCGACACCTCGACCGTTCCGGTGAACATGTCTCCGGTCCGGTATGACCCGGTCGCCGGGTCGAGGATGTAGGTATAGATCAGCGGGACACCGTTCGCCGCCTGCTCGATCCGCCAGTAGAAGGCGATGCCCGCCTTAGCGTATTGGTCCACTTTGACGATCCGGTCGGTGGTCTCCGAGCCGGGCGAGACGACCTCGACGACCAGCAACACGTGTTCGGGGCGGGTCGGCGTGAGATCGATCGTGTCGGCGCGATAGACAACGACATCGGGTCGCCGATTGGTGAGCGGCACATCTTGGAGTCGGACATCGAAGTCGGTGTCGGCGTTCCAGTCCGGTCCGGCCGCGACGTCGAGCGCGTTGGCCAGGATCCGGGCCAACCGGTTATGCCGCTTGGACGCACTGGGGCTCACAACAACCATCCCGTCCACGATCTCGATGCCCGCACACTGCTCGTCGGACCAGGTGTCGTACTCCGCCGCCGTGATCTGCTCGTGCATCCACGCGGGGGCGATGGCAGTCATGGCGCTCCTTCCTGACATCTTCGAGCGGTCGGCGAACCCGCTGGACCAAGTCTAATCGTGCGACTTGAAAGCCCGAAGGAGTACGCGAGCTCAGCTGGGTGATTCGGGTTCGCAACGAATCTGAGCCGAGCATTGGCGACGGGCAGTTTCCGTCAGAGCGCGTGGTTGACCCACTACCGCCGGTAGTTCGGGTTTGCGTTGTACCCGGGGCCTGCCTGCGGTTGATGCTGTGCGTGCGGCGCATAAGCGGGTGCGCCGTATCCGGGAGCTCCCTGCGGCCACTGGCCCTGGGCTTGCGGCGACCCATACGGAGCGGGTGCGGCCTGCTGCCACTGGCCCTGCATCTGTGGCAGCCCATTAGGGGCGGGCTGCGGTCCACCGACCGGCGGGAAGCCTTGCGGCGCGGTAGCGGCGCGGCGAGCCCGGCGCGACCGGAGATTGCTCCGCAGCCAGAACGCGGAGCCGACGCTCATCAGCGCGCCGCCGCCGATCAGCATCCACCCGGTGCGCTTGTTCTGGGCTTGTTGCCCGGCGGCATCCCGCTCCACCGATGAGCCCTTGCTGCTCGTCACGCAGGTCTCGCCCGCCGACATGGTCGTGCCGCCGCAATCGGCACCGCTGTTGAGTGTGGCGATTCCGCCGAAAACGAGGAAGGCGCCGAACACTATGCCCAGCACCGAGTAAAGAAGGTCTTTCACGTATTCCCCCAAGAACTTTGATCAGTCGAGACACCGTACCGCGTGCCCCGCGACACCTTCACGATCGCATCGGGGACGACTCGACAGCCGGAGTCGCATTCTGGGAGCTGATCGAAAAACGGGCCGCCACCAATGAATTCGGTAGCGGCCCGGCACGCTGCGTCGAAGAATTAAGCGACAGAAGCGGATTCGATGATGACGTCGTCGACGGGGACGTCCTGGTGGGGGCCCGCGCTGCCGGTGGTGACGGCGGCGATCTTGTCGACTACCTCGAAGCCGTCGGTGACCTTGCCGAAGACGGCGTAGCCCCAGCCCTGGCCCTGGGGAGCGGAGTGGTTGAGGAAGGCATTGTCGGAGATGTTGATGAAGAACTGGGCGGTGGCCGAGTGGGGGTCGTTGGTGCGGGCCATCGCGACGGTGTACTTGTCGTTCTTCAGGCCGTTGGTGGCCTCGTTCTGAATCGGCGCCTGAGTCGGCTTCTGCTTCAGGCCGGGCTCGAAGCCGCCGCCCTGCACCATGAAACCGGGGATGACGCGGTGGAACACGGTGCCGGCGTAATGGCCCGAGTTCACGTAGTTCACGAAGTTGGCGACCGTGTTCGGCGCGGCCTGGTCGTCCAACTCGAGCACGATCGGTCCGTAATTGGTTTCGAGATTCACCTTGGTCATGGAGTCGAGTCTAGGGAAGTGCGTGACTAAGGCGTGCGACCCCTCACAAGTACCGGGGGACAGATAGCATGTCGAACCGTGCCAGACGCCGCAACAGCTGTTCTCACCAAGCCTCCTGCCGAACCCGTGGCCACCGCGAAGGACTTCCGGATCGCGCGATGGATCGCGATGGTCGCCGGGATTCTCGGTGCCGTGTTCGCGGTGGCCACGCCGTTTCTTCCGGTCACTCAGACCACCGCCCAGCTGAACTGGCCGCAGAACGGCACGCTCGCGAACGTCCAGGCGCCGCTGATGTCCCAGGTGCCGATCGACCTGAATGTGTCGATCCCGTGTAGTGCCGTGTCGTCGCTGCCCGAGCAGGGCGGCATGCTGCTGGCGACCGCGCCCCCGCAGGGCGATCGCGCGGCCTTGGAGGCGCTGTTCGTGCGCGTCTCCGCTACCGCGGTCGATGTGGTCGATCGCAACGCGGTGGTCGCCTCGGCGGACCGGTCGGCGATGGACGGGTGTTCGGCGATCGTCATCAGTTCCGATCAGAACCGCACGACCGCGGAGTTCGCGGGGCTGACCAAGCAGGTCGAGCGGCCGATCGCCGGTCAGCCGGGTGCGGTGGAAACCGTGCAGGTGCCCGTGCAGGGCCAGCTCGCCGGTGACCTGCGGCCGCAGATCGTGGGCGTGTTCACCGATCTCGAAGGCGCGGTGCCGCAGGGCCTTTCGCTGACCTCGACGATCGACACCCGGTTCTCGTCGAGCCCGTCGCTGATCAAGCTGGTCGCGATCATCGCGGCGGTGCTGTGCACGCTGCTGGCGCTCGCCGCGCTCGGCCGCCTCGACGGCAGTGACGGGCGCGGACATCGCCGCTTCCTGCCGCGCAACTGGCTCAAGCCGACCTGGGCCGACGGCGCGGTGATCGGCACGCTGCTGGTCTGGCATTTCGTCGGCGCCAATACCTCCGACGACGGCTACATCCTGTCGATGGTGCGCGTGGCCCCCGACGCGGGCTATATGGCCAACTACTTCCGCTGGTACGGCGTCCCAGAGGCACCGTTCGGCTGGTACTACTACGTCATCCAGGTGTTCGCCGAGATCTCCACGGCCAGCCCGTGGGTGCGCGTGCCCGCGCTGATCTGCGCGATCCTGTGCTGGATGGTGATCAGCCGCGAGGTGGTACCGCGCCTCGGCAATGCCGTGAAGCGCAGTCAGGTGGCGCTGTGGACCGGTGGTCTGGTGTTCCTGGCGTTCTGGCTGCCGTTCGACAACGGCCTGCGCTCGGAGCCGATCGTCGCCCTCGGCGCGCTGCTCACCTGGGTTTCCATCGAACGCGCCATCGCCACCGGCCGCCTGCTGCCCGCGGGCATCGCGGTGCTGATCGCGGCCTTCACCCTCGCCGCCGCGCCCACCGGTTTGATGTGTGTGGCCGCGCTGCTCGCCGGTATCCGGCCGCTGGTGCGGATCATCGTGCGCCGTCATCGCGAGTTCGGCACGCTCCCGCTGCTGGCTCCGATCGCTTCGGCGGGCGTGCTCGTGCTCACGGTCGTCTACGGCGACCAGACCTTCGCCGGTATCCAGGAAGCCAACCGGGTCCGTCAGGCCACCGGCCCCAACCTGGCCTGGTACGAGGACTACCTGCGCTACTACTACATGTTCGTCGAGACCGTCGACGGCTCGCTGGCTCGCCGTTTCGCCTTCCTGGTGATGCTGCTGTGCCTGTTCACGACGCTGCTGGTGCTGCTGCGCCGCCGTCAGGTGCCTGGCATCGCGTCGGGTCCGACCTGGCGGCTGATGGGCATCGTCTTCGGCACGATCTTCTTCATGATGTTCAACCCCACCAAGTGGACCCACCACTTCGGTGCCTACGCGGGCATCGCGGGTGGGCTCGCGGCGGTGACCGCGGTGGCGGTGTCGCAGAGCGCGCTGCGTTCACGCAAGAACCGGGCGATCTTCCTGGCCGGATTGCTGTTCGTGCTCGCGCTGTCGTTCTCCGGCATCAACGGCTACTGGTACGTGTCCAGCTACGGCGTGCCGTGGTTCGACAAGACCATCTCGCTGCGCGGCATCCACTCGAACACGGTGATGCTCATCCTGTTCGGCGTGGCATTGGCACTGGTCGGCTGGTACGCGCTGCGCGAGGACTATGTGAAGCCGGTGCCGTCGGTGAAAACGAAGCGCGGCAACAGGATTCGCAAGTTCGCCGCCATCCCGCTGACCATCGTGGTCGGGTTGATGGTGCTGTTCGAGGTGGCATCGCTGGTCAAGGGCGCGACGCAGCAGTACCCCGGCTACTCGCTCGGCCGCTCCAACATCGACGCGCTCAGTGACAACTCGTGTGGCCTGGCCAACGATGTGCTGGTCGAATCCGACCCGAACGGCGGCAGGCTCGACCCGATCGTCGACCCGGCCCGTCCGTTCACCGACCCCAACGACCCCCTGGCCGGCACCGGCTCGGTCGGGTTCACCCCCAACGGCGTGCCGGGCGACCTGTCGGCCGACGCGGTCGAGGTGAAGCCCGGAACCGGTAACACCAGCAACCAGTCGGTCGGTGCGGCCTTCGCCGAAGGCGAGAGCGCGGGCACCGGAGGTGGTGAGGGCGCACTCGGCGTGAACGGCTCCACCGTGGCGCTGCCGTTCGGCCTCGATCCCGCGCAGACCCCGATTCTCGGCTCCTACCAGGAGGGTATGCAGCAGCCCGCCCACCTGGAATCGGCCTGGTACGGTCTGCCCGCCCGCTCCGACGACTCACCGCTGGTCGTGATCAGCGCGGCCGGTCGCATCGCCTCCAAGGACGACTCCGGCTCCGACAAGTACGGCCAGGCGCTGTTCGTCGAATACGGCACCCGCAACCCCGATGGCAGCGTCACCACGCTCGGCGCCTACCAGCCGCGCGATATCGGCCCCGCGCCGTCGTGGCGCAACCTGCGCGTGCCGCTGGCCGACCTCCCGGCCGAGGTGAACGCGGTGCGCGTGATGGTCAACGACCCGATCCTGATCGGCGATCAGTGGCTGGCGTTCACCCCGCCGCGGGTGCCCAGGTTGCAGAGCCTCGACACGTTCATCGGCCGCGATCAGCCGGTGCTGCTGGACTGGGCCGTCGGCCTGCAGTTCCCGTGCCAGCGTCCGTTCGCGCACAAGAACGGCGTGGCCGAGGTGCCGAACTACCGGATCCTGCCGGACCGTCCGCTGGCGATCTCGTCGACCGATACCTGGCAGGCGCAGGAGTTCGGTGGTCCGCTCGGCATGTCGCAGATGCTGGCGAGCCGGGTCACCATCCCGACCTACCTGAAGGACGACTGGGCCCGCGACTGGGGCTCGCTGGAACGCTACGACCAGTACGCGCAGGCGACCCCCGCCGAGCTCGAGACCGGCACCGCGCCGCGTGACGGGCTGTGGAGCCCGGGCCCGCTGCGGGTGTTCTGACCTCGGCCGGACAGTAAAAGGCGCGGATCACATAGTGTGGTCCGCGCCTTTTCGGTTGGATGGGGGACAGGAGTCAGACGTTGAGCATGCGACGGTTCAGGTCGCGGCGTAATACCTCTTGTGAAGGCAGTCTTTCCAGTACCCGCATTACGGCCGGTCGTAGTTCTTGTTTCTCGTCGTTGCTGAGCAACTCGACGAGATCTCGTAGATCCATGTCATCGAAGGCTCCTGTCATACCCACCAGCGTACGTGCTCAAACGTGCAGGCACAGGACCTTTACGCTGTCATTTACAGTTGCTTCATCTTATCGAAACCCTAACGGGCACTGAGCGTTTCGTATGCGGCAAGCGCCAGTGCCTGGTCACTGCCCTTACGCTGCCAGTGTCTGTAACGCACGTCACTGTGCCCGAATTGCCGGTTCCTTCGCTCGACCCGACTGATCGATCACCGTCACCGCGATCTCGGCGGGCGGAGCGGGCTGATACGGCGTGAACCGCTCCAGCGAGCCCCAGTCGCGGCCGAGATCATGGTCGAGATAGGTGGGCACAGTTTCGGCCTTCAGGAGCAGATTTGTCCACCCGAGCGGGCCGCCGCCGATGTCGTCCTGCCACGCGTTGGACGCGTCCGAACCGACCCGGTCGGGCAGGATGCGCCACTGCGGGGCCTCCGCGACGCCGTCGTGGTGCTCGAACGGGCGCTGGCAGGGGAACGCGAGGCCGACGTGCCAGTCGAGCAGCACCGGATCGGTCCGGCCGACCACCGAGTCGAGGGTGGACAGCTTCGGCAGGCGCGGCGGGGTGACCGCGAGCCACTGCTTGCCGGTGATGTCGTTGTCGGTGGCGACCAGGCGCACCGCGTTCACACCGACGGGCAGCTGATCGATCGGCACGCGCAGGTTGCGCCACGACGGGGCGGGCCCGATATCCATCGGCGCGATCGAGCCGGTCATCTCCATGGAGCCGTCGGCGTCGCGGGTGCCGTATTCCAGGCGCAGATCCTGGCCGTAGTGCACGACACCGTCGGTGTCGACGTAGCGGATCCGCCCGGCCGCGGTGACCACGAGGGCCTGATAGGCGGGATCGTCGCGCACGCTGTCGTCGAGGTCGACGCGATACCACTGCGAGGTCAGCTTCGCCTGCTGCTGCACGCCGTCCTGGAAGGAGCCGAGGACCGGGGTGCGGGCGGGGTCGAGGCCGAACGGGAGGGCGACGGTGCTGCCGTTGATGCCGGGTTCGGCGCTGGTGCCACCGCCGGTGCCCGCACCCGTGGTCTTGGTGGTCTTGTTGGCGGAATCGGTGTCGACCGAGTTGGCGCCGCCGACCACGGTTTCGTCGGCGTCGGCGGTGAGGTCGTCGGCTACGCCGTCCGGGGTGAAGCCGGTGGATTCGGCGTTCAGCCCGTCGGCGGGGTCGCCGGTGTAGGGGGTGAGCAGTGAATCGGCCGTATTCGATTCCACCAGCACGTCATTGGCGAGGCCGCACGTATTGCCTTGCAGCGAATTGATATTCGACTTCGCGATGGAGTAGGCGGGGTACTGGGTGATGGCACCCTTGGCCATCGACGCCACCTCGAACAGGACCAGCAGTGCCGCCGCGATGGTCAGCGGCATGGTCGCGAAGCGGTCGAAACGACCTGTGTCGGAGGGGGTTCGGTAGGGCGCGCGCAGGTGGAAATACAGCGCGACGAGCAGGGCGAGGATGCTGAGGCCGAGGAACAGGGTCGAAACGCCCTTGCCCGCCACCATCGGCGCCTTGTCCCAGAACGGCACGCCGTAGCTGGACACGTACCACCAGCCGTTGGAGCCGGTGAAGGTCATCGCGAGCAGGAACAGGACGGCCGCCGCGAACAGCGAGCGATTGCGTGGAGCGCGAATTCCGTTGGTGCCGACCGCCACCGCCGCCAAGGCCGCCAGCGAACCCGCCAGGCCCGCGTAGACACCGAAGTGGTGGGTCCACTTGGTCGGCGTCCACATCATCAGCAGGAGAGCGGCGAAGACGATGCCGAGGATGCGCACCGAGGGCCCGCGTGAGGTGCCGGGGATGCGGCCCTTGCGCAGGACCTGCAGGATGCAGACGAGCAGGCACAGCAGCATCACCAGGACGCCGAAACGGCGGGCAAGTGAGCCGTCGGGGGAGAGCATGAACAGCGAGTCCCAGCGGGTGCGTTCGTCGAACCAGGCGACGTTCGGGCCGACGAGCGTGCGGACCCGGGTGGCTTCCATGACGGTGGCCAGCGTCTGATCGGCGAAGACGATGATGAGCACCAGCGTGCCCGCCGCGACACCGGGGGCCAGCAGTGCTGCGTACCGGAAGATCTTGGTGCCCAGCGAGAGTCGATCCGCTGAGCCGGTCGTCTTGTTCGTGCTTGCCGAGCTGTTCGTGTCAGCGGTGTCGCCCGGTTTCGCGGCACTGGTCGCATCGGTCGACGGTTGGTCATCTGCGGCGTCGAACTCGCTGTCGGCGGCGATTCGGCGCGGGCGCAGACCCTGGGCGCGCTTGATGATGATCTGCATGACCGGCCGGGTGCCCGCGATCAGGGCGGCGATACAGATCAGGCCGGTCGGGCCCGCCGCCAGCGAGAACGCGGCGACCAGGATCGCCAAGGCGGCGGGCAGCAGTCGTGCGGTGGCGATGGCGCGTTCGATGAGGCACCAGGTGAGCAGGGCGCCCGCCGCGATCAGCGGTTCGGGGCGAAGGCCGTTGTCGTAGGGGAGCCAGAAGGCCAGGAACACCAGGCCCGCCGTCCACAGCGCCACCTTGTCGCGGCGCACACGAGCACCCAGGCGGGGCAGCACTTCTCGGCTGATCACCGCCCAGCAGACCAGCCCGGCGGCGAGCGCGGGCAGGCGCATCCACGGGCTGGCGTCGGAGACCTTCGTCATCCAGGCGAGCAGTTCGTAGGACCAGCCGAACGGTGCCTCCGGCACGCCGAACCAGCGGTAGTAGTTGGCCATGTAGCCCGACGGGCCCGACGCGCGCGCCATATTGAGGATGTAGCCGTCGTCGGAGGTGTTGGCGCCGATCACATGCCAGCCGAGCAGCGTCACGACCACCACCACATCGGTCGGGGTGATCCGCCACCAGTGCCGGGGCAGGAATCGGCGGGCGCGGCGGCCGTCGGCGGTGTCGAGCAGGTGCAGCGCGATCAGCGCGAGGAGGGTGAAGACGCCCGCGCCGATCATCGCCGCCAGTTTCAGCGTCGTGGGCGTCGAGGTGAAACGGGAGTCGATATCGGCGTGCAGCCGGGCGCCGGTCAGGGCCGCCGCGTCGAGGTCGGTGTAGACGCCGACGATCTGTGGGCGCTTGTCGACGGTGACGGTGTTGCGGAACGGGGTGCCGTCCTGGCGCGCCGCCCCGACGAACTCGACCGTGGTCGCCTCGATCGTCGAGACGATGCTGATCCGCTCACACCCGCCGATCTCCGCGATCGGTGCCGACAGCATCGGCACATCGCGCGCCTGTACCCCCACCACGCCGTCGCGCACGGTGACGCTCAGCCCGCGGTCGGCTTTGCCGGAGGCGGCCGGAATCGTCGTCAACAGGCTGGTCGTGGTCGGGTTCTCCGCGCCGGGACCGGGCAGCCCACTCAGCATCGTGCACGGCAGCTGCGCGTCGAGGCGCTGCGGCACATACGACACCAGCGGTGCCTCGACGCTGGTCGCGCCCGCTTGCGGCCAGTCCAGGCTCGCGCGGTCCTGGCGCACCGGCAACAGCGGTGTGAGCAGGGCAAGCACGAACCCGAGCAGCCCACAGACAAGGGCGATCAGGCGGTATCGGGTGAACGCTCGTTCAGATCGGTCCGGTCGCACGGGGACTGATGCTAGCCATCGAACCTGTGCGCCGGTCGGCGCCGCTCCAAATGGGCGCGGACGCGACGGCGTTCCTCAGCGGTGCAGGCCTCAGCCGGTGCGGCGGGCGGCCCAGTCGAGCTGGGAGCGGGCCCAGTCGGGGATCTCGGAGTCGGGGCGCGGGAAGGCGGCGAATTCGGCGGCGAGGTCGTCGGCCGAGACCTCCGGCATCCAGTCCGCGACGGCGACGGTGGAGTAGTTGGTCTTGTACCGGGTGGGGCCGGCGATGAAGATCTCGGCGCTGAGCCAGGCGCCGGTGTCCGGGTCGTAGGACATGCGCTTGTGATCGGTGAGGTACTCGAGCACCTCGGTGGGCGGCATCAGGTTGGTGACCGTTCCGTCGCGTTCTTTGATCTGCACCCCGGCGACGGCTTGCTCGCCGACCTGCAGTGACCACAGGAGTGCGAATTTCTGGCCCGGCGCGAGCAGGGCGATGGTGGCGTCGATGACCACCCGCTCGATTTCGCCGAGCGATCCGAGCTGCTCGCGCGGCTCCGGGTCACGACCCGCGCGTTGCGGGCGTGTCAACAAAAGATCGATCCGCTCCGGTCGGCTGAGCGTCATAGCTATACCTCTGCATCCCTACCGATCAGCGCTACCAAAAACTGATTTCGGTCGGCCGAACTTCCAACATTTCGCAGCGTACTCGCCCCGCGACACCGACCGCGCGGTTTGTTGACACTGACCGGACATATTGTGGTCTATCGCTCTCCCGCACACCAGTGGCTACCGGGTGTCGATCGACACACGTGCCAGTTACGCCGCCGACGCGCGCAGGGCGAACCAGCCGTCGCGTGGGTCGGCGAAGCCGTGATAAATCAGCGGTATGCGCTGGTCGATCTCGAAATGCCGGTAGACCGCCTCCATCGCCTGACGGATCGCGTGCGCCTGGAAATCGTCGATCCGGCGCACTCCGATCCGGCGCTCGGGCAGCATCGCCAGCCGGATCAGCTCGGCCGGATCGTCCACGTCGAGCCCCCACGGCGCCGGTTCTTCGATGAGATGGTCGTGCAGCACCTCCCGCGCGACCGGCGGATCGTGACGCGGGCCCGAGAACGCGACCTGCTGCGCGCGAGCGAGCCCACGCGTGTCCAGCGGCGTGCGCACGGCCTGGATCAGGTCGATCAGCTCGGTGTCGCGGGTGGGTTGGGGTATTCGCCCGGCGACCGGTGCCTGTTCGAGCAGGTGCATCATCTGCCCGCCCAGAACCAGGGGCTCGGGGACCAGGAAAACGCTGATGCTCGGGCAGGAACAGTTCAGGCCGGTGAGGCACACCCTCGTGTGCAACGGATCGGACATACGTCCTCCTCCGGTAGCGGGTCGCCGGGACCCGTGACGTGCAGGATCTGATTCCTACGCCAGCCGCCGGGGGGTTGTGTGATCCGCCGGCGGAGACCGTGCCGCACTCGTCAGTGTAGTGCCGTCCAGTGGGTTAAACACCCGGTTCCGGCACGGATCGGAAACGATCCATCCGTCCAATGGGCGACCGATTCGGTGTAGCGGCGGGGGCCGGGGTGCGTAGATGCACGACCAGTTCTGGTGGCGCCGGGTTGATCCTCGACTACCTCGGCCGCAACTCGTCTGAACAAACGGCAGCGGTCTATCTGTGCAAGGCTCGAGTGAGGAGATCGCGTGGACGCGTTTGCTCGGATGACCTCGAACGGTCGGGTCACAATTCCCCTTGCTGTGCGCGATGCACTGGGACTGCACGCGGGCGACGATGTGCACTTCCGCGTTGAAGGGGAGGTTGAGACCACTCAGCGATTCAAGCTCGGGCGGGTCTCGTTTCGGGCGGCGGGGCGGCCATTGTCGACCCAGAAGGCGTATTCGACGAGGTAGGTTTCGAGGCCGTTGCTCAGGTGCGACTCGTAGTCGCGGAGACTCTGGGCAGCGTCTTGCTCCGGGTTGCCGTCGCTAGTGAAGCCGCGCAGCGCCTTGTCGATCCAATCGGTGAGACGTGCACGGTCGGACCACCATTCGCGGATCAGTGGAAGTGTCCAGTGCGCGTCGCCGTCGCCGCCGAAGCCGGAGAAGGGATCCGACCACATCCCGGTCAGCAGTGCGAATGTTTCGGCCGGGTTGGTCGGCTGTCGGTACACGATCTCGCCGTAGGTGTCGTCCTCGTACGTGATGTGGTCGGGCGCATAACAGCGCCCGCTCCAGCAGGTGTCAGTGCCTGCGCCATAGAAGGGGCCGGGCACATTGCGCCAATCCTTGTTCTCCCAGCGACCGAGGAGGAACGTGGCAGGTGCCTCGAGTCGAGTTGTCTTCGAGTTGTCGAATGTCGCGCCTTCGGCGACGGCAACGACCGGCATCGGATTCCAATACATCAGCGGCGCACTGTGATCAGGGTGAAGGGGCCGATTTCGGTGGGGGTGAAGGTGGGGTCGGTGAAGAGGGACTTGGGGAAAGAGACTGTGTAGCGCTTGACGTTCGGGTCGTTGGGGTAGACGTCTTCGGCCAGGCGGAGGGTGTAGTTGTCGCCGTCGTTGCGGAAGAGGAAGGCGTCGGGGGCCCGCCAGGGGGACTTCGACAGAGCTTCGACGAGGGCGGGGGAGTCGGGGAGTTTGCTCCAGCCGGCGATGGTGGCGGCGCGGGCCTTGAAGTCGGCCAAGGGATTCGCGTAGTGGGAGGTGAGGGCCTGGAAGCCGAAGTAGGGGTAGAAGGCCAGGAAGCTGGTGTCCGCGGTGAGGACGACGGATTCGTCCCGAGGGCGGCCGGTTTGAGCCAACAGCGCCGCGTCGATCTCGCGGTAGTAGGAGACGGCGGAGGGTTTGCGCTGGTCGGCTCGTTCGCCGTTGCCGTCGGTGTCGGTGTAGGCGGTGTCGATCTCGTGAGTGAGCACGGTGGGGATCGTCTGGGCGAAGGCCATAGCGCCGAGGACGGCGATCGCGGCGGCCGCGGTGCGCAACGGGGCGGGCTCGTTCATGGCCTGGTAGATGGCCCTCGCGCCTTCGACGAAGCCGAAAACGCCTGCGGCGGCGAGCAATGCGAGCAGGACCGGCTCCAGCCGGAAGGACAGCAGGGTGGTGCCCGCCGCGGTCGCTGTCATCGAGAGCAGCGTCCACAGATAGATCGACACGACGCCGATCCCCAATGCTTGTGCGCGCCTCGATGACCCGACGCGAACCACGAGCCACAGCACACCGATCATGCACAGCGCTCCGCGCAGGGAGAACTCCAGCATCGGGAACGCCAGCTGTGCACCCGACTCCGGCAGATAGTGGAAAGCGCTGCCGGAAGGGATTTTCGCTCCCGACAGCATCTTCAGCAGATACGGCGTCCACACCACCAGCGCGAGCACGATGGCGATACCGCCGATCGCCACCAGTCTCGTCAGCGGTGCGATTGCGGCCCGCCATGCCGGAGCCGAGGTATCGGCTGTCTCGGACGAAGGGCTCGCCGCGGCGGTCTGGGCGGCTGATGCCGCGGGAGATGAATCGGCATCACCGGATGGCCGCGACTCTGTCACCGAGCCGGGCCGCGCGCGGCGACGACGGCGCCCATCGGCCCGCTGTGTGTAGACAGCGAAACCCGCCGCGACGATCGCCATCAACACCACGGTGAACGCCGCGATAGCCAGGTACAACGTGTAGAAACACGCGGCCACCCCGAGGAACACCCCGGTCCCGAGCACCGCGCCCCAGCCACCGGAGCGCCGATGCAACGCACCCCACGCCAGCACGAGCACCGGCGGAATGAACACCACGAGCACCGCGCCATAAGCCTCGGGCGAGGCATAAGCCAACGTCATGGCAGTCACCGCGGCGGCCGCGCCCACCGCCATATCGGCCCGCACCAACTGCATCCACAACACCAGCGCCACCGCGGCGGCAATGGCGAGCAGCCCGATCGCGTACGGCTTGAACACTTCCCAGCCGTCCATCCCGAGCACGTTCCCCACGCGCCCGCCGATCCAGAACCACCCGGCTGGGTAGAACGGCGGCAGATCCACATAGGTCATATCGCGCAGCGCGGCGCTGTCGGTGAGCCGGGTCAGATATTCGGTCCGGAATTCCTGATCCACCGAAACACCGAACAGATACAGCTTCGTCGCTGCTAGGGGCATCCCGAGCGTGACCGTCACGAAACTCGAAATGCCCACCCAGGAAAGCAGTTTCGCCACCAGCGGCCACTTCCGCAGCCGAATCAGCAGCACCGAGACCACCAGCAGCGCGACCGAAGCGACCTGTCCCACAGTGGTCAGAGCCCGAGTCACGTTGGAGGAGTTGAACGCAGGCCACTGCACCGCCGAGAACGCGAACAGTCCCACCGCGGCCACAACGAGCGCCACCACCGCGGCTGCGGCCCCCTCGCCGACCCCGGTCCAGATCCTGCGCCCGGCCCGCACCTCGTCATTGGTCGTCATCGGCGCGCAATCCTCCGGCTCCACTGTGCTCCACGGTCCGAGCCAGCCTAGTGGAGCCGCAAAGCAGAACTGCCGCACCATCCGGGGATGATGCGGCAGTCCTGAACGCAGTCGATCAGATCGGGAGCTTGCGGAAGATCGGGCGCGGCACGTGGCGCAGGGCCGACATCAGGAAGCGGGCCTCGCCGGGCGCCCAGACGATCTCGGTGCCCTTCTCCGAGGCGTTGACGGCGAGCTTGGCGACGTCTTCCGGGTCGACGGTGAGCGGGGCTTCCTTGGCGCCGGTGGCTTCCCAGTGGGCCTTGGTCGCCGAGGTGCGGACCTGCATCGGGCGGATGACGGTGACGCGCGGGCCGAACGGGCGCAGCGCTTCGCCGAGACCGAGGTAGAAGCCGTCGAGGCCCGCCTTGGTCGAGCCGTAGACGAAGTTGGAGCGGCGAACGCGCTCACCGGCCACCGAGGACATCACGATGATCCGGCCGTGGCCCTGTGCCTTGAACTTGTCGCCGACCAGCACGCCGACCGACACACCGGCGGTGTAGTTGATGCCGACGGTCATCACCGCCTTGCGCTGGTTCTGCCACAGCTCCTCGGCATCGCCGAGCACACCGAACGCCACGATCGCGACATCCACGTCACCGGCGGCGAACGCCGAATCGACGACCTTCGGGTGCGCGTCGGTGTCGAGCGCGTCGAAGTCGATGACGTCGACCTGGGTCGCACCGGCGGCCTTCAGCGTGGTGACGGCGTTCTCGAGCAGCGGATCGCCGGGCAGGTTCGCCAGGATGATCCGGGCCGGGCTCTTGCGCAGGTACTCGGCGCAGATCGCGAGACCGATCTCGGAGGTGCCACCGAAGAGCAGGATGGTCTGCGGGTTGCCAACTGCGTTGATCACTGGAGCTCCAGCCTCCTGGCCATATCGGACATGAAAACGCCATTCGGGTCGACGGTGCGGCGGACCTTGATCCACTCGTCGATCCGCGGGTACATCTTGTGGAACGCCTCGGCGGAGGTGCGCGAGTCCTTCGCGGTGTAGAGCCGTCCGCCGAACTCCATCACGCGCCGGTCCAGATCGGTGACCAGCTCGTTGAGGCCGCGCCGGATCGGGAAGTCGACGCAGATGTTCCAGCCGGGCATCGGGAAGCTCAGCGGTGCCGCGTTGCCCTCACCGAACAGCTTGAACACGTTGAGCGCCGAGATGTGCCCGGACGCCTGGATGTCGATGATGATCCGCTTGAACTCTTCGACGGCCTCGGTCGGCACCACGAACTGGTACTGCAGGAAACCGGCGGGTCCGTAGGCCCGGTTCCACTCGGAGATCATGTCGAGCGGGTGGTAGAACTGCGTCAGATTCTGGATCTTGCCGGTGTAGGTGCCGCCCATGGCGTAGTACGCCTCGCCGACCGCGCCGAGCGAGAGCCGGTTGGCCGACCAGCTGGGGAAGATGTTCGGCACCGTCAGCAGCTGCGGCGCGTCGAACTTCAGCGGATTCTTCTGCAGCTTCTTCGGCAGCTCGTCGACCGTGGCCAGGCGGCCGCGAGTCAGGCAGGAGCGACCCAGCTTGGGCAGCGGGTTCATCACGTCGAACCACGCGCTCGAGTAGGTGTAGTTCGCCTCGCTGCCGTCGCTGTGGACCGCGATGGTCTCGTCCAGCGTGGAGGTCTTCACACCGTCGTTGAGGAAGTACGCGGTCTCCGTCGGCGCCATCTCGATCGTGGCGCGCAGGATGATGCCGGTCAGGCCGTTGCCGCCGACAGTCGCCCAGAACAGCTCGGCATCGGCGCTCGGCGAGATCGTGCGCACCGAACCGTCGGCGGTGAGCAGATCGATCGAGCGGACATGGTTGCCGAAGCTGCCCTCGCTGTGGTGGTTCTTGCCGTGGATATCGGAGGCGATGGCGCCGCCGATGGTCACCTGGCGAGTACCGGGTAGCACGGGAACCCACAGGCCGAACGGCAGCGCGGCCTTCATCAGCTGGTCCAGGCTCACCCCGCCGTCCACCTCGACCAGGCGCGAATCGCGGTCGATGCGGTGGATGCGGTTGAGCGCGGGCATGTCGATGACGAGCCCGCCCGCGTTCTGGGCGTGATCGCCGTACGAGCGGCCGAGGCCACGCGCGATCACGCCGCGTCGCAGATGCGCCGGCTTGGAGTCGTTGTCCTGCGCGACCATGCTCACGGCCTTGGCGATCAGTTCCGGATCGCTGGTCGAGAGCACTTCGGCGGAGGTGGGTGCGGTGCGACCCCAACCGGTGAGCTTGCGGGTGCGCGTAGGGAGCGCGAACGCGTCATCGTTGGTGGTCGAAATGTTCTCAGACATCGGCTTAGAGGCTACATGCATGGCGGGTATACGTGGCAGGACAGTGCGCCGGT
The DNA here is from genome assembly GCF_042719655.1 of Nocardia sp. NPDC058518. NCBI lineage: Bacteria > Bacillati > Actinomycetota > Actinomycetes > Mycobacteriales > Nocardiaceae > Nocardia > Nocardia sp. NPDC058518. Next base: position 390,565 of record NZ_JBHXNJ010000004.1, read on the forward strand.
CTCGTACGCTGCTCACGTGCAAGCCCAACCGCATCTGCCGCTACCCGCCGAAATTCCCCTGGTCGACGAGCCCGGCGGGACCGATGTCGACCTCAAGACGCAGATCGTGCGGTTCACGCTGACCGGTGGTTTGTCGGCGATCGTCGACTACGGCATCTACAGCCTGTTGCTGAATCTGGTCGGGTGGCCGGTCGGCGTGGCGAAGGCGATCAGTTTCGTCGCGGGTACAACCACGGCGTACCTGATCAACCGGCGCTGGACGTTCAAGGCTGCGCCGAGCAGGGCCAGGTTCTTCGCCGTGGTCGCGCTCTACGCGGTGACCTTCGCGGTGCAGTGGGGGATCAATCAGGCGCTCTTCTTCTCGCTGCCCGAGGAGTGGTGGCGCCAGCCCCTCGCCTTCGTGATCGCGCAGGGCACCGCAACCGTCATCAACTTCATCGTGCAGCGTGTGGTGATCTTCAAGATCAAATAGGTCAGCTGGCCTCGGCGATGGCCGGGGCTCGTTTGCCCGCTTTGACACCGAAGTAGTCGCCACCTTTGGCTCGTACGTTGTCGGTGCCCCATTCGCGCTGATCCCGCGCGACCGGCACCATCTGCGGAATGTGCTTGCGGCAGTGGATATAGGCCTCTTCGACATCGACGACGACCCATACCTGCGAGGATTTACCCCGCTCGGCCGACGGCAGGTCGGTGACGGTGTCGCGTAGCTCGCCGTCGGCGACCATGCGGGCTTTCCCGTTGATGTGCAGGCCGATGAGGTCGCGAACGAAGTCGATCATCAGGATCCCGACGTGCGGGTTCTCGAGGATATTGCCCAGACTGGCCATCACCCCGTTACCTCGGTACTCGGGGTACGCAATCGTGCGATCGTCGATCACGTGCAGAAATCCGGGGGGTCCGGCCCGGAAGCTGGAGTCACATTCGCCGTGCGAATCGGAGGTGGCGATGAAGGCCATGTCCATCCGGGCGACGAAATCCACCATCGTGGGGTTCAGATAGTCGATCACCTGGTCGTCGTAGAAGCGCTCGGCCCTGTCCGAGGTGCCCAACGTGTCCTGTAGCTCGTGTTCTCCGTCGCTGCCGACGAAATTTTCGGGCATCGGGCCCCCTCTGCTAGCCGTACCGGTTGATGCGGGCTTCTAGACGAAACCCCCGCTGTGACCGCAATCTCACTCAGTCTAGGGGACTCTCACTGACATCGGGGCGTGTCCATTGTTGCGAATGGGATGAAAGCCGAGTTTGCGCAACGGTTTCCAGGTCAGGACTGATCAGGCCGGAACTACCGTCACCGGTACGCCGTTGAACACGGCGGTGCCGCTGACCTCGTCGACCACCGAATCATCGGTCAGCACATTGGCATTCACCCCGGCATGCGCCAGCGCGACCGACTGGGTGGTGCTCGCGCTGTGGCCCCAGCCGTGCGGCAGGCTCACCACGCCGGGCATGATCGTCGGCGTCAGCTCCACCGGCACCGTCAGCGAGCCGGCCGCCGAGGTGATCTCGGCCTGTTCGCCGAGGCCGAGGCGGGTCGCGTCGTCGGGGTGGACCTGCAGCGTGCAGCGGTTGGAACCGCCGACAAGGCCCGCGATGTTGTGCATCCAGCTGTTGTTGGAGCGCAGCTGACGTCGTCCGATCAGCACCATCGCGGGCGCGGCGTTCGCCAGTCCGGCGCGCAGGCGCGTGACGTCGGCCAGTAGTTGCGGCGGTGCCAACTCCACCCGCTTCGAGGCGGTGCGCAGGACACCGGGCAGACGGGGTCGCAGTGGGCCGAGGTCGAGGCCGTGCGGGTTGTCCATGAGGGTTTTCAGGCTCAGGTCGCCGCCGTTCCACGCACCGTACGGGCCCAGTTTGAGCATCAGGTCGAGGCGCTGTTCGGTGGTGTCCGCGCCGGTCAGCTCGTCGCGGCGGTCGCTCATGTCGGCCTTGTGCAGTGTGCCTGCGATGACGAGTTCGTCGACCATCGCGATCGGGCTCGCCGCGCCCGTCCCGGCATGGGGCTGACCACTCACCGCGGCCGCGAGGCGGGCCACCACGGCCGATTCCGATGGCCGCTCGCCCAGGGGGACCAGCGGCGGCGAGTAGCGCGCGTAGTTGCGCACCGCGAACTGCAGCAGCGCGAAATCGAAGTGCGGTGACTGCACCGAGCGCGGCGGCGGCAGGATCACGTTCGCGTGTCTGGTGGTCTCGTTGACGTACCTGTCCACGCTGACCATGAACTCCAGCCCGGCCAAGCCCTTGTCCAGTCGCGCACCGCTCGGCGCGGAAAGCACGGGGTTGCCCGCCACCGTCACCAGCGCCTTGATCTGACCCTCACCTGGGGTTTCGATCTCGTCGGCGAGGGTGGCGACGGGCAGCTCGCCCATGGACTCTGGCAGTTCGCGCACCCGGCTGGTCCATCGGCCGAGCCGGAAGGGCTTGCTGCGCTGCACCCCGCCCGCCGCCGCGTCGGCGAACATGGCGCCGCCGGGGGAGTCGAGGTTGCCGGTGAGGGCATTCACCGCGTCGACCAGCCACTGGGTGAGCGTGCCGAACTCGGCGGTGCAGGTGCCGATCCGCGCGTAGACGGCCGACGTGGGCGCGGCGGCGAGTTCGCGGGCCAGCGTGCGGATGGTGTCGGCGGGAATGCCGGTGCGCTCGGCCACCGCCTCGGGCGGGAAGTCGAGGGCGGCCGCGCGCAGTTCGTCGAGCCCGGCGACGTCGACGCGCACGTCCGTCAGACCCTCGTCGAACAAGGTGTGCACCACCCCGAACAGCAGGTAGGCGTCGGCGCCCGGCCGGATGAACAGGTGCTGGTCGGCCAGCGCCGCGGTTCTGGTTTCTCGCGGATCGACCACGACCAACTTGCCCCCGCGAGCCCGCAGCGCCTTCAATCGGCCGGGGAAGTCCGGCGCGGTGCACAGCGACCCGTTGGATTCGAGCGGATTGGCGCCGAGCATCAGCAGGTAATCGGTGCGGTCGAGATCGGGGACCGGCACCGTCAGCGGGTCGCCGAACATGAGCCCGGCCGCGACCTGCTTCGGCATCTGATCGGCGGAGCTCGCGGTGTAGATGTGGCGGGTGCTCAGCGCGCGGATCAGGACGGGCAGATAGAGCGCGCCCGCGACGGTGTGCGCGTTGGGATTGCCCAGGTACACGGCCGCGGAGCCGCGGGGGATCTCGGCGAACGCGGCCGCGATCAGGTCGAACGCCTCGTCCCAGCCCGCGGCGCGGAACCCGTCACCGTCGCGGATCAGCGGGGTGGTGACGAGGTCGGGATCGTCGTCGAGCTTGCCGAAGCTGGCGCCCTTCGGGCACAGGAAGCCCTTGCTGAACGGGTCGTCGCGATCACCGCGCACCGACAGCACCCGGTCGGCGTCGTCGAGGGTGACGGTGAGACCGCAGACGGCCTCACACAGCGGGCAGGTCCGCAAAGCGGACCGTTGGGACAGCGAACGTGGAGCCATGACTCATGCTTACGCCCACGCGGGCGGGCGATGGCCGGAAACGCCGAAAACCCGCGAGCTGCGACGTCGGGGAGGCGTCGCGGATCGCGGGTGTCGGCTGGTTCAGATCAGCTGGCCAGGGTCAGCGTGGCGCGCTTGCCGGTCTTCTGCTTGCGTGCCATCGCCGAGCGCACGGCCGCACCGAGGGCGACGACCGGCGGGATCCAGCGAGCCTCGGTGGGCGCGACGCCCCAGGACGCGCAGCCCGCGGCAAGCTGGGTCGGCGGCAGCGGGATGCTGGCACCGTCGGTGTACACGATCACGCCTGCCTCGCGCATGGCCTCGATCGCCATGGCGGCCTTGCGGACGCCGGTGACCAGGTGGATCTCGCGACGCTCCGCGCCCGGGATCTCGATCACGGGGCCGGACAGGTTGTTGGCACGCAGGAAGCGACGGACCGTACCAGCCATCTCGCCGGCGATCTCGATGGCCGAGACTTCGTCATCGGTGATCAAGCACAGGCCGTTGGTTGTTTCGGCAACCGTCCATCCACGCGCGGCGTACTCCTGCGCGGCGGCACCTTTGTCGGCGGCCGTAGTGGTGGTCGGAAACGTCGTGCGCACTGTGTTCTCCATTCCCCGAAGAGCTCTGTTCCTGCGTTCATGGGCGTATCGGTGCGGGGTAGTCGAGTCGTTACGCCGTTACCGAAAAATATTCGTGAGTGTCTGCTTCGTCTCAGTCCGATAACCTTCGCTATCGCAGGTAAGGTGCCGCCCGGGTTGGCGACAGGGTGCGAAAGCGGGCAGGATTCGGGCTATGACCGAAGCGCCGGGCAGCCCCGAGTCGAACGACGAGGATGCCGAGGAATTCGACGCCGAATCACGTTGGCTCTCTTGGAAAGAGGCCGACGGTACGCGGTCGGGTCGAGCACGTGAAGGTTCTCACCAAGCGGACTTGGCGCGCGACGCGGGGTTCGAAGAGCCGTTCCGCAGTACCGGTTCCGCCAAACAGTGGGCCGCCGAGGCGGCCCGTTCCCTGCTCGATATCCAGTTCCGCAGGCCCGCGACCAGGACATTGCTGCCGCTGGCCTATGTATTGAGTGTCGCGTCCTTCGGCGTCGGCCTGCCCGTGGCGTTCACGGTGCTGATGTGGAAGGTTTCCGCCGTCCTCGGCGTGCTCGCCGCGCTGGTGGCCGTCCCGCTGGGGCTCACCATCGCCGCCGCGGTCCGGCTGATGCTCGAATTCGCCGACAACACCGCCCGGTTGGCCGGTCGCGTGGAACACATCAGTGAACTGGCAGATGGCCTGTTCCAGGCCCTGTCCGATGTCGCCGAGCCGGTGAACCAGCTCTCCGAAGACGTTCGAGCGGTGCAGTTCTGGCGGTTCCGCAAGAAAAAATAGGTCTTGCGCAGTGTCCGATTCATTGTGAAACAATCCGTACGCAGATCCGACGATATGTCGGCTGCGTAGGGCGGTCTCCGAAAGTTCTGTCCGGAGACCGGAGTTCGGATACAGGGGGGAAGTATGGCTTCACCACAGGGCGTCACGGGTTCCACGATGCCGCGCAGGCAGCTGGGCAGGCACTTGCGTGACCTGCGCAATCGTGCGCGGATGACAACGAGAACCGCGGCGGCGCAACTGGAGTGGTCGGAAGCGAAGATCTGGCGGATCGAAACGGGGCAGACGTCGTTGCGCAGCCTCGATGTCGAGGCCATGTGCAAGGTGTACGGCGCGCCGGCCGATCTGGTCGAACCGCTGGCCGCCTTGGCTCGCGAAACCAAAGCAAGGGGTTGGTGGACGAGCTACGGCGACGTGATCGCGGAGGGATTCGAGGTCTACATCGGCCTCGAGGAAGCCGCGTCGGGGCTCTCGCTCTACGAGGACGGCGTGGTCCCGGCCCTGTTGCAGACCGAGGACTACGCGAAGGCGCTGCTGGAGCAGACGATTCCCGAGCTCACCGAGGCAGCGCTGGAGCGCAGGCTGCGGGTCTTGGCTGCCAGGCAGGCCCTGATCACCAGGGCCGACGCCCCGTTGCGGCTGGACGTGGTGCTGGCCGCGTCGGTGCTCACCCGCTCCATCGGTGACGACCGCGTGCGCGCGGGCCAGCTCGCGCGATTACGGGAGCTGGCCGAGCGTGAAACGGTGCGCATCCAGGTGGTTCCCGGCGATTGCGGCTATCACGCCGGTCTCGAATCCGGCCGGTTCGTGATCCTGGATTTCGGGGTCGACGATTCGGTGGATCGACCGGAGCCGCCGGTGGTCTACGTGGAAACCCTCGCGGGCAGCACCTATCTGGACAAACCGGTCGAATTCGACCGCTACCGCGGTGCTTTCACCGATATCACCGCGGCGGCTACGGGCAAGTTGTAGGACTGTCCCACGAACCGGCGAGCACCGAACGGTGGGTGGGCAGGGCTCGGTCGTAGACCTCCCTGCCCTTGTCGGTGAGTCGGACGAAGATGGCGCGACGGTCGAGATCGCACATGCTGCGTTCGACAAGGCCGTCGCGTTCCAGCCGGGCCACAGCGCGCGACAGCGCGCTCTGGCTCAGGTAGATGTCCTGGGCGAGCTCTGTCATGCGGTACTTCTGACACGCCGCGTCGACCAGTCGGTCCAGCGTTTCGAATTCGCTGAGGCCGATCTCGTGGTCCTTTTGGAGCGCCTTCTCCAGCGCGCAACTCACGGCGGCATGCCTGCCGAGTAGTTCACGCCACTGACCGACCAGCTCGGGGGGCGCTTCGGTGCGCCGAGCTGACGTTACGGCCGGGTTCATGGCCCCATAGTAGTGGTTACCCCATGTTCATGCAACGGCATTTTATGTGTTGGCAATTAATGCGTGCGCATGTAATGTCCTCCGCATGACTTCGCCAGCAACGCTTTCGGCCGCAGATCAGGCGACCGATCCCACCAGATGGCCCCTCCGGCTCTGGGGCATGCTGATCACTCTGTGCATCGTCCTGTTCCTCGACGGCCTCGACGTTTCGATGATCGGCGTCGCGCTGCCGTCCATCGGCGCCGAACTCGATCTGTCCACCTCCACCCTGCAGTGGCTCGTCAGCGGCTACATCCTCGGTTACGGCGGCCTGCTGCTGCTGGGCGGACGCACCGCCGACCTGCTCGGACGCCGCAAGGTCTTCCTCATCGCCCTCGCGGTGTTCGCCGTCGCATCACTTGTCGGCGGGTTGGTGAGCGACCCCGCCCTGCTGATCGCCACCCGTTTCATCAAGGGCCTGGCCGCCGCGTTCACCGCGCCGACCGGTCTGTCGATCATCACCACCACCTTCGCCGAAGGAAAAGCGCGCAACAAGGCGCTGTCGATCTACACCGTCTTCGGCGCGGGCGGCTACTCCATGGGCCTGCTGTTCGGTGGCCTGATGACCGGCGTCGGCTGGCGCTGGACCTTCCTGCTGCCCGTCCCGATCGCCGTCGCCGCGCTGATCGCCGCGTTCGCGCTGGTGCCCAAGGACGGTAAGGCCGAAGAGGGCGGACACGATCTACTCGGCGCGCTCTTGTCGACGGCGGGCATGTTGTTGCTGGTCTACACCGTGGTCACCGCGCCGGAAGTCGGTTGGGCCTCGGGTCGCACCATCGGTTCGTTCGTCGCCGTGATCGCCCTGTTCGCCGCGTTCGTCATCACCGAGCAGCGCGTGAAGCACCCGCTGGTTCGCCTCGGCATCCTGCGCAAGGCCTCGCTCGTGCGAGCCAGCCTGGCCATCATCGCGGTCGCCGGTTCCTACTTCTCCTGGCAGTTCATCGTGACCCTGTACATGCAGGACACCCTGGAATGGTCGGCGCTGAAGCTGGCGATGGCGCTGCTGCCGGTCGGCATCCTGGTCGTCGGGTCGGCCTTCTTCTCCGAGAAGCTGATCGACCGATTCGGTACCGGACCGGTCATCGCGGTCACCATGAGCGTGATGGCGATCGGCTACCTGCTGTTCCTGCGCCTGGACACCGCGCCCGACTACTGGACCATGCTGCTGCCCGCCATCCTGCTGATCGGCATCGGCTGGGTCGGGTTCCCGGCCATCAATGTGCAGGCAACCAGCGGTATCGACGACGAGGAGCAGGGTCTGGCGGCAGGCGTGCTGCAAACCTCGATGCAGGTCGGCGCGGCCATCGTGCTCGCGGTGACCACCGCCATCGTCACCTCCGGTGGGCACGGTGCGGGCGCCACCCCGCAGCAGATGCTCGACACCTACCGGCCGGGCCTCGAGTTCGCGGCGGGCGTCACCATCGTCGGCGCACTGGTCGCGCTGACGGTGTTCCTGCCCCGGTTCCGCAAGCCGGCAGTGGACGCACCGGTTGTCGAGGCGAAGGTTCTCGAACCCGTCGCCTGATCGGACAACGCGCAACGGCACCACCTCATACAGGTGGTGCCGTTGCGCGTTTCACGTGAATCAGGCGGAGAACTTGGGAGCTGCTTCGTCCTTCGCCGAGCGAACGTAGGTCAGCGGGCGACCGTCGCGGCCCTCGGTCGGCCATGCGATACCGAGGCGCGGATCGAAAGCGTCCATGTCCCTGTCGAATTCGGGGGAGTACTCGAGCGAGCACAGGTAGGTCACCGTCGAGCGGTTCTCCAGCGAGAGGATGGCGTGGCCGAGGCCCTCGGACAGGAACACCGAGCGGCGCGATACGTCATCGAGCAGGACGCTGTCCCACCGGCCGAAGGTGGGCGAGCCCGGCCGCAGGTCGACCACCACGTCAAGGAACGCACCGCGCACACAGGTCACATACTTGGCCTGACCGGGCGGATCGTCGGTGTAGTGGATCCCGCGCAGCACCCCGGCCGCCGAGACCGAGGTGTTCACCTGGTGCAGCTCGAACGGGCGCCCGGTGGCCTTCTCGAACTCCGAGGCCTTGAACGACTCACAGAACATGCCGCGGTCGTCGCCGAGCAGGCGCGGTGTCACCACCCAGGCGCCGGGGATCGCCAGTTCACGAAACTCCATGCGTTACCAGTCTTTTCCGCGGTCGATCAGGTCGAGCAGGTAGCGGCCGTAGCCCGAGCGCACCATCGGTTCGGCGAGCTTGCACAGCTGTTCGTCGGAGATCAGCCCGCGTCGCCACGCCACTTCCTCCGGCACGCCGATCTTGAGGCCCTGACGTTCCTCGATGGTGCGCACGTAATTGGCGGCATCGAGCAGGGAATCGAAGGTGCCGGTGTCGAGCCAGGCGGTGCCGCGGGCCAGGACGTCGACGCTGAGCCGGTCCTGTTCGAGGTAGGCGCGGTTGATATCGGTGATCTCGTACTCCCCGCGCGCCGACGGGCGCAGCTCGCGAGCGATCTCGACCACGTCGTTGTCATAGAAGTAGAGGCCGGGGATGGCGTAGTTCGAGCGCGGGACCTTCGGCTTCTCCTCGATGGAGACCGCGCGGCCCTGGTCGAACTCCACCACGCCGTAGGCGGTCGGGTCCTTCACCCAGTAGGCGAACACCGCGCCGCCGTCGATGTCGTGGAAGCGTTCCAGGCTGGTGCCGAGACCGGGTCCGTGGAAGATATTGTCGCCGAGGACCAGCGCCGCCGGTTCGGTGCCGATGTGGTCGGCCCCGAGTACGAAGGCACGCGCGAGGCCGTCGGGTTCGGGCTGCACCACGTAGCTGATCGAGACGCCGAACTGGCTGCCGTCGCCGAGCAACCGGGAAAACGCGTCGGCGTCCTCCGGCGTGGTGATCACCAGAATGTCGTCGATCCCTGCCAGCATGAGGGTGGACAGCGGGTAGTAGACCATGGGTTTGTCGTAGACCGGGACGAGCTGCTTGCTCACCCCGCGCGTGATCGGGTGCAACCGTGAGCCGGTGCCGCCCGCCAAGATGATTCCGCGCATAGGTGGCAAGTCTGCCAGTCCCGTCCTCCGCGGAGACGGGGAGGTTCCGACACGTCGACGAATTGGTCACGAACGTTTCGTGACCTGGCGTGTCGGGCGATAACCGGTACAGACATGGCGTTCATCTGATTATGTGAGCGTCGATGTGTGAAACATCACTGTGTTAGATGTCAGCGCCGACATCCGATCCGGGGGTTTACGCCGGTCAGGGGTCGACGCGCCAGCTGTGAGGTAGGTGCGCGATGGTAACCACGAAGATCACCGGCGTGATGGGTGGGCTCGCGCCCGTGGCACCGATCAGCACCTCGAGTAGTCCGGAGCCGAGCATAGTCGTCAACTCCGGCCGGACCAGCACCTCCTCCCGTGTCCTGATGGGCGCCTGCCTCGGCCTGATCGGACCGCTGCTGCGCACCGTGCCCATCAACCGGGCCACCATTCCGGTCGGCGCCGTCGCGGTCGACCTGCTGTCGCGGCTGCGGCCCGAACCGCACGGCATCGAACGCGAGCAGATCCAGCTCGGCGGGTTCCGGATGGAGATGGTGCGGCCCGCGGGCGGCTCACGCGCGCTGCGCCACGGCGCGGTGTTGTACATGCACGGTGGCGGATTCGCGGTCTGCGGATTGCAGACGCACCGCGCGGTGGTGGCCGGGCTGGCCAGGCGCACCGGGCTGCCCGTCCTCAATGTCGAATACCGGCAGCTGCCCGGTGAATCGATCGACACCTCGATCGACGACTGTGTGCTCGCCTACCGCTGGCTGCTGCGCCACGGCGCCGATCCGTCGCGCATCGTGTTCGCCGGTGATTCGGCAGGTGGGTTCCTTACCTTCGCGACCGCGCTGCGGGCTCGGGATATCGGTCTGCCGCTGCCTGCCGGCCTCGTCGGGCTGAGTCCGCTGCTCGATCTGGACTATCGGGCGAAGCAGGGGTATGTGAACGTCAGCCGGGATGCTTATATCCCGCTCTCGGGTCTGGAGGCGGTCGTGCGGCTCGGTGCCGAGCACGAAGGTCCGCTCGATCCCGCGCTGTCGCCGGTCAATGCCGATCTGGGCGGGCTGCCCCCGGTCCTGCTCATCGCCGCCGAGGACGAACTGCTGCGCTACGACTGTGAACTGATGGTCCATCGCCTCACCGCGGCGGGCGTGCCCAACAGCCTGGAGCTGTGGCGTGGGCAGGTGCACGCGTTCATGAGCATCCTGCCGAGCATGCCGGAGAGTCGTTCGGCGCTCGGCCGGGTGGCGAAATTCGTTCGCGCCGCGGTGGAACCGGCCCAGCGCGCCCGTACGGCCTGAGAACGGCTCGGGCGGTCCTGATCACGGTCGGCCGACCGAGCCACCCTCCGACACGAAAGAAGCGGCCCCAGCTCGGATTTCTCCGGGCCGGGGCCGCTTTCCTTCTGTCCTACGGCGAAATTACTTGGCCGGGGGGGTGAAGGGCTGGTTGATCGTGGTGAAGTACTGCACGGCAGCGGCGAGCGCGACCGGGCCGGTGATGAAGATCTGGCCGATCAGCACACCGATGAAGCCGACAGCGCCCGCACCGGCGATGCAAGCCACGACCGGGCCCGCGCCGAACAGGGTGGCCAGCGCAGCGGTCACAACGGTGCCCGCGATCGCACCGGCGACGCAGCCGATGGCTGCACCGGTGAGGCCACCGACCAGGGTGCCGACAGTGGCGCCCATGGAGATGGTGGAGGTCAGACGGCTCCAGGCGGCCTGCTCACGCTCGTACTCGGTCTTCCACGGCGCCACGTTCTCGTAGGGCAGGGCGACGGGCTTGTAGACGGCCTTGGCCGGGTCGACCACGGGGGTCAGCGTGGCGGTGTTGCCCGAGATCTCGGCCGCGATCGGCAGCTGGTAGTCGTCGAGCTGGTAGGTCAGGGCGGTCGAGGCAACGGTGATGCCGTTGGGGGCCTTGATCTTGAACAGGCCGTCTTCGGCGACGAGCGTGCCCGCGTCGGTGGTGATGACGGACTTGGAACCGTCGACAACCTCGGCGGTGTAGTTGATCGGGGCGGCCTCTTCGACCGGCGCGGCGTTGACGGTGCCGGCGGTGACGCCCATGGCAGCGATCAGCAGCGCCGAGGTGGCGGCGAATTTCCTCATCAGCATTTTTGTTGAACCTCAAGTTTGGAGCGTGCGGAGGGGACTCGTAGATCAAAAGCTCCCGCAGCTAACCAGAGGTGAACCTGCTGTGACTGTTAGTTCAAGTTTTGTTCACCATTGATACTCCGATGCCAGTGCGCTGATAGAAACCTGAGCGTTGACCGGGGTTTTTCTCAGGAAAACCAACTCTGAGTCTTAACCTACCTGCAGGTAATGTGATGGAGATCACTGTGTAAATATATGCCGAGTCACAGGTCAGTGACGTTCCAGCAACGCATAACGGCGGCACTTTCGTTCTGAAGGCTCACCGAATGCACGTATCGTTGACCGCGTGCGAGTGCTCGTAACCGGCGGGGCCGGGTTCATCGGTGCAAATTTCGTCCAGCAGACCGTGGCCACGCGCCCGGATGTCCAAGTGACCGTGCTCGACGCGCTCACTTACGCGGGCAACCGGGCATCGCTGGATCCGGTCGCGGACCGGATCGAATTCGTGCACGGCGATATCGCCGATCTCGATCTGGTCGACAACCTGGTCAGCGGGGTGGACGCGGTCGTGCATTTCGCGGCCGAATCCCACAATGACAACTCCCTGGCCGAGCCATGGCCGTTCGTGCAGACCAATATCGTCGGCACCTACTCGCTGCTGCAAGCGGTGCGCCGCCACGATGTGCGCTACCACCACGTCTCCACCGACGAGGTGTACGGCGATCTCACCCCCGACGAGCCGGGTTTCACCGAATCCACCGCCTACAACCCGTCGAGCCCGTATTCGGCGACCAAAGCGGGCAGCGACATGCTGGTACGTGCCTGGACCAGGTCTTTCGGGGTCCGCGCCACCCTGTCGAACTGCTCGAACAATTACGGCCCGTATCAGCATGTGGAGAAATTCATCCCCCGCCAGATCACCAATCTGATCGACGGTGTGCGCCCGCGTCTGTACGGCGCAGGCCATCAGGTGCGCGACTGGATTCACGTCGACGACCACAATCGCGCGGTCTGGGACATTCTCGAGCGCGGCCGCACCGGCCAGACCTATCTCATCGGCGCGCAGGGCGAGCTCGATAACCTGACCGTCGTCCAGCTCATCCTGCAAGCTTTCGATCGCGAGCCCACCGACTTCGATCACGTGACGGACCGTCCCGGCCACGACCAGCGCTACGCCATCGATGCGAGCCTGCTGCGCGAGGAACTGGGCTGGTCACCGCGCTACGCCGACTTCCGTGCCGGCCTGGCCGACACCGTCGCCTGGTACCGCGACAACGAGAACTGGTGGCGACCGAAAAAGGCCGATACCGAACGCGCCTACGCGGCCGCGGGCGAAAAGACGCTGTAATCCCCGCCGTCGTCTGGGGAATTATCCCCAGACGACGGTGTAATACGTTGCCGCGGTGGCGATCAACGCGAAGGTAGACGCGCAAGCGATAGTGATCGCCGTCCCGCGCGTCGGAATTACGCCCTCGGAATTCGTCAGCCGCAGCGGCACGATCCGGGCGAGTACGGCCAGTCCCATGATCGCCAGCGGCACGAAATACCGGCCCTGCACACCGTCGATGAGATAGAAATCGACCGGCGTGAACGACATGTACAGCGTCACGTAGATCATCGCCACACTCGCGAGCACCGTCAGTGCCACGATCAGCGTGCGGCGGAAAGTGGCTGTGGCAGTGCTCATTCGGTCGATGATGCCGAAACTCACCGCGAAGGCGAGCAGGCACGCCAGCATCGAAATCGCGGGCACGTCCACATACGCGAAACCGAGTTCACCGAAGAACTGGTTGAACCAGCGATGATCGCGCAGCGCGATGCTCTCGCCGAAGACGTGCACGAATTGCACCGGGTCGCTGAGGATTCCCTTCAGCTGATCGCCGGGGCGCACCTGACCCCACTGGTGCGGTGGGCGCATCAGGCCCATGCCCTCGCCGGTGGGCGCCGCGATCTTCGTCCAGGCGAGAAAAAGTACTCCGCCCGTCACCGCGAATGCCCACGGGAGGAATTTCAGCTTTCCGGCGAAACCGAGGCGGTCGGCCGGCACCACCACAACGAGCATCGCCAGCAGCACATAGGTCGGCTTACTCAGCGGCAGCGCGATCGTCGCGGCGAGCAGCGCGGCGGTTTCCACCGGGCGCAATCGATCTCCGACGAACAGCGCTTTCAGCAGCAGCGCCGAGACCATGATGGCGAGTGCGTTGGTGAGCGTGTCCGCGGTGACGGTGCCCGCCTGGAACAGTGCGATCGGCAGCACCGCGACGGTGAATACCAGCCACTGGCTACGCCGCTCGCGCAGCGCGTAGAGCCCGAATCCGACAACCGCCAGATAGGCCACCAGCCCGGCGAACCGGGACAGCAAATACATGCCACCCACATCGAGGCCGAGCGCCTCGCCCAGCCGGATACCAACGGCCGCGGGCACATACGGCACCGGCGAGTAGGCGGCCGTGTTGGTGAACCACATCTGCCGCGTCGCCGAGGAGACCTCGGCCGAGCCGAGCCGGTCGTAGGCGCCGGGGTCGGCCACCATCGCGTCGGGCTCGTCGGGATTGTCGTTGTAGTCGCGGAACGCGTAGCCCATCAGCGTGTCGACGCTGACCGGAATCTGCCCGCCGTAGGCCACACCGCGATCGTCGACGATGCGCTGCGGGAACACCCCGCCGTGCGCGACCTGGTAGGCGCGGCCGAACTGGGTGATCTCGTCGTGGCCCCAGAAGGCGGGGGTGAGCACGGCGAACACGGCACCGAACACGGTCGCGATCAGCGCGAACGCGACCGTCGCGGCGCCGAACCGCTGGGTCAGCGTGCGCACCGGCGCCAACGCTCGATCTTTACGTGCGGGGGTCTTGCTGAGTTCGACAGTGGTCTGCGGCTCGGTGGAAGTGGTCACCGACGCTCTCCGGCCGCGACGTCCTCGCTCACTCCGGCGGCCGAATAACGCAGGTAGACCAGTCGCGCCGTCTCATGACGCGAGCGGCGGATGCCGTCGAGGATCAGGCCCGCGGTCCAGGCGAGGCTGCCGAGCAGCAGCAGTGTGAAGGCAAGGAACAGCGTCGGGAACCGCGGCACCGCGTGGGTGTTGTAGAACTCGATCACGATCGGCACGGTCAGGATGACCGAGATCAGCCAGGCCAGGGTGCCGAAGAGGCCGTAGAACGCGACGGGGCGTTCGTGGCGGGCAAGGCCGAGGATCAGCGCGAGGATCTTGGTGCCGTCGCGGTAGGTGCGCAGCTTGGATTCGCTGCCCGCGGGGCGGTCACGGAAACCGACGGACACCGAGGTCTGCGGAACGCGCAGGTGCAGCGAATGCACGGTCAGCTCGGTCTCGATCTCGAATTCCCGCGACACGGCGGGGAAGCTCTTCACGAACCGGCGCGAGAACACCCGGAATCCGCTCAGCATGTCTTCGACGTTCTCGCCGAAGACCTTGCCGACCACGCCGTTGAGCACCTTGTTGCCGGTCTCGTGACCGCTGCGGTAGGCGCTGGCATCGGCGTCGTCCTGCTTGCGCACGCCGAGAATGTGGTCGTAGGGGCCCTCGAGCAGCGTCTTGATCATCAGCGGAGCGGCCGACGCCTCGTAGGTATCGTCGCCGTCGATCATCAGATAGACGTCGGCCTCGATATCGGCGAAGGCGCGGCGCACGACATTGCCCTTGCCCTTGGTGTTCTCGTAGCGCACGATCGCCCCGGCCTCGCGGGCACATTCGGCGGTGCGGTCGGTGCTCAGGTTGTCGTAGACGTAGACGACGATCCCCGGCACGGCGGCTTTGAGGTCGGCGACGACCTTGGCGACCGCGGCCTCTTCATTGTGGCAGGGGACCACGGCGGCAATGCGAAGCTCGGTGGAGTCCACCCGGGTCAATCCTCGGAGTTAGGCAGCAGTGGGACACCGGGAGGCTACAGCATTATTGGCGGGCTGGCGCCCGCGTGTCCGCGGCCCTGAGGGGCCCGCGGGGGTTGGGGGGCTCTGTTGTTAGTTTTAGAGTGAACAAAGAAAGAAAGGTCAGAACAAAACAACCAAACGCAAACCAGACGA